>CAZUXY010000021.1:0-23715 GCA_964624235.1 uncultured Leptospirales bacterium | reverse complement strand
GTTTATTCGGGGGCCGATATCTTCGTCGTCCCCAGCATTGCCGACACTTTCGGCATGTCTGTACTCGAAGCTCAGTCGTGCGGACTGCCCGCCATCGTATCTGACCAGGGGGGGCCCAAGGAAATAGTACTGGATGGAGCCACCGGAATGGTTGCCAGGGCGAACGATCACAAAGACTGGATCAACAAGCTTGAACGGATGATCGGCATGATCGAGAACCATTTCGAGGAATACTGGGACCTTAAAGAAAGGGCCCATATTAATACTATAAAAAATTACAATTGGGAAGCGGTGCTCCAGGGACTGGCCGACAATGGAGAGTCCGCAGAACCCAGGCTTTCGATAGCCTGACCTACGCACCCGATATAGCTGGTTTTGTGAGCCCCCACCCTGAACCCGGTCTCTTAAAGGCCGGGTTTTGTTCTGTTGTGTGATTCATGTTAAACCTGGATTTTCCCGGCAGATGCTACCCCCCGATGAATACTACCCGCGGGTTCGTTATTACTTTATTAAAATGGAACCGGAATCATTCTTCAGTCCGTTAACAACATTGTAAGGGGGTTACCATGATTGGTGATAAGCAAATTCCGCCGCATGCGTATCAATAGAAAGAAACTGGAAGTTTCCATTAATGCATGTTCCACTGTTCATGAAAACTTTCTCTCCGTGGATTATGCATCGTCCATGGTGGGTGTGGCCTGTTACTATTAGGTCCGCATCGCGTGTATACGCCATATCCAGGGCCCATTCCTGAAACTTGCACCGCCGTGCGTGCTTGGATGGTTCTAAAAAACCGTTGTCCATCGCCGCGAAGTAATCATACACCATACCCAGACCGATCCGGTTTAAATGGCCTCCCAACCATACAATGAATTCGGCAAGCAGGCGAAACTGACAAACCAGAAAATCATATAAATGACCGTGGGTAAAAAGTATTCTCAGTCCATCGATATTGATGGCATATTCACCAGGTGCGCCCATTACTTTTGCCGCAATCAGGTCATGATTTCCATGGATATACCGGTACTGCGTCGATTCAAAAAACCTGCGTGAGATGTCATAGTGAGCGTAGAAGCAGGACCGCAATTCTTCTTTTTTAGCCCCGTATTTCGGACTCGTGATGGTTTCAAAAATATCCCCCAGGAGTACGATCTGTTCGAATTCGGATTCAAGAAAATCGAGAAATTTCAGGAAACGTCCGTCCTCGTTGCCGAAATGATCACTCTCATCACCCCTCCCGAGATGTGTATCGGAGATTACTGCAATCTTCATGGCGCTCCTGCATTAACGTGTAATAGGGTTACTCCGTCCTGGCGTGAAGAAACCCGGAGATTTTCAACGTTGTTTCTCGATCTGTCGATGAAGAATGAATAACGTAGAGTTGATTGTAGGGATTCTTATGTTAAGACAATATGAATAATCTATGGATTTTTAACAAAATACTCTTGAATGCTCTTTTCAATACTATAGCACATTTTCATGATATCCCTTTTTTTATTGACAATAAAGGTACTTTGCAATACAAATTCAATAATATCGTCCTGATGCACTGTTCATCCTTATTACTACACTTTTATTAAGAGGTTACACCCATCCATAGTACCTGCAAATTCGGAAATTCAATCACAGAAAGGGTGACCGGCTCCTGGAAATATCAGTATTCCCGGAGAGCAGATAGATTCCTGGAACAAAAATAATCATTCTTGCATACCGTCCTTGTACAAACGCCCGATATATAAAGAAATGGGTAAGTATACCGAAGGGTATGCAACAGAAGTTCAATTAGATTGTTTTTAGTGGATCCTGTACTTACAAAAACCGCGCATAGGATAATACGGCGTTTGACGGAGGGACGTTTATTACAGGTTCTAATCATGTCGGTGCCGCAGCTTTTTCGTGTAAAAGGTTAATATGAAAAAAGTGTGTGTTCTTCTGCTGATGTTTTTTATTTTTACCGGTTTTTCCGATGCAAAAGAAAACATTTTCATCGATAATCCTGATATTCAGGAATATAAAGGGCGCCTGGGTAAATGGATGTTCATCAACTCCCCTGGAACACTGACCTCGGCATGCAGGAATTATTCCATATCGATTAAAGAAATCACTTCCTTCAACTCCATCAGGAGCAATGCATCAGCCGTCGGTAAATATCTGTTTATCCCCTATTCCGACCGTTTTCTTGAACTGCTGAAATCCCGCGGTATTTCCCGTTCATCAATTCAGAGCGCGGAAGATGAATTTCTGTGGCCTATCCAGGATGTCACCAATATTTCTTCCGTTCTCGGATTCAGGGGAAAACGGTTCCACACCGGGGTCGACATACCCGCTCCGCGGGGAACGGCGATTCGTGCATCCATGGGGGGAAGGGTTATTTATTCGGGATATATGAGCGGTTACGGCAACACGGTGGAACTGGAACATCGTAATAATTTCATTACCCGCTATTCACATAACGCCGCGAACTTGGTCCAAAAGGGCGAATTCGTAAGAAAAGGTCAGGTCATTTCATTTGTTGGAAGCACCGGCAATTCCACAGGGAATCATCTCCATTTTGAAATCCGCTGCCTGGATGTACCGCTGGACCCGCTGGATTTCCTTCCTGCCAAAAAAGATATAAAAATGCCGCCTGCCATGAAAAACTGGAAATGATGTATCTGCCATCAAAGCTCTTTGCAAAGGCGCGCTAGCTAGATGGTGAAGACCATTGATCTCCATATTCATTCTTCATACAGTGAAGACGGAGATTATTCGGTAAACCAGATTTTCAGTCTTGCGGAAAAAGCAGATCTTTCAGGAATATCCATTACCGACCATGATTCCGTTGAATCGGTGAACGATGCGTTAAGTGAAAAACGGGCTATCGAATACATTCCCGGTGTGGAGCTAAGCACGGTATTCGTTCCAGATGGCTCGCAACAGCATATCCTGGGGTATTTCATCGACCATACAGACCGCACATTTCTGGATTTACTGACCTATATTCAAAAATGCAGGTTTTCTGTAGCAGAAAAAAGAATTGTCGCGCTTCGTGAAGCGGGTTTTACCCTCAATGATGAAAGAATATGGGAAATGGCCGCCGGAAGAGCCCCGACAGCGACTTCGATAATGCTGGAGGTGTTCGACAACGAGTCCAACCGGCATGACCGGCGGTTACATGAATATTTTCATGGGCATAAAAAAGACAACCGTCTGAGGTACTTCTATCGCGAGTATTTTACGGAAAACGGACCCGCGTATGTTCCATTTGAATCAATCGAAACCAGTGAGGGAATACAGGCAATCAAGAATGTCGGGGGTATCCCGGTACTCGCACATCCGAAATTCGTCACCGACCGCAGATGGCTGGATGTTATAACCGGCTATGGAATTCAGGGTATCGAAGCGATATCCAGTTATCATGATGACGATGAAAACAGGTTTTACCTTGCGTATGCACACGAAAAGCAACTGCTCGTTACCGTCGGATCCGACTATCACGGACCCACGTCCAAACCCCTGGTAAGTATAGGGGGTATAACCGGCAATGGTTATGAATATTTTTCCGCATTAGTTAAGGCTGACCAAAATAATAAAAAAACCCGCCCCTGAAGCGGGCGGGTTTTTTATTATGCTGCACTGATAATTACTTGTTTCCTGCTGAAGCAGCTTTTTCCAGTTCGAACTTCTGTATAATCTCAGCATCTTTGGGGAATGTATCCAGTATCTGCTTTTCTTCTTCTGGAGTTCCGTAATACGCGCCTTTTGCCAATTCACCGACTATCTGTTTCACCGCTTCATCTTTATTGTTAAGAATCAGGATGATATTGGGTCCCGACTTGTATCCCCAGTTGAAGCCGTCCGCACTGTTGACATAAAAAGTTTCCGTGATACCGTCCCCATCGGCATCCTCGGCATAGTAGAGTTTTTCATCAATTGTCTTTCCCACAACGGTAATCGAATACTTGGTATCGGTTGGAGCGCCCACATAGGTAGGCTTGGGAACGGGATTTCTCTCCACTACTAGGCCCGATTCTTTCCGGTCGATCATAAGTTGTTTGAATATTTTCACATGTTTCTGGAGAAACGCGTTCCTTACCGAGGTGTAAAAATTACCAAAGTTTTTTGAGACAAATTCTTCATCGAAATTCTTGAGCAATTCCACTCTTCTTTCTGTCAGTCGTATATAATCGGGTTTTCCATTTATCTTATTCGTCCAGATTTCACCCAGAAGCCGGTTTTCCGTGTTCGCGATCAGAATCTTCGTTTGTACATCCTTAGGATTTTCATATCCGTCCTGGAGGAGATAAATCTTTTTATCTTTGATTATGAGCAGACTCGCGATGGAATTATCAAGGTTGGGAGACACCCCTTTTTCAACATGCAGGTACGCAATACGATCTTCATAGTAACGGGAAACTTTTTCTATCTCGATGTTTAGAAACTCAACATCCTTCGAAAATGCCAGCGGCACACACAATATCCCAATAATCATCAAACATAAAAATACTGATAACAGCTTCACGTTTAACCTCATAAAACTCCCTCCATGTCACCATATAAGGATGCTGGATCACCCGATGCAGAATTCCTTTTTGCACCACATGTCATATTCTATCTTCCAAGTGACCTTTATCCTATTAATAAAAGACGGGTTTTGTCAAATATTTTATATAAAACACGTGGGTAGTGTCTTGGTACGGCTTTCCGCTGCATACTCCAGCAAAGGTGGATTTTATTCATGAAAACCCCATTATTTTATTGTTGACATATAAATATTTATATTATATTACAATATAATCGCTTTCTCCCCTTCCTCCGGATTTACAAATCAGATAATTTTCAAGGAGAATGAATTGCGATTAAATCATCCTGTTAAAAGGGTAACGTATTTCTATATATTCAGCCGTATTGTAATATATAAACCAACATTTCATAAAGAAAAAAATACAAATTTTTTTATATAAAAAACAATTGACATACTATCTAATAACAAAATCTTCATCTGTTATGTTTTTTGTCTTACATTTGAATCACGTACCCTGAACGAGAATGATTTATTTGGATAAGTGCAGAACCCTGAGCTATTGTAGATTAGATAACAAACTCAAGTGGAGACGGAACCGAAATGGAGAGAAAATCCAAAAGCATCGATATCACGATAAACAGAATTGAAAAAGCACCTGATATACCCAGCATGGTGGTGAGCCAGGTCGTTGAGCTCATTTCCACCGGGGTACTCAAACCGGGTGACCGGCTGCCGTCCGAACTGGAAATGACCAGGCGATTTGGAATCAGCCGTATATCTCTCAGGGAAGCAATGAAATTACTTGAAGCCAGGGGTTTTATCGAGTCGCATGGCCGCAAAGGCAAATACGTGAAATCAGTCGTCGACAACGCACTGATCTCTCCGATTGAAGGACTCATTTCGGTAGACCATAAAAAAATCTGGGAACTCCTGGCGGTGCGGAAGATTATTGATTCAGAGGCCGCGGCCATGGCTGCGGAAACATGCTCGGAAAAACAGCTTAGGAAGATCAAAACCTTCAAGGAACAGGCAGAAAAAGTGGGCATAGACATGCTGGTTTTTACCAGGGAAGGAGGAAAACTGTACGCCGAGTTTTATAACAACATCTATGATGCCACCAACAATACCATATTTTCTCATCTGCTGAAATCCATTTCATCAATTATCCGCGGCGCACTGCCCTACAGCAGGGAAAAGCTCACAAGGGTCAAAGGAAGCTCCCGGGCAATATTCAGTCATCATCTAAAAGTAATATCGGCCATAGAAGAAAGGGACCCGGCGCTGGCCCGTAAACAGGTTATTCAGCACATCGAATATATAGAAAAAAGCATGAAGAAAGTTTTAAGGGAAAAATAAACCGTCCTTCTTTTCCAAAAACACAGCAGCAGATTATTCTTCCGACGTGAACAAACCCCGAAGGATGACTCCAACGGGGTTTTTTATATTACACTTTTCCCACGACCCCCTCCGTGATGTCTACACCCTGAATCGCTCCTCTCGGACAAACATTGACGCACGTGTAACATCCGGTACATTTATCGGTATCGATGGTGAACATTTCCCCATTGCGAAAGAGCGCGCCCTGAGGGCAGGACTCTACACACTTATCGCAGAAAATACAGGTACCGCAGCTGATACATCGATCTATCTCCCTGGGTTCACTGCCGAAATAAACCGTATTGATCCTTCTTCGGGGTACTAGGTGCTTCTCGGGAAAAACAAATTCAGAACCCGAAAACAACGCATGTATCTGCATTGCCGCCATTCGGCCGCTGCCCACCGCATCGGTAACCAGGCCTGGCCGTACAAGGTCCCCGCATGCGAATATTTTCGGGTCGGTGCTTTGAAATGAATCCGGTGCGGTGACTATATACCCCTTATCGCTTATACTCACCGTCTCGGGCAGATAATCGGTTGCCGGAAGTTCTCCGATGCTCACAATTACAATATCAGCTTTCAGTTCGCCGGATTCTTTGAAATATATACGCCGATCGTCAATATAGTCTATGTGCCTCGGCCATAGTATTTCCGTTCCCAGCTTTCTTGCCATTTCCAGCTCTTTCCCAAATGCAAGGGGCTTCTGAACATCAACGGCAGTTACACGTTTTGCACCGAGTCGCCATGACTCACAGGCGATGTCCATTCCTACATTGCCGGCACCGATTATGACCACCTCCTTGCCGTGAAGGTCCATGCCTTTCCCCTCGTTTATGTCCACCAGGAAATTTAGCCCCGACAGCATTCTTTCACCGCCGGGAACATTCAATGTCCGGGGATTATGCGCACCGGTCGCCGCCACTACCGCATCGCTTTTCCGGCAGATCTCCTCAAAAACACTGCGATCTACCTTTGTTTTGAGGATAAACCTGATGGGGAGCGATTTTATTCTTGTGATATCACGCATCAGCACATCATCGGCCAGCCTCTCCCTGGGAATGGCTTTCCTCAATTTACCTCCAAGATCATCGGTTGCATCATATACGGTGATATCGTACCCTCTGCGTGACAGCTGCCAGGCCGCCGAAAGCCCTGCCGGTCCTGCACCGACTATAGATACCCTCTGCCCTTTCTTACCCTTTTGAATTACAGGATTGAAATCGGGATAATATTCCCGGGCAAGCTTCTGAATCTCGAGGGGACCGTCAATCTGCCCCCGGCTGCAGGCGTCCATGCAAAGGGCCGGGCATATGGTCCCGCACACCGACATCCTGAAGGGAGTATACTCATCCATAAGGGTCTGGGCCTCCCGTATTTTCCCGTCTTTGATAAGATTAAAAAAGACAGGTGTGGGTATACCCGTGGGACAATTGAATGCACAGGGAGGTGTAAGGTTCAAATGTATGGGACTGTGGGTTTTAATGTTTATTCCGGGAGTATAGAGTTTCTCAAAGGGACGGTGCCCTTTGCGGGTAATCTTCATGAAATCCCTGGGATAATCGAAACTTACATCCACCGCCAGTTCCCTGGAGTATTCTTCGAGCGCGGTTTCAAGGAATTCTACATCATCTTCTTCCATGGCTGAGAACACCGCACCCCGGCCGAGTTGATATTGTTCAACTTTTCCCCTGATATAGATGGCCCCTCCATGTATACCGGTTCCGACACCGTATCCAACGGGTGACCCGTTAGAATTTTCCAGATTGAGCACTGCAATCCTGCCGCCCGCCATGTACTCACCGCAATAGTCCTTGGCCGTACCCCCGATTATGAGCCAGGGAACCTGCGTGAGATATTCCTTCATGTGTATACCGGCACGATACTCAACATCACCCTTAATAAACAGCTTCCCACCCCTCATGGAATGTCCGGGGATTTCTCCCGCTTTGCCGTGAATAACAATCTTGCCGGCGTTCATGGTGTTTCCCACGCCGTCCTGTGCGTTTCCGAAAACATGTATTTCCGGACCGTTCATGAAGGCACCGAGGTCCTGCCCCGGCGTTCCGTAGATCATGATCCTTGCATGCGCATTCAGTCCGCTTCCGATATACCTCTGTCCGAGTACATTGTTCAGCAAAATCTCCATATCACCCCTCGAGAGATTTTCCCTGATCCGGCGGTTAAGCATGCGGTAATAAACACCCTGTGCCTCAATCGTTGCCATGTACTTCCTTCCTCTCATGCTCCTGCGTGTTTTATACCGAGTATTCTCATTTCCTCATGAGTCAGCCCCACGGCTCTCAATCGGTCACGGTTGCCCCGTAAAGATTCTATCGTGCTGATGCCCATGGAACCCATGAGCTCTTTCATTTCTTCGGCCCACGCGTGCAGCAGGTTGGTCAGCGCTTCCGTCGCCCTGTCCACATCTATTCTTTCGGCAAGGCCGGGGCGATTGGTGGTAATGCCGTAGGCGCATTTTCCGGTGAAGCAGCGCTGGCATACACCGCACCCCAGGGCGATAAGCACCGGTGTGCCGACATACACGGCGTCCGCACCCAGACAGATAGACTTCAATACATCCGAAGAGCACTGGATACCGCCCGAGGCGACAAGACTCACGGTCTGGCGTATACCCTCCTCCCTTAGCCTCTGATCCGCCGCGGCGATCGCCAGTTCGACCGGGATACCGGTATTCTGTCTGATCTGCAGAGGGGTCGCTCCTGTTCCGCCCCTGAACCCATCTATGGTGATTATATCCGCCCCCGCGCGGGCTATGCCACTGGCTATGGCGGCGACATTATGCACGGCGGCGATTTTTACCGAGACAGGGACCTGATACTCGGTCGCTTCTTTAATCGCATAAATGAGCTGACGCAGATCTTCGATCGAGTATATGTCGTGATGTGGCGCAGGGGAAAGAGCATCGCTCCCCACCGGTATCATTCGTGTTTCCGATATCTGTGTGGACACCTTTTCACCGGGCAGATGCCCCCCAATGCCCGGTTTTGCCCCCTGGCCGATCTTGATCTCCACTGCCGCCGCGGATTTGAGATAGTCCTCAGAAACACCGAAACGCCCTGAGGCAACCTGTACAATGGTGTTCTGACCATACTTCCTGAGCGACTTGTGGAAACCGCCCTCCCCGGTGTTCCAGAATGTACCTGCGGCCTTTGTGCTTTGTGCCTCGGCCTCGTGTACCCTGAGATTGAGGGCTCCGAAACTCATCGCTCCGAACATGATGGGCACTTCCAGCTTGAGCTGGGGCCCCACGTCGCCGCCGAACCTGTCCGCCTTTTTCCCCAGATAGGTGCGGATCTCCATGGGTTCCCTCAGCGGGTCAATGGAAGGATTGGTGACCTGGCATGCATCGAACATCATATGGTCAAAATATCGCCGTTGTGGTCCGGTGGCCCCGTTTCCCACCAGGAGCACTCCCCCGCTCGCACCTGACTGTCTCCAGATATTATGCACTTGTTCAAAGGTCCAGTAATTATGTCCGGTATACATGGGCCTGGATTCTATGTGGATCGCGTTCTGCGGACACATCTTTACACAACGCTGGCAGGAACCGCACGCCACCAGATTCGCCCACGGCCGATACCTCACAACCCCGTCCTCGCCTTTTTCCGGCTTCATCGCGATTTCCCCGAAGGAACATTCCCTGGAACATATATTACAGCCGTTCCTGTAATCACAACGTTCCAGATCGAAAACGGGATGAAAGGGCGCGATGATATTCCAGTTGCGTTCCATTGCAGACATCACGCAACCTCCTGCCGGCCGTTTTCAGGGAGCAGGCGTATGATGACCGGCTCTCCTCCCCGGGGAGACCATATCTTATCCACCTGAGGCGAAAGGAGCCGGATACTGCATTCCTCCGATGATGCGTAAAAGGTCTTGCCCTGTTTTGCACAGACAACGGGTCTGAGTTTGTTCCGGTCGTTGAGTACAACGGCACCATTCTGGTGGGTAAGCACTATACCGAAAGGACCATTCACTACCGCGGGGCCGTAAATCTGTCTGAGTACCTTTTTTTTCTGATCGCCTTCCCTGTCGATCTCCTCCCACAATGAGGGCGCCATTACGAAACACGCGTCTTCCACGGAAAGGAAATCCCTGCGTGAAAGCTTGTCATAAATATAGCTGATTACTTCAGTATCGGTCTGCAGGAGACAGTAATAACCGTACATCTCCAGCCAGCGGACATTGGTACCGTAACTGGTGATTTCTCCGTTATGTACCACGGCCTTGTCGAGAATGGTAAAGGGATGGGCGCCCCCCCACCATCCCGGCGTGTTGGTAGGAAACCGGTTATGGGCGATCCACATATAAGCCTGGTAATCCTCTATACGGAAATAATCGGCGATGTCCTCTGGAAATCCCACACCTTTGAAAGCGCCCATATTCTTTCCTGACGACACTATAAAGGCGCCTCCCATCCTGTTGATGGTCATAACGATTGCAACAACCGTGTCCTCCTCGGTGTCCCCGGCTTTTTTCTGCTCTTCCAGCGGTTTGAGAAAGTATCGTTTGAAATAAGGTCCCCCCGGTATTCTTTCATTGGGATATACCGGTATCTCTTCCGAATGGTAGACCCGTGTACGGCTTTCAAGATAATCCTCGACCTGGTCGATTATCGGACTGTGACGACTCCCTTCAAACATGATATGAAAGGCGTACTTATCGCTGAATTCCGGATAGATTCCGTAAGCGGCAAACCCTCCGCCCAACCCGTTGCCGCGGTCCCGCTGGATTCTGATTGCTTCCCGTATATGACTTCCGTCTATTTTTCTCCGGTCGGTGTTGATTATGCCCACAATTCCACACATGCCATGCTCCTTGATTAGTGCGGCTTAACAACTGTACTGATTTATTAGTAACGGTAAAAGTAGCTGATTACCACCATGGTTCAATATAAAAACAGCCGTCATTGTTACGTATAAGTAAATTTTATACTCGAATCATCTGTATTTGATAGTTTTACTAAAGGTCCGGTTAATAATCCTAATATTGAATGTATTTGATAAAATAAAAATCCGTTCCTGCCGGCATCTTGACAATTTAAAGGATTTCAGGTAAATTTTTACAACTGGGTCCGGTCAGAAAATATTTGACATTACAATCTATCAGGAACTGCGAGCCGCCATGGAACTGAACATCAGCCTGTCATCTCCCGCCGCGGAATATAAAGCTGTCGCACTCGATCAAGATTCTCTTTACGACGTCCTTATTGTAGGAGGGGGCCCCGCCGCGCTGACGGCCGCGGTTTACTGTATGCGCAAGGGAGTTTCCACCGGTCTAATTACTTCCGACTTCGGCGGTCAGGTTGCCGAAACAGCGACGGTGGAAAACTATATGGGATACAATTACATTACCGGTATGGATCTGGTGAACAGATTCACCGAACAAATGAAGCAGTTTAAAATCGGCATTCTGGAGGGACAGAAAGCCATATTGATTGCCGACGGAAAGATCAAGCATGTAACCGTGGAGGACGGCAACACCTATAAGGCCAGGAGCCTTATTGTCACCACGGGGAAAAGCTGGCGGAGGCTCAATGTGCCCGGAGAGAAAGAGCTTACCGGTCGCGGTGTCGCTTATTGCGCGATATGTGACGCGCCGCTTTTTGCCGGGAAGCGTGTTGTCGTCGTAGGGGGCGGGAATACGGCAATCGAATCTGCCATCGATCTTGCGAAAATCGCGGAACACGTCACCGTGGTACAGCTGCTGCAGGAACTTACCGCTGACAGGATTATAGTGGATAATTTCAACACCTACACCAATACAACCGTACTTTACGAACACGAAATAATGGAGATTAAAGGAGAACAGGCGGTTAATTCAGTAACGGTGCGTAACAGGAAAACCGGTAACACGATCAGTATACCAGCTCAGGGAATCTTCATAGAAATAGGACTTATCCCTAACACCGGAATTTTCAAGGGAGTACTCGAACTGAACGAATTCGGCGAAATACAGGTGGACTGCGCATGTCGTACCAGCGCTAAAGGTATATTTGCGGCCGGAGATGTCACCTCAGTGCCCTACAAACAGATAATTATCGCCGCAGGTGAGGGCGCCAAGGCTGCGTTGTCCGCATGTGAATACATTCTACGTCAATAATTACAACCATCAGGAGGCATCTAATGGCGCTATTCGATGAGAAGATCCAAAAACAGCTTCGCGACATATTTTCAAAACTGACACAAAAAGTAAATCTCCTCTATTTTACACAAGAGTTCGAATGCGGCACATGCAAAGACAACCGTACCTTTCTGGAAGAAGTTTCAGCTTTGTCCGACAAGCTGAATGTGACAGGATTTGATTTTGTCAAGGACAAGGAAAAAGCGGTCCATTATAAAGTCGAGAGAATTCCCGCCACCGTGCTTCTGGACTCAAAGGACAATGATACCGGGATCAAGTATTACGGTATTCCCGGGGGATATGAAATCAACTCGTTTATCCAGAGTATCTTCGAGGCATCAGGAATCCGTCAGCCCCTGCCGCAAAACATCATTGAACGAATTACCAAGATCGGCAGGGACGTACATATCCAGGTACTCGTCTCACTCACCTGACCATTCTGCCCCGGTGCCGTGAGCACCGCCCATCGTCTCGCGCTCGAAAACAGCCATATCAGGGCAGACATGATCGATACCGGAATGTTCCCGCCGCTGGCGGTAAAATACAATGTAAGCTCGGTGCCTAAAATAGTGATCAACGAGAAACATGAGCTTTTAGGCGCACAACCCATCGAGAAATTCATCGAAGTAATGGAAAAACTGTAACCTGCACGGTAGTAATGCCATATAAATTGCTTTACGCAAAAAAACAGAACGGGGAGATCCCCGTTCTGTCGTTTCACAATTGCCGCGAGAGGGATTTGAACCCTCACAGGCGTACGCCCACCAGACCCTGAACCTGGCGTGTCTGCCAGTTCCACCATCGCGGCCTATTAGGTCTCTATAGATTATGACCCGGTTTTGTCAAACAGATTTTATACAACCTCGTTCGCGATCAGATCTTCCCATGTATCCCGTCGCCTTATCAACCGGGTTCTCCGGTCGGAATCTATCAGCACCTCTGCCGGCATTTTTCTACTGTTATAACGCGAAGCCATGGTCATGCCGTAGGCACCCGCGGACATAATGGCGAGAAAATCCCCCTCTCCACTCGGGGAAATCTCCCTGTCTTTGGCAAAAAAGTCGGCAGATTCACAGACCGGTCCCACTACATCAACCACCTCACCACCGTCCCGCATGGTGCAATTGAGAATATGCTGATAAGCCCCATACAGGGCCGGGCGTATAAGGTCGTTCATGGCACCGTCGGTAATAAGGAACGTCTTTTGTTCACTCCGTTTCTTATAGACTACTCTCACCACAAGGATACCGTTATTGCCGCTGATATAACGTCCGGGTTCGATAATCAGCCTGAGCTGTGTGGGCTGTATCTTTTCCCTGATAATTGATGCCCACCGATGGACTGGAAACGGTGTCTCCTCGTGGTACTGAATACCCATTCCACCGCCGAGATTTATATATTCAATCTCACGGAAACCTTCATTGCGGAGCTCTGCGATAATCACGATAAGACGTTCGAGTGCGGCGGTAAAAGGTTCAACCTCAAGAATTTGTGATCCTATATGGCAATGAATCCCCTTAAGCCTCACATTCTTTCTGCTTTTAAGTATATCGTAATTCTCCCGCATCAGGTCTATAGATATACCGAACTTGTTCTCTTTCTTCCCGGTAGTAATGTAATGGTGTGTGTTGGCCTGGACGTCGGGATTCACCCGGATAGCGATATCGGATACATATCCTCTGCGTTCGGAAATCCTGTTGATTGCTTCTATTTCCTGAAAAGATTCGCAATTAAACATCAGAATTCCACTGTCTATCGCATACTCAATCTCTTCAGGTGTTTTTCCTACTCCTGCATATACTATCTTCGATGCCGGGACTCCCGCTTTCAACGACCGGAAAATTTCTCCGCCTGAAACCACATCCATACCGGAACCCAGGTCACTCATGAGTTTAAGTAAATGAATATTCGCATTTGATTTCACCGAATAACAGATGAGAAAATCCAATCCGGAAAGGGCACGATAAAGCTCGTTGTACCGCTCAATGAAACCTCTTTCGCTGTATAGATAAAGCGGCGTTCCGAACTCGCCGGCAATGTCGGCAATGAGCATTCCATCGCACTGCAGATTATTGTTATTGTATTCAACTTGACTTGTGTAGCTGTTCATCCCTGGTATTTCTCAATCGTTAAAATTTTAAGCTTCCTTACTTCATCGCCCTGCCGAAGGTTCACCAGGTCTCCGGCTTTTTTTCCCAGAAGGGCCAAACCGATCGGGGACCTGTAAGACAGTACTCGTTTTTCGAAATCGGCGTCCCATGGACCCAGTATCGAATAATCATTCTTCTCGCCTGTTTTAGCGTCTTCAACGGTAACCGTGGTTCCGACACCCACGCTGTCCGTGGGGACCTGCTCCAGATTCACCACTTCCGCTTTTTTTATTTCACCCTCAAGCTTGTTGATGGACATTTTCAATACTGCCTGCTTTTCCATCAGCGCATTATACTCGACGTTCTCCCTGATATCTCCGGAAACGTCGGACACCTTTCCAAGTTCCCTGCTCAGATTGGTCATTTCAACATTTACCATCTGATTGAGCGCCGCTACCATTCTATCATAACCCTGCCGTGAAATGTAAATTTTCTCCACATCCAGCACCCACTCTTCACTTTCGCCGCCGGGTTGGAATACTTTAAGCTTGAAATCCGGGAATGTGCTCTTGATATAACCCAGAAATTTTTCTTTCTGTACGTCTTCGATATACGAAACTTCTTTCAGCATGTCATAGAGTTTTCCTAGAAACGCCTGCTGAGTCCGGGCGACAATCTCTTTCAGAACAAAACCATCGTTATCGAACAATATATCCACCGTGATGTTCTTCAGCCGGTTACCCTTTGTTTCAATCTTCTTGAGTTCATTCATCAACCTGAAGAAGGTCAGCAACAGTCGCTCATAGGAATAATCGAGCCAGGGGTAATCCCAGGCCTGGCTGAGCAGGTTTTTTGCCACCCATAAAAAAATCTCAGGATTCTGTTTCGCCCCCGTTACGGCCCTGTCGATGAAATTATTAATGATATTGTACGTATGGGCCCTGATAAGACTGTTGATTATAAATTTGTGTATCCTGACCGGTGTTTCAAAAAGGATTTCGGCGAAAACCTGGGGCCAGTCATCCCTGGTCTCTTCGATAAGGTTTATCAGTTCCTTCTTGTAATCATAGGAAGATATCTTCATCGAAATAAGGGGCAGTTCCTTGCTTTCCTTAACGTAGTCGGCGATCTTGGATCTGATCGAATCGAGTTTCAGTTTCTTTGAATCGGTGAAATCGGCAAGCCCGTTGAGTATGAAATACGAGAGTATCTGCTTGGTCAGAGACCCCTCCTTTACCTGCTTTGTATAATAATCGATAAAATACGGGGCGATATCGGCTCCTTCCTCCTTGCCGGCATTGTTGACAAACTCTATCGCAATATCCATTTTTTCGCTGAAAGAGGGTCCGTTTATAAATTTGTCCAGAAGCTCCTCACCGAACGTAATGGGTTTGTCCCGTAAAAATACCAGGTCTTTTTTCTTTTCAGAGATGCCGAATCGTGGATCTTTTTTGATATCGGTGCGAGCCCTGCTCCACCATTTCGACCAGCTCTTCTGGTCCAGATATGCCGGGATGAGTTCCTTTTTAATATCCGCAACCGAAATCTCCCCGTCATATGACTTGATAAGCATCTCAAAAAACTGTATAAAGTCTTCTTTGAACAGATTTGCCAGCGCATCAGGGTCCTCATAACCCATGACATAAACATGGTCCTGTTTTATCGGCAAAAGGGATTGCAGCGCCATCTGAATGGACATACGATGTCCCTGTTTTTCCTTGAAATCGATGATCAGGCTTTCACTGTCTATATCAACTATCTTCCCGATCCCCCAGGAACGATGCACAGCGTAATTGCCTTTATCGAAAATTATGTTCTTTTCGAAATTCTGAATCGCATGCTTAACCGGATATTTCAGATTATTGAGCTTTGACAGTTTCAAAAACTGCTGATACTGGGAGTGATTGCCGTATCTTTTCTCATACAGCTTTATCAATTCCCGCCGTGATGAGTTGTCTTCCGGGGTATAGTCCAGAATTTTTTTCAATATCTCTATCGATTGCCCCGGATTTTCCTCGTCACGGTATTTAAAGAGCAGAGTCTTAAGTAGCCCTGCCGTTAGCTCCCGCTGTTTGGCCTCAACCAGCATGCGTTCAATTCTTTCAAAAAACTGGATGTCCTCCCATGAAACCGAAACCAGTTTATTCCATAACTCGGTTATTTCGTTGTATTCGCTGTTCTTGATGTAGCCCTCAATGGAAAGTTTCATATATTGAATACTCTTTTCCGGGTCATCATCAATAATCGCAAAAGCGAGTTTTTTGGCGACCTCGGCATCGAAACGGTCGATTTTCAGCAGGTTTTCCCAGACCGGTATGGCTTCTTTGTTTTTTTTCAATCGTTCCAGACTGTTGGCCAGTGCCTTCAGGGCAATCCTGTTTTCACCGTATTCAAGTATTTTCTCGGCTATTCTTTCCACCACCGCCCATTTGTGGTGTTCAAGAAATACATCGATAAGTTTTCTCAACTGGAACTTGTCTTCCATTCTGTCAAGGTGATAGCCAATGAGACCGATGAGATAGGCCGCGGTAATGGAATCCGGATGTCCTTCTAGGTGACTCCTGCATATGGTCAGCGTTTCCTCAAACAGACCTTCGCTGACCAGGTTGTTGAAAAGGTCATCAAGTATTTTAAATTTCGATATCCCGATATCCTTGGGCTCTATGCGGCCCCATAACTCTTCCTTGAATAAAGAGCCCAGTTTCTCCAGTAGTTTCTCATTTTCCATATTTACTTCCTGTCACAATCGTTTATCAGCAACGGGCCTTCGGTTCGGCCCGTTCAACTGTTATTCCGGTAGTTTTTCCCGCCTCCGCAAAATGCCGATTCCCCCCTGAACATCTTACATCACATCAAAGGTTTCATTTAACACTGTCTACAGATTTATAGGGAGGATTGAAAACAGCAACCGGTTAATTCTAATCTACGTTTCACTTGTGTAGAAGGACCGATTAAACGGGAAAAACCGAGATTACTACTACAAATTTACGATGGATTAATAAATTTTGCAAGTACTTTTAACGAAAATACCCGTCATCATCTGACGGGTATTCTCTTATAACTGCCCGGTGAAGGGCTGATCATCCTGTACGGTTACTTTTTAGTCGCCGGTTCCTCAGTTTTATGCCCGCCTTCAAAAACCTTATGCAGGTTCTGGCCGTCGAAATTCACTTCGAATACATCGGTGAGCACCTTTACCTGGTCAAAAAACATGTAAACATCATCCGTACCCGCATAGGGAGTCGCCCTTACTACGAAACGAATGATCTTTGTGACCCTGGTCTGAGGATACGACTGGGTTTCCTGAGGAATATATTCTGGGATGGATACTTTCATGGGTCGCCAGCCTACAAAGTTCAGGGAGCCCATCTTCAATATATGCACATCTCCCCTATAATCCTTCAGCCAGCATTCCAGTATATAATCATTCCCGCGGCCGTGGAACCATACCGATATCCCTTTTGCCCTTCCGGGAAGCTGGAGGGCACGCTCCTGAACCTCTTTTCCCGATCTTGAATCATAAGTCATAACCTTTTTTGTAGCATCATCCCACTGTACTTCAGGCGGAGGGATAATGTGTACGGAATTGTACCCCGGATATTTGAACCTGAAGTGGATCCCCATGCAGAGTTTTTTCTCCATGCCTTTCTTGTCGGGTGTCCATTTCTCTGGTATCAGGTCTGAAGGGTTGCCGTCCAGATATTTCATTTCCAGTACCGGGACCGGGTTCTTCTTCGGATCGGGGTTTTGTTTGGGAACAGATTCGAGAATCCATTCTGATTGTTTTTCAAAATCTTCAACGACTACGGCCTTGAGTTCATTTTCGCTGATATCCGCCGGCACATTGGTCTTCAGTCTGGACAATGCCCTGTCGGGGGTAATAGTAGTGATCAGCATTATTACCCCGCAGAATAGCACCGGAATAAATTTATTATATTTTATTACCATTATAAGCCTCCCTTCTTACCTTACCCCAATTTTACCAAGTATCTTTAATAGAGACATCACCGGTGAATTCGGAAAGATCGGTGATCACCCTGAAATTATCCAGATAAAAGTAGAAAGTACCCGGCGCTTCGAAGGTATCGCATTCCACGAAAAAAGAAACGAAATGCAGGTTCTTGTCCAGCATCGCGTAGCTTGCCGATTGTGGCAACCATCCGGGAACAACTACCGAAAGCTCCTTCCATCCCCAGAAATCGAGTCTGCCGATTTTAATTTTGTAGAGGTTCCCCCTGAAATCCCGCAGCTTTACAAAAAGCGTATGCCGGAACTTTCTTCCCAGCGCCCATACTTTAATCTCTTTTGCTTTTCCCCTTATTATATATTCGTTCGGTGGGAATACTTCCACCCTGTCGAAACCACGGTCCATAAAATAAGTTTTAACACCCAGTACGAATTCGCTTTTGTGACTGACGCCGTTATCGTCGGTAACCTGATCGGGGTATTCCACCGGATTTCCGTTATCATCAAGCGGACGCGGCTTCCCGGGAATTTTACGTATTTTCGTGTCGCCGATAGGGCAGGTGGAAACGGCACGCCAGTCCTCGGCGGTTTCAAAATCATTCATCCAGTCTTCTATAAGCCCGGTCTGCTTCTTCTTTTCTGTAGTAGCCGCAGGCGCATCCTTCTTTGCGGGCTCCTGGGCTTTTACGGGTATATTGACGTTCCCAATCAGGAGACATATGAATCCTGTTATTATTGCCAATATTAATTGTCTGACACCCCTTTTCATTTTTAACTCCTTTTAAAAATGATATGAACTAACGGATTATTGACTCACCCTGTATGTATATATGATAATCAGAAAGATCCCCTACTGCATGATGATGCCGGCGCCCGGACTGGCTCATACCATAAAAGGGAGCGCGGGATACTACATACTTATTTATTAATCGGATGAAAATGTAAAGAAATTTACCATAAAAAAACAAATAAACATAATTATTGACCGCACCCTGCCCCTCAGAGGCTGCAAACCCGGTCAAACGATTCTATAGAATATCAGGTAAAGTCATACTGTCAAGAAATTAATCCCACCCACGGGAGGTTTGGGCGCATTTTAATATATATCATGCCAGAGGAAGCACCCTGTCTCCTAGGGATAAACGGTCAACATCCAGCACGGTATGGAACTCTTCTCCCTGCGGGTGCAGGTTTTTATGCAGCCGAAGGTTGACATCACCCATAGGGTTAACCGCAAGCGGTATGCTTATTTCAGATTCCCGGCAACCATGGTTTTGACCCTTTTTATATCTGCCCCGAGATAGACTTCCCTCCCCACAATAACAGTGGGTACGCCTTTCGCGGTGTGTCCCCTTTCTCCCGCCATGCGCATGAGGAGCGCCCGGTTCTGAGTATTATACCACACCTCATAGGTCCTGAGTTCCAACCGGGCATTCGATCTTACCAGGCTGCGGAGTTCCGGTTCCAAAAGTTTACAATGCGGGCATTCCCTTCCATAAAAATAGTGGACGACCAGTCTGCCGCCCTGCGGGTAAGCCCATTGCGCCGGTGCCGATATGCACAGCGCAAACAGTAATGCGGATAGTATTACTTTCATCACACACTCTCTGGAGGTCATATTCTATATTTGAATCCTTACCCCGATCTGGGCGTTGACATCACGCAGGTTATAGAGGTTCACCATGGTTTCGCCGGTAAGTTTAAGTACGAAAAGGTTCATCTCCAGGCCTATCAGATAGGTCGGGATAAGGTAATAGGGGGAGTACCTGTTGGTGGATTGGAACACCAGTGTGCCGACGTTGTTCGGACCCGATGTTTCCGTCAGGATCCCATTACCGTCGAAACTCATTTTAAAATACCCGAAATTGGCGCTGAGTCCGAAACCGGAATAAAGGCTGAACAGGTACATTATATCAAAATAGGCGACCGCCTGACCGGTAACCGAAATGATACCCCAGAGCACCCTGGCGTCGTAGATGCCTGAAAACTCCACCGGGTAATCGGCAGGCCCCCCTCCGTCATCGATGGTTATATTCCCGAAATCGGCATCATACTCCCCGTTTACCTTGATCTCGCCGTACATGGCATCCGCCCCCAGAGAAAGGGTGACGCCTCCGAAATTGAAAATGAAAGGAATAAGGGTCTGCTTTTTTACGATATTATACCGCAGCTTCCCTCCCACAGAAAGTATGTTGTAGTGGGTCAGTGTCGCGATATCGGTTTCGATGTTGAAATCGATCATTGACCGGGATATCACAAAAACCTTTCCAATGACATCCAATCCGCCCGCCAGGCCGAAACCGAAATGCAGTACCGGATTGGGGGTTATGCCCGGCAGGGAACCGTTGCTGCTGGCGGGATCATCATCGTTAAAATATCTCATGTTGGTGAAACCCGCACCGAGAGAAATACCCAGTTCAAAATGGGGAAACGATCCTATATGCGCTTTCCCCACAGGATAGCCGGTGATGTTGGCCAGCGCCATGGAATTCGCGATTATCGGACCGTTGAGGTCGGACTTGTCCTCGACCTCACCGACTATTTCCGAGGGAACGGGGAACGAATAGGGTCCAACGGGAGTAATACTTATAGTGGTTTTTGCATAGAGGGGCCGCGGCATCAGAGACCATACCGCCATGAAACACACGAGCCGCACGAAAATCCTGCCCTGGAAGTGTAATCGTGTCATAACCCACTCGCTTTATTGAAAGTCACCGATGGGGTAATACTATTCACGCCGAGAGGGAGTGTCAAACGCTATTTACTATTCCGCAAGTTCAGCGGTATCATTGCACCGGGTATAATATGAACCTCTACGATGATCTGTCCAAACCGCATCTGGTCCTGCCCTGTGTGATAACCGGTAATATTGTGCGATTTCTCTGCAGATAGATGTTTCCGTAATATAAACAGTGAAGCCGCATAATAATTGACTATCCGGCCGTGAAAAGTATAGGATTCCAGTCAGGAAATAAAAGTCATGTGCGGACGCTTCGCTCTTACATCACGCCTGGATGAAATAGAGGCTTTCCTCGCGGGTATTCATATCGAACAGTGGGAGGGCCCCTGCTTTAATATCGCCCCGACCCGGCAGGTCGCCTCGGTGCTCAATACCGGATCTTTCTCGGTGCGCTATACCCGCTGGGGACTGATCCCGCCATGGGAAAAGGGGGATAAGCCCGGTCCCGGAATGATAAACGCGCGAGCGGAAACACTATCCCAGAAACCATCATTCAGGCAATCCTTCATGAAGCGTCGCTGTATCATTCTCGCATCCGGTTTTTACGAGTGGAAGGCGGTGAAGGGCGGACCGAAAATTCCCTATTTTTTCCGATTGCAATCGGGGGCGCCTTTCGCCTTTGCGGGGCTGTGGGGTATCTGGAAAAGCTCCTGCGGCGTTGAGTATACCACCTCCGCGATAATCACCACCTCCCCCAATGAACTCATCGCCACCGTTCATAACAGGATGCCCGTGATACTCCATTCGGAACTCATAGGACCATGGATAGCTCCGGAGGAAAAAACACCCGGGGAACTGTCCCCTCTGCTGGAACCCTATCCCTCCGAGGAGATGGTAGGTTTTCCGGTGACCGCCAGGGTAAATTCCCCTTCCTTCGATGACCCCTCCTGCATCACCCCGCTTCCCGAGAATTCACCCTGAACCCGCCCGGCCTTTCCATGCCGCGCGGAAAACGGGCCGGTCACCCTAGCGTACGTGCCGCTTCAATGGCCGCGTCGTAATCCGGTTGCTCTCCGGTCTCTTTCACTATCTCCCTGTACGCGACCTTCCCGTCCCTGTCGATCACGAAAACCGCTCTCGCGAGCAGTCCAAGCTCCTTGATCACCAGGCCGTAGGAACGTCCGAACTCCCGGTCCCTGAAATCCGAAAGGGTGAGCACGTTTTCGATCTTGAAAGAATCGCAGAATCGCTTCTGAGCAAAGGGCAGGTCCATTGAGATGGTGAGCACCTGGGCGTTCAGTCCGGCCGCGTCCTGGTTGAAGCGACGGGTCTGGAGTTCGCACACCGGGGTGTCCAGCGAGGGGACTACACTGATGATCACCACCCGGCCCCTGAACTGCGACAGGGTAACCGGTTTCAGGGTATTGTCCAGTACGGTGAAATCCGGGGCCGTGTCGCCGATCTTGATCTCCGGTCCCAGCAGGGTCACCGGCCCTCCTTTAAATGTTACTATTCCTTTTCTTTCCATGGTTCTCTCTCCGTATATGGTTTTTCAAGAATAATGAAATATATCAAAATACTGAAGACGGCAGGAATAGTCAAATCGGGACGAGGTCTCCCCGATAGAAACTCGCGGAAAGATGGCGGGAAAGGCCCGTTGCATTATTTCGTAAAAAAGGGGTGAAACCTTTCAGGCAGATCATGATAATCCACCGACACCGCTTCTCCCGTAAGATCCGCGGAATTGTAGGTGTGCCAGTAAAGTATGGTATCGTTTTTATATGCGGGATTTTTAATGAAATCCATTACCGCCGCAAAGGTTTTTCCGGTATAGGTCGGATCTAGAACGATGCCTTCCCGTGCTTTGATGAAATCGACAGCCGCACGGCACTCGGGGGTATCGCATCCGTATCCATCGCCTATATAACCTTCGATCACTCTCTGTGGAGGAATGTCGAGACGGGGAACTTCCTCCGCACTCCTTCTGAGCGATATAAGAGTCTCTTTCATCAGATTTTTTACCGTTTCGGCCGAGGCGACGGGGAAGGGACCGGCACGATCCACCGTTACCCGCACCGACCATACCGTGGTCTCCATCCCGGCCAGCATGACCCCCAGAGAAAGACCCGCGGCGGTCCCGCTGGACCCGAGCGGGGATATGATATGGCGGGGGAGAGGCATCCGCCCCTCGTCGATCTGTTTCTTCAATTCAAACACGGCATTGATCACTCCCAGCACACCGACCGGATATGAACCCCCGGGCGGCAGAAAATAAGCTCCGGGGCGGATAATTCTTTCCGTAGAATAAAATTTCAACGCCGTTGCCAGCAGACTTCCGCCGTACTTCATTACCGCCCCGTAACGGCGAAACAGCAGCATGTTGGTGCGCACATGATCGTTGACGGGCTGATCGAAGAGCAGCAGGGTGCACCGCAATCCCAGTTCCCCGCAGAAAATGGCCGTAGCGAGACCGTGATTGGTGCCGAGTCCGCCCATGGTTACCACAGAGCTTTTCCCCTGCGCCTTCGCGTCAGCCAGTGCGAATTCCAGTTTTCGTATTTTGTTGCCGCCGTACAGCGGAGAAGACTCATCCTCACGTTTTATCCACAGCCCGTCATGTCCGCAGTTTCCCAGACGGTGGACCCTCGTAGGATAGGTCCCCAGCGGGAGCCATGGGACTTTTTCAGAAAGACCAGGATACCTTTTGAAGATCGGAGGAAGAGGCCCCACACCGGTTTCAGCCGGTTTGTACCCGGTGCTCATTGTTTAATCAGTCCAGTCTTCACGTTTTTGTATCGTTCCCAGGTCGATCCCTCTCTTCAGTAGAAACCTTTTACGAAGCAGGTAATACACCACACCCGAGAGGATGAATACGAAAAACAGGAGCACCTTGAAGGGCGACTTCAGGTCTACCATAATAACCATGGCGAAGAAAAGCATGACCCCAAATCCCA
>CAZUXY010000020.1:0-70750 GCA_964624235.1 uncultured Leptospirales bacterium | reverse complement strand
GAAATGTCGTATAACACCGGAAATAATTACCGTATTTATTATTTGAAGCTATACCTGAAGGTCAAGAAAATTATCAGCACTCATTCAATTGAGTGCTGATAATATATTAATATATATTTGTATATTACCAATCAAATGAGGAATAGGGAGATTATAGTAAAATAGTGGTTATTATTATGAAATATGAATGAATTATAACAGTATTCGACTAAATCGCGAAAAATCTATTATTTTTCAGTATTGCCCTCGGGGGGATGGTCAAACTCCATCATTACCCTGCTGGTGATGTCCTTAAACACTATGGATTTTAATAGTGTTTTCCCAGGATTAAGAAAAGAAAACGAATACCCTTTCAGGGTATATCGTTCAATCAGTTTTATTATGGTATTCATGCTCAGATCATCAATGTAATCCAGGCTTGAAAGATCAAAAGCAATTTTTTTTATATTATGTTTCAGTATCATGGAGGAAATCTCATCATAAAGAGAACCGTTCCCCAGAAAAACCGTATCCTCCAGCAATATCACCAGCCTGTTTTTTACTATTTTTTCTTTCATCAGGCAATAAGGTCCGTTTTCCCACCTCTTTTTTCGATCAGACGAACACCCCTAATCTCCATTGAGGTGTCCACCGCTTTACACATGTCATAGACTGTCAGTGCCGCAGTTGTTACCGCCGTCAGCGCCTCCATTTCGGCGCCGGTCCTTCCTTCCACCCGCACCTCAGACTCTATGCGGATGCCCCCCTCCTGCCTGTCCAGTGCCACCTGCACATCGATAAAATTAATCTGAAGAGGATGGCACATCGGTATCAGGTTACTGGTGCTTTTACCGGCCATTATCCCCGCAATCCTGGCGACCTCAAACAGGTCGCCTTTGGGTAACAGATGTTTTTCAATCATGTCCATTGTCTCAGACCGCATGTAGACAAATCCAATCGCTCTCGCAAGCCGTGAAGAAACCTGCTTTCCGCTGGTATCCACCATTCTGGATCGCCCCTCCGGGCTGTAATGGCTGAAGTCTGCCATGAATTTTCAGTATTTGTGTTCCTGAATAAACTGAATGATAAAACTGAGGATACCCGACAGCAGATAAAGTGATATAAGCACAAAAACCGCCCACTGTTTCAGAAAAACAACCAGCATTACCAGCACCACAATCAGAATAACCAGTTTTATCCCGTATATGTTTTTGACGTACCCTGACTGCGGCTTTGAATACCTGAACGTGGAGACCATGAGTACTCCCACCAGGCAGAAAAAAACCGCGAAGAGCACTTTCGGCAACTGTATATTCTTAAAACAGACGGGAACCAGGGCTATAATCACCCCTGCCGCGGGAGCAGGCAATCCCGTAAATGAATCATGCGCATGGCTCACGTTGAATCGCGCCAGACGATAGGCGGCGCAAATCGGAAAAATGGAAGCGATAAAAATGCCGAAATCAACCGGTCTTCCAAGGACAGAAAGAAACATACCGGCAAAATACGCCTTGTAGGCGAGATATCCGGGGGCAACACCAAAAGCAACGCAATCAGCCAGTGAATCCAGATCGGCCCCAAGCTCGCTTTCGACTTTCAGCGCCCTCGCGACCTGACCGTCCAGACCGTCAAGCAGGGCGGCGCCGAGAATAAGCAGACCCGCTATGAAATAGGACTGTAAAGTGTTCTGGCTGGCAAAGATAACCGATATAAATCCGCACAACAGATTTCCCATGGTAAGGGAGTTAGGTATCCACGTAAGGGTCATGTCTTTTTCCAGATAGGCGTGAGTTTTAACGGCCTGATAGCCATAACACTACTGATAACGCACCGTATGCTTACAGAAACAGGGTTTGATTTCCCCTGTCAATGAAAAAACAATGAATCGACGTGCGAACCGAAACGCCGATCGTGCACTATTTCAGCATTTCCTTCATGTACATAAACAGGGCATGATGATCAGTGAATATCTTATCCGCCGCGGCAAGTTGGTGTGCTTTCAGCGTGGTTTCAAGGGCATAGCATTCCAGACCGGCACTTTTCGCCGACGCGATGCCCAGGGGCGCATTCTCCACGGCGATTGCTCTCTTTCCGTGGCAATAGAGCTTTTCCATAGCCTTTATATAAGGCTCGGGAGCCGGCTTCCCGTTCTCAATGTCTTCCACTGTGATTATTGCGCTGAAGTAAACCATTATATCCGACGGCAGTACATGCCGTACGGAGCGTCGCAGGGAACCGGTTACCAGTGCCATGGGGAGCCGGGCGCCCCTTACCAGATCGAGGATTTCCCTGATTTCGGGATACAGCGATATACGATGCTGTTCGAAGAGTTCCAATTTTTTTTCCTGCAGTCTTTTTAAATCCTCCCCCCCGGGCACCTCATAGCCTTTTTCCCTGAAAATGTCCTTTATTGAGGAAAGCCCCGACATGCCCTCCCTCTGGAAGATATCTTCCCGTGTCAGCGAAACGCCGTATTCGCTGAAGACTTTAATCCATGTGCGCGCATGATGCTCCATTGAGTCGACCACCACACCGTCCATATCAAACAGAACGGCACAGCAGGTGTCAGGGTAACCACTCATTGGGCAGGACACTTCTTTTTAAGGTGCTCCTGGAGCATGGTGTATCTGTCGCTTATCGATAATGCCCTGTTCCTGAGAACATCACCGCCAGGTCCCATGCTTTGGGCCATTTCAATCAGGCGCAACGCATGTGTTATCTCATTGCCTTTTTCAGACAGTTGCTTTTCCTCCCCGCACCCGGGATCATATTTACCTTCATGTTTGCTGATAATATTACCGGCAACGGATAGATAGAAACTCGAAAGGTCATCTTTAATTCTTTTATACATTACCGGATTAAGAATTTTCCCCTGATCTATCTTTTGCGCTTCGGAAGGATCTTTCTGGAGCAGATACTGCAACTCCCGTTTCGCGTCTTCATAACGGTTCTCGTTCATAAGACGTACAACACGGGCATAGGGCTTCTCGATAAAAGAGCGGCTTGCCAGCAGTCCGAAAAAAAGCGAAGTAGCGACCATACCCAGGGCAAAAGCGGTACCGTATTTTTTCTTAACACGGAAATACACGATAACGAGTGGGATCAATACCCAGAAAACTATTTTAGAGAGCAGTTCCATCTTCTTGCATCAGTCAATCTTCCCGAGTTCGGTGCATACCGCGGCCTTTTTCCTGTGACGTTCTATGGCCAGCGAGATGAGCCTGTCTATAAGCGCGTCATACTTTAACCCTGTGGCCTCCCAGAGTTTCGGGTACATGCTTATAGAGGTAAATCCCGGTATGGTGTTGATTTCATTCAGATAATACACATTCGTCTTTTTATCGAGGAGGAAATCCACCCGCGCCATACCGCTGCAGTTCAGCGCCTTATACCCGGTAATCGCGGTTTTCCTGATTTCAGCCGCACGCACCCCGTCCAGGTTTGCCGGGATTTTCAGTTCGGCGCCGTTCGGGTCGATATACTTGGCCTCATAGGAATAGAATTCATGATGCGGCAGTATCTCTCCCAGCATTGAAGCTTCGGGGTGTTCATTCCCCAGCACCGAACACTCGATTTCACGGCATTCTATGCCTTTTTCGATTATGGCCCTCGTGTCGTAACGAAGCGCGAACTCCACCGCTTCCCCGAGATCATCCTCTTTCTTAACTTTTTTTATACCAACGGAAGAGCCGGCACAGACCGGCTTTACGAACAGAGGAAGCCCCAGCCGATTTGTCGCGTCCCGGATTATACTTTTTGCGCCAACCTTCCAGTCGTCCCCGGTTGTCGTTATCCACGGGACCACCGGCACACCGGCGTTTTCCAGCAACCGCTTGGTGACATCTTTATCTATCCCGATATAGGAACCGCCCATGTCGGCCCCCACGTACGGCACCATGGCAAGCTCCAGCAGTCCCTGCAGGGTACCGTCTTCTCCATAGGTGCCGTGCAGCACGGGGAACACCACATCGACATACGCTTCATCTCCATCTTCCCGGTTGTAGAGCCAAAGCTTGCCCTTGTCTTCGAAGTGATTGACCAGCCAGCTCCCTTTTTTATTGATAAGAACCGTTTTCCCGAAGTCCCGGTCCTCCACTATTTCAGGCGATACTTGCGGGTACCATCGACCGTCCTTATCTATACCGATGGCCAGAATTTCATATTTGGCAGGATCCAGCGCGGCAATGACCGATGCGGCCGAACACCGGGAGACCTCATGCTCTCCCGACCTTCCCCCGTACAGAACCCCCACCTTCAGCATGGCCTATCCCAGGAACTCCGCATGAATCACTTTCGAAGCCAGCTCAGTGTACTTCGCGTCGATAACGCACGAGATGCCGATCTCCGAGGTGGAGATCATCTCGATATTGATGCCGTGTTCCGACAGCACCCTGAACATCCGTCCCGCCACACCGTATGACGAGGTCATTCCCACGCCGATCGCCGATACCACGGCGATATCCTCTTTAGAGTCCACACCCGAGGCGCCCAGTTCTTTTTTGATCTCATCGCACAGCTGCAGGGTCTTCTTGAGGTCCTTCTTCAATACGGAAAACGATATGGTCGCCTTCCCGTCCTGTCCGGTCGACTGAACGATCATGTTGACCAGTATCTTGTTTTCTCCCAGCTTGCTGAACAGTGTCGACGCCACACCGGGCCTGTCGGGAATGTCCCTGATGTTCACTCTGGCCTCATCGGTCTTATGGGTTACCCCGCTGATAACGAATTTTTCCATCATTTCCTCCTTGGGCATCACGATGGTCCCCTCTTCGTAATTGAAACTTGACCGCACGTGCAGACGCACATTGTATTTCTTGGCGAATTCCACGGAACGTGAATGCAGCACCTTGGCGCCCAGCCTGGCAAGTTCGAGCATCTCGTCGTAGCTGATTTCTTTGAGTTTTTTCGGATTGGTGATGACCCGGGGATCGGCCGTATACACGCCGTCCACGTCGGTATAGATCTCGCAGTCCCGGGTGCCCAGCACCGCTGCCAGCGCGACGGCCGAGGTGTCCGAGCCTCCCCTTCCCAGGGTGGTAATGTTCTCTTCGCTGTCGACACCCTGGAACCCCGCCACTATGACCACTTTGTTCTCTTTAAGCGATTTCACTATCCTTTCGGTCGAGATGCTGGCAATACGGGCGTTGGAATAATTATTGTCGGTAACGACCCCCACCTGGCTGCCGGTGTACGAGATCGCGTCGATATCGATCTCATGGAGCGCCATGGCCAAAAGCGCGATGGATACCTGCTCACCCGTCGAGAGCAGCATGTCCATTTCCCGGCCCGAGGGGTTTGCGCTTATCTCGCCGGCAAGTTTAATCAGCGAGTCGGTGGTCTTACCCATGGCCGAGACCACCACCACCACCGAATACCCGTTTTTAACGTATGATCTGACCCTTTCCGCCACGGCTTTTATGCGCTCGGGAGTCCCCACCGACGTGCCGCCGTATTTTTGTACGATGATTTTCATTTCAGCCATAAGCTTTAACCATCATCCATAGTAGAATAGTTTAAGGATAAGGAACAGGTAAAGTTAATCCGACATCATTTTCTGAAACCGTCGCACTCCCAATAAATGTGAACTGCACGTCACGCGGCAATTCACCTGAACCGATTGCATCATTGGTTTGATACACATAATATGTTTTCCCCACTGGAACATTTTCCAGGGTAAAAGTTGTACTTATTCCCGTCCACGTAACCAGCGGCGGAATTTTATAGGTCTTCAACGGCGCCTCATACGTGTCCCACAGGGTAGCATAATTACCATTATCTACGTTTGTAATAAAAGTATTATAATCTAATTTATATTTCTCATACTTTAAATAATAATCCAGATACGATTCAAGATCGCCCGGAACGACCGTGTTCGGCGCTATAGGCGCATCGTATGCCGGTCGTGCGGGCCGGCCGGTTAACTCCGCCAGCGTCATGGTATAATCATCGATCGTACCCTCGGTAAAGGCTATCACATAGCTGCCGGTAGCCGCAGTTCCCTGGAGTGTTACCGTCTTTCCCGGCACGTAGGTTCGCGCCACGGCGTGCAGGTTCCCGCCGAAATACTTATCGCCGGCCCTGACGTCCCTCAGCCAGTCGGACAGCCCGAAGAAGTGATACGCATACCGGTAATCCGATAAATAATCATACTCGTATCTTTTAACGAAGTTTTTGATTACCAGCCGTATCTCGAGCACGGTCTCTGGGTTGTCCCGGTCATAGACAAGGTTCCCGTCAATGGGTATACTGAGCGGAAAGATACGGTTGATCTCGGTCGATTCCAGCCGCAGGGAATCATAGTAGGTGTTCACCTGCAGCTGGTTGAAATCGAAGCCCTCCACCGTATTCTCCTTGAAAATGACCTCGGCGGGGCCGTCGTCATACCAGGTGCCATCACCGTCCAGGGGATCGCCGTTGTCGATCCAATGGTACTTGCGGGCGTTGTTGAAGATCATTTTACGGATGTACATGCTCACATAAGAATAGGTCCTGTCGGGCACGTCGTCGTTTTCATAAAGGACCCCGGTACCGTTGAAAAACGGATCGGCGTCAGTAACGGCGATGGTATAGGTCTTTCGGTAAAGGGCGAACTCTTTCCCGTCCAACTGCAGTTCGGCGATATCCAGCATGAAAGTTGTAGGAGCGGAAGCGGAAAATGCCAGGTCATCAACTTCTTCTACATCGGCCGCCGGTATCGCCTGCCAGTCGCGCGGATTATTCGACTCATAGGTCCCCTTGATTACCACCTTCAGGCGATTGGTGGCCAGTTCGTCGAAGAGAGGCTGGTCTCCGCAGCCCGGGAAGAAAAAAGCGGCGGTAGCAATTAACATTAAGACCTTGAAAATCTTATTGAAAAAACTCATTTCCCACCCACATTGAAATAAAGGGTGATGCCGGTTACCACGCTATGGCCGTTTCTCCGCGCACCCTGTATGTATCCTTCGTAGATATACTGGTACTCCAGCCTTAATCCTATATTTACGTATTTACCCGCCGGGAAAGAAGTCTCGAACCCGACCATCCCCATGGGGTCCCACTGGCGCACGTCATCGGGTTTGACTTTCACGTAGCACCCTCCGGCCCCCGCCTTTACCTGAAAGGTCAGCGCGAATTTTATGGGGAGACGGTACAGCACGCTTCCATATACCGGCCAAAGGGTAAGGGAGTTCACACCACGCGAGCTGTACCATTGATACGATCCGTCCAGACCGATCTTCAGCGGCCGGTAAGGGGTGTTATAACGGAAGAACAGCCCTCCGCCCAGGTTGGTGTCGACGTCATCGGCGGTGGTGTACACCGGCGTCACCGGACCGAACCAGAGCCCCACCTGCGGGTTCAGAAAGTAATCGGCCGCTCCCTTTCGCTGCGCATGGGCGGGGACCATCCACAACACAGCGAAACCGACCAGAGCAACCCTGAGTATATATTTCATTATAAGATATCACACCTCAATGGAGAAATAGGCGCACATTGAACGATCCGTATTCGTTCCCCGGAAAAGGTCGCAACACCTTCAGCCGCGGACGAATATTCAATAATACGACAGTTCATTTAATGATTGGTTACCGCAAAAACAGACCATACAACCGCATAAAATCAAGGTACTATTATGAATACGGAACTTTATGTCAATAAATTATTTAAAGGCGGAATTCATCGATGAAAGCGGAGGATCGAATACTATATCCGAAAGATAAAGTCCGTAGGGAGGGGCGGTCGCCCCTGCAAGGTCCCTGTTTTTTTGTTCCAGAATGTGGTGCATGTATAATGGATCCCTCTTCTCTTTATTCAGAGCGATCAGGGTCCCGATGATTACCCTGATCATGGTATGCAGAAAAGCGTTCCCCCGTATTTTCACCACGATCAGGTTTTCAATCTTGTGAATATCGATGGACTCTATCTTTCTAACGGTGCCGCATTCCGCGGATATTTTTTTACAAAAAGATTCGAAGTCCTTTTCGCCGGTGAGGCATGATGACGCGATCCTCATGTGCTCCAGGTCAATGGGGAAATTGACCCACATGGCGCGATGCCGCATGAAGGGACTGCGCTGAGGATGGTTGTATATTAAATAGGTATACTCCCTGCTGACCGCGCTGAACCGCGCATTGAAACCGTCAGGCACATGGTACGCGTTCAGTATCGAAACGTCTCTGTTTATAATCCCGTTTAATCCGATACAGATCCGCTCCAGCGGGATCATACCGTTCAAATCAAAATGCGCAACCTGAGCCAGTGCATGGACCCCGGCATCCGTACGTCCGGATCCGGTGATCCTTATGCTCTCTCTGGCAAGAACCTTAAGGGCGCCCTCAATTTCCCCCTGTACCGTCCTCCCCCTGTTCTGTACCTGCCAGCCGTTAAAAGCGGTCCCGTCATACTGGATGAGCAAGGCTATTCTGCGACTGCCTGTCCGCTTTCCTCTTTCCATTGGTTCAGAAGTTCATTCATCTTGTCGTATAGATCCTTCGTCATGTCCATCAGGGGTCCCGGTTTCGATTTTGAGACCTTCCCCGATCCGAATAGCCGGCTTAAATACCGTTTGGTCCTTTCGAAGTTTTCAATTCTCTTATTGACGTCTTTTTCCAGAATCCCGACCTTTACGGTAAGAATCGCGTTCATATAGAGGATTCCGTCATATCCCCAGTTCTTGTCGTAATCAGGACCCATATTCCCCGCGGCATCCAGTGGTTCAGCCCCCGTCTGGGCAATTTCCAGCAACTGAGCGTAAAACTGATATGCCTTCTGATAAAAAAAGTCAGACACCTTTTTGTAAGGGCGTTCGGGTATCTCTTTTGCGAGATCGCTGAACAGCCATGCCGCCCGTATTGATGAAATGGCCCGTTTAAAGGTGGGGGCGACGTTTTTCCCCCTGAAGGTGTAACAATCCACCGCAAGCAGATATGATGCCGCCCCCAGCATCAGGTTACGGTCATCCTGAAAGCTTATATCGCCAAAAAACTTCTTTATGGATGCTATACGGGCCGTGGAAGTTTCATGCAGCTTTTCTGTTTCATCGGAAGACAATGTAAGGAAATCCCTGGGATAAGCGCTGTAAAAACACCGTGGACAAACAGTGACCAGATACGCAAGCGGATATAACACACCGAATTTCTGGTTCTTCTCAAACAAACGTCTTAGTTCATCGGTCAGTTTACCCGCAATGAGCCTTCCTCCTCCGGTGAGCATTTCTTCACGGTGAAATTCATTGGAACAGACGGGGCAGATAGTGGGTTCCTTCAGTCGGTATGATACTTTTTTATCTGTCATAATAACTTTCCCATCATTCAGGATGGTCTACGCTAGAATGCTTTTGAATTTTATGCAAGTAATTAAATATCCATCAGGCGCTACTGATACAGCTGTTTTCATTTTTAGTTTTAAAAGTTTACTCAGGTCGATTATCCCTGACTTGAACCATGATTTTATTTGTAATACTTATTAATTTTTTTCACTATATTGATCAAATCACTTCTTCTGGGAGCACATTGATGCATTCAGTTATTTTATTTTCAAGATGGGGCTGTTTCATGACGATAATAACAAAAATGATCTATCGGGGAAAAGTATGCGCGGAATAAAGAAACTCATTGGGTGTCTTATTTTTACATTTCTGGTACATGACCCCTCTACTCTCCTGGCGGTTTCTTCCGCTGTCAAATCCCAGGAAGATTATGTGTTCACACTCGATGTAATGCGCAGCCTGAAGGTAATAGTTGAAAACTTCGGTGATCCGGACCAGCTCAAAAAGTATGATGAAATCAAGTCACAGTTTACCAGTGCATCAGAAGAATTTTATGCCCAGAATTTCGTATCATCTTATCAAAAATTCTATAACCTGAAAGAAAGAATCGTTACTCTTTCAGAGATTGTTTCGGAAATGTATATCAAACGTACAAAGGAGATTCTTGATTCCACAACTAAAGACTCATTTGACATTCTTCTAAAATACAGCCGCAGTGGTGGATTGATCAAATATGTTAAAAAGCCTTTTGATCCCGTATTCGGAATCAAGAATTATAAAGAAGAGGAATACCATTTCTTTCAAGACAAGGAAATCATCGAACGGTATCTCAGGAACGGTTACAAAAAACTTCAGGATGCAAGAAATGTACTAAACGATCAGGATTTTCAATATGTAAAAAACAAAAAAACACGAACATCGGAAAACCTGGATTTTATTATTACACGTAACATGAAAGCAATCAGCGATTGCAGGCTGGGGAAACAGTACGGTATCGAAATACATAAAATCATCAAGGTTCACCTTATCGGTGAAATCCAGAAAAAATACAATCTGCCCAACATCCCTTTGGACCCGGTTTTCGATGATCGGATTCCCGAACAATATAAAGTGGATGCCAATGACAACCTGCGACTTATACATGCTATTGAAAAAGAACGGCTGAAAGCCGTTGCTAAAAAACCCTGACCAAAAAGAAAAACCCCGCCGAAAAGCGGGGTTTTTTATATACTCTATATCAAACTTATTTTTCTTTGCTCTTCACCTTCTCTTTCTTTTTTTCCTTTTCCTTCGGTTTGGATTTTATTTTGTCTTTTTCCTTATCCTTACCCTTCATCTTGACGGTAGATTTCCCTTTGTCATCACTTTCGGATTTTTTCTTTCTCTCCACCAGTTCAACAATCGCCATTTCAGCAGCATCTCCAGGTCTTCTGCTGATAAGGTAAAGCCTGGTATAACCGCCCTTTCTTTCTTTAAATCGTACGGCTATATCTTCAAAAAGCTTCTTTAAGATATCACGGTTTTTTACTACTTTCAATACCATTCTTTTATTGTGAAGCTTCTTGTCTGAAGCATCATCAGGAAGAGACAGGTTATTCTTTGCTCTGGTAATCAGTTTTTCAGATAACTTCTTGAGCTCTTTCCCTTTTTGCTTTGTGGTAATTATTCTCTCTTCTTTAAAAAGCGAGGTCACCATGTTGGAAAACATCGCCTTCCTGTGGGCATGAGATCTACCCAGTTGTTTCACACCACTCTTGTGTCTCATCTTCAGTATCCCTAACTTATTCCTTTAATCCAAGGCTCAAATGATATACTTCAAGTTTTCCCTTAATTTCCTTTAAAATCTGATCGCTGAAATGTTTGGACTTCCTGAGTTCATCCTCTGTTTTTCGCACAAGATTTTCCAGATCGCTGATATCAAGACTCTTCAGAGTATTGTATGATCTTACCGAAAGCTCGAGTTCATCGATTGATTTAGAAAGAGTATTCTTGATCTTTTCGAGGTTTTCATCAACAACCTCGGCTTCTTCTTCAATATCCTCTTCAAAATTAATGAATATGGTCATATGGTCTTTGATTATTTTCGCAGCCTGGGCCAGAGCATCGTCAGGTGAAACTGAGCCGTCTGTCCATATTTCAATAATCAGTTTATCGTAGTCGGTACGCTGTCCCACCCGCGTATCCTCGACCTTGACATTTACCTTTTTTACCGGGGAAAAGATCGCATCAATGGGAATAACACCGATAGTTTCCGTATTGCTCTTACTGAGCTCCGCGGCTATGTATCCTCTCCCCTTTTCGACCTGAATCTCAATATCAATCTTGCCCTTATCATTAAGGGTCGCAATCTTTAATTCAGGATTCATGATTTCTATGTCAGAATCAATATTAAAATCCGCACCGTTCAGATCATCAGCACCAGACTTTACCAGGTGCAGTACCTTGGGAAGCTCACCATGATACTTAATCCGTAACTTTTTAAGATTAAGAATAATTTTAGCAACATCTTCATACACACCATCAATTGAGTGAAATTCATGGGGTACTCCCTCAATTTTTATGGCGGTAATTGCAGCGCCCTCAATAGATGATAAAAGTACTCTGCGCAGTGAGTTGCCGACAGTCAAACCAAACCCTTTTTCAAAAGGCTCTGCGATAAACCGTCCGAAATCCTTCTGCAACTCATCATGTTCAAATACTATTTTACTCGGTCGCTTAAACCCTTTCAAAAGGTTCTTCGGGGCCATTCTAACCTCCAGAAATAACAAATACAAACAAGATATTACTCACAGCCGCAATCAACAGGATTACTTGGAATAAAGCTCAACCACCAGTTGTTCATTAAATGGTGCGGTTATATCCTGACGAGTGGGATTTCGAAGCACCTTGGCTTTTCTATTCTCAAAATCAACTTCCACCCATTCAGGGGTCGAACTTAGGGCTTTTGCAAGCTTAATTGAATCTTCGATCACTACATTGTTTTTGAATTTTTCATGTATTTCGATTTCCATCCCCGCTTTCACGGTAAATGAAGGAATATCGACCAATCCACCGTTAACCATTACATGTCCATGCTGAATAAACTGGCGTGCCTGCATTCTGGACGATGCAAATCCTATACGGTAGAGGGTATTATCAAGCCTGCGTTCGAGCAGTGACAGCATATTATCGCCCGTAATCCCCTTGATCCTGTTTGCCTCTTCAAAAATCCTTCTGAATTGGTTCTCCAGGAGTCCATAGCTTCTCTTGATTTTCTGCTTCTCCCTCAGCTGAACACCATACTCTGAAAGCTTCCCCCTTCTTTTCCTTGGGGGGCCGGGAGGGTATTTCTTCTTCTTTATAGCACATTTATCGGTAAAACACCTTTGCCCTTTCAACATCAGAGGTGTCATTTCCCGCCTGCAAAGCTTACATGACGCATCAGTATATTTTGCCATTTTACCCTCGTGTAAATATTAAACTCGTCTTCGTTTAGGCGGTCTGCACCCGTTATGAGGTATGGGGGTAACATCCTTTATCTTGGTAATAGACAATCCCGCCTGCGAAAGAGACCGGATGGCCGCCTCACGTCCTATTCCCGGCCCTTTTACCATCACCTCAATCGTTCTGAGACCCGCTGAATCAATTGCTTTCTGTGCCGCAACTTTAGCCGCCATCTGTGCCGCAAAAGGGGTTGATTTCCTCGATCCTCTGAAGCCTTCTCCTCCTGATGAAGCCCACGAGATGACATTTCCCTGCATATCCGTAAGTGTGATTATGGTATTGTTATAGGTGGCCTGTATATAGGCTTTCCCCACCGGGACGTTCTTTTTTTCCTTTTTCTTGGTTCTCTTCTGCTTCACGCCCGTTTCTCCTTAATTATTTCTTTTTCTTACTCAGCAAGGGTTTACGATTTCCTTTTCTGGTGCGTGCATTGTTTTTCGTATTTTGACCTCTGACCGGCAGGCCGCGTCTGTGTCTGATCCCCCGGTAGCACCCAATATCCATTAATCGTTTGATGTTCATCGCAATTTCAGTACGAAGATCACCTTCTACTTTATGATTGCGTTCTATAGACTGTCTTAAAACATTTATCTCTTCATCGGTTAAATCCTTCACCCTGGTATCAGGATTAACCCCTGTATCTTTCAATATACTTTGCGCCGTAGAAATCCCTATACCGTAAATATACGTAAGCGCTACTTCTATCCTTTTCACATTCGGCAAATCCACACCTGAAATACGTGCCATACGTCAACTCTCCTCGTTACTTATAAAATGAACCGGATATTATTTCGCCGTCCGTTTTTTCTGCCGTTGTTTATGACGGGGATTTGTACATATCACCATGACCACCCCGTGCCTTTTTATGATTTTACATTCACTGCATATTTTTTTGACTGATACTCTTACTTTCATTTCTTGTAACCCCTGATTATAGCTGGTTTTCCAGGCATTAGTCCTATTTTGACCTGTAGGTTATGCGTCCCCTGCTCAGATCATAAGGAGAAAGCTCAACCGTAACGCGGTCACCTGGAAGAATTCTAATATAATGCATCCTCATCTTACCGGAAATATGCGCCAGCACAACATGACCGTTATCGAGCTTGACGCGAAACATGGCATTGGGTAGCGGTTCCACTACCACACCCTCAACTTCTATCGGTTCTTCCTTCGGCATACACTCTCTCTACGCTAATTAAAATGTTTTCCTCTGGTTAAAACTATCGCTTTCCCCTCCACAATGGCAACAGTATGTTCGAAATGGGCCGAAAGACTTCTATCCTTGGTTACAACCGTCCAATCGTCATCCAGTACTTCTACTTTATGGGTACCCATATTTATCATGGGTTCGATAGCAAAAACCATACCTTCACGAATTCTGGGGCCCTTCCCGGGTGATCCAAAGTTCGGAACCGAGGGTTCTTCATGCAGATTCCGTCCTATGCCATGCCCTACAAATTCCCTCACCGGGGTAAAACCATACTTCCTTACATGCTGCTCAACCGCATTTGAAATATCCGATATTCGCCGCCCTTCAATACACTGTTCAATCCCTTTATACAAAGACTCCCGCGTGGCATTCAGCAACAGGTCGACTTTCGCATCTACGTTGCCAACTTTATAGGTTCTGGCAGAATCCCCGAAAAAACCTTCCAGTAAAACCCCGATATCTACACCTACTATATCACCACTTTTCAACTTCGTCCTTTTATCGGGTATTCCATGAACCACCACTTCGTTGACAGATATACAAGACGCTGCCGGGAATCCCCTGTACCCCAGGAACGCCGGCTTGCCATCATGCTTCCTGATTACCTCTCGAGCAAGAACATCTATCTCAAAGGTGCTGCTTCCTTCCTGAATAATACCTTCAATTTCATCAAGGACCCTCGCAGTAACCAGACAGGCCCTTTCGATTAATCGTATTTCTTCCTGATTATAAATGTAAATTCCCACATCTCTATCTGTAGAACCGGTTTCGTGTTCACCATCAATAACGTCCCTTAAGACGGCCTTTTTTTATAAAACCGTTATAATGACGCATCAACAGTTGTGATTCTATTTGCTTCAATGTATCTAGCGCGACACCGACTATAATAAGCAGTGAAGTACCACCGAACAGGTATGCCATTTCAGGAGAAACTTCTTCTGGCCATATCCGAATAATAAAATCGGGAACAATCGCAATAAACGCAAGAAAAATCGATCCTGATAATGTTATCCTGTTCAGAATCGTCATAATATAATCCGAAGTATTTTTACCCGGTCTGATCCCAGGGATGAATCCTCCATACTTTTTCAGATTTTCAGCAATATCCACAGGGTTAAACTGTATTGCAGTGTAAAAGTAGCAGAAAAAGATTATCAGGGCCCCGTAAAAAACCATGTAAACGACATGCCCCGGAGAAAGCCAGTATTGCAGCTTGGTCAGTATGGCATATTTGCTGCCGCCGAACATGTTACTTATCTGGGCCGGGAACAGGATAATCGATGAAGCGAAGATAATTGGTATAACCCCTGCTGCATTTACTCTCAGCGGAATCGCCTGTGACGACATCTGTACCATTCTCCTTCCGACTACACGCTTCCCGTATTGGACCGGTATTTTTCTGATCCCAAGCGTCAACAAAATTGAAGCAGCGACTACCGCAATGAATATCCCTATCAGCATCACACCTATAATGGGATCGCTTCGGGATATTATCCTGTTCATGGTATCCATAAAGGCCGCGGGGACTCTAACAACAATCCCGGCAAAAATGATAAGAGAAATCCCGTTACCAATACCTCTTTCAGTAATAACTTCACCAAGCCACATCAGCACCATTGTCCCTGTAGTAATGGCAATGACCGCAACGATGACAAATCCGATTCCCGAATCCTTCGGGACTACAGTCCCTTTGGGAGAAGACATCGAACGCATCCAGAAGGTCAATCCCATTGACTGAATCGCGCAGAGCAACACAGTGCCGTAACGTGTGTACTGGTTGATTTTTTTGTAACCTTCCTGGCCCTCTTTTGATAACCGCTCAAGCGCAGGTATTACTACTGTTAGCAATTGCATAATAATAGACGCCGATATGTAGGGCATTATACCCAGGGCAAAAATGGTAAACCGCTTAAGAGCGCCTCCGGCAAAGAGATCGAAAAAGTCCAGCAGCCCTCCTGCCGAACTTTTAGCAGCCTGGTCGAAATATGATGCAAGCGCCTCAACATTTATACCTGGTATCGGTATATGAGCGCCGATGCGGTAAACCACCAGTATAAACAACGTAAACAGAACCCTTTTTCTGAGTTCCGGGATCTTAAATATATTAATAAATGCTCCCGCCATGAATTTTCCCTGGAGTTCCTGTTATTTTTCTTTTTTCGGACCTATTACAGCCGATCCGCCGGCTTTTTCTATCTTCTCTTTAGCAGCAGCAGAGAATGCATCTGCAATTATTGTTATCGCTTTGCTTATTTCGCCATTCCCAAGTATTTTTATCTTTTCACCTTTCTTCACCAGACGCTTCTCAATCAGGACCTGATGAGAAATTTCACCAAGCCCGAGTTTGGCTATCTGGCCTATACTCACAATACCATACTCACGACGGAATTTGTTGTTAAACCCACGCTTCGGGACCCTGCGCTGCAAGGGCATCTGACCTCCCTCGAACCATGCCCGTCGTTTTGCGCCTGACCGGCTCATTTGCCCTTTCTGCCCGCGGCAACTGGTTTTCCCATGACCGCTTCCGATACCGCGCCCCACACGTTTCTTATTTTTATGGGAGTCGGGTTTTTTCAGTGTATATACCGCTGATTCCATTTCGATGTACCCGTTATTTATTGATTTCACTGATCCGGACTAAATGTTTGACCTTATCGATCATTCCCCGAATCACCGCATTGTCTTCGTGAATACGGGTTGCATTTATCCTTCTCAAACCAAGAGCTCTCAGTGTTGCCCGCTGAGCCGGTTTTCTCCCAATACTGCTCCTGATCTGCTTTATTTCGATTTTCTTTGGCATCACTACAACCTCTACGCTTCCCACAATTTATTCAGGGGTATTTCTCTAAGATCTGCAACCTCTTTCAGACTGCGCAACTGCATCAGGCCGTTTAATGTAGCCTTTACAATGTTTAGCGGGTTTCTTGAACCCTGCGCCTTTGCAAGAATATCTGAAATCCCGGCTCGCTCTACAACTGCTCTAACCGATGCGCCGGCAATAATTCCGGTACCCGGGGTTGCTGGTTTGAGTATAACCTTTGCAGATTTAAACCTACCCGTTACTTCATGCGGTATTGTTGATTTTGTACGGTTTACATGATAGACATTCTTTCTGGCGCTTTCAACGCTCTTGCGAATGGCATCAGGCACTTCGTTGGCCTTGCCAAAACCGATACCAACATGTCCATTACCATCTCCGACTACTGAAAGTGCATTAAATGAAAATCTCCTCCCCCCTTTTACCACCTTCGCTACCCGGTTAATGGCGACAACTTTTTCGCTTAATTCAAGGTCATTTTTTTTAACTTTCTTTCTTAAAATTTTCATCACCATTCACCTCAAAATTCCAAACCATGTTCTCTAACCGACTCTGCGAAAGCCTTTACCTTCCCGTGGTACAGATAACCGTTACGGTCAAATACAACTTTCTTAATATTCTTCTGGACCGCTTTATCGGCGAGAAGCTTTCCCAGAGCTTTCGCGGCAGCGATATTTCCTCTGTTCTTCATCTCGGGGAATCCTTTTTCCAAAGTCGAAGCCGATACCACGGTATGTGCTTTCAGATCATCAATAATCTGAGCATAAAAACCATTATTACTTCTGGATATACATACACGCAATTTGGTCAGATCTGTTTTGACCTTCCTTTTTACTCTCAATTTGCGCCTGTATAAGCGCTTGTTTTTTAATCGAAGTCTATCCATTACTTTTTACCTGCTTTACCGGCTTTTTTCCGTATGTACTCATTCTTATAACGAATTCCTTTGCCCTTATACGGTTCAGGAGGTCTTAACTTGCGAATATCTGCTGCGACCTGGCCGACTTTCTGTTTGTTGATCCCTTTTACCTTCAGTTTCGTAGGTTCAAGAACCTGAACCTCAATACCTTCCGGGGGGACAAAGGTAACATTGTGGGAAAAACCCAGCTGAAATACTACATTCTTATTTTGCTGAGTAGCCCTGTATCCTACCCCCACAATTTCAAGCTCTCTCTCAAATCCCTTGTGTACACCGTTTATCATGTTCGCTATTAGAGCCCTGGAAAGACCGTGAAAGGCGGCCATATTGACTCCTTCCAACTCCTCTTTACGATGAATAAAGAGATTCTTCCCGTCGATTTTAAGCTCTATCCCCTTAAACACTTCCATGTGTTCACTTCCCAGGGGTCCTTTGACTGTCAACTCCGTTCCCCTGACATCCACTGATACCCCGTCGGGTATCTCAATAATCTTTTTCCCTATTCGTGACATATCAATACCGTTTCAACCTAAGAAATTTCACAAACTACTTCACCACCGATGTTCAGCTTTTTCGCAGACTTGTTGGTGATTATACCTTTAGAAGTGGACAGTATCCAGATACCGATATTGTTGTAGATCGGCCGCAAGTCCTTAGAACTGATATAAACCCTTCTTCCCGGTTTGCTGATTCTTTTTAAATTTAATATTACGGACTGATTGCCTTCGCCGTATTTCAGATATATTCTCAGGATCTTCTGCTTGTTATCGTCAATAATCTTGTAATTTTTAATGAAACCCTCATCCTTTAGAATTCTTGCGATTGAAACTTTCATTTTCGATGACGGCACATCAACCTTGAAATGACCAGCTTTTACCGCATTTCGCATTCTGGTCAACATATCAGCAATCGGATCAGAAACACTGCTCATTGATATTGCTCCATTACATTAATTTATTACCAGGATGATTTAATAACACCAGGGATCTTACCCTGACTTGCCAGTTTACGGAAGCAGAGACGGCACATTTCAAACCTTCTCATATAACCCCTGGGCCGACCGCATATCTTGCATCTGTTATGTTGTCGCACCTGATATTTTCTAGTTCTAAGGCTTTTTGCGATAATGCTCTTCTTCGCCACGGCAGTCTCCTCTAGTCCCTAAATGGCATCCTGAATTCATCCAGCAATGCCTTGGTTTCTTCCTTGGTTTTTGCATTTGTCACAACAGTGATATTCAATCCATGTATCTTGTCCACTTTATCAAAGTCGATTTCCGGAAAAATGATCTGTTCTCTCACCGAGAAATTATAGTTTCCAAAATTGTCGAAAGCCTTTGTAGACAGACCTTTAAAGTCCCTTACGCGGGGTAAGGCCACATTAATCAAGCGATCAAGAAACTCATACATCCTTTCCCCGCGCAGTGTCACCTTGCAACCTACATCGTAACCTTCACGTATCTTGAAATTTGCGATAGACTTCTTGGCGACGGTTTTTACCGCTTTTTGTCCGGTTATCTGCCCAAGCTCGGTGATTGCTGCGTTAAGAGCGTTGGGATTGGAATGACCGTCACCCATGCCGACGTTAAGTACGATTTTTTCCAGTTTAGGAACCTGCATCAATGACTTGTATTGAAATCTTTCCATCAATCTTTTCTTGACGGTTTTATCATATTCTGCTTTCAGTCTTGCGGCCATCATCATCACCCTTTATTTGTCAATACTCTTCCCGCACTTTCTGCATATTCGTATTTTGCTGTTCTCTTTGATTTCAAAACCTACGCGTACCCCTTTTTTGCATTTTTCGCAAAAATGCATCACGTTGGACACGTTAACCGGATGTTCAAGGCTTATGCTCCCCCCTTTCGGGTTTTCCTGCGAAGGTCTCACAAATTTCTTCTTTTTATTAATACCCTCGACTATTACGCGGTTCTTTTCTATATCTATATAGAGTATTTTCCCGCGCTTGCCCCGGTCGGCCCCCGCAACAATCACAACGCTGTCATTCTTCTTCAATTTTGTTTTCATATCTTACCGCCTGTCTACAGTACTTCAGGTGCAAGGGAAATAATTTTCAAAAAATTCCGATCCCGTAACTCCCTCGCGACGGGACCGAATATACGTGATCCCTTCGGCTCCCCTTTATTGTCTATAATCGCAACGGCGTTATCATCAAATCTAATGTAAGAACCGTCCTTGCGCCTGACCGGCTTGCTGGTTCTGACCACAACCGCCTTCAGGACCGCTTTGCCGTGTACTTTTTTACCGGTGGAATCTTTTAATCCATATGTAGGTTGTGCGTCTTTCACCGCAACCACCACAATATCACCGACTGATGCATACCTGCGGCGGGTCCCGCCGAGTATCTTAATACACTGCACCCGTTTCACGCCGCTGTTATCCGCAACATTCAACATCGTTTGAACCTGAATCATGGCAAACCCCTATTTCACCTTCTCTATAATCTCAACCAGTCTGTACCTTTTATCCTTTGAAAGAGGACGGGTGTGTTCGATTCTTACGATATCGCCGATGGAACATTCATTTTTCTCGTCATGACCCTTGACCCTTTTGGTCCGCTTCACAGGTTTTTTGTACAGGGTATGCATCATCATTCTCTCAAGCTCAACAACAATGGTTTTATCCATCTTATTGCTGACTACTTTTCCAATGTACTGCTTTTTATTTCGGATTTTGGTCTCCATGATATGGGGAATACCTCGTTACCCTATTATTTTTTTCCCTTAGGCTGCCGAATCCCTATTTCATATTCCCTTTTAAGAGTCAGAATTCTGGCGATTTGCTTTTTCAACTGCATGACCTTTTTCGGATTGTCGACCTTGCTGGTAACGCTTTTAAAGCGTTCTTTTCTGATTTCCTCTTTGGATTCCCGCAGGTTCCGGTCCAGTTCTTCCATTGTAAGTTCTTCTAATTTACCCTTCATGTCATCTTACCCTGATCACTACTTTTCTATTATAACAATTTTGGTTTTCAGCGGTAGCTTGAATGATGCCATCTTCAGTGCATCTTTTGCCAGTTCTTCGCTAACACCTGCCAGTTCAAAAAGGATACGTCCCGGCTTTATCACTGCTACCCATCCCTCAGGATTCCCTTTTCCTTTACCCATACGGGTTTCAGCCGGTTTTTTGGTAATAGGGCGGTCGGGGAAAATCCTTATCCACAGTTTTCCACCCCTTTTCACCTTGCGGGTAATCGCCACACGCGCGGCTTCTATCTGACGGCTGGAAATATACCCGCATTCAGTAGATTTCAGCGCTACATCGCCAAAAGCGAGGGTTGCACCTCTCTGGGCTTTCCCTCTCATCCTCCCGCGCTGTAATTTCCTATACTTTGTCCTCTTCGGCATCAACATGACAATAACCCTACGCTCTTATTTGTGTGTCCACTATTTGGTTTTTCTTTTAACAGAATACTTGTCTTCTTCATTCTCATCCTTTTTCGAGAGAATGTCGCCGTTGTAAATCCATACCTTAACGCCTATCAATCCAAATGTGGTGAGAGCTTCAGCAACCCCGTAATCTATATCAGCTCGGAGGGTCTGTAACGGGATTCTGCCTTCCTTATAGGTTTCCGATCTGGACATCTCAGCCCCATTAAGCCTTCCCGAAATATTAACCTTAACACCGAGTGCGCCACCACGGATAGCACCGGCTATCGCCTGTTTCACCGCTCTTCTATAGGGAAACCTGGATTCCAACTGTGAGGCGACCTGTTCTGCGATAAGCTTGGAATTCTTTTCCGGTTTTTTAACTTCATGAATGTTTATATAGACATTTTTTGAGGAAATTTTTTGCAATTCCTGTTTAAGAACCTCGATGTCAGCACCCTTTCGTCCAATCAGCAGTCCAGGCCTTGAAGCATGCACATTCACATTCACCCTGTCGGGGAACCTTTCAATGCATACCTTATAAATGCCGGCGTTTTTATGCTTTTTCTGCACATGCTTCTGAATAACCAGATCTTCATGCAGGTACTTGGAAAACTGTTTTTTCTCTTCGTACCAAATAGAATCCCAGGTTTTATTGATCCCGAGTCTCAGCCCTGTTGGATTTACTTTCTGTCCCATAAATAATTCCTTCTCCCGTATCTTGCTGAAAAGATTTCAGTATGCAGACTTAACCCTCATTCGACAGCACAATAACAATATTACTGGTTCTCTTCCGGATTCTTGATGCCCTGCCCCTTGCACGTGCCCTGAATCTTTTCATTGTAGGTCCCACGTCTATGGTTATCTTCTTTATGAAGAGATCTTTCTCGAGCACATCAGGCTTCTGGTACTTGGCATTGGCACCGGCGGAATACAGGGTCTTCAGTATCATCTTTGATGATTTTCTGGGGATTGCCTTAAGAACGTCCACCGCTTCGGGAAAAGAGTAACCCCGAATCTCGTTTGCCACGAGCCGCGCTTTTGATGCGGAAACTCTTTGAAATTTTGTAATTGCTCTGGCTTCCATTGATTATTCCCTGACTATTTTTTCTTCCTGGCTACTTTATCGTCTTTGCTCGTATGGCCCCTGTAAGTACGGGTCGGGCTGAATTCCCCAAGTTTATGGCCAACCATGTTTTCCGTAACGTATACCGGTATGAAATTCTTACCATTATGCACCATAATGGTGTGTCCGATCATCTCAGGGAAAATGGTCGATCTCCTAGACCAGGTTTTAATCGCTTTCCTGGTATTGGTTGAATTCATTTCCTCAATTTTTTTGAAAAGCTTAATGTCGATATAAGGACCTTTCTTGATTGAACGGGACATACCTACTTCCTTCTTTTTATAATCATGTTATCGCTGTACTTTTTCTTCTTCCTGGTCTTGTAACCCTTGGTCGGCAAACCGGTGGGAGAAACGGGATGCCTTCCACCTGATGATTTTCCCTCGCCGCCGCCCAGGGGGTGGTCGATCGGATTCATGGCCACGCCACGAACCTTGGGACGATGGTTCAACCATCGTGATCGTCCCGCCTTGCCTATGGTGATGTTATTATAATCCTTATTCCCTACTTCACCGATTGTCGCATAACACTCTTTATGTATTTTCCTGATTTCGCCGGAGGGAAGCTTAACAAGACAATAATCCCCCTCTTTCGCGGTTATCTGGGCAGCCACTCCCGCAGACCGAACAAGCTGGCCACCTTTTCCCCGATGTAGTTCAATGTTGTAAATATTAGTTCCGGCGGGAATGTTCTTCAGCGGCATGGAATTACCGGCCTTGTACTCGGCGTTTTCACCCGAAAGAATAATATCCCCGACCTGCAGGGAATCTGGAGCGATTATGTATCGTTTTTCACCGTCCCTGTAAGTGATTAATGCAATATTGGCCGATCGGTTGGGATCATACTCGAGCGTTGATACTTTGCCCTCGATATCGAACTTGTCCCGTTTGAAATCGATAATCCTGTATTTTCTCTTGTGCCCGCCTCCGCGCCGGCGTACCGATATTCTTCCTTTACTTCCCCTTCCCGCAAATTCCTTTTTTCCGAAACTGAGGGACTTCAACGGCTTATCCGAAGTCAATTCCTCCTTGGTCAATACGGTTTTGTACCGTAATGATGATGTTGAAGGATTAAACTTTTTTATTCCCATAATAATTTCCTTTAATGACTCGATACTCTTGCCAGTGTTTAGATCTACTGCTTTTCAAATATTTCTATCTTCTCACCCTTCTTGAGGGTTATTATCGCCTTTTTCCAGGCAGGGGTGAATCCATAGTTATAGCGAACACGCTTCCTTTTGCCTCTTACCCGGATAATGTTCACTGTTTCTGCATTCACTTTGAAAATTTCCTTTATCGCTTTTTTGATGATGTGCTTGTTCGTTTTCATGGGTACACGAAACACATACTTACCTTCAGTATTCAGCTCGGTACTTTTCTCCGATAACACTGGTTTTATAATGATGTCATTATAATCCATTTTTATTCACCTTTTGCATACTTCTCGTTGATATACTTCACCGCAGTTTCGGTAATCAGCAATGTTTTCGAATAAAAAACATCCCTGCTGGACATTCTTTTCACGTTGTTGTAAACAAACCACGGAATGTTCCTTATTGCACGTTTCAACTTCTGATCTTCACTTCCCGAAAGAAGCACTCCTTTTTCAACATTCAGCGCTTTCCCTATCGTGGCAATATCTTTGGTTTTGCCGCTTTCAACAGAAAAATCCTCGACAATCTTAATCAAGCCCTGCTTGGCCTTTAATGACAGTAATGACCTGTAGGCCTCCCGACGGATTTTCCTGGGTAATTCGATGCAATAACATCGAGGGGATGGTCCGAACACGATACCACCGCCTCTCCACTGTGGGGAACGGGTACTTCCCTGACGGGCACGACCGGTACCTTTCTGCCGCCAGGGTTTTGCACCACCTCCGTTGACAAATGACCGTTCTTTCGTGGAATGGTTTCCCTGCCTCAGGTTTGCATTAGCCGATTTTATAAGTTCATAAATCAGGTTGTCATTGATCTTCACATTAAAAACAGTGTCGCTCAATTCCACCTGTCCAACCACTTTACCGTCTTTTGAATATTTATCCAGAACCATAATAAGCCTGCCTACTTTTCCTTTACGGTAATGATGCTGTCCTTTCTGCCGGGTACCGCTCCGGATATGAGAACAATGTTTTTATCTTTTATAATTTTCATTATTTTCAAATTCTTTATGGTCAGATTTTTGCTTCCGTGACGTCCCGGCATCTTTTGCCCCTTCCAGACCTCAGAAGGAAACGCGCACGCACCGATGGAACCGGGAGCCCTGTGGAAATCTGAACCATGGGTCTTGCGGCCGCCACCGAAGCCATGTCGCTTTATTACACCGGCAAATCCCTTCCCCTTGGAAAGACCCGTTATACTGACCGTCTGGTTTTCCTCAAAGATATCACAGGTCACCACACTTCCAACCTCAAGGCCTTCATCAAAAACCTCTACTTCTTTTAAAACTTTTTTCAGCGGTAGCGTCTTCTTTTTAAAATCAGCGGCATGCGGTCTGCTTACACTTTTTTCCTTTACATCGGAATATCCCAGCTTCAGGGATGCATACCCGTCTTTCTCCTCGGTTTTTTTCTGTAACACAACACAGGGACCGAGCTCACATATCGTTACGGGAATCATTGAACCATCATCGGTAATGAACTGGGTCATCCCTATCTTCTTTCCAATCAACGCTTTTTTCATGACATATATCCCATAAATCAGTAAATTAACCCTGCTGTTCAATAACTGCAGTAAAAAGGGTGTACACTCAGTGCAATAAAAATTAGGATTTTATATCAACCGAGACACCGGCGGGGAGTTCGAGCTTCATTAATGCTTCTACAGTATCGGAATTCGGATCAATGATGTCGATAAGACGCTTATAGGTTCTTATCTCAAACTGTTCACGCGACTTCTTGTTGACATGCGGCGATCGCAGTACGCAGAACTTTTCAATCTTCGTCGGCAGGGGTATTGGTCCAGCCACCCTCGCTCCGCTCCTGTTGGTGGTTGCGACAATTTTAGCCGCTGACTGATCCAGTAATTTCGAATCAAAAGATCGTAACTTCACCCTTATTTTTTGCCCTGTAATCTTCGCCACTTTAGCACCCTTGTATATAAAAACTAATTCCTGATTTCTTTCATCTTCAACCCGATGATATGTATACAACAGTTGTCAGCCCATATTAAAAATGGCCTGACAACTATCAGATTACGCCCGGTTTACTGCAAGTATTTTTTAATAGACTTGCTATTCCAGTATCTTGGCAACAACACCCGCGCCAACGGTCCTTCCACCCTCGCGGATTGCAAACCGCAGGGTTTCTTCCATGGCTATAGGAGTAATCAGTTCAACCGTCATTTTAATATTATCACCAGGCATTACCATTTCCACTCCGGAGGGCAGATTAATGGTTCCGGTGACATCGGTGGTTCTGAAATAAAACTGAGGACGGTAGTTGTTGAAAAACGGGGTATGTCTCCCGCCTTCTTCTTTAGAAAGTACGTATACTTCGGATTCAAATTTCTTATGGGGAGTAATCGAGCCGGGTTTTGCAAGCACCTGTCCTCGCTCTACCTCGTCTTTCCCGGTTCCCCTGAGCAGACAGCCCACATTATCACCGGCGATGCCTTCATCAAGAATTTTCCGGAACATCTCAACACCGGTACAAACCGTCTTTTTGGTTTCCACAAAACCCACTATCTCTACTTCCTCTCCGGTTTTTACTACACCTCTTTCGATACGTCCGGTAACAACGGTTCCACGACCTGTTATGGAGAAAACGTCTTCAATCGGCATAAGAAATGGTTTATCTTTCTGACGCTGGGGCTCGGGAATATAAGTATCCAGTGCTTCAGCCAGCTTGAGGATTGATCCGCAGGATTCACATTCGGCTTTTCCGCAACCGCATTCCATTGCTTTAAGGGCCGAGCCAGGAATGATCGGAATCTCATCGCCGGGAAACTCATACTTGTTGAGGAGTTCGCGTACTTCCATTTCTACCAGTTCAATAAGCTCAGTGCGGTCATTAGGATCGAGCATGTCGACTTTATTAAGGAACACAACGATATAGGGAACATTAACCTGGCGTGCGAGTAGAACATGTTCCTTTGTCTGTGGCATGGGGCCGTCGGTAGCGGCCACCACCAGGATTGCCGCGTCCATCTGCGCGGCACCGGTAATCATATTCTTTATATAGTCAGCATGACCCGGACAGTCTACGTGTGCGTAATGTCGTTTTGGGGTTTCATATTCCTGATGTGAAGTGGCGATCGTTATTCCCCGTGCTTTCTCTTCAGGAGCATTATCGATCTGGTCAAAACTTATCGCTTTGTTCTTCCCGCCATATGCCGAAGTCAAGCATTTAGTAATTGCAGATGTCAACGTGGTCTTACCGTGGTCGATATGACCGATCGTACCCACATTAACATGAGGCTTTGTCCTTTCAAATTTCTCTTTTGCCATTGTAGTTCTCCTTAAATTTATTCCTATGATTTTCCAGTAATTGGGTTAAAGGTCACCTCAATCCGATTAGCTTTCAAAAAAGCTATTCTCACAAAGAAAACCACCGAAAATTCAGCTGATAGCTTATTATTGACAGAAAAATGAGGATAGAATGACCCTACAGGTAAAAAATCCTCTTCCTCCGGACAAATTCCGAGTGTATGAATTAAAAAATATGCATTTCTTCTGTCAACAAATTAATTTCAAAATATGAAAATTTTCCTTATTTCCGGGTAATTGTGTTAAATTTCCAAATTTCCCTGCAGTTTAATCCCGAATCTACTATTTAGAATCCTTATGAATTTCCCCCTATTGATTAATTCTTCCCATCAACCTTCCGACAATGTTCTCAGTTATATTCTGAGGTACTATATCATAATGATCAAACTGGAGGGTATGGGAAGCTCTACCCTGGCTCAATGAACGCACCGCTGTCGCGTATCCGAAAACTTCAGATAGAGGAACATGCGCTTCAATCACTCTAAGATTTCCCTGCAGATTGATTCCATCCACCTTGCCCCTTCTGCTGTTAATATCATTGATGACATCACCCATATATTCTTCCGGAACGACAACTTCCAGTTTCATTATCGGCTCCAGCAACGTCGGCTCCCCTTTGCGCGCACCTTCCCTTACCGCCATGTTGGCTGCAATTCGATAAGCGCTCTCAATCGAGGACGAATCGACATATGAGCCGCCTATCAGATTCACTTCGATATCCACCATCTTGTAACCAGCCAGCACACCGGCTTCCATGGCATCCCTCGCGCCGCTTTCAATCGAAGCTATGAACTCATCAGGTATTTCCTTTCCTTTAAGCCGTGAACAAAAACGAAAGCCCGTGCCGGGTTTCAATGGTACCATCTCCAGTACAACGTGACCGAATTGATCTTTGCCGGCGATCTGGCGTTCGTATCGATGCTCAGACTCTACTCTTCTGGTAATGGTTTCCTTATAAGCTACCTGCGGTTTACCGACATTTGCTCTGACATTGAATTCCCTGGTAAGCCTGTCCACTATAATATCAAGGTGGAGCTCGCCCATTCCCGATATGATGTTTTGACCGGTGTCCTCATCCGATTTTACCCTGAAGGAAGGATCTTCATCTTCCATCCTCCGCAATGCGGTGTTCATCTTATCCTGATCAGATTTTGTTTTGGGTTCTATCGCAACCGAGATTACCGGTTCGGGAAATTCAATTTTTTCAAGCAGTATGGGCGACTGCTCACTGCAAAGGGTGTCTCCGGTCCGCGCGTATTTAACTCCCACCAGTGCAACAATGTCCCCGGTATACACTTCAGTAACGTCTTCCCGGTCGTTGGCGTGCATTCTGAGAATCCGGCCTATCCTCTCTTTCCGCTTTTCAGATACATTCATCACCTGTTCGCCGGTTTTCAGTGTTCCCGAGTAAACCCTGATGTAAGATAATTTCCCGACGAAAGGGTCTGACATGATTTTAAAAACCAGCGCGCAGAACGGTTCCTTGTCACCGGCCTCACGCGTAATTACCTTCTCATGATCATCAATACTGTGTCCCTCAACGGCCCTGACGTCCCTGGGGGAAGGAAGATAGTCCACTACAGCGTCCAACACCGGCTGAACCCCTTTGTTCTTCAAAGCACTGCCGCAAAATACGGGAAACACCCTTGATGCGATTGTGGCCTGGCGGATCGCCCTTTTAATTTCTTCTACCCCGGGTTCCCTGGCCTCTATGTAATATTCCATCAGGGCATCATCATGGTCAGCGAGTATTTCGATCATCCTCTCCCGGTATTGTTGCGCCGTTGATTTCAACTCGGATGGAATTTCACAATAATCCCACTTTTCACCCTTCTGGTCGTTCCAGACAATCGCTTTCATCTCGATCAAATCGATTACGCCTGAAAAAGAATCCTCAGAGCCCATAGGGATTTGCAGGGGAAGCGGCAGAGCATTGAGCTTGGACTTGATCATATCCAGGCACCGGTTGAAATCGGCTCCCACCCTGTCCATTTTATTAATAAAACAAATTCTCGGAATGTGATAGCGATCCGCCTGTCGCCATACTGTTTCGGACTGCGGTTCAACTCCTGCAACACCGTCGAATACAGCTATAGACGAATCCAATACCCTCAGACTTCTTTCAACCTCAATGGTAAAATCCACATGTCCCGGAGTATCAATAATATTAATACGGGTGTTTTTCCAGAAAGTGGTCGTGGCGGCGGCCGTTATGGTTATCCCTCTTTCTTTTTCCTGGATCATCCAGTCCATTTCGGCAGTCCCGTCATGCACTTCACCGATTTTATAGGTTTTACCGGTGTAATAAAGAATGCGTTCAGTAAGTGTGGTTTTACCGGCATCGATATGGGCCATTATACCGATGTTACGCGTTCTTGATAATGGTAATTCTCTTGCCATCCGGCGAGTTCCTGTTATTTCCTGATAAATAAAAGCCAGGGTCCACCCCTGGCATTATTTTCCACTTTTTTGCGGCTGCTGCTAGAATTTATAATGAGAAAAGGCCCTGTTGGCTTCGGCCATTTTGTGAGTGTCTTCTTTCTTTTTTATAGAGGCCCCGGTATTATTATAGGCATCCATAATTTCCGAAGCCAGTTTCTGGTACATTGTCTTTTCCGACCTGGCCCGGGAATAGCTGATCAACCAGCGTATACCCAGAGCCTGCCGTCTTTCCGGCCGTATCTCAACCGGCACCTGGTAAGTAGCGCCTCCAACCCTGCGTGACTTGACCTCTACCACCGGTTTAACATTTTCCAATGCCTGTATGAAAACCTCGACGGGATCCTTTTTTACCTTTTGCTCCAGAATCTCCATCGCCTTGTAGAAATTGGTTTCAGAAACTCCTTTCTTCCCTTCGTACATCATACAGTTAACAAACTTGGTCACCAGCGTACTCCCGAACTTGGGATCGGGGAGTACTTCGCGCTTTATAGGTCTTCTTCTTCTCGGCATCGCTTCCTCTTTTATAACTGTAACAGTATAACCTTTACATGTAATTTTTGTTAAGCTTTCGGCCTTTTAGATCCGTATTTTGACCGTCCTTTTTTACGGTCCTCAACTCCCATGGCGTCAAGGGTCCCACGTACTATATGATAACGCACACCCGGAAGGTCCTTCACCCTGCCCCCTCTCACCAGAACGGCCGAGTGCTCCTGAAGGTTGTGCCCAATTCCCGGAATATAAGCGGTAACTTCAATACCGTTGGTCAATCTGACCCTCGCCACTTTCCTTAATGCGGAATTGGGCTTTTTAGGTGTAACCGTCATCACCCTGGTACACACACCTCTTTTCTGCGGACAGTTGGTAAGAGCGGGAGATTTCGACTTTTTCCTTTTCTTCTCCCTTCCAAGACGAATCAACTGATTTATTGTCGGCATTCCTTTATCCTCTGAATAAATAATTCACTGGTATTGCTGTATTCACATCCTGATCGGCATAACGGCAGTTTAGTCGATAAACACGCCAGGAGTCATGGGATTTCCGAAAAGGAAGTTTAACTCTCTAATTTTCACCACTTTTTTGTCAAGAATTTTTACTGATCCACAATAACTTCTTCAGCATCAATCTTCTTTTCAGGTGCTACACCCTCCAGATCGCCTTCAACATCCTGATACACATCGACTTTCCGGTATTCCCTGACCCCGGTACCTGCGGGAATCAGGTGTCCTATAATCACATTCTCCTTCAAACCCCGTAACTGATCGACTTTCCCTTTGATCGCCGCGTCGGTAAGAACACGTGTGGTCTCCTGGAAAGAAGCGGCAGAGATGAAAGACTCGGTATTAAGCGCGGCCTTGGTAATGCCCATGAGTACAGGCATAGCGGTGGAGGGTTTTCCCCCCTCATCGATGACCCGCTGGTTTTCATCGATGAAATCAAATTTATCGATGATCTGCTCCACAACGAAAGACGTATCTCCCGGCTCGCTAATCTTGACTTTTCGAAGCATCTGTCTCACGATGATTTCTATATGTTTATCATTTATCGCAACTCCCTGCAGACGATAAACACCCTGAATTTCATTGACCAGGAATTTCTGCAATTCCCGAGGTCCCTTTATCTTCAGTATATCATGAGGATCGATAGGACCGTCATCGATCTTTTCTCCTTTATTGATCCAGTCGCTGTCCTGAACCCTGAGGAACTTGGACGCAGGTATGGTATATTCCTTCTGGACTCCGTCCTCACCGGTTATGATGATTTTTCTTCGGTTTTTAGAGGTATCTCCTATGGTCACTTTTCCGTCAAGCTCTGAAAGGGTGGCGGCATCTTTCGGTGTACGGGCCTCGAAAAGCTCGGCTACCCTTGGTAGACCTCCGGTAATGTCTTTGGTTTTTTCGACTTCCCTGGGGATCTTGGCCAGAATCGCACCCGCTTTAACCGACTCTCCGGAATTTACCATAAGGTGAGCGCCTTTGGGCATAAGGTACGTCGTCGGTTCCCCTGAAGAAGGATAAATATCTATCCTCGGCTGCAGTTTCTCCGTTTTATACTCAACAATGATTCTCTTCATATTGCCGGTGAGATGGTCCATCTCTTCCCGAAGGCTCTTGTTGATCTCAATATCAACGAAATCAACTTTTCCTGAGGATTCGGATATAATCGGTTCGAGCCAGGGGTCAAATGACGCCAGAACCTCATTGCGGTCGTAAAATTTTCCCTCTTTCGCGTATATTTCGGTTCCTACATTTATCGGGATGGAATGAGGATCGCCGAGAATATACACCCTTTTCTTCTCCTGCTTGAGAATACCTGCACTCTTCGCTTTAAGTTCTTCTTTGGTCTCCTTGTTTTTTCCGATGAGTTGACCGGCATATACCTTCTCGGCTTCTTTAATTTTCAATTCCATTTCGCCTTTGAGGGTAATATCCTCGATCACCCTCTGGACTACCAGGTATCCCCTCCTGACCGAAATGATCTTCTTGTCTTCGGTTTTAATGGTCCTGAACGTCAGATCTTTCAGGAAAACCGGGTAATTCAGGCGAATATCGCTTTCCTCTACTGACCGTGACGCGATCCCTCCTATATGAAAGGTACGCATGGTAAGCTGGGTACCTGGCTGGCCAATGGACTGGGCCGCTATTATGCCCACGGCCTCTCCGATATTCACCCCTGTTGCGGTAGCGAGGTTTCGTCCGTAGCATTTCGCGCAAACACCATGTCGCGCGTCACAGGTAAGCACCGAACGGATTTCTATGGAGTCAAAGCTTAATTCATCTATTTTTTCCGATACTTCATCGGTTACGATTTCATCAGCATTGCAGATAACTTCTCCGTTTATGGGATTGATCAGGTCGTAAAGCAACGACCTGCCAAGCGCTCTCTGACCGAGGGATTCTATAATCTCGTCACCCTCCTTTATGGGAACCACATCAATACCGATAGTCGTTCCGCAGTCCTCCGTCGTGATTACTACATCCTGGGCAATGTCTACCAGACGCCGGGTCAAATAACCGGCATCGGCGGTTTTGAGCGCGGTGTCCGCCAGACCTTTTCTCGCCCCGTTGGTGGAAATGAAATATTCCAGCACCGTTAGACCTTCACGGAAATTCGCCCGGATGGGAACATCGATGATTTCTCCGCTCGGTTTCGCCATAAGTCCGCGCATTCCGGCCAGCTGACGTATCTGCTGTTTGCTACCCCGAGCGCCTGACTGGGCCATAAGGTAAACGGGGTTATCACCGCTCTGGTTCCCGGAGAGTTCTTCGAACATTTTATCGGCGATTTCCTCGTTGGTATTGGTCCATACGTTGATCACCCTGTTGTACCGTTCTTCGTTGGTTATGTATCCCATGCGGTACTCATTCTCAATCTCTTCCACCTTTTTATCGGCTTCAGCAATAATTTCACGCTTTACTCCCGGCACGACGATATCGGATACGCTTATGGTCGGAGCAAAGAGGGTGGCGTATTTGTATCCGGCTTCTTTAATATCATCGAGGACCTTTACAGTGGCGGTGGAACCATATTTCTGGAATATCTCGGAGATTATCTTTGAAAGTCTCTTGTCGTTAACCACCTCATTGCGAAAACGCATATCTTCAGGAATCAGCTTGTTGAATATAATTCGTCCTGGGGTGGTTTCAATGAACTCGCCATCCATGAGAAATTTGATTTTAGACCTGATATTCACCCAATCGCAGTCTACCACCCTCATAAGCTCGTCTTCATCGTCAAAATATTTGCCCTCACCGGCTCCGTTCCTTATTTCCGAGGTAAGGTAATAAATACCGAGTACGATATCCTGTGTAGGCGTTACTATAGGCTGACCGTTTGCGGGAGACAACAGGTTGTTCGCCGAAAGCATCAGTGTCCAGCATTCAAGCTGCGCTCTCGGGGACAACGGCACATGGACCGCCATCTGATCACCGTCAAAGTCGGCGTTATACGCGTGACATACCAGCGGATGCAGCCGTATTGCTTTACCCTCAACCAGAACCGGTTCGAAGGCCTGAATGCCCAGTCGATGGAGTGTCGGCGCACGGTTCAGAAGGACCGGATGTTCCGCGATGACCTCCTCGAGAACCTCCCATACTTCAGGCCTTTCATTTTCCACCATCTTTTTTGCAGATTTGATATTCTGAACATAATCCTTGTCTACCAGACGCTTCATGATGAAGGGTTTGAACAGCTCGACCGCCATCTTTTTGGGAAGACCGCACTGGTATAGTTTGAGTTCAGGACCGATCACGATAACCGAACGCCCGGAATAATCGACACGTTTGCCCAGCAGGTTCTGCCGGAACCGGCCCTGTTTCCCCTTGAGCATATCTGAGAGTGATTTTAATGGTCTGTTGCCTTTTCCTTTCACTGCCCTCTTTCTGCGGCTGTTGTCAAAAAGCGCGTCGACCGATTCCTGCAGCATCCTCTTCTCATTGCGTACAATAATTTCAGGAGCCCTGAGCATAAGGAGTCGTTTGAGACGGTTGTTCCGGTTGATCACACGGCGATAGAGGTCGTTTAAATCCGAGGTTGCGAACCTGCCGCCGTCCAGTTGCACCATGGGACGCAGTTCCGGCGGTATTACGGGAATAACGTCGAGTATCATCCAATCCGGCTTGTTCCCTGAATCCCTGAAAGCCTCAATGATCTCCAGGCGTTTTATGAGCTTCTTGTCGACTTTGGTTTCCTTGTTGAGGATTTCCGCCCTGAGAAGTTTCGACTCTTCATCGAGATCTATCCTCATGAGCAGTTCTTTCACCGCTGATGCGCCCATATCGGCGATGAAGGTGTCGCCGTATTTTTCATAATATAAATTGAAGCTTTCCTCATCGAGAATATCCAGTTTCTTGACGTTCTCGGCTTCAGCTTCGCCTGGTTCTATCACGATGTATTTTTCATAGTACAGTATGGATTTTAATGCGTTAACCGTCAGGTTCAGCAGTAAGCCCATGCGTGAAGGTACCGAACGGTAATACCAGATATGTGCAACAGGGCACGCCAGTTCGATATGTCCGCCCCTTTCCCTTCTCACCTTATAGTGCGTGACCTCGACACCGCAACGGTCACAAACGACACCCTTGTAACGGATCGATTTAAACTTACCGCAGTAGCACTCCCATTCCTTGGTAGTGCCGAAGATCCTCTCGCAGAAAAGGCCGTCCCTTTCAGGCTTAAGGGTACGGTAATTAATGGTTTCGGGTTTCTTAACTTCACCGTACGACCATTCCCTGATCATATCGGGGGACGCAATTTTTATCTGAATCGAATTAAAATCGTTAAAATCCCTCATGATTGTCCCTTCATTTTTTCAATTGAAATTAACATCCAACCGGAACATCCGGTACCCTAAATGTTCTGCAGGGTATCGATCTTGATCTTCCTCTTCGGCTTGGTGAATCCTTCGCTCCATTCAGACAGGCTGATCTCGTTTTCTTTTTCATCGTAAATCTTGACATCCAGAGCGAGTCCACGGAGTTCCTGGATAAGAACATTGAAAGATTCAGGAATTCCGGGTGTCGTGGTATTAATACCTTTAACAATCGCTTCATATATTCTCGCCCTGCCGAGCATGTCATCGGATTTTACCGTCAGCAACTCCTGGAGGGTATAGGCAGCCCCGTAAGCTTCCAGTGCCCAGACCTCCATTTCACCCAGCCGCTGGCCTCCGAACTGTGCTTTTCCTCCCAGAGGCTGCTGTGTAACAAGCGAGTAAGGTCCTGTAGAACGAGCATGGATCTTATCATCCACCATATGAGCCAGTTTCATCATGTATATTTGGCCCACCATGACACGGTTCTCAAAGGGTTCCCCGGTCCTTCCGTCCAGCAGCACCTGTTTTGAATCCTCAGGCAGGCCCGCTTTTTTCATATAGTCCCTGATATCCGCCTCGGTGGCACCGTCGAAAATCGGTGTTTCAATCATCAGACCGAGTTCCTGCGCCGCCCACCCCAGTTCCGTCTCAAGCAGCTGTCCCAGGTTCATACGGGAAGGAACGGAAAGAGGATTGAGCACTATATCAACCGGCGTACCGTCGGGAAGGAAAGGCATGTCATATTCGGGGACTACCCTGGATATGACACCTTTATTCCCATGTCGTCCAGCCATCTTATCCCCAACGGATATTTTACGTTTTGTCGCAACATATACCTTAACAAGTTCTTCCACTCCGGGAGCCAGTTCATCACCGTTCTCCCTGGAGAACCGCTTCACATCAAGAATGATACCTTCTATACCGTTGGGAACACGGAGCGATGTATCCCTTACTTCTCGGGCCTTTTCGCCGAATATCGAGTGGAGCAGTTTGTACTCCGGCGTCAGGTCCTGTTCGCCTTTAGGCGTTACCTTGCCTACCAGTATATCGTCAGGGGTCACATACGCCCCTACCCTTACCACGCCGTCGGCGTCCAGATCTCTGAAAGCCTTTTCACTCAGATTGGGAATATCGCGGGTAATAACCTCGCGGCCCAGTTTTGTTTCGCGGGCTTCAATTTCAAACTGCTCGACATGCACTGAAGTAAAAGTGTCGTCTTTCACAAGCCTTTCAGAGATGAGTATGGCGTCTTCGAAGTTATATCCCATCCATGGCATGAATGCCACCAGCACGTTCTTACCCAGTGCCATGCGTCCGAAATCAGTCGCAGGTCCGTCGGCCAGTACATCCCCCGCCTTGATTTTTTGTCCCGCCGTAACAATGGGTGTCTGATTGAAACAGCTGCCCTGGTTGGTCCTCTTGAACTTGAGCAGCGGATATTCGTCTGTTTCTCCGTTACTGGTCTTGATTTTAATCGTACGGGAATCCGCATATGTCACCTCTCCCGAACGTGCAGCGATGCACAGCACCCCCGAATCGTAGGCCGCCGCAGATTCAATACCGGTACCCACCAGAGGTGATTCCGAGGTAAGCAACGGAACCGCCTGCCTCTGCATGTTGGATCCCATAAGTGCGCGGTTCGCGTCATCATGCTCCAGAAAGGGGATCAGGCAGGTAGAAACCGAAAAAATCTGGGAGGGAGAAACGTCCATATACTGAATTTCATTGGGCTTCTTGTAAGGGAAGTTGCCGCGGTTTCTGCACGGTATCAGACTTCTGTAAAAGTTCCCGGAATCATCGACCCTGGCATTCGCCTGAGCGATAAAATATTTATCCTCTTCATCGGCGGTGAGGTATTCGATTTTATCCGTCAGTTTGCCTTTCTCCACTTTCTTATAGGGTGTTTCCATAAAACCATACTCGTTGATCCTGGAGTAGGTGCTCATGGATACAATGAGTCCGATATTCGGGCCTTCCGGTGTCTCGATGGGACACATCCTTCCATAATGGGAGGGATGTACATCTCTGACCTCGAATCCCGCCCTTTCCCGCGACAGTCCACCCGGACCAAGGGCGTTAAGACGTCGTTTATGTGTTAATTCAGCCAGCGGATTGGTCTGGTCCATAAACTGGGACAACTGGCTGGAACCGAAAAATTCATTAATGACCGCGGTAATTGGTTTTATACTGATAAGGGCCTGCGGTGTTACCAGGTCGAGATCCTGAATGGTCATCCTTTCTTTTATTACACGCTCCATCCTCTGGAAACCGATTTTAATCTGGTTCATGATAAGTTCGCCCACCGATCTCACTCTCCTGTTTCCCAGGTGGTCGATATCATCAACATGGTAACCGTCCGCTTCGGCTATAAGATAGAGCAGATATTTTACCGTTGATATTATGTCATCTTTTGTCAGCGTGTCGGAGGTCGATTCCGAGGGATCGAAACCGAATTTTCTGTTGATCTTATACCGCCCGACCGATCCCAGACTGTACGTGCGCGGATTAAAAAACAGACGGTTTAGCTCGGCCTGCGCGTTTTCCATGTTGGAAGGTTCACCTGGCCGCATGAGTGAATGAATTTTCAGCAACGCATCCTCAGCGTTCTGTGCCTCATCTTTCTCGAGTGAATTATAAAGGTAGGCATCATCCTTGTTATTCGGGAATTCTATGAGTTTGACCTCTTTGATTTTTTCTTCCCTCAACCGGTCTATAATGTCGATGTTTATCCTTCCGCCCGCATCGATTATGACCTCGCCGGTATCCTTGCTTACTACATCCCTGGCAACCCTCCTGCCTATCAGGGCTTCATAGGCCTCTTCACTGCTTAACCTGACTGTTTTGGTATCATAGAAAAGCGCGATTAAATCTTCATTGTTTTCGTAGCCTAGAGCCTTGATGAGCAGGGTTATGGAGAATTTCTTTTTTCTATCAATGCGGGCAACCAGATAACCCTTGGAGTCCATTTCAAATTCAAGCCAGGAACCCCTGTCAGGTATCACTCGTACATTATACGCCCGCTCGGCTTCTTCATAAAAAAAGAATATACCGGGTGATCGGTGCAACTGGTTTACCACCACCCTCTCAGCGCCGTTTATTATAAAAGTTCCCCGGGGCGTCATAAGCGGGATATCTCCCATATATACGGTTTGTTCCCTGACTTCCATGCTGTCCTTTTTTATCAACCGGATGGTGGCCTTGAGCGGAGCGGCATAAGTGACATCACGCTCTTTGCACTCAACTTCAGAATACTTGGCAGAACCAATTTCATAGTCGATAAATTCGAGAACAACGTCCTCGTGTGGACTCTCGATGGGAAAGATCTCCTCAAAGACCGATTGAAGTCCCTGTTTTTTCCGTTTTGAGGCTGTGGCCTTTTCCTGGAGGAACCATTCGTATGACTGCAACTGGACTTCAATGAGGTTCGGCAGGTCTATTTTAGAGTTGATCCTGCCAAAATTTATTACATTCTTTCCTTTCTGCATGGATAAAGTATCCTCTGGTAAAATTTGATCTGCACCGGCATGCCTATTAATCTTTACAACGATCAGGCCGGTAATACTTTATTATTACACAGTACATCGCTTCTTGTGAAACAGGTATAGCAACTAAAGGTCATCTCTCGGTTACACTTCGAAATACGGAGCGATCCATTTACGCCGGACAAAGTGAGAGTCATTATAAGCCTTTCGGTATCACTAAACTTACGGAAGACGCTTTCCGCTGCTCCGTCTCCCAGTTTTTTCATCCCCCGCATAAACCGGCTTTTCAGTCTTCCCGAACGGAAAGCCGAGACGACAATAGGTTTGACTGCCAGGCAACCAAACCTATTGTCACAAAATGAGTTGTTTTCGATCTTTATAAGTTGCGTTTTTGCTCACCCGATTATTTAATCTCAACCGACGCTCCGGCCGCGGTAAGCTGATCCTTGATTTTCTGAGCTTCGTCTTTCGAAACTTTTTCTTTTACCGCTTTTCCGCCCGCTTCGACGAGATCTTTCGCTTCCTTAAGACCCAGACCGGTTATCGCACGGACCTCTTTAATGACATTGATCTTGTTGTCACCGAAACCGGTAAGAATTACATCAAATTCGGTTTTTTCTTCCGCCGCTTCAGCCGCACCGGCCCCCGCCGCACCTGCGGCAGCCACTGCAACCGGCGCCGCCGCCGAGATACCGAATTTCTCTTCCATGGCTTTTACAAGCTCAGACGCTTCTATTAGCGTGAGGGAAGAAATCGCATCCAGTAATTCTGCAACTGATAATTTAGCCATTTGTTACTCCTTATACTTAGTGAAGTTATTCAAGTTAATACGGTAATTTCCGTAAAAACCTATAAGGGTAAAATGAAAGTCTTGTAATTACACTACGTTCAGCTTTTCGCCGACCACTCTGGAATCACAATATCCCCTGTTACCCCTTACCTTATATCAGCAAAACCCTCTATTGAGCGTTTTTTTCTGCAATAGCTTTTACAGCCCTCGCCACTGAAGCCATAATCTGGTTTAACCCGATCGCCACCTTGCTCGCAGGGCCGTTTATGAGCGACATGGTCTGGGCAAGCAATACTTCTTTAGTCGGAAGATCCGCGATTCTCTTTATCTGATCTTCAGTATATACCACATTATCCATGATCCCTACGGAAAAGGTGAAATTCTCCTGATCCTTATTGAAAGCCTTTAAAACCTTTGCGGCCTCCGTCAGGTCACTCCGGGAAAAGACTACGCCAACGGGACCCTTGAGATAATCATCAATGGAAATCGCGCCGCTTTCCTTCAGGGCTCTCTTGAATAGATTGTTTTTTACCACCTTATAATCACAATTCTTTTCACGAAGCCGGTTTCTCAGTTCACTTAAATCCTTAACCTTTACACCGGAGTAATTGGTAAGAATGATATTCCCGGCTTCCTTCAGTCTGGACATCAGGCTGGCGACTTCATCAACTTTATATTGCTTAACCATTACCTTTCGATCCCCTTATGGTTGATTTTAACTCCCGGACCCATCGTGGAACATACATGCAGCGATTTAATATAGTTCCCCTTGGCTTCTGAAGGTTTGTCTTTTACTATCTGGTTGAAAAAGGATTTAACGTTCTCAACCAGCGCATCGGCAGCAAACGACAGTTTACCCACACCCAGGTGCACAACGCCTGTTTTGTCAGCCTTGTATTCGATTCTTCCACCTTTGAGCTCTTTTACTATGCCCTTTATGTCTTCGGTAACTGTCCCGGCCTTCGGCTTGGGCATCAGCCCTTTTTTCCCCAGTACCGGCCCCAGTTTACCCACTTCTTTCATCATATCGGGTGTCGCCACAACCGCCTGGAAATCAGTCCAGCCCCCTTTTATTTTCTCGATAATATCCTCGGCCCCGATAAAATCGGCGCCTGCATCCTTTGCTTCCTTCTGCTTGTCGCCCTTGCAGATCACCAGTACGGTAACATCCTTCCCGGTCCCGTGGGGGAGGGTCACCGAACCGCGAATATTCTGGTAGCTTTTGTGCACCAGCTTTACCGTTGCTTCAATAGTCTCATCGAACTTTGAGGCCGGCAATTCCTTAATCAGCTTAATTGCCTCGTCAAGGTTATAAAGCTGTTCCTTGTTTATCTTTTTTCTCGCATCAGTGATTTTTTTACCACGCTTCATCGATAATTCCTCTCATCACAATCCTTATACCGTTTAACGGCCGGCAGTAGCATCAGAATCAGTATAGTAACGCCGCCATCAATCAACTATCTCGACGCCCATTGAGCGGGCGGTTCCGGCAATAATTCTGGCAGCAGCGTCAATGGTGTGTGCGTTAAGATCTGACATCTTGATCTGGGCGATTTCCTCAAGCTGCTTTTTAGTTATTTTACTGACTTTAATCTTATTCGGCTCGCTTGATCCTTTTTCAAGGTTAAGGGCTTTTCGAATCAGGACCGAGGCCGGAGGGGTCTTTATAATGAACGTATAGGTCCTATCCTCATAGACCGTGATTACCACGGGAAGTATTGTTCCATCCTGATCTTTGGTTTTCTCATTAAACGCCTTGCAGAACTCCATTATGTTAAGTCCATGCTGCCCCAGGGCAGGACCGACCGGGGGAGCAGGATTGGCTTTCCCTCCCGGAATCTGCAACTTTATCTGAGTTGCGATTTTCTTTTTTTTCGGTGCCATGTTTGTTTACCTTTTATCCGATAATAAATGCCCAGATACTGAGTTCACTGCATCAAATCTTTCCTACCTGTAAAAAGTCCAACTCCACCGGGGTACCACGCCCGAATATCTCGACTTTAACTCTCAGCCGTCCCTTGTCGGGATATACTTCCTCAATAACACCGCTGAAGTTGTTAAAGGGACCGTCAATGACCTTGATATGCTCGCCGACGGAAAAATCCATAACGGCCGAAACCTTTTCCTTGGCCTTCTGTTCACCCATCTGATCGAATAGGGCGTTTACTTCGTTTTTGGAAAGAGGCCGGGGCTTATTGGTTCCATAAGCGCCGACAAAATTGGTGACGCCGGGAGTGTTTTTAACCACCACCCAGGTGTCATCATTCAATTCCATTTCCACAAGAACATAGCCAGGGAAAAACTTTTTTGATTTAACCCTTTTTTTTCCGTCTTTAATTTCCGGTACTTCAACGGTTGGAACCTTTACCTGAAAAATCTTATCCTGAAGCGCAAGATTCTGAACTTTCTTTTCCAGTGCAAGCTTCACTTTGTTTTCATGCCCGGAATACGTATGAATTACATACCACTCCTTAGCCATGATCAACTTATTACCTTTTTAACCAGTGACATCAAGGCTGAATCAACCATCCACAGGAATAGTGAAATCACTATTACCGCAATAATAACCACGACAGTAAAGCTGGTTACCTCGTCCCTGTCGGGCCAGGTTACCTTCTTTAATTCCTCACGTGCTTCCTTGATAAATGTACCAATTTTCTTAAACACTTTTTACCTGTTTTTGGGCAAATAAACCCACGAAAAATAGTATAGTAAAAGGAAAGATTTACGCCTTGGTTTCCCGATGCAGGGTATGCCTGTTACAAAACTTGCAATATTTCTTTATTTCAAGCTTGCTGGTCTGGGTCTTTTTATTCTTTGTTATCGCGTAATTACGATTTTTGCATTCCTTGCATGAAAGCAGTATAATATCTCGCATAATTAGATCCCTGTGGGAAAATAGAGTATGAGCAAAATATAATTTGCCTTTTTTACGTCAAGTAATTATTTAAAAAATGCGCTCCAATGATCGAGAGTGAAGCCAGAGGACTGGTATGCTGTTTTCAACGAAATCAGGCAAACCCATAAGCCCACGACCAGAATCGAACTGGTGACCTTTTGCTTACCATGCAAATGCTCTACCGACTGAGCTACGTGGGCACAGCAGCCTAGTATCCAAACCTGGGTGTTATTTGTCAATAAAAAATTACATGCATCCATTTCCAGTTGTGGGATACCAGAATCTTCTCCTCGTTTATAACACAGAAAACCGTGAATTGGGTCAGATTAAACCAGTCTAAACCTATTAATTATAGAAGTTTTTAAAACTGTTTTCAAATAAAAATATACTTTTTCACCCAGGGCAGGACTTTTTATGCAAACAAATCCCCGTACCATGGTTTTCCATAATGCACGGGGAATAGCATATAACAGGTAATTATTGACTCAACCAGGAAGCGAGGTATTATTAGACCTTTTATTCCTTTGAATCCCGTATGAATGAATTGATGTTTTCCTTTTTAAGCGCATTTTTTAATCGGGAAGCTTCAGATTTTGATCCTATACCTTCTACCCTCAGCTTATACATCAGTTCTTCCCTGATTATTACTACAGGCTTTCCCGCTATTTCTTCAATACGCTTCCCGAGGTTTTCAGCTTTCCTTTTTGAATAAAAAGCTCCAGCCTGTAGTGTATAATTTCCCCTGGAATGTGATTCAGAAATTCTATCACTGTCACGGAGTGTTTCATCCTCATTCTCGTTTATCTTGAATCCGGAGACCGGTTCCACCTTGTCGCTTCGTACCTTCCTCCCTCCCTCGGCGCCGCGTTCTTTCCCGAGAATGGCGATTCCCACCATTGCCTCTCCATCGGCCAGAATGTCGAGATGGCGTGCGGCTGCATGGGATAGGTCGATGATGCGGTTTTTCTTATAGGGACCACGGTCATTTACCTTCACTCTGACGGTTTTCCCGTTATCAAGGTTTTTTATTTCCACCACTGTTCCGAAAGGGAGAGTCCGGTGCGCTGCCGTGAGTTCATTCATATTAAAGCGTTCACCCGAAGCCGTCATTTTACCATGGAATTCCCTTCCATACCATGAAGCCATGCCTGTTTGAAAATACTGTTTTTTCGACGGCATTTCTTTGCTGTCGTCATATGAATAAATCTCTTCGCTTTTCTTGTTATCCCGTTCTTTCTGCTGATTTCGAGCGGGTTTCTCAACAGTATCACTGTAGAGGTCACCCCGTTTGTCCCGGTCATCATAGGTATATATATATTCCTTTTCATTCACGGAATTTACCTGCTTTTTATTACCCATCATCTGATCCCTGGTGAGTGCGTGATTAGGGGCGCATGAAGTTAAAATGCCGGAAATTAAAATAGAAAGAACTGATAATAATACCCCGGATAATGATTTTTTCATTGTAGGGAACCTCCAGACTACTGTTCTATTTGGATTATCGGCCCCTATACTGAACACCTGAAACAGAATTTACCATAGACATACCGGGCAGTAACAGTACTTTAACGTAATGGGATAAAGGACCTTTAAAATGCTTTATGTAAAAAACCTGCTTGACCATAAACAATAAAATACTATTTGTTTGTATACTTCCCTGGACAGAGTGCTGAATCCTGTCACAGGGACCCTGTAGATCTGAAAAATGAACATTGTCAACAATAAACCCACTATTACCAGGAAAGAACTCGAGGGTGTCCTGGATTGCCTTATTAACGATCGCCTTGAAGCGGGAGAAACGGTAAAAAATTTTGAAGCCAGGCTTTCTGAGCTTACTTCGATTAAATACACTCTTGCCACAACCTCCCTTACCGCCGCATACCATCTGGCGTTTATGGCGCTGGACGTTAAAGACGGCGATGAGGTGATTATCCCGTCTTTCTTCGACACATCACCTCTGAGCGCACTGCATTTGACCGGGGGGACCCCAGTACTGGTAGATTTAGAAGAAAATTCCCTGGCCCCCAGCATGGAACAGGTGCGGCAAAAATCCAATGAGCGCACAAAAGCAATAGTCTTGGGACATGCATTCGGTTTTCACGCGCCGGTAAACGATTATCTGTCAATCGGACATCCTTTGATAGAAGACATATCCCATGCCATCGGAACTGAATTGGATGACAAGCCCGTCGGCAATACGGGTATCATTTCGGTCGCTTCATTTGCATCATCGATGATTATAACCACCGGGAACGGAGGGATGGTCGCTACCGGAAACTCCCGTCATTTTTCAAGAATGCGGGATCTGCGCGGCAACGGTCATGGCAAGGGCATGCTCAATTATGAATATGGAATGACCGATTTTCAGGGAGCAATGGGCAACTCCCAGGTTTCCAGAATCCAGGACTTTCTGAACCGCCGCAGGGGGATTGCGCGTACTTATCAGCAGACACTACAGGCCACTCCCCATAAAACACTGTGTGGTTTCAACGAATCTTTCGCATACCAGACATTCCCCGTCATCTTTGATGCTCCCCAGGAAAAGATCGAGCGGTACTGGAAAAAATGCGGTATTGAATTGTGCAGACCGGTTGTTGAACCATTGCATAAACTGTTGCAACTCAGGCCTATGGATTACCCTCAGAGCGACCGGATGTCAAAAAAACTTTACACTCTCCCGCTGTATCCTACACTTACCAAGCGGGAAATTGAAAAAATTGTAGCGGCCCTGGGAAGGTTTGTGTAATAATCACCAAGTTATCACACAGGTTTTATAGCTATTCTGAAACCTGCTGATTCTTACTATTATTGCGAGAGCAACTGCATGTATATACTAACAGTTGAAGACACCTTTTCCTCAGCTCACCAGTTAAGAGGGTACCGGGGAAAATGTGAGAATATTCACGGTCATAACTGGAAGGTGGTGTTATCCGTTAAAGGGGTTAAAATTGATAAAACAGGCCTGCTTGTCGATTTTAATATATTGAAAGAAATATTGAAACAGGTTACAGGAGTCCTAGACCATCGTAGTCTCAATGATATCGTCCCCTTCAGCGAAATAAATCCCAGTTCAGAGAATATTGCATGTTATATATCGAAGGAAGTGGACAGATTGCTGGCTGAACGCGATATTTCTGTGGTTTCGGTCCATTCGGTCACCGTCTGGGAATCGGAGACTTCACGGTGTACCTACATATCATGAGTCACTCTTACCTCCCATACGTAAAGAACCTGTAAATCTCAACGGAGAAGAACCATACTCCAGTAATTCAATAATGAACAAATATTAATAGTTATCATTTGATTTATTATTCATGCGAAAACCATTATTTTTCAATTTTCCCCTTAATATAGAATCAGCTTTATAATTTCTTTATTTTTTGTAAATTTCTGCTTGATTTTTTCCACAATAAACTCTAAGTCATTTTCAAAATCTTATAATTAAACAGAGGGGTTAATATCTCATGAAGAAAAATATTTTTGTACTCCTTTTCGCGATGGTTCTCGCTTTCGCATTCAGCTTCACCATGGTCGGCTGCAAGAAAGAAGCCCCCAAGGCTCCTGAAGTAAAGACCGAAGAGAAGAAAGACGAAGCTGCAAAACCCGCTGAGAAGAAAGACGAAAAAGCCGGCGAAAAGAAAGACGCGAAGAAGAAATAGCATTCATAACCGTTAAGAATGTACGTATAGTTACAAACTTAACCTGATTTTCAACTTCAGCATCTTTAAAAGAGGATATTCACTGAATATCCTCTTTTTTATTTATTTGACAAATCATCTTTCTGCTCTATTATTTTTCTTAGCCGATCTGAAAGTTGCGCATATTGGTCACCGGTCAATCTTGCAAAAAACCCTGAACTACATAAACCATACCAAGGAAAAGCACAATGAGCCAGGGAACAGGGAACCAGGAGTTAAACCGTGAACAGGTTACAAATGAGGTTGTAGAGATCCTATCGGATAAAGATATTATTAAAACGCTGAATACCTATAAGTCCGGTACCGGCGAAAAGGAACTTGCGGCGGAATTTGTCAAGTCTTACATCCAGTTCGTACAGGAAATCGTGGCTATTGACAATAAAAGAGGACTGCTGAGAAGTGAAGTTGAATTCCGCGACCTGGTTTCTCATGTTAATATATTGATGAAAAACAAAGATGAAACCACCTTCAGAGCAATGGTTTTCCACTGCCCTTCGCATTACAAATCCGTGTATAAATCCCTTTCGGCGGAAAAAAAGCAGTAAGCGTCGGGTTAATGCTTATCGGCCGTGATAGACCGTCATACTGATTGAGAATTCTTCATTATCAGATGGAAGTGATATAGCTGCAATCACACAGCTGCCCTGATAATTTTTTTCGTACCCCCTGTCCGATTGTGAGACCGTGAAAACAGGATAGCGGAGCAGTTCCACCTTTTTTGAGAATGCGAGGATTATCGTGATCCCGCTGACCCGGTCAACCAGTGAGCAGGAAACCAGTTCCTTATGCGCTCCAAGGCTGTCCAGATATCTGCCATCGCCCTCGCATCCCGGAATATCATAAAAACGATTTTCATCGTGGCCTCCCAGCAGGTTGATATTGAATTCAATCCCTATCAACAGTCCCTTCGCGCCACTCACCGAATATGAAGCCGCCACCGCAGTCTCATCGTTGCCAATAACCAGGCGCTTGATCAGTCTGATGGATTGACCCGAATAATCCACATCCCTAGTAAGTTTTATTGATACTTCATTGTTGCTCAATTCACAACCACCGCTATAATTAATACCTCCACAATCGACGTACTCCACCCGTCCGAACATGAGTGATTCTACATCGGGAAGAGCGTTGAAAAAAAGCTCTTTGAAGGAATATCTCCGGGACTTGTCGTACACCAGATAATTTTTAAGTCCCTTTTCTTTCACGGTAACCATATCATGAATTGATTTCACCTCACCGTTGTTTTCTTCATTCTCGTTATAGGCAAGCAGATCGTCATGGTAGGCTTCGTAACGACGAGGCATGACGTTCAGGATGTCGAAGCCCTCATCATAAATCCCCAATTCGCTCAGGCATCCACCGTGAGCAGGAACCACAACAGCGGACATTTTTTTTGTTCTGATCAGATACTGCTTTTCGCCTTCATTCCAGAAATCCTCCTCACGCAGATCAGGGGTTTTCAGCTTTTGCTCCTTCATTAACCGGCCTTCGGCACATAGCAGGTGTTCATGCAGTGCGTGCCTTAGACTTGAAAGATAAATACCGCCGAATAGTCCGTGCCAGTAGGCGCAGTTGCATTCACCCCGATAGATTTCCCGCGCTATATCGGTGTGGTCCCTGCCGGTATTTCTCCGGAGTTCTTCCAGTTCCCTGCTCAGCAGCAGGGACCGTTTGTTCATAGCGTTTGATTCAGGATACTTGTTCAGGAAATTATTCCAGACACCGCCCTTTAAAAAAGGATAGAAGTCATTTTCTCTGCCCTGGTTTTTAATCTCCCTGTGGATGCTTATAATGCGTCTGGCCATGGGGGGAGGAAGAGCCCATTCCGAAAGCTCATAATAACTTCCCTGAGTCAGATAAACCCTGCCTACAGGGGGTTGCATGCGGATATATTCAGACGGGAGGGTCATCTTGATCCATCCTTCTTTCAATACCGCTTCCACAAAATTCACCAGCCAGTGCTCTTCGAATACCCATTTATGAGTTCCCGGCCACATGCCGAACTTTTCTCCATCGTCTCCGTATATGAAAGCCCTGTCCCCGGATTTTTCCATTTGTACGCGAAAATAAGTTATGGTTTCCTCGGGCAGTTTAAACGGGATTGAATAACGCAAAAATTTGTCGATGGGAAATACCTTCAGCGGATAGTGTAACCGCTCGGTCATATAATAACCGTATAATGCGCTTTCCTCGATTCCGGCATACCTGAAATGATTGTCGTCTAGCAGGGTGTATTCAAGACCGAAACCGGTAACCAGCCGGGGTATTTCAGGGTCCCATACACGCTCAGCGGTCCAGAATCCCGACGGTACCACGCCGAACCTCTCCCTGCAATAGTCCTGCATCATGGCAATCTGCCCTTTGATATCCGGTTCGCTGATAATCGAGAAAATGGGTTCGTAGAATCCCCCTCCTATGATTTCCACCTGTTTTCTCTGCACCATGGCATTCAGTGTTTCCATGTACTTCGGCTCGTGCGTCTGTAACCATTCCAGCAAAGGGCCAGAGTGATGAACGGCAAAACGGAATTCCGGATAATGCTTTAATACATCGAGTATCTTGCCGTAGCAGTCACGGAAACCCCATTCGAAAACATGATCGAAATTTCCCACCGGCTGATGATTGTGTAAACACATGATAAATCTGCAGGTCATATCTTACCTCGTATCACTTGACCGGACATCGCCGGAACCGACTTTTCCCGGCTCGAACCCTTTAGAGCCGACCATAACCGGAGTTAATCTCATTCCCTGATTTTAAAACCGACAATCAGAAGGTATAACTTTTAGGGATTACCACGATCCCTTCAGGTGTGACGGTGAACCTCTTCATATCGTCTTCCATATCATACCCTATGATCGCGCCTTCGGGGATCTTAACGTATTTATCGATAATACTATTTCTTATGCGGCTGTTTCGTCCGATGTTGACCGAATGCATGACGATTGAATTCTGAACATCGGCATAACTGTTAACCCTCACGCCCGGGGATATCACCGATCGGTTGACCGCGGCACCGCTGATGATCGCACCATGGGATATCATTGACTCCAGCGCCATACCGCGACGGGTCTCATCATTAAAAACCATTTTTGCCGGAGGGTGCTGTTCGAAATACGTGCGGAACGGCCAGGAACGGTCATACAGATTCAGCATAGGGCTTACGGCAACCAGATCCATATTGGCGTCGAAGTAGGATTTCAGTGTACCGATATCCCTCCAGTAAGCACCCTCACCCTGGATCTGCACATAGTCATACGCAAATACCCTTTCAACCGCATAAATGCGGGGTATTATATCCTTCCCGAAGTCATTGTCCCCTTCCATCCGGTGGTCGTCGGAAATGTATTGCACCAGTCGGCTCGTCTTGAATACATAAATTCCCATGGAAACGAAAGCCGAATGTTCTTTCCCCGGGATTGGTTTCGGTTCCTCGGGTTTTTCACTGAATCCGGTTACTCTGTTTTCTCCATCAACCTCCAGTACTCCGAACCTTTTGGCCTCGGCAACAGGTGTTTCAATGGCGGCAATAGTCATATCCGCATTCTTTTCAATGTGGTAGCGTATGAGTCTGCGGTAATCCATTTTGTAGATATGATCGCCCGAGAGGATCAGGACATATTCGGGTTTTTCCATCTCGATAATATAGATGTTCTGAAAAATTGCATCTGCGGTACCGAGGTACCATGTGTCGGCAATACGCTGCTGCGGCGGCACAACGTCGATAAAACTGCCGAGTTCACGCGGGAATATATTCCAGACATTTTTAATATGCCGATCCAGGGATAGGGATTTATATTGCGTAAGAACAATGATTTTTTTTAGGTCGGAATTAAGGCAATTACTCAGAGAAAAATCAATTATCCTGTAAATACCGCCGAAAGGCACCGCAGGCTTCGATCTGTCCCTGGTAAGAGGATACAGGCGCTCACCCTGTCCGCCTGCAAGCAGAAACACGAGTGTTTTCCGATAGAACTCATCACTCATTATTTTATTCTGGAAGAGAGAATTTCCTCGATTTTGCCCTTTAACTCATCCAGATTTGACGATTTTGTTATGTAAGCATCAGCTGTCCACGTCATGAAGTTGCTTTTGTAATTTGAATACGCGGTATAAATGATTATGGGAATTTTTTTATCACGGGAAAGTATTTTCCCCAGCGCCTCAATACCGTCCATTTCCGGCATCCTGATATCGAGTATTACCAGGTCGTATTTATTTGTTTTTACTTTTTCCACGGCCTCTTTGCCGTTTACCGCCTGGTCTATCTCATAGCCGGCATCCTGCAGTTCCATGGAGTACAGTTCCCTCTGATGTTGTTCATCCTCAACTATCAGTATTTTACTCATAATTCCCTCCCACCTGTTCGTCATCCCTGTTAAAATATAGTATGGCAAACAATTGATTTTCAATCTTTTTTTATTTTCACGTTATATGCTCAGAGGAGGGATGTACAAAAGATTTTTCATCTTTTCATTATGCGGAAAACCGCACTTTATGAGGTAATACGGACCCGTAAATCAAAAAACGCGGCAGGATTACATAGAAAAGATTGTTCCGATATATCAAAGCAACTACATGTTGTTTTTCTGTCCCACCGGGCATTGCATGCCGATCATAAATTCATTATACACGGTCCATTGTTATTATCGTTACAACAACCGCTGATAAACGGTTTAATAACCCACTGCCGCGGAATTCAGAAAAGTCAGAAATTACGGTGCTATCCGAATGATTAAAATGTTCGCTTGCAGTATTTTATGTATAACATCACTTCATTCGCCCAGGAGTTTTTTGGCGGTTTTTACCGCTTCTTTCAGTGCCCCGGCAATCCCTCCCGGATTATTCCCGCCCGCCTGGGCCATGTCTTTACGTCCTCCTCCTCCACCCTTGATAAGTCCTGAAACACCTTTTATCATCGCACCGCAGTCTATACCCTTTTTAACCGCAGGGCTTGTTGCGGCGAAGAGCAACAGCGCCCGGTCATTGATTTTTGAACCGAAGCACACCACAGAATCCTGTGCCCTTGAACGTACAACGTCCGACAATTGACGCAATTCTTCGATATCAACACCATCGAATTCATGAACAATAATGGCAGTCCCTTTCGCTGCCATCGGGTTTTGTAGTATCTCATCAACAGACATCAACATGCCCGCCTTTTTACGTTTTTCAATCTCCTTCTCAAGGTTTCTGGTTCGATCGAACAGGTCCCTGACCCTTTTAACCAGGTCACTCTCGGCCGCATTGAGTTCTCCCGCAAGGGTGGCTATTATCCCGGCATGAGAATTCAGTTTGTCCAGAATCCCCTTAAGGGTAATCGCCTCTATCCTTCGCATCCCCGCACCCGGTGATACTTCCCGCAAAATTTTAAATACACCGATTTTCCCTGTATTGTCCACGTGGGTTCCGCCGCAAAGTTCCCTGCTTATACCCGGAACACTTACCACCCTCACCACGTCTTCGTATTTTTCATCAAAAACGGCGATCGCGCCCCCCTTTATTGCCTGTTCAATGGGCTGTATTTCGGTGTATACAGGAAACGAACGCCAGATAGACTGGTTAACCATATTTTCTATTTCTTCAATCTGCTCCCTGTCGAGCTGGGAAAAATGGGCGAAATCGAATCGCAGCCGTTCGGGATCCACCAGAGAGCCCGACTGACGCACGTGATCTCCCAGTACATTTCTCAATGCCGCCTGCAGCAGATGGGTAGCGGTATGGTTCGCCCGGGTAAGGTTTCTTCTTACCACATCAAACTCGGTGCTTACCTTTCCTCCGCTTGCAAACCTGCCCTTCAGTACTTTTCCCAGATGAATCACGGTTTTGTTTGTTTTTTTTGTATCCGTGACCATGAAAATATCGCCTGCCGGGCTGTTGATATAACCATGGTCTCCTGTCTGGCCGCCTGATTCTCCGTAAAATGTAGTTGCCGCGGTGACAATAAGGCCGCTTTCCCCTTCGGTGAGCACATCGGTCCTTTTATCGGCCAGTGCAAGGGCGATTATTTCCGAATCGGTTTTCTCATGTTCATACCCCAGGAAATCCGTTTCGCCTGAATCCCTTGCAAGCTCTTCCATCATCTTTTCGGCCCCGGTCCCGGATAGTTTCCAACTCTGCTTCCCCCTCTCCCTCTGCATCTCCATCTCATTTTGAAAACCCGCATCATCCACATGCAGTCCGTTTTCCTGGGCTATCTCTACCGTCATCTCCAGCGGGAACCCGAAGGTATCATAAAGGACAAATGTATCCTTTCCCGATATGATGGTTTCCTTTCTTTTCTTGAGCGATTTCATTATTTCTTCGAGGCGGTCCATTCCGTTCTCGAGAGTTTCAAGGAAGCGCTTTTCTTCGCCTTCCAGGAGATGTTTCACGTTGGTGCTACCGCTTACAATCTCCGGATAATAAGGGCCCATTTTCTCCACCAGGGGATCTATCATTTTATATAGAAAAGGTTTTGTAATTCCTATCTGTCGTCCGAATCTGAGGGCACGCCGCAGGATCCTGCGCAGCACATATCCCCTGCCCTCGTTTGAGGGATACGCGCCGTCGGAGATCGCAAAGGCGAGAGCTCTAGAATGCTCCACAAGTACGTGGATCGGCGAAACGGTATCTCCCTCGTATTTCACTCCCGCATCTGAGCACACAAAATCCACCATGGAGCGCAATTCATCGGTATCGTAGATACTGTTTACGTTCTGAACGAGGGTTGCAAGGCGCTCAAGACCCATTCCGGTATCGATACCGGTCTGGGGAAGCGGCGAAAGTGTTCCAGATACATCCTGAAAGTACTGGTTAAATACCAGGTTCCAGTATTCCAGGAACCGTTCGCAATCACAGCCCGGCTTGCAGTCGGGAGATCCGCACCCGAAATCAGGTCCCCGGTCCAGATAAAGCTCGGAACAGGGCCCGCAGGCGCCGGAGTCCCCTGCCGGGCCCCAGAAGTTGTCCGCTTTGCCCAGTTTGACTATCTTCTTCGCGTCTATGCCGATATGCCGGTTCCAAAGCTCGAAAGCCTCGTCATCCTGCTCATAGACCGAAATCCAAATGCTTTCCTGGGGAAAACCTATAACGCCGGTGGAATAATCCCAGGCATATTCAATGGCTTCTTTTTTAAAATAATCTCCAAATGAAAAATTACCAAGCATCTCGAAAAATGTGCAGTGCCGGGCGGTTTTCCCCACCCGCTCCAGATCACTGGTCCGCAGGCATTTTTGCACGGTAGCGGCCCGGGTGTATTCGAGCTTCACCGTACCCGCAAACATTTGTTTAAACTGCACCATGCCGGCCGTGGTGAAAAGCAGGGTGGGATCGTCCCTGGGTATGAGTGAACTCGAAGGAACAATCCTGTGATCACGTTCGCTGAAAAACCCGATGAACGAATCCCTTAAATCTTTGACTTTCAGCATGTACCGTACCTCAATTACTCATTCGTTTTCAACGCTGTTATTACACCCCCGGACATGACTGGTCCGGCAATCCCGGCATTTATGATCAACAGGGACAGTGTCACAAAGCTTCAACGTCGCGCTGTATCCGTTCAATCACACGACGGACTACATCTCCATCGAATCCCCGGTTGTACAGGAAAAAAGCCAGTTTCTGCAAACGGTTTTTACTTCCACTGATTTTTCTCAGTTTTGAGCACGCAAGCTCATACACTTTTTCTTCGCCGTGGGTGGCTTCAGATGTTTCATTCAAAGCTTTGTTGATAAGATCCCGTCGTATTCCTTTTTTCTGTAAATCCCGCCTTAACAGGTTGTTTCCTACAATATTCCTGCCGCGTTTGTACTGAATATACCGCACGGCGAAATCAAAATCATTAATATAGCCTTCCCCGACAAGATCATTGATCGCTTCTATTACATATTGCCCGGAAAAACCTTTTCGTGTCAGGTAATTGTCCACTTCCCGCGCAGACCGGTTGCGAACGGCCAGATAGTCCAGCGCCTTCCGTTTGCAGAGAAAACGGTCAGACTCTTCCTTTAGCTGGTCATATTCCACACGGTCAATAACTTTTCCTCTGACTAATCCGAACAGGCGGGCCGAATCGGCCTTCAGGTAAAACGTCTCCCCGGTGGAAAGTTTGACCACCTGGCAGAGTTCTTTCCATGTACAATCCGTTACCTGTATCATTATCCGGTAAACAAAAAGAGGATGTCCACGCTGCCCGGACACCCTCCCCTGCTTTTACACAACAAAATAACTACTGAACTGACGGTTTTAACGTTTGGAAAACTGGAACCGTTTCCGCGCTTTTTTACGACCGTATTTTTTACGCTCCACGATTCTCGAATCCCGCGTCAGGAAACCCGCTTCTCGTAATATCTTACGGTTCTTTTCTTCTACCTGGTCCAGACATCGGGCAATTCCCATTTTCACCGCACCGGCCTGGCCCGACCAGCCGCCGCCGTCGACAAGGGCCGCAACATCAAAGCTTCCTATCGCCCCCAGCAACTCCAGGGGTTGCCTCACTATGAGCTCAAGGGTCTTTCTTCTGAAATATTTGGCTATATCCTGGTCATTGATGCTGATTTTACCTGATCCGGGTTTCAGCCATACCCTCGCTATCGAAGATTTTCTTCGACCCGTACCGTAATATGATTGCTCCGCCATTTAAGTATCTCCTCGAGTGAAAAATTGCTCTATTTAATGTCCAGAATTTCAGGTTTCTGTGCCTGATGCGGATGAACCGCGCCACAATACACTTTCAGGTTTTTGAATAACTGCCGGCCGAGCCGGCTTTTGGGCAACATACCCTTCACGGCATGTTCGATAACGAATTCAGGCTTTTCTTTCATTATCTTCCTGATGTTGGTGAATTTTATACCCCCCGGGTACTGGCTGTGGCTGAAGTATTCCTTGTCCTCCGCTTTTTTCCCGGTCAACAGTACTTTCTCGGCGTTTATCACGACCACATTGTCACCCATATCCATATGAGGGGTAAACACAGGCTTATGCTTTCCTCTGAGAAGCGTTGCTATCTCGGTGGCAAGCCTTCCCAGCACCTTGTTTTCTGCATCTACAAGGTACCATTTTTTTTCAATTTCAGATGCTTTAATCGAATACGTTTTTTGTCTGATACTCATAGTAATCCTCTGGAACCGTTTATACCGTTGCAGATTGCACTCGTCTAAAATAAATCAACAATTTTCGTTAAAGGTAAATCTCAACCGCTGATTGGGGTTCAAACAGTTAGAGAGCAACGCTATGCTTTGGGTCAAATTTTGTCAATAAAAAATAAGAAAAATGACAGTGGACCGCGAATCCTGTTAACAATCACCGTTTACAGGTGCCGCGGAAAGGTATGCCGGGGGCCGGGACGACCGCATTCCCCTGTAATGACGAATCCATACCCTTCGCGGTACCATCGAATGCTACACTCTTTTGGGACCCCACATATTAAGAATCTTGATAAGCGCCAGGCACACCACCAAAAGGGCAAGAAAAACCCCCAGGGTCAGTTCCATGCTCCAGTTCCACAAAAGGGGTGCGCTTACCAGCAGCATGGTGCCGAGGATCACCGGTGAAACAAAAATATTCATTACCCCCAGCTCCAGCGCCGTTTTGGTTTTAAAATCCGGGTCGACGATCCTTAATAACAGCAGTCCCGTTGAGACTGTTCCGGTACAGGTGCCAAATATCGCCACGGTACGCTCCAGGTTGTTCGACCATATGCGGTTCCCCAGGTACACAATGACCGCTGTGGTCAGCACAGTGCTTATAACGGCCATGAGCAATACGGGTACGATATACTCCCATACCACCACCAGTTGAATCGCCATGGCGGTTGCGACGAGCAGAAAGTCCACCGCCCATCCGGTGATTCTGCGCTGAACTCCGGGGTCGATAATATGCACTATACCTATTTTTTTCATGAGGAATTTCACCAGCAAGGCGATGAACAAGCCCGCGAAGAAGAAAAATCCCCAGAGCATATCGGCCATCTTCGGCGCCATCATCCCGGCCACGAACTGTATCAGGGCGTACGTGAGTATATACACCAGCCCCACCATCGCCGCGTGAAAGGCCAGGGTGTCCACATTGCCGGAATGCATGGTCTGTTCCCCGGCCGATTCTTTATTATCCGATTTTCCCGCAAGACCCCGCAGAAAATCCATGGGCAGAGTTTTGGGAGCATGCATTGCCCGGCCCTTGCGTATACCGTTGTTTGAAAGCGGAACACCCACGAAAAAAGCGGCGAAATACCCCGCCGCGGCAAATGCCAGCCCTATGGTGGCGGCATACTGGAAGCCATACCCCTCCCATACCTTGCCGATTGAGAGGGCCTGTCCCGGACCCTCGGTAAATCCCAGGGGTACCAGAAACCCGAATGTGGGAAAGAGATCCTGACCTATTAGTTTATACACAAGCACTATGATGCCGCCGATGAGGGCCTGCAAAGGGAAGGAAACCCCTTCAATCAGCGCCATCCATATCCCTCCGCGGACCACGTCCTTTCCGCCGCCCGATGACTGGTCGGTTTTTTCATCCGGCGTAAGACCCAGCGAGATAAAGGAAATGATGAAAGTGTGATACGCAAAGGTCTCCAGCATGGATACGGATACCTTTATAACGCCCAGATGAAGCAATACCAGACCCAGCACCCCTCCTATTAAACAACTCGGAAAGAGAAAACGCTGAAAAAAAGGTACAAATGCACGAAGCATGATTCCTGCGAGAAGCATTATGCCCAACCAACCGAAACAGAGCAGCGGCTCAAACGGGAAAGGAATATTCATCATACCTCCTCTATCTGCACATTACTGAGTGAACAAAAATCCCGTACATGTTACTATATGATAATCCAACAGTCAAGGAAGAATCCATGATCAACAGGACAACGTTTACCATTGCTGGATTTAAAAGTTTATGGGAATACTCGTGTGTCTGCTTTCCTCCCTGCCGGTGATAATGTTAATCTGTGGTAACCAAATCTTATTTGTAGTTTTTCCTTGTAAAAATATTGAAATTAATTGCCTCATCTATCCAATAATATCAGTTACAGTAAATGATCTTACGGAGGTACAGGAGGAGTAAATATCCATGGAAAAAATTGCTGCGGTATTGAAAGAACATTCTTCTGAAGGCAGGATTTCCTGCCAGGACGCTCTGGAGATCGCCCTGCGGCTCAATGTCAGCCCCGCAGTGGTCGGGAAAACCTGCAATGAACTTAAGATTAAAATAAAGGGTTGTCAACTGGGCTGCTTTAAATAACACCAGTGATATTAACTAGAAGGGTGGAATTCATGATATCCCCGATGTGTGTAATAAAAAACTTTTCACCTGCGCCGGTATTACAGTTAGCGCAGAGTTTAATTCCGGGAAGAAGCATGTTCTATACCTCCAGACAGATAAAAAGAAAACCGATTACCTGGACCGCAGTCGATATCCGGTCAGCGTCAGTAAAATTATCAAAAAAGAGCCGGTTCAACACCGCCTCGTGTCAGGACCGCACCAGATTCGGAAAACGTTTTTTAATGAGACTCCGTTTTTCTGCAGTGCTGCTCATTACCGCAGCATCGGCATTGATTTCCGTTGCTGCCGATGCGGAACCCTTCTGGGACCTTGAAACAGGCGCGGTATTCGGTGGATACAACGATGTCCGTATACCGGGAGACTCGGGGACCAGAATATCTCTTACAGAAGATATTAAACCTGAAACCTCTTATTTTTTCAGAATGCAGGCGGGTTATACTTTTTTCTCGAAGCATACCGTTTCTTTCCTGGCAGCACCCCTCAGGCTCCACTCATCGGGAAAAATTGACCGTGACGTCGTGTTTAAGGGAACAACCTTCACCGCGGGTTCGGATGTTTCCACCCGCTTCCGTTTCGATTCATACCGATTGACCTATCGGTTCGATTTTTATCAAAATGAATCCTTCACCGCAGGGCTGGGAATTACGGCAAAAATCAGAGACGCCTCGATCAGTATGTCCGACGGCAATCGGCGTGCAGAAAAAGAAAACACCGGCTTTGTACCTCTCGTAAATTTCAGGTTGTCATGGTTGTTCGCACGGCCTTTCGGTTTCCTGCTCGAGGGAGACGCCCTTGCCGCAAAACAGGGAAGAGCTGAAGACATACTGGCAGCCTTAACCTATCGTTTCAGTCCCAATATTGTTGTTAAGGCGGGCTACCGCATGCTCGAGGGGGGTGCCGATAACGACGAGGTGTATACCTTTTCAATGTTTCATTACGCGGTGGTCGGTATGCGAATCGTGTTTTGATTTCCTACGATCCGGGTTCACAATTCTTTATACGCTGAAACATTCATGACATTAAAGCAAGTTTATACCCTCATGCCTGTATTGACATATAAAAAAGATTCTTGACGCCAGATACGGCCTTCATAGTAAAAGAAGGCCTGTATTTCACATCAACGCAGTCAGCGTCTTTCGAGGTTTCAGGTACATTCTATGAACAATATCAAGATTAATATTGTCACGTTTCTTATTCTGATGTTTTTCTTTACCCCGGGATTTTCCTGCAAATCAGGAAAGGATGAAATGGCGGCGCCGAAAAGTAAAAAAACTCTTCTGGGCATTATCGTAACCGACAACACCTCTATCAGAATAGATCCAATAATTTATTCATCCCGTGTGGTCCAGTTAAAAAAGGGCGAAAAGGTGGTAATCGTTGACGTATCCCATGAAAAAAGCTGGATAGGGAAAACCAGTAATTTCTGGTACAAGATACAACTCGATAATGGCATGTCCGGATGGGTTTACGGTGAAAATATTAAAACCTTCAAGCAGAACCAGGAAAACACGGCAGAGAATTATGTTATCAACTTGAAAAAAGAAGAGGAGCAGGAGTTGAGGAAGAGTCTTTCCGGTAAATGGTGGAGCGTAAACAAGAGAAGCGAATTTACCAATCACTCCCTGGAAATGCTGGAAGAAGGCAAATACCGGTCATCACTTCGTGGCGGTGCTGTACTCGAAGGAGAATACAATTTCGACTTCAAACAGAAACAACTGGTTTTTATCGGCAAAACGACCTTCGGGCAGATTCTGAATTATGTAAAGCGTGGCCAGATGTATTATCTTGAAGCTGATAAGGACAAATCGGAATTGCGTTTCACGAAAATTTCCGACGATGCATCCGAAAATGAGGCCAAAGAGACTGAAAAACCTGCAGAGGGTGAAAAGAACAAAACCAATGGTGAGAATAAATAAATTTCTGGTTCTTTGCGGTCTGGGATCGCGTAGAAAGGTAGAACGGTACATTACAGAAGGGAGAGTTACAGTCAACGGGAAGACTATAACCGATCTGGGACGGGTAGTTGACATCGAAGCCGACGAGGTGCGGGTTGACTACCGACCGATGAGACCGGTGGATACCTATATCTATCTGATGCTCAATAAACCCAAAGGATTTATTACCGCTGCCGAGGATGTGGAAGGAAGATCGATTGTCATGGAATTGATCCCGTCCAAGTACAGAAAACCCGGTCTTGCGCCCGTAGGCCGATTGGACCGCGACACTGAAGGCCTGCTTTTACTTACCAATGATGGAGAGCTGGCTTACAAACTGACCCATCCAAAATTCGAAGTCCCGAAAGAGTATTTGGTTGAGATCGACCGCCCTCTCGAAGATGAAGATAAACAGAAAATGGAAAACGGCATTTTTCTGTATGGACGGAAAACGAATCCCGCCTTCGTTACCCGGCTCGGAAAATCGGGAAAATCCATTAAGATCATCATCAGGGAGGGTAAAAAACGACAGGTGCGTCTTACCTTTCAAAATCTTGGATACCGGGTGAAAAAATTGAAAAGAACCGGATTCGGACCTGTACGCTTGAGCGGAATAAATTCGGGATATTGCCGACTACTTAAAATCAAAGAAATCAGCGCCCTGCAAAGAGCAGTTAAATCTTCGATGTGAGAATATTTTCCTAAGAATAACACTTCCCCCTGTCGAAAAATAAATTGTACCTCCGGATAACGGCCGTCCCGTTGTGCCGTTGATATCGGCGATTCCCGTTGCTGAACACAGAAACCGGGATCACATCTATGACATAGGGAATGAAAATATGCAAAACATGGATTTTTATACCAGAAAACCAGGAAGGAGTTGTCCTCCACAATTTGACGCGCAGGATCCGGAATACTTTTCACGACTAACGAACGTTTATCACCAGGAAACGGAAAGAGGACGGAATCGTGCGAATCGCATCATGTCCCTCATTATAGCCCTATGCATCATTTCTTTTACCGTAGGCATCGTCATAGGAATAAAATTCGCTTCAGGATCCAAGAATCCCCTGGTTGATGAAAATACAAAACAGGCCATGAACGGCCTGGGGAAGAAGGTAAGCTCGATTTTAAAGGATGATGCCGTTGCCCAGGTAAAGGAGAACAAAGACGAAAAACAGGAAAAGGAAAACGGAAAAAAACTGTTCCCAAAAAACGAGTATCCCTTTGTTATAAGGATCGGGAGTGAATTCAGCAAGGACCAGTCTTACGATATAGCCGGCTTTTTAAGCGCCCGCGGACATACCGTCATTCTGTCAAAGAACAGCCGTCAATACCGAGTATTCGTCGGACCATTCAAAACCCAGCAGGAAGCGGAAATCTCCTTGAAAAAAATAACCGCCTATTCTAATAAGGCCTGGTCTGGAAACGCATGCATATTGAAACGATAAAATGCAGTATATAATTCGAAAAGCTCTAATCGTAGACACTGAACAGATTTTTTCCATTCTCTCCGTGTTTTCTTCAGAGGGTATTATCCTGGAACGCTCAAGGGAGGATATAACCGATACCATACAAACATTCTTTGTTGCCGAGATAAACGGCAACATCATCGGGGTGGTCTCTCATTTTGATTATGGTACACAGCTCAAAGAGATCAGGTCGCTCGCGGTGGTGAAAGAATATTTTAAAAAGGGTATCGGCGGATCACTGGTTCGTGAACTCATTGGTTCGCTCTTGAAGGAGTTCCCTGCTGCAAAGATATTCGCACTCAGCTTTTCACCGGTTTTTTTTAGAAAACTAGGATTTCATGAGGTAAACAAAGACTCATTACCCGAAAAAATATGGAAAGACTGCGATCATTGCAAGCATAAGGACAATTGTGGTGAAACAGCACTGATTTATAAAAAAAACATGTAAAGAGAAGCAGATGATTAGAAACGCATTTGACAAAAGAACCCATCCCCGCGTAAAGACCCCGACACTGCAGGTCGAATATAAAATCCACTCGAATGACCAGGTCTATCAGGTAGACCTTATTGACGTCAGTGCCGGTGGCATGTGTTTTCTAAGGAATGCCATTTTAAACAAGAATGATCAGCTTGTAATCAAATTTCCCTTCAAGACGAAGAAAGTGCTGCTAACCGGTCAAGTGGTAAGAGTCAACGGCAGGGAGGTCGGAGTACAATTCGAGAACAATGAAAGTGATATCGAAAAGTTTATTGAAACTTTCAATAATGAATACTCTTATCTATTGAAAAAGGCCGAAACCAGCGAAATGGATTCGGATGGTACCGAAAAGAATCATAAGACCGGGGATATTGATGATGCCCTGGATCTGGACAAAGAATAGACATCAGATCGTCCTTATTGCTTTTATTACTTTAAGTAATTCGCCCTTCTTTTCCTGGAACACCTTTTTAGCGGTCAGCAATCTTATACAATATCCCTGTCGTCCCCTGACGATAAAAGATTCCAGACCTGCATATGATGAAGCATTATCATCAATTTCGTATACCACCCTTTCATCATCTCTATGAACTTTTATTCGACGAAACGTATCCGGTCCAAGGTTTTTCCTCCAGTTGTTTTCCATCACAGCCAGGGTCCCCTGGGGGTAATGAAAATGCTCAGAATCAATGCCCATCAGGTAGTCATACCCATCAACGGCTTTTTTATTTACAGGGGCGATAAATCTGACCCCTATCAATAAACCATGGTATTTATAACCTTTACTGTTTCGCGCACGCGCTCTTAACACTTCCATTGAGCCACTAATGCGGATATGATACCTCATAACATCATTGACAATGACCTGGTCGTTCCCCGATTTTATAAAAATTATCGCCGCCTTTTCATTCAGGCCACCGAAACGGTCACCTTCAAACCGGATGACCCTGTTGATTTCCTTTGATGCCATTTTCTGGAAACGAGCGACTTTTCCGTCTTCAGGAGGCAATGCGAGAATTGATTTCATTATTCTCAAACCATCGGCCTTTTTTCCCTCCCGCAGGAGTTCTTTCCCCGTCGTAAACCAGTACTCCAGGCCTTCACGGGAAACCGGTTTAAGACCTTGTTCCGGTTTATCTTTTAAATAAAACCTGCCTGTCGGAGCCATATAATACCGGTTTCCCTCACTGTCACGAACGAGAAGCCAGTCCGGCATTTGAGCATGTAATTTTATGTTTTTTAAAAACGGTTGCATTGACATCAGTAAAATAAATGCCCACATCATGGAAATAAATATCAAAATTATCCTGTGTATATTTACTTTTTTATTGTGCATATAATAAATACATACTATACTGTTAAATATATACTTTTAAAATCCCGGTATTTCGCAATTTCTGCATACCAAAGCATGCGAAACTTGCTTTCGAAACAATGACATTAACAATGGATCGGAATGTACATTGGAAGCTCTGTTTACTAATATACCCACCCAGCCACTATAATGCTTTTGCGGTATATTGCTCTTTATGAATTTATTGAGTATTTTAATAAATAATAGGAAATTCTACAATTATTATATATAAAAAATTTTACTTGTAATGAATTCATGAATTATTAACATTGAAAAACATCGGCACCCGAAACTTCAGATAAATCAGAAACGCTGATGCCTCCGCTGAAGTGACATGAGTGAAAATGGTACAAATCGGTTTTTGTAATTATATATATCCAGCATTGCATTGTACAGAGGAGTACTATGACGATGAATCAATTAGAAAAAAAAATCCTGCTATCAACCAAAGGACGGAAGAAACCGGTCAAGATCCCTGAAGGTTATGAAACACTCCAACAAGTGCTTGATAGAGTAGAAAACGAGTATATCAAAATTACCCTTGAAATGACTAACTGGAACCTGCAGAAAACCAGCAGGGTACTCGATATTGCCCGGAATACTTTAAAATCTAAAATCAAAAAATATAATATAGAATAGGGTGACCGGGGAACTAACTTTTCTCTGTCTTTTCTACAGCATTGCGAACAATACTATCAATGTCAGCATTACCAGCCCGAGCAGCAGTGTAACATAAAGAACCAGTCTGGTGTCTTTTTTATCCGTTTTCTCAGCTGTTCCCGGCGAGTCCATCTCAATTTTTACATTCTCCTCTTCAATGATTTTCGCCAGTACATTTTTTGCAACCAGAGAATAAATAATATACCCGCTCTTCCCCAGAGAGATTTTTTCCTTTACCCTGCCTTTAATCGGCAGGAACTCACCTTCTTCCGTGTATGCGTTAAGTACTTTTGCCACTTTTTTTGATATCTCATCCTGGCTGACAAGTTGTACCTTGATATTCTCGCCCGGCTTGATGTCGTTGATGTATTTTCCTCGAACCGGCGACACTATGAGTTTACCCTGAATTACGTATTTCGCCTCTTCCTCGATTTCCCGCATTTTTTTATCTTCAGGAGTTTCCAACAAATCATCCCCTGACGGCATTTCATTACCGGAGAATGCCTCGGTCGGGATTCCTTCAAGCTCCATAGACAGTGAGCTGGTCTTTTCCATTTCTATCTGGCACTTTACCTTGTTGTTACCATGGAATTTTCCGATTATTTCGGAAAGCACCTGGGTAACTCCTTCAATATCCGCATTCTCCAGATCATCATAGATATCATATCCGACCATCGAATCAGCCAGGTGATTCGAAAATTCGTATACTGCCTTGTCCCGCATTCCTTCTTCACCGATCAATCTCATGAGTTCACCGTAAAAAGTTTTCCAGCCGTCGAAAATTCTCATTCGATCGATCTTGCCGCTTTCAGGCAGGGTAAGGGTGTTTATATTCATGATATAATGGCTTTCTATGTTTAAAAATACCACAAGGGCTCCATAAAAATCCGGATTCCCCGCTGAATACTTACCCTTGATGATCACCACATCGTCCAGTTGCCCTGCGGCCATAAGCCTGGCTTTGTCCAGATTCCCCTGAGTATATTTTAAGGCCATATTAATCAGCCTGGTCTGTTCGCCCAGCGGATCCATCTGTGTATTATCAGGGCTCATAGCCACTCCTTAGGTGGTTTCTGAAAGACACTTCTCAAGTACTTCATATTTCTTCTGGGGTGTCATGGAAACGGTTTTTTTGACGTACTGGATAAACTCATCGATATATTTCAAGGGGGCCTGAAGGATAAAATACCCATCATTATCTAAATTGTTTACTATTGCGACTTTTGTCGAAGGAAGTTTCATACCCAGAATAGGACCCGATGTCTTTATAAGGTGTTCAGGTAACAGGTATTTAACCGAAAGCCTGTTAACCCCCATCTCGAGCCGTTTCATCTGATGGAAATTTTTGTATTGTTCCTTTTCCATTAGCGCCCACTTCCTGGGATTGTCGGTTATGAAGAGGATTGCTGCATCATCTTGTTCGCTTTTAAATAGTGAAAGATATGTAATGTACGATTTATATGAAGACAGCAGGCCGAAAAGGCTGTCATCATCAGCGTGTCGTCCTTTTTTTATTGCTGATTTCATTTAATTTCAGGATTTTAATTTTCTTAAACCATCGAAGGCTATCTTTGCCAACTGAGAACGAATTTCAAATACACTATTAAAATATATCAAAAAAGCAACTCATTTAATGGTAAATCCACATTTTTGATATATTGAAGGCTTTTATACAGTTATATATTTCCGGCTTCCGCCGCTCCCCAGTTTTCTCAATATTCTCATACGATACAGACCATCGATAAGCTTATCAGTTTCACTTTCTCCAATTCCGATATAGGATGATATCTCATTCGTACCTGCGGATTTATTTACACGAAGATAGTCTATAATATCTCTCTCGATTTCCGACAAAACACCAAGATAACAGGAATTTTTCGAGGTCATGTTCTCGGTAGCTATTGATATTTTTTCATTGTTGTAGGAATGATGAGAATTCAGGACAGTATCAATATTGATCTCTGTAATATATGATACATTCTTAAGTTTAAGAAAATAGCATTTTTCACCTTCTCGGGAATCCTTGATCAATCGAATCAACAATTCATCAACAAACGAAGCATCCAGCACCTTGACACCGTCAAAATCCAGAATAACAACCTCCTCCTCGCCGGCATTTGCCAGAAGCTCTTTTACACGTTCGAACATGCGCTTTCCTATGGGTCGTGTTATAAGATCAGGAAGTTTGATTTTTAATTCGGCAGCGATTTTTTTTATATCAATTATCATTGCGGACACTCAGCTGAAAAGTGAAATGGAAATTTGGGTTCCATTAAACCATGGAAGATCATTCCTCAGAAAAGAGTAGGTGCTGCCGCTCTGTTTTTTGTTGTACATGACCGCAACTGAACCGTCGGTTGAACGAATGAAAATCCCCCCTCCAAGTTTCTCGATAATGGCGTTAACCTGGCATAAACCGTATCCAAACCTTCGCTTGCTAGAAATCGGCGTTGTCAGGGCCATTTCTATAAGCTTTGCGGTCGATTCATAATTAATATCGTTTCGCCCCGCAAAACTTTCTTTAATACCGATACCGGAATCCGCGATTACCAGTCTCAGAATATGATCACTCGCTACATTATACGTCTGCATAGCGCAATAACCCGAGTCAAGGCTGTGCTCGAAAACATTCTGACATACTTCTGATATTACTGTAACAAAATAATCTATTACATTGGATGACAACCAGTATTTCAGTATATGTTTGGCCCTTTTCCTGAACAGGGTAATAATGTCTGATATTATATTTATGCTTTCCCTTTCTTTGTTCGGAATTTCAGTTATTTCAATTACACGGTTGCTGAATGTGCTTCTTTTATATAACAGCTTCGAGTCCATTTTATCAATGGTTTCAAATATGCCGTCTTTAAAATAATCCATCCTCGATAAATACTGATGAATCTGTATGGGGATATTTACCAGTCTCAACCTGCTGCCGGTGTTCCTGAGATAGTTTCTTCCAACAAGAAGCAGGCATACCATCGAATAAGGTTCTATAAAGTCCACCCTCGAAAGGTCCAGTACACCGATACGCTCATCATATATTCTGTTTTGAAGTTTAATGATCTCCTCAAAGGAGTATACATCTTTACACCGGTTTGGAAGTACAAGCAGCGTTTTTTTGTTTACATCCAAAATTTTAATTTTCCCCTTAATTGAAAATCGCCGGATGTTGTAATCACGTGGTTTAAAAACAGCACACAAACAGCAAGCGGTTTACTTCTCTAATCGGTATAGAGATATAAAACATTTAAAGCCAAATTCATAAAAAAAAAGGGGGAGATCTCCCCTTAGGTGGTTCCTGAAAAAGATAAGTACTCCAGAATCAAAACTACATTCAATAAAAACCCTGGTATTCGTTTCTGGATATTCTGTATTTTTTTCTGTAGTATTTAACAATAGTAGGTTTTATCATGAGGTAATTCGCGATAATTTTATCCGGCCATCCGTATGCAAGAAGCTTGAGAATGGATTTTCTCATTTTTGCCCTCCTTGATCAGATATGAAGACTCCTCCCTAGGGACTATATATCATCATAATGCATATTTTGCAAGTATTTTTTGATGCCAAAAAAAATTTTACGATTTATTTGTTTTATTCTTGTCAAAAGGAATGTACTGCCCTAGGCATATTCAAAATGCTTTTTTATGTAACATTATTTTTTCTCGACATGATGAAAGGAAAGTGAACTATTCTTGAATTCTTTATGAAATTTCAGAATAGACCTGTAGGGATTTTTCCAAGCGGTATATTACAAGTTATGGTCTACCAATTGTTCATGAATAATCAAGCAAGGAGGATTTGACAATAATTTCCATCGTGGTTATTAATGTCCATTTCGACGGGTAATAAATATACAATACCGGGAAACAGATGAGGAATATGGCAAGGGTATCAAAACAAATTGAAGATAATATCGTAAACAGTATAATCGGCGAAGGCTCTGAATTTAAAGGCGAGTTTACAATTAACGGGCTTTTACGCATAGACGGTAAATTCAAAGGAACTATCGAAACCGACGGAAAAGTACTTATCGGTCAATCCGGTGAAGCCACAACCGACATCAAGGCGCGTGTAGTTGTGGTAGGTGGTACGGTCAGAGGAAATATTTTTGCCACAGAGAGGGTAATACTTCTATCGACCGGTCATATGCACGGGAATATTATTACCCCAAGTATCGTGATGGAAGATGGGGTACTATTTGACGGGAACTGTGTAATAAATAAAAAGTAAATATTTATACACTACAATTACTGCATCAATATTAAAAAGTACAGTATAAACCGGTCATATGATTGAAAAAACCTCATCCGATCTGAAAAAAGAAGAAAAACTGAAGATTAAATCACGCAGGAGTTCCCCCAGTGCTTCACAGGGTAAAGAATCTTTTCGGACATCTTTAGACGACGCAATAAAATTTCATTTCGACGGGACTTTCGATGAATTACTTGATGATCTAAAAGACCAGGAAAAACGCTTTCTGGAGTCGCAAACTATTTATGAACTGAACCGGTATAAAGCCGTGGTTAAAAAAATACTTTCAATGATCCTCGATGATGGGATGGAGACGAAAACTCTTAAAAGATATAGAAAAGACCGCTCTGATTTTACCATCGTCGATAAAATCAATGAGAAGCTGATGGAAATCAGCGAGGCCGTCATCAGAAATAATAAAGCTTTTAACCTGCTCAAGACAATAGAGGAAATAAGGGGATTAATACTGGACCTCAGGTTTTGAGGTTAACGGCGCACACGTACTTTTCGAACCTTCCTTTTTTCGATTTTAGGAGCTCCTTCGGGATTATACTTATTCTGAACCTCTTCAATGCTGTGAGTAATCAGCATCTTGACTACCTTCTCCGCCTTATTCAGTACATCGATGAGGATCAGGTTTTCCTCATCGGTAAAATCCTGCAGCAGGTACTCCTCATAGGTCATGCTCTTGGGCGGTTTGCCGACTCCAACACGTATTTTGGCAAAACGGTCGGATTTCAAAGCCTTGGTCATCGATATAACCCCTGGATGTTCAAGCTTTGAATAATAATAATCCACCCTTAATTCCCCAACTGCCAATGACGGATCTTCCACAATACAGACTATGTCCTTTACATTGATTCGGAGAAAGGATGCAATGTAAAGGACCGATTCACCTATCAGGTTTACAAATGTCTGGGGCTTCAGAAGGACTACATCGGTTCCCGCGATTTTCCCTCTGCCGATTACCGACTTCTTTTTCTTTATTTTTACTTCAATATTTTCATTGTTTCCCAGAATATCGATAACCTTAAAACCTATATTCTGACGATTATTGAAAAATCGCTCTCCGGGATTTCCAAAACCTACTATTAATTTCAAATACTCTTGCTCCTTTGATTATTAATAAGTACGTTTTACTCCTCAGATTCCGTTTTCTGCTCCGCAGCGGCTTCAGCCTCTCCCTCTTCAACCTCGACATCTACGGTTTCTTTTACCGCTTTGGGAGCCACGACGGAAACGACTACCCGGCCCGGGTCAGCAACGAATCTCAATGATCCACTTACCGGTAAGTCCCGGATATGTATAGAGTGGCCCAGGTCCAGATTTGTTACATCGATTTCGATTTTTTCGGGGAGTTCGGCCGGGAGACATTCGATTTCGAGCTCACGTTCTATCACTTCCATGATTCCGCCGATTCTTTCCCCTTTCGACGTGCCGGTAAAATACAAGGGGACCATGGTGTTGAGTCTTTCCCCCATTGTAATTTTATAAAAATCCAGATGAAGCACTTCATCGGTAACGGGATCCAACTGATAATCTTTTACTATTACTTTAGTCTGGTCATTATCCTTATTCCCTGAAACGGCAAGGTCAATCAGCACGCTCTCAGAAATATGGCCCTTAAAAAGCCGCGTAAACTCCTTCCGTGGTACTTTAATACTCTCGGCTTTCCCATGCGAATACATAATCGCAGGAATAAAATCATCCTGACGCAGCCTGTTGCATGCGTTCTTTCCCTTTTCCGATCTGATTTCAGCAGTAAGCTTATGGGTTTTCATGTTTCCTCTCAGACTTTTATTACAAAATTTTTATTATCAGCAAATATTTACATCATACGAACAGTGAACTCACCGATTCACCGTAATGGATCCTTCTGATTGCTTCCCCGAACAGCGGCGCTATGGAAAGTACCGTCAGGTTCTTAAGCTTTTTACTTTCAGGGATTGGTATCGTGTTGGTTGTTACTATTTCCGTGAAACCGGCGTTTTTCAGCTTAATCGAGGCATCCGCGGAAAGCACCGGATGCGTGGCGACACAATAAATATCCCTGGCGCCGTTTTCTTTCAGCGCTTCCGCCGCACCCGATATCGATCCACCGGTGTCGATCATATCATCAACGAGTATGCAGTTCTTCCCTTTTACCTCGCCGATCACATTCATGATCTGACAGATATTGGCCTCCGGTCTTCTTTTGTCTATTATTGCCAGCCCCGCGTCTATTTTCTTCGCGAGTAACCGTGCACGCTCCACGCCGCCGGAATCGGGCGACACAACAACCAGGTCGTTGATATTCAACTTGCGTATATGCTCAACCACCGTCGGTACGGAAATCAGATTGTCAACGGGTATGTCGAAAAAACCCTGTATCTGTTCAGCATGAAGTTCCATGGTCAGGACCCGTTTCACTCCCACAGCCTGCAGGAGGTCTGCGATAACTTTAGCCGATATGGGAACCCTCGGTTCCACCTTACGGTCCTGCCGTGCATAGCCGAAATAGGGTATCACCGCCGTTATTCTTCTGGCTGAAGCCCTCAGGGCCGCATCGATGAGCAATAACAGCTCCATAATGTGGTCATTGGCAGGATTGCAGGTGGATTGTATGATAAAGAGGTCCACCTCCCGGATGTTTTCTTTAATCTTGACCGAAATTTCCCCATCCTTGAATTTCTTCAGCTCAATTTCCGCCAGTTCCATTTCCAGGTATTTGGCAATCTCGGCAGCCAGCGCCCAGTTGGATGAACCTGATATCAGCTTTAATTCTTTTCCCATTATATTCTGTCCACTTCAAGTTTTACCCCGGAAAGATACTGCTCAAGCATGATCAAATCCTCCCTGGAATTTATCCCACTTCCTTCCATTGGATTTTCCAGACGCACTATTCGGGTTACTCCCCCCACCTCTCTAATATAACGAAAAACATCCGGCAGGTAGTACTCTCCCTGCGCATTTTCGGTAGTCACCGTGATCAATCCCTTAAAAAGGGAATCTTTATTGAACACATAAGTGCCGGTATTTACTTCATTAATTCTCTTCTCAGTTTCAGTTGCGTCTTTTTCTTCAACAATACGCAGCAAATCCCCGTTATTGTCCCTGATAATACGTCCATAACCTGCCGGATTGACCGGATTCATCGACAGAACCACGGCTTTCACCGTACTTCGCCGTGCTTCATCCATCATTTTTCTGATAATCCCGGGCTGAAGCAGGGGGACATCGCCGCACGCAACATACAGGTAGCCGTTATAGCCTTCAAGTGCTTCAGCCGCCTGCATTACCGCATGTCCTGTTCCCTTCTGTTCAATCTGCCTTACCGTCGATACCCCCTCGGGAAGCAAGTGTATAACCTGCTCGCTTCCATAGCCGACAACAACTATTATATCATATATACCGGCCGCTTTCACGTTATCAATTACATGACTGATCAGGGGTTTACCCCCAAGGAGATGCAACACCTTGGGAAGATCGGACTTCATCCTTACTCCCTTACCGGCGGCCAGTATTAACGCCTTGATATCGATATGTCTATCTCCTGATAAAGTCTGTTCTCTGAGGCGCCAGGATTCGAACCTAGGAATGCCGGGACCAAAACCCGGTGCCTTACCACTTGGCTACGCCTCATAATAAACACAACTGTCACATCTTACTGGGTACAAACATGGCATTTTAACGATACGCACAGTTATGATCAAATAATGATTCAAAAACAATGCCCCTATCACTACTTCGACTATGAGGTTTGACGCCTGTATTTATTTCTAATACTACGCGCGAAATTAAATTGTCGTTTTCAGTACAAGCGGTATTTCGCTTTTAATTCTTTCTGCAATCACCAGGGCTTTTCTTTCTTCATTAAAGAGCCCTACCACCCCTGAACCCGAGCCGGTCATAATCACAAAATCCGCTCCCTCTTTCAGCAACAGGGACTTTACGCGCTCGACCTCGGGAAACATCCTGAATACCGGAACCTCAAAATCATTAATGAGTTTCCCGGAAAGTTCGCGGGCATCTCCCGATTGCATCACAGTCCTCAAGGCTTTTTTCCTGTCGATGAGCCATTCATCGGCTGG
>CAZUXY010000019.1:0-72298 GCA_964624235.1 uncultured Leptospirales bacterium | reverse complement strand
AATTGTTACGTGGTCCCGCATGTCGGCTCAACAGATTATATAAAGGCAATCGAAAAAATCGTAAAAAAATATAAGCCGGATATAATCATTCCGATATCGGAAGCAGAATTAAGATACTGTTATAAAAACAAGATTAGTGTAATTGCTGGTGTTAAATTATTAATGCCCAGTTTTGAAGCTATTAGAATAGGTAATGATAAGTTTTTAACACAGGAATTCTTAAAACAAAATAGTTTACCGTATGCTTGGACTTCTTGGGTAAATGATGGCAAACCTAAAGAGTTTCCATGTGTTATGAAAGATAATGCTGGTCGAGGAAGTAAAGGTTTAGTTCTTATTCATCAAAATAACTATGATAAATATAAAGAATATGGAGAACAATTTATTTTTCAGGAATATCTTTTACCAGACGATGAAGAATACACATGTGGTCTTTTCAGATCAAAAACAGGTAAAGTAAGAACTATTGTTTTCCACAGAGTTCTTTTTCAGGGGTATACAAATTATGGGGAACTTGTTGAAAACGAAGAAATTAAAGAATTATTGAAGTCAATTGCTGAAAATCTAGAGTTAGTTGGCTGTATTAACGTACAGTTAAGATTGACTGAGAAAAAGGGTCCTGTTGTATTTGAGATCAATGCTCGTTTCAGCAGCACGGTTCTGTTTAGGCATATGTTGGGTTTCAAAGATGTTATATGGACTATAAACGATTTTCTTAATAAACCTTTAGGTGAGTATAATCCTATTGAGCCAGGAACAAAAATTTACAAGGGATGGCAAGAGTATATTGTGTATACGAATGGTAAAAAAGCGATAATTGATAACGTTGATTTCAAAATGAGGTTTTCGTTTTAAATAAACCAAAATTAATAAACTATAATGTATATAAAAAACATAAAGATCGAGTCTAAAAGTAAAGTATTTATCATCGCGGAACTCTCCGCAAACCATAACCAGGACTTTGCTGTCGCGAAAGACTCACTTCTGGCGATTAAAGACACCGGTGCAGACGCGGTGAAACTCCAGACTTACACCCCAGACACTATCACCATCGACTGCGACAACGAGTATTTCCAGATCAAGCAGGGTACAATCTGGGACGGTACAACCCTCTACAAGCTTTATCAACAGGCCTACACCCCCTGGGAATGGCACCCGGAGCTGATGAAAATCGCTGAAGACCTCGGTCTGGTATGCTTTTCGTCGCCGTTTGATCCCACTGCCGTGGATTTTCTGGAAAGCCTGAATGTGCCGGCTTACAAGGTCGCGTCTTTTGAAATAACCGATATTCCGCTGATAGAATATATCGCTTCAAAGGGAAAGCCGGTCATCATCTCGACGGGGATCGCGACCCTGGCCGACATTGAAGAGGCGGTTAATGCCTGCAGAAGGATGGGGAATGACCGGATCGCCCTCCTGAAATGCACCTCCTCTTATCCCGCGCCCCTTGAAGAGATACACCTGCGTACCATCCCCAACCTTGCGGAAACGTTTAACACGGTGGTCGGCCTCTCGGACCATACCATGGGTATCTCGGTGCCCGTGGCGGCGGTGGCCCTGGGGGCGAGAATCATTGAAAAGCATTTTATACTGGACCGGAAACTGGGAGGGCCCGACGCGGCCTTTTCACTGGAGCCGAACGAGTTCAGGGCCATGGTGCGATCGGTCAGGGAAGTGGAGACGGCCCTGGGCAAAATAACCTACGATCTCTCCGACAAAACCACAAAAAGCAGGGAATTCTCTCGTTCGCTCTTCGTGGTTGAAAACGTCAGGAAAGGAGAAACGCTTACCGAAAAAAATATCCGGTCCATACGGCCCGGGTTTGGACTGCACCCGCGGCACCTCCGCGAGATAATCGGAAGAAAAGCGGCAATGGATATCGTTAAAGGTACACCCCTCGCGTGGAACCTGGTGCAATGAAGCACGATATACGCAGGTATATCGACTATATCAAATCCTCGTTCGGCACCCTCTTTTTCAGGGGACTCTCCCTTGTCTCCAAGTTTTTTCTCATCATGTTCATAGGGAAATACCTGCCGACGGAGGATCTGGGGGTATTCGGACTTTTTTTCGCCACCGTCACGATCGCCCACTATGTGGTCGGATTCGATTTTTATACGTATACCACCCGTGAGTTGATCGCCGGTGAACCGGCCGGGCGGGCGCGATTGATCAGGGACCAGTTTGTTTTCCATGGCATCGGGTACGTACTTGCCGCGCCGGTGTTGCTCACCGCCTTTATTACCGGGAGTATTCCCATGGAATATGCGCCGTGGGTGTATCTTATTTTCATCTTCGGACACCTTTCGCACGAACTATTTCGCATTCTCATCACCCTCCAGCGTCAGGTTTTCGCCACCATCACCCTGTTTGTAAGGGACGGGCTCTGGATTTATATCATTCTGGTGTTATGGATGGGCGGCTTCGATGAACTGAAAAACCTTACGACAGTATGGGCCGGCTGGTGTATCGGCTCTCTGCTCTCCATGATACTTTCACTGATCTATCTGGGGAAGTTGAATCTGGGAACATTTTTCCATGTCGCCGTTGACTGGAAGTGGATAAAAAAGGGTATCTGGGTAAGCCTCTTTTTTTTCTCAAGCACCGTCGCCTATAAAATCGTGGAATTTTCCAACCGGTATTTTCTGGATTATTATAGTTCAAAAACCGAGGTGGGGATATTCACCTTTTACTATAACATCGCCAATCTGGTAAACGTGGTCGTGTATACCGCGGTGATAATGTTCTATTTTCCTAAACTGGTGGAATTACACAATAACAGAGAGACTGATAAATACCGTTCATCACTGAAGGAGTTCAGCATACTGGTGGTCCTGGTATCATTGGGGTGCGGATTGTTCGCGATTGTGCTGATAGATCCACTGCTCCGTATCATGAACAAGGCGGAATTCGCCCCGGCGGTAATGATTTTTTATGTGTTATTATTATCGAATATTGTATTGAATATTTCCAATATTCCGCATTATATGCTTTACGTAACAAAAAAAGACCGCCTCATCATGTACACGACCGTAGGTGGCGCCTTAATCAATATAGTGTTGAATTTTCTTTTAATACCGCGTTTCGGGTTAAAAGGCGCGGCCCTGGCCTCGTTGCTGAGTTTTGTGTGTATACTTCTATCCAAGTATGCGTGCGTAAGGCGTGTCGATGACGGTGTCGCGGTAATATAATATCTTTAGAAACATTATCAGGTTCATGAAATGAAAAAGAAACCCGCGGTCTGTTTTATATCTAATTCGTATAAAACCCATTTTTTCAATGAAATCGGCAAAAGATTGAAAGAATCAGGGTATCCAGTTTTCTGGATTGCGGTGAAAAGAGACCTGGCCGCCATGCTGAAGGAGGAGTACCCTGCGGATAATATTCTGTTGATAAACCGGGATTATGTGGAGCAAGATTCCGATAAAATCGGCGAATTCAAGCTGAACGAGCTGGTCTACGGCGACCGGTCCCTGCGCCATCAGCAGCAATGGGCGGTTCGTTATCTCGTCAACATCCAGAAGCCGGTGTATGAGTTTATAAGAGACAATGGTATCCGGTTTGTTTTCGGGGAAGTGACATGGGCCCACGAAATACTGATCCACCGCATCGTCACCCGACACAGGGAATTGCAATGCGGATTCCTGATGCCTCATACGATCAGGATCCCTAACGGGCGGTTCGCGTTTTTCGAGGACGAATACCAGTCGAAAATTTACAAGGTTCCCAGACAACAACCGATCTCCATTAAAAATCCTGTGATAAAGGTCGAAAAACCGGAGTATCTGGGACTTAACGATCAGATAATGAGAAAGACCGCTTCATTCAAGGGACGCTGGGAGAAGATGGTTAATTTTATAACGGGTCGTCATTATGATTTTAAAGATCCGACCCTGGTGGCGAACCGGCTGCGGTTTTTTGCCATAAAAACCGCGGAAGAGATCAATAAGGAATTATACAAGTTCGTTAACACCATAAGCCTTGAAGATCTGAAGGGAAAGAAATATGTATTCGTGGCCCTGCATAAACAGCCTGAATCATCAGTGGACGTGATAGGCCGTTATTATGAAGACCAGTCGGTGAATATCGTGAACGTCTGGAGAATATTGCCGGATGACTGGCTGGTAGTGGTGAAAGAACATACCAACGCCATCGGCTGCCGGCCGTTGTCATTTTACCGGAAGTTGTTGAAATACCGGAACATCTGTTTCATCGACGAAACGACCGACTCTCATGCGGTAATCAAAGGGAGCGAACTGGTGGTGACTGTATCGGGGACCGTCGCCTACGAGGCGGTGCTTATGGGGAAGAAGGCACTTACTTTCGGACCGACCTTTTTCAATCATTACAGGAACTGCGCGGCGGTGTCCCTGGACGATCTCAAATACATCAACAGCATTAATGAACTTTACCGGAAATACTTCAGTTCCGGTGCTGATTATTCAAAAACCATTCTCAACAACAGTTTCGAGGGCATTATAAGCGAACCCTATTCTGATCCAAGGTCCGTGGAAAAAGGAAATATCGACAATGTGGTTCGCGCCTTTGAAACCGTTACAGGATGACATCTTTTGCGGGAAAATTCCTGAGAGTGATTTCCATACAACAATGAATATTGCCATCAATGCACGTGTTCTGACCGAAAGGGCGGGCGGCCCCGCACGGTATACGCGTAATCTCATACGCGAACTCACCCTGATAGACGGTAAAAACACTTATTATCTGTTAATGAACGAGGACATGCGGTTCGATTTTCCTCTTCCTGATAATTTTATCAAGACGATACGCCGTACCAATATAAGAACATTTTACGATTATATCTATCTCCCGTTTTTCTCATGGAGAAACGATATTGATCTCTGGCTATTCCCCAAGAATACCTATTCCCCGATGATAAAGGGAAAGAAAATACCCGTGTATCACGATATCATTTATTTTGAAAAAGAGCTCGGTTTCCGCGAATTCAAGTTTTTCGACAACCTGCATCATACGGTGATGATCCCGGTGGCGGCGCGTCATTCGTCTATTAATCTTACCGTTTCAGATTACACGGCGGACCGTATGAAAACGCTGCTGGGAATCCCTGAAGAGAAGATCCGTATCGTTAAAGAGGGGGTTGAATCGTCCTTCAGGAGGATTAACGACAGGGACAGGATGGACAAACTCGTAACTAAATACGGCCTCCACACGCCTTTTTTCTTTTACTCAGGCTCCCTGAGTCCCCGGAAAAACATGCTGAGAGTCATCAGGGCTTTTCAGAAATGTGCCGATGTGCTGCGGCATAACCTCTATTTTACCGGCGGGGATTCCTGGCGTGATAACGCGGTCTTTCAATATATCGAAAACAATAATCTGTCCCACAGGGTGAAAAAGCTCGGCTTCATAAGCGATGAGGAATTGGTGACTATGTACAATCTTGCCGACTGTTATCTGTACCCTTCCCTGTATGAGGGATTCGGCCTTCCCATCCTCGAGGCCCAGGCCTGCGGATGCCCGGTGATTACCAGTACCGCGACCAGCTGTCCCGAGGTGGCCGGTGAGGGGGCATTGCTGGTCGATCCTTATAATGAGGATGAGATCGCGTCGGCGATGATGAACATTGCGAACAATAACGGTCTCAGGGAAAAACTGATCGAAAAAGGTCTGCGAAACTGTTCCGTGTTTACCTGGGAAAAAACGGCTTCAGCCGTATTGCAGCTGTTTTCAGAATTGGAAAACACCCCTCCGAAATAAACCATTGCCTTACATTCGCCTTTCAATCATTTAAACCCGCATCTGCGTATAATACCCTTAATCAGTAACGGATGTTCTTTAGAGGTTATGCCGTAGTATGATATACCGGGGTTGTCGTTTCACCGAGTGTAATACAGTTGAAATTTTCCGTAGCGAAGTGATCCTGTGTTCCGGTGATCGTTGAAAACAAGAATTGAATATCATGAGTAATACCGGCGACTTCATAAAATTTCGATGTAACTACCTGCTGGTTTTTATCCTCCTCTTCAACGCCGTCCTCTACACCGTCGGCGTAAACTGGGGGCTCCCCAACACCACCAGCTGGATGGCCGATTCCCTGGCGCCATGGGACCCGCTGGTGGGCCTCACCCAGGCCTTTTCGTTCGGTTATTTCAATAAGTACCCCATGATGCACCAGCTTCTGCTGGCGATTCTGTATCTTCCCATGGTTATATATGCCATTGCCTCCCACGCCGACCCGGCCGGTTTCCAGCTTTACCAGTTCCTTCACTACGTGCGCTCTGCCGATTTTGCCACGGTGCTGATCTATATCGGCCGTTTCGTCTCTGTAGCAATGGGGGTTGGTACGGTGTATTATCTCTATCGCGCGGTCAGGGAACTTTTCGACGAACAGGCGGGGCTCTGGGCGGCGGTGCTGCTCTCGTTCAACACGGTCCTGAACTTTTATTCCCATACCGCGAAAGTGGAAGTGCCCCATATCTTCTGGACCATGGTTGCGCTTTATTACCTGATCAGGGTCATCAGGTATGATGAACGCAAGGAGTATGTATACACGACGGTTTTTGCATGCATGGCCTTCGGGACCAAAGACCAGGCCTATGCCGTCTTCGTGCTCCCGTTCATTCTTTACCTTTTCGTGCTTCCTGTTTTACATCGGGAGGAGGGGAAAAGCATCACGCCTGTATTGTTCCGTAGAAATATGCTCATCTTCGTTGCGGTATTTGTCATCGGCACCCTTTTCGCGGAAAACATTATTCTGAACTGGGAGGGTTTCCTCTATCGTGTAAAGCACCTCACCGGGGAGGGGGGAACCCGTTCCATTCATTATACCCTTGATTGTGCGGGGATATGGGCGTTATGGCGGGATGTATTCAGGGGTATCATGATCGATGCCATGGGTGTACCGGCCTTTATCCTCAGCCTGGGCGGTGTTGCGTTACTCGTTATCCGAAGAAAAGATGAACGGAAGAATATTCTTGTGGAATCTGTGTTCCTGATCGCGATGTTCTCGTTTATGTTATTTTTTGTCCAGATTATACGCCAGAGCACCATACGCTTCGTCATGATACAGAGCATTTTATTTACCGCATACGGGGGGTACGCCCTCGCACGGATTATGGACTGTATCAGGGAGAAGTCATGGCCGCTTAAATCCATCGTCATCGTATTACTTGCCGCGGGAGGGGTCTATTCTTTCTATAATACCGTGTCGGTCAATGTGCGTCTTCTGCGCGACGCCCGTTATAATGCTGAGGCGTGGATGAATACCCACATACCGAAGGGGGCCGTCATTGAGTATTACACCTATACCCATTACCTGCCCCGTTTCCCTGAGGGTGCCGACGCCTGCAGGATCAAGAAAAACCTGTTCGAAATCGACACACGTCGCCCGGATTACCTGGTGTTGAACAGCACCATGATCGAAAAGAACCTGTCCCTCGTCGGGATCAAGTATGGCAAGGGGCAGATGCCCTCCGTGCGCAACCTCCGTGCGCTGCAATCAGGCATGCCCGACTTTGTCGGGTCTCTCATGAAAGGCGCCCTGGGGTTTAAGGAAGTCCATCGCAGTTCCTTCGATCCGGGGATATTCCGGCGCCATCATGCTCTTAATATTTCCTCGGATTATATTGTTGTCTTCAAAAGAAAAACGGACAGGGATTGATCGCATAATGAAAGTAATCAAATGGATATCGTTATTTTCATTCATTGTGCTCCTTGTATTGTTTTATAAAGCCTTTGATATTTATTCAAGTAACAGAACCCGGTCGGAAACCTGGCTCAAACATCCTGCTCCACCGGGAAAGCTGGTGGACATCGGTGGAAGAAGACTTTACGCGACGCTAAAGGGAACGGGAAGTGCCACGGTGATCATCGAGGCGGGGCTGGCATCGGCTTCGCCGGAGTGGTGGAGGGTGCAAAACGAGCTCTCCCGTGTTGCGAAAGTACTTACCTATGACCGGGCAGGGTACGGCTGGAGTGACCCGGCCCCGAAGGGGGAGGTAACACCGGTTGAAGATCTGGACATGCTCATCCGGAGGATGCGCATCCTTCCGCCATTAATACTGGTCGGTCATGATATCGGTGCGCTGTACGTGATTGAATATGTACGTCGACATCATGGATGGGTTAAGGGAATAGCGCTGATTGACCCGTTTCCGGTAAAGTATCAAAGGTTCCGGGATGAGCTTGAGAAAGCGGTATACAAGAACTTCATAGATCAGCGTTCTTCATATAAAATCGGGAGCTTTTTCGGGAGGATGGGTATAGTCCGATGGCTTAAGATAATCCCTTATATGGATGTTCACGAAGACCTCAGACCTTTAATTATTGAGAACTTTTCACTGGGAAAAACCTATGAGGCCGCCCTGGGCGAATCCGGCAAAGGACTGAAAGAGCGCCTGGAAGGAATTGCGAAACCGCGGAAATCTTATGGAATGCCCATGGTGCTGGTGACTCGATCGCAAATAAAATACTACAGGGAAATGCTCTTCTTCGGCGTCCCGGTGGACGAAGCAAGAAAGATTGAAGCGATCGCGGATGATTCCTATCGTACGCTGGAAGCGCTGTTCCCGCGCCATACAAGAATTTCTGCGGATTCAAGTTCAAGAAACATTCATCTGGGCGAACCGGAACTCATCGTAAAGGCGGTGCGTAACGTCTTACCGTGATGGCACGCAGTGTCCCGCGACACTGCGTGTATTGTTATTGCATCCCTCCTCCCCGTATGTGACATGGATCAGACATCGGTGGGAGTTTGTTTTATAATTATCATTCCCGTCCCATATCAGGCGGGTACGATTTTTTGAGGAAAACTTTTTGTTAATACAGTAAATACCGCGGAAATTCTTATTATCGATTTTCATCCTATCACACCACGGAAAAACCATTGTTGAAAATCATTATTATCCGCTGAAGATTTACCAAATTTATTCTTGCGTGAATAGTGTCTGGCGATAAATATAATTTTCGAACATTACATAATACCTGATAATACAGTGAGAGTACGGAACACTTTGAAGTGAAAATAATGAAATTGATAATACAGATACCCTGCTTCAACGAGGAAGCGACCCTGGCGACGGTGCTCAAGGAACTCCCCCGCAAGATCAAAGGGATCCAAAAAGTCGAATGGCTGGTCATAAACGACGGCAGCACCGACGGGACGGTTGAAACAGCCCGTAAGAACGGGGTCGACCATATCGTGAGTTTCACGAAGAACCAGGGCCTGGCTCGGGGATTCATGGCGGGACTTGACGCCTGCGTCAGGCTGGGTGCGGACATTATTGTCAACACCGACGCGGACAACCAGTATGACGCCCGTGACATTCCAAAGCTGGTGCGACCCGTGATGGAGGGCAGGGCGGACATCGTTATAGGCGAACGACCCATTGCGGACATGAGTCACTTCTCAATCCTGAAAAAGCTGTTACAGAAGCTGGGAAGCTGGGTGGTGAGGATCGTCAGCCGTACCTCGGTCCCCGACGCTCCAAGCGGGTTCAGGGCCCTGAGCCGGGAAGCGGCAATGCGGCTCAACGTTTTCAACGATTATACCTATACCCTGGAAACCATCATACAGGCCGGTCTGAAAAACATGGCGGTACTGACGGTGCCGGTGCGGGTCAACACGGACCTGAGACCATCCCGTCTGGTAAAAAGCGTCTTTTCTTATATCACCAGGTCCGTGCTGACCGTTATCCGGATATTCGTGATCTATAAACCCTTTGTTTTTTTCATGAGTATCGGCGCAATCTTTATAACCCTCGGTTCTTTGATAGGGATACGGTTCCTTTATTATTATTTTACCGATATTAATCCCACCGGCAAAACCCAGTCACTCATACTCGCTTCCATCCTTCTGGGTATCGGCTTTCAGACCGTGCTGGTCGCTTTCCTTGCCGATCTGCTGGCGACGAACAGAAAGATCATGGAGGATATACAGTACCGGCTGAGAAAAAGCTCGACTGAACAGCGATGAAGAAAGAAACGTCAACATCGGCCATTCTCGACCGTGTGCTTTCCTGGATTGCTCCAGGACTGATGGGATTAACCTATGTTTTCGTGGGTCTGTATAATCTCGGTGTGCATCTTTATCCCGGTGAGACTGATACCAGCGCTTTTTTTGCATATGTCGCTGAAATCGTACGACATGGCGGAATACTTGAGACATTGAAATCATTATTCACCGGGGACTTCACTCTGAGTAACCAGCATCCCCTTTTCCCATTTTTTATCACCTTCTTCTTTGAGCGCAGTATGAATTATTTTGTGTGGGTGAAAATACTCAATTTTATTCTGGGGCTGGTTTTTGTCTTAATGATATATGTAATGATCCGGCGGGAGTGTAATGAGATTTACGCACTGGTCGTGATGGGACTGGTGATAGCCAATGATGTATTCATGCATCAGACCACCATGGTTTCCTGCGAGCCTTTGTTGATAGTGTTCTCCACAATAACTTTTTATTTCCTGATTAAAGGTCTCGATGATAACCGTTGCTGGATTCCAGCTGGAATATTCGCGGGCCTCACCTACATGACTAAAGCAAGCGGTTTGTTTATTCTCTTCGGATTTTCCCTCTTTTTGCTGTATGACTGCAGGCTTCGCATTACACGTCTGCTGAAGAACAGGTATCTCTGGGGGTTTATCATTTGTTTTATCGTTGTTTCACTCCCTCTGCTGGTTCGGAATACTCTCGTATATAAATTTCCTTTCTACAATTATAATGTCAGAATCCTTGCAATGGATGAAGACTGGGGAAAGGCAGAAAAACACGCCCAGTTCAAAGATATCCTGAAAAAGGATATTGGAGAGAACAGCCTGCGTTTTATTAAAGGACTTGGGAAAGAGTTCAGGGTGTTGTTGCATTCACTGTATCCGTTTTCGATCCACTACGTGCCTCCTTTCTCTGAAGACAATGCCGGCATAGTGAGAAAAGTAACCGCTGCGGTTCTTTCCATGCTTATGTTTGGTCTGTCAGTCTTGGGCTTTATAAAATCAAAAACAGGGAAAAGGAAAAAAAGTCTTATCGTTTTTCTTATTACAGGATTTTATCTTCCCCTGTCATGGTACAGCATTACATCACCGAACCGGCGGTATATCATGCCGGTGATGTTTTTCTTTCTGATATTTTTTTCAATAATTCTTGTACGGTCATGGTATCGTTTGTATGAAAAGTCCGCTGTAATCAAGGGTGGATCGGCATCTCTGAGCCCGGCAAGCTCAATAAAAATAATTATCTTTATCTTTCTATTGCTTTTCAATGGAATATACCTGTATGCTCGACATATCCCCGATCCGCGACGCACCTGGAAACTGGAGGATGACTATCATGAACTGGCGGCTTTTTTTAAAAGTCATTTAAAAGCAGGTGAATTGTATATGACCAGAGGGGAACATCATTATCCCTGGGTCCTGCTCTATCCCGAGCTGAACGGCAAGATGTGTGGAATAACATATTTTAAAAACTTGAAAGCATTCGTGGACTTTACCAGGTCGCATGCGCAGGTAAAATATTTTCTAATGCAACCGGAAGCTTACAGACAGACGAAAAATATCTTTTCGGAGTATCTGTCCTTTGATTACACACGGGGATTTATAGTAAAAAGCGACATTCCGGGATGGCGCATCATAAAAAAGGATGAACTGCCGCCTGTGCAATATCTGTTATACGAGCGACAATAGAATCCTTCTGTATGTTGTATTCCATTGCGACTTCTTATACATATACTATTAAAAAATAATTCGAAAATAGTTAATGAAAAAGAATATTAAGGGAACTTCTAATAATTAACAAAATTAGTAATACGGTCATCTTAACTCCTGAATTTTCGAGGAGACATAATAGAACCAATCTAATATATAGAGGTTGCCTTAATACTTCCTGTTATGAAAATGAAGATACCATCGATAAAAATGATCACTATTGCGAAAAAATACAGTAACTTTTTAACGATTGCCTGCCTGGTGCTGGTAGGAGTTGTGTACCTGCTCACCGGAATTTATTCCCTGGGGCAGCACCCTTTAATCGGCGAAACCGATACCTCGTATTTCATCAATACCGTGCAACAGATACTCCAGATGGGCAATGTAATCGGATTTATCAAATCCATGTTTACCGGCACCTTCCTGGAAACAAACCAGCATCCTCTCTTTCCATTTATCATTTCTTTTTTCTATGAACGGAGTGTGGATTACTTCATCGCAATAAAAATACTGAACCTGTTGCTGGGGCTTTTCTTTGTATATGTATTTTATTTTATCATTAAAAAGCTCTGTAACGTGGAAACAGCGCTGCTGTCGATATGCCTTCTGACGGCCAATGATATTTTCATGCATCAGACCACCATGGTCTCGTGCGAGACCCTCCTTATTATTTTCACCTCAATGGCTTTTTACTGCATTATTCGCGGGCTTGACGATCCGAAATACTGGGCTGTCGCGGGAGTATTCACCGGGCTGGCCTACATGACCAAACCGAGCGGTCTCTTCATACCTTTCGGATTCGGGTTGTTTCTTCTCTATGATGTGCGCGGCAGGTTCTGGAAGCTGCTGAAAAACAAATATCTATGGCTGTTCGCGTTTCTGTTTCTGATAGTCACTTTACCGTTGCTGGTAAGAAACACGGTCGCTTTTAAGTTCCCGTTTTACAACATGAACGTTGAGATGCTCGCCTGGGACGCCGACTGGAGCGGCGACCAGACCGCAACTTTTTTCGATATATTCCGAAAAAGCCTGAAAGACAACCTGTTCAGGTTTTTCTGGGGTCTCGCCCGGGAGTTCAGGATACTGCTCCATTCCCTCTATTCCTTTTCCCTGCACTATGTCCCATGGTCGCTGCCCGACACCACCGGATTATTCGGCAAGGTAACGGCCGCGGTAACGTCGCTGGTGCTGATAGCGTTGTCTGTGCCGGGTTTTATCCGGTCGGGTTTCGACAGAAGAAAGAAGGTCCTGATTCTTCTGCTGGTGCTGGGTTTTTACCTGCCGCTTTCATGGTACAGCATCACTTCCCCCAACCGACGGTATTTGCTGCCGGTAACGGTTATTTTTATCGCCTTCGCCGCCGGGGGGGTGATCGTCATTTTAAAACAGTGGTTGGAAAGCGAATGGAGTGTGTTCCGGAACCGCCCATCGGTTCATTATGGAGGTTTACTGAAAACAGCGCTGTTACTCATACTGACAGTGTTCATTGTTATGTATCCGATGATGCGTACCATCCCGCATCCCTGCCATACCCATCGCTACGATGATGGCTACCAAGAGCTAAACGCGTATTTAAAAAAGCATATAATTAAAAACGATAAAATATTAACCAAGGGAATGCATCATTACACCTGGCTGCTGCTGGAACCTGGTCTTGAATCCAGAAGACTGCATCACGATAAATTCAGGAATATAGATTCTTTTAATAAATTAATAAATTCAAATCCAAATATTCGCTATTACCTCATCCATCAGGAAGTCTACCGGGCCGTCAGAGGAATATTCGGAGAATATCTCACCATGGACACTGAGAAAGGACTGCGGCTGGTGAAACCCCTGCCGGGCTGGCGTAAGGTGCTGGAAGACCGCAACGGACCTGTAGATTTTATACTCCTGGAAAAGACAAAAAAGTGAAAGCTGAACGCGGGATCGAAATTAAAAAAAGTTTACATGGTGCGTTCATGGTCCTTGTTCTTGTCTTCGGCTACGCGCTTTTCTACTTCAACTATTTTGAGACACCCACCGCAGACTTTATCGGTCAGCATCGCGTGCTGGCCCTGGGCTGGCTCAAAGGGGATGCTCCCCTCCACAACCCCCATGGTTTTATGCCGGTTTACCACATGGTGCTCGCTTTCTTTACCCTTATTAATCCCTTTTCCGCACACGACAAAGTATATCTGACGGCGATGCTCTTAAATATATGCCTGTATGTCCCTTATGTGATCATCACCTTTTTGATCTACCGGCGGTTTTTATCGCGATGGACCGGCATGTTCGCCGTGCTTTTCCTGGGACTTAATATTTTTACCGTGTATACCGCCGTGAACTCCGAACTGGAAATGCTGTTGAGCCTGCTGATAGTCCTCACCATATATTTAACATTAAAAAACTCCAGATGGGCATATTTCACCTCCTTCTTCGCCGCTTCAACTAAGTGGGACTCGGTGTTCGCCGTTCCGGCGGCCATGTTCAGGGATTTCTTCTTCCACAAAAAACGGGTTGTATCGATGGTCCTCGGAGGCCTGGCGTCGACCGGAGCGGTGGCGCTCTTTGTGGCGAGCATGTGGTATGGCAACGTATATGTAAAGGAAATCGCCGGCCGGGGACCCTGTACCTATGAATATCTGGTCGATACCATCCTCACGATATCGGGGTACATGGCCTGGATGGGCACGGACGCGTATTTTTCGAAAAGCCTGGCGGTGCAGCTGCCCGCTTACGTTTTTGCGCTGCTAACGGGTATTTTCATCATTACCGCCATAACCTGGGGGGTGGTGCTCCTGGTTCGCCGGCACCGGCATGAAGCCGCGCCGGTCATGGTGTTTGTGGCGGGCTTTGTGATTGTACATATGGTATATCAGAATACGAAGGAACGCTATGTAATGCCCCTGCTTTGGGCATGGTTTCTTTTTCTTTTCTACGGACTTTCAGAGGGGCTTTACCCGTGGCTGCTTCGTAAAACAGGTTCTTTATCGTTAGTATGGACAAGGCGTGCGGTTTACTCTCTTTCAGCCGTCGCCGTTGTTGCGTATATTACAGGATGGTATCTGCTCTGGCTGCGTGGGAGCGCGGGCCACTGGATATTCGCGGTTCTGTTTACCCTGGCGGCCCTGTGGCTCGTGCGGAACGGTATCGAATTGAAAAATCTTTCCGCGCGAATTTTACTGGTGCTCTGTTGCGGCGTGATCATTAATTTTTCAGTGGTGTATGGATTAAAGGCCATGGACCATTACAGCCTGCGACGTGTGGAGTTCAAGAAAGCCGGAATCTGGTTCAGGGAGCATTACACACAGGGAGAAAAACTGCTCATTACCGAGGTACCGGTTACGGCCTATTACGCCCGCCTCGATAGAGACAGTTTTATACCCACGGCATCGTTAAGGAGCAAAGACCTCGATTCACTGGTCAGGGAACTCAGGGGATTGGGAGCGGACTATATTTTTATAGATGATTTTTATATCCGTCGGCTGCGGGTGAACGACAAGAATGCGATTGACAAGAAAGCCCCGTTGCTCCTTCTGGTACGGGAAAAGGGTAAAGACACCGGGCACTTCAAACCGGTTGCCGCGTTTGAAACCAGGGGTGGCATTAAGAGCTATATGTACCGCTTTATTCCATAGCAAATCCGTTCCGAAACAAAGTGTCTATTGTAACCGGGATTATGGTTCCCTCTCAGGGCAGAATGAATAGTAAACATGAAAAATGTGTTGTGTGGATTCCTTCAGCCGGTTAAATGAAAATGTAATTGAAAAAAAAACGGGCTGGTGGTCATCTAAGTTATTTTTCTAAACAAAGAGGTATTCAATGCTTAATTTCGCACTCGTAGGATGCGGCAGGATCGCGAGGAAACGCCACGCGGAACTCTTGCACAGCGGATCGGTCAAGAACGCCCGCCTGGCGGCGGTCTGTGACGTGGTTAAGGAAAGAGCCCAGGAGTTCGGCGGACTGTTCGACGTTCCGTGGTACACCGACATGGACCAGATGATGGAAAAGGAAAAAAAGATCGACGCGGTGTCGGTCCTTACCCCCAGCGGCATGCACGCGCGGCATGTGCTCAACCTGGTCAAGTACCGGAAACATATCGTCGTTGAAAAACCGATGGCCCTCACGCTCGACGACGCCGATGCCATGATCAAGGCCTGCGACGGGAACCAGATCAAACTTTTCGTCATAAAGCAGAACCGGTACAACGTGCCCGTACAGAAACTGAGAGACTCCCTTGAGCAGGGAAGGTTCGGCAAACTGGTGCTGGGAACAGTGAGGGTACGATGGTGCCGCAGGCAGGATTATTACGACCAGGACGCGTGGCGCGGCACCTGGGCGCTGGACGGGGGCGTTTTCGCCAACCAGGCCAGCCATCACGTCGACCTGCTGGAGTGGATGATGGGCGATGTCGACTCGGTATTCGCCAAGAGCGCGACGGCGCTGGTAAAGGTCGAGACCGAGGACACGGGAATCGCCGTACTGAAATTCCGTAACGGCGCCCTGGGTATCATCGAGGCGACCACCGCGGCGCGGCCGAAGGACCTTGAAGGTTCTCTTTCCATACTGGGTGAGCGCGGCACGGTGGAGATCGGAGGGTTCGCGGTCAACGAGATGAAGATATGGAACTTCCTTGAACCACGGGATGACGACGCCGACGTATTGAAAAAATATTCGGTCAACCCCCCCAACGTCTACGGTTTCGGGCACCAGGAATACTACGAAAACGTGGTCGACAGCATCCTCAACAATAAAAAGGCCCTGGTGGACGGTCTGGAAGGCAGAAAGAGTCTGGAACTGATCTCGGCGATTTACGAATCAATCGAAACGGGCAAAGAGGTGTTTCTGCGCTTCAAGCCGCAGAAATGCCGGCTGGGACTGCAGTGATCGCGAAGACCGCCGTCATCCATCCGAATGTACGTTTCGGGAAGAATTGTGTTGTCGAGGACTACTGCATCATCGGTTGTCCTTTTGCCGGCTACACGGACGAGCCGACGGTGATCGGCGACAACGCGGTGATACGTTCCCATACGGTCATTTATGCCGGCAACGCGATCGGGAACAACTTCATGACCGGGCACAAGGCGAACATACGGGAGCTCAATACAATCGGCGACAATGTCAGCATCGGCACCCACAGCGTGATTGAACACCATGTGCTAATCGGCACGGGGGTGCGGGTACACTCAATGGTTTTTATCCCGGAATACACGGTCCTTGAGGAAGGATGCTGGATCGGACCCAACGTGGTGGTGACCAACGATCCCTATCCGCAGTCACCTAAGGGCAGGAAGAAGCTCAAACCCGTCACGGTAAAGAAGAAGGCGAAAATAGGCGCAAACGTCACCCTGATACCCGGAGTGACGGTGGGGGAGGGGGCCCTGGTCGGTGCGGGCAGCGTGGTCGTTGCCGACGTCGACGGGGGCGCCATATACGCCGGTTATCCGGCGAAATTCATACGTGAGATACACTACTAACGAGGCGTGAAATGATTCCATTTGTAGATTTAAACCGACAGTACGAACAGATCAAAACCGGCATACAGCAGAGCATCGACGAGGTGATCAGGTCGAAAGCCTTTGTGCAGGGCAAATACGCGAAGATCTTCGAGGGAGAGTACGCGAAGCTGCACGGTCTCACACACGTGATCGGGTGTTCCAGCGGGAGCACGGCGCTGGTCATAGCGGCCAACGCTCTGGGGTTCCAGCCCGGGGACGAGGTGATCACCACCACCCATACGTTTATCGCCACCGCCGAACCCATTCATCACCTGAAAGCGAAACCGGTGCTGGTGGATATCGACCCCGTGACGTACAACATCGATCCCGCAAAGGTAGAAAAGGCGGTAACGGAAAAAACGAAGGCGATCGTCCCTGTCCACCTGTACGGCAATCCCGCCGACATGGACGCGTTGATGAAAATCGCGAAGAAACATAACCTGAAGGTGCTTGAGGACTGCGCGCACGCCTGTTTCGCGAAATACAAGGGCAGGTTTGTCGGTACTTTCGGCGACATCAACGCCTTCAGTTTCAACCCCGGGAAGAACCTGGGCGCCTACGGGGACGCGGGCGCCGTAGCGACGGCGGATGAAAAGCTCTATACCCTGGCCACGAAGATCTTCGATCACGGCCGGCTGAACAACTACGAGCACGATGTCGTGGGGTACAACCTCAGGATCGACGGCATACAGGCGGCCATACTCTCGGTGAAGCTGAAGTATATCGAGGAATGGACAAGAAAACGTCAGGAAAACGCGGAAAAATATAATGTACTGTTCCGCGGCAACGCGCGGGTGGTGACCCCGAAGGTCGCCGACGGGTGCGAACACGTCTATCACCTCTATGTGATACAGGTCGACAACCGGGACGAGGTGATGGCGGCCCTGAAAAAAAAGGAGGTCGACGTGCGCAACCAGTATCCCGTCCCGCTGCATCTGCAGCCGGCGTTTTCGTACCTGGGATACAAACGCGGGGACCTGCCGGTCGCGGAAGCGCTGGCGGGCAGGGTTATCGCCCTCCCCATCTTCCCCGAGATCACCGATGAGGAGATAAATTTCATCGCCGACATCGTCAACACGACGGCGAAATAAGACATTACCGGAGCACGCAAATGTATCGCAAGAAAAAAATAGCCCTGGTCGTCCCCGCCTACAACGAGGAACGTCTGATCGGACCCACCATCGACGGCGCGCCCAGACTGATCGACCGCATATATGTCGTAGACGATAAGAGCCCTGACAGGCAGAACGAGGTCATCCTCGGCCGCGCCAAAAAGGACAAACGGGTTACCCTGCTGAAGCACGAGGTGAACCAGGGGTGCGGCGGGTCCATCATCACGGGATACCTGCAGGCCAGCAAAGACGGATACGATGTAATAGTGGTGGTCGGCGGGGACAACCAGATGCCCCTGAACGAGGTCACCAATCTGCTGGACCCCATTATCGACGGAAAGGCCGACTATACCAAGGGTAACCGTTTCATGCTGGGACAGTTCGAAAAAACCATTAAGAAGATGCCCAGAATACGTTTTTACGGGAACTGGATAATCACCGCCCTGGGGAAGATCGCCACCGGTTACTATAAGGTTTCTGACATAGTCGACGGGTATACCGCCATATCCAAGCGGGCGGTGGATACCATCAACTGGGAAAAGGCGTGGCGGAAGTACAGCTACAACATCGATTTTCTTGCCCGGCTGAACGCGTACGGATTCAAGATGATGGACGTTCCGCGCACCGCCATCTACCTGGAAGGGGAACGCCAGTCCCAGATCAAGGGACTCAATTACGCCCTGAAAAACGCCCCCATGTACCTGAGAATGTTCTTCTGGCGTTTGAATTTCAAGTATCTCTACCTGGATTTTCATCCGCTGGTATTTTTCTATTACCTGTCCATACTGCTGATACCCCTCGGGCTTGCCCTGGGGATATACCTGATCATCGACAAGTTTTTCCTGGGCGATACCCACGTGACTCCCTCCATGAGCATACTGGTGGCCCTGATGCTCATCAGCGGTTTCCAGTTTCTCCTCTTCGCCATGTTCTTCGACATGCAGGAAGGGAAATAGGCGTTAACGGGGATTATGAGGGTTCCCGGGAACCTCAGTGCGCAGTACCGCGTTATCATGGAGGAGCGTATTGATATACATGCGCTCTTTCATGATTATTCCTCCTCCCTGAAAGAGAAATACCTGCGTAAATACGTCGCCCCCGTGCTTAATTACCTGCCCACCGGAGCGCGGTATTTCATCACCGATATCGCGAAGAAACTGAGAAACCCTTCCAGGGGACTAAGGCTGCATTACCCGCTGGATTTCCCCGAGAACCGCCTCATCGCCGCAAGGGTGGGGCGATTGCGATCGCGGCCGTGGTGGGGTAAAAAGGCGGTGATCTGCCTTTCTCACGATGTCGACAACGATGAGGGATACGGTTTTGTACGCACCATGGCCTCCATGGACATGGAAGCCGGGGTCCCGTCGACCTTCAACCTGCTCACGCATGACAACTACGCCATCGACGAACGGGACCTCCGGTACCTGTCGGAGCACGGTTTCGAGATCGGGCTGCACGGCTACCGTCACGACCAGGGATTTTCCTTTCGTTCCGTTCCGTTCATGAAGCGAAAGATGGCGAAAGCGATTGAACGGCTCCGGGAGCATGAGGTCGTCGGCACGCGGACTCCGGCGCTTTCCAGGAGCGCAAACTTTTTTCGCGCCGCGGCGGAAACCGGGCTAAAATACGATTCATCCCTGCAGATCGGTTCCGCAATATACACCAGCGTGAGAATACCCTATCCCTTTTATTATGAAAAATTCGGCATGTGGGAGATCCCTCTGATGATACAGGACGACAATTATCTAAGGGACGCCGCGGTGCCTGAATCCGCGGTCATGGGATCGCTCCGTAGATTTGTGGAGGACACCGTCGCCCTGCAGGGTGTAATGGTGCTCAATGTGCATCCGCACCTGATGGCCGGACGGCCGTCATTCTATTCGAATATACTGAAAACCGTTACCGGCTATGCGTCCGCGGCGGCGTTCAAAACCACCGGTGATGTGTACCGGCTGGCGGCGCGTAATGCGGTTGACATCAGCTGAACACGCCGTGTTACATCAATCACAAATCTTACCGGATGCGTATCGACTGGAGAAGGAATGAAAGATACCGGTTTCATGGGACATCTGCTGACATTCATGCGTGCGGACCGCGGCATGAAGTTGAAAGTGCTTTCGCCCTGCATGCTCTCTTCGTATCTGATTTTATACCTGATGGCATGGCACTTTTCGATCATAGGTATCGCCACCTACGCGTACGCCGGCGCCGTCGCAGGCGACCTGCTGGTGCTCCTTTTTGGGTACGGGGTTTTCTCCCTGCTGGTTACCGCCGGCATTATGGGGCTCTTCCGGTTTTTTCGGGGCAGAAAGTATCGTCACAGAACCATAACGTTCCCGCTCGGGGTATTGTTTTTTGTTTTTTCGGCGCTACGGGCCATGGACTGGGCGGCATTGTATTTCGCGGGCCAGCATATCGACAACGAGTTCTGGTTTCACGCGTTCTACTCGGACGGCACCACCTTCGTTGCCACTCCCACGTCGGCCCTCCTGATCGGGACCCTTCTGCTCTTCACCATCGGGTTTGTACTTATTCTTAAGCGCCTGTGGTTCCGCATGGACGCCGTCGATGAGTATCCTGTTGCCGAGGGTGAGCTTTCACGGAACACGCCACGGTTTTCCAGGATACTGGTTCCCAATGTCACCGTGTATATACTGATTGTGGCGCTTTTGAGCGCCGGTGTGATGATAATGCCCTCCGGGGATGACGCGAAAGCCCGGTCGCAGATGTTCGCGGAACTGCCCGAGAAAAAAGCGATAGGTTCATTTATCGACTATGCCTTCGCATCCGAACCTCCGAAAACAGCGGTCCTCTCTGATGATACCGTTGAGAAACTGTCCAGATGCGGTGTACGCGTGTTTTCCGGGAGCGAAGGCTATCCCCTGATTAAAAAGAGCATATACCTGGATGCCAGAAAGAAGAATCCCCTCAAACCCGTCGTAAAACCCGGCACCAATATCATCATAATATTCGCCGAATCCCTCAGCCAGTTTTACCTGCAGGAGGAGATCCACGGCATCAGGGGACTTACCCCGAACCTTCACCGCTTCATAAAGGAAAGCTGTTATTTTACCAATATGTATAACGCCGCTTTCCCCACCCTGCGCGGAATGATCGCCACCTTGGGATCGAGCCTTTACCTGGTGGAAAAAATCCGGGGTGTGCAGAAACTGAAAGACGAAGACAAAATGAAGGGTTTCCGCCCGCCTATTCCCTGCCGTTTTCTATTTATTTCCGATGTGCTCAAGAAACACGGCTACACCTCGGTGCATGTGCAGGGAGGGAGCGGCACCTTCGTGGGGATGAAGAGCGCCTTCATCAACCGTCAGAATTACGAACGGTTTTACGCGTGGGAAAGCCTGGAACTGCAGACCTTCGCGAAGGGGAAGCGAAAAAGCGACTGGGGGATTCGTGACGAGGACGTTTTTCTGTTCGCGATCTCCATGCTGAAAGAAAACCGGCTTAAAAAACCCTTTCTGCTGACCATTTCGACCCTGGACATGCATCCCCCCTTCGATCCGCTTCATTCACATCCCAACGCCCGCGGCAACAAGGAACTCAATACACTCTATGGCACCGACAAGGCGTTCGGACTGTTCCGGGACTACCTGCGCGCATCGCCCTACAATGACAACACCATGATCGTGGTGGTGGCCGATCACGCGAGGGGACCGGGCATGCAGTATATGGAGCTGTTCGGATCGAAACGCGGGTTCAGGCAGACCAGCTATGATTTTATCCCCTGCGTCATGTTCCTGCCCGGAAACGGGAAGTGGAAGGGTACAATCAACACCACGGTATGCACCAACCTCGATATCGTTCCGACCATCCTCGACATGATGAACATTGATGTCGAGAATCCCTTTATAGGGCTTTCGATCTGGTCTGAGAGACCCGACTATCCCCTGGCGGTGAGCTCGTATTACACGGTAAACGATGAGTATATTATGGGGAGAATTAGCGCGAAAGACCGCGCGGCCGTTGCGCAAATAAGATGGACTGAAGACAACCAGAAGGAATTCTTCACGTTCATGAGGAACCTTGCGGTGAAAAGAATGATCTATCCCGAAGGGAAATAAGGTTTTACGGAAACGAAAATTACCGGAAATTCATACGTGAGAGCTTTGCTGAAATGAAAAAAGCGAATACACACACACTCTTCGTCGTTATCCCCGCCTATAACGAGGCGGAAAGGATCACGGAGACCGTGCACGCTTTGAACTCCATAAACAAAACCGTTGCGAAACAAGGCGTGGACCTGAAAATCCTGGTGGTAGACGACGGCTCGACCGACGACACCCGGGCTATGGCCCGAAAGGCGGGGGCCGACCGTGTCGTCATTCATAAGGTGAACCAGGGACTGGGTGCCGCCATCAGGAGCGGTCTCATGGGCGCCCGCCGGTACGGCGCCGATATCGTGGTCAAATTCGACGCCGACCTTCAGCACGATCCTGAAGACATCCCCTCCCTCATCAGACCCATTCTGGACGACGAGGCCGACGTGGTCTACGGCGACCGTTTTGAGCGCATCGAGTATGCCATGCCCCTGGTGCGACGTCTGGGGAATATCGTATTCACGCGCCTGATGAAATTCCTCACCGGATGGCCTGTGAAGGACAGCCAGCCGGGTATCTTCGCGATCAACCGGGACTATCTCGAGGTGTTCAACCTGCCGGGGGACTACAATTACACCCAGCAGATACTGCTCGATTCGTACCACAAGGGCATGCGTTTCGCACAGGTGCCGGTGCGGTTCAGAAAACGGGTGACGGGAAAATCCTTTGTGTCAATGAAGTACCCCTTCAAGGTCTTTTACCAGATACTTATCGTGCTGGTGTCGGTGAAGCCCATGAGGATCTTCGGCACGCTGGGACTGGTGTTCCTCAGTGCGGGAACGCTGCTCTTCCTTGCGGAGGTTACGCTGTTCCTGTACGGGTACCTCCCCAAACCGGTCGATCACGTAAACCTGGTGCTGGGCCTGGTGCTGTTCGGCCTGCAGACCTCTTTCTTCGGGCTGCTGGCGGAACTGATCGTGAAAAACATCCGCAACCGCTGATGATATTGAGCATATTTTCCATACCGTACCGTTTGTGATGGGAACCAGGTGATGAATACCGGCGATACTCTACAAGATGCAGGAGGGGGCCAGGCCGCGGGAAACAGAAAGCGGACCCTGAATGTCCGAACGATGGTTTTCCTCATTGTGTCGGTCGTGCTGGTGGCCTTGCTTCTGTGGAAGCTCGACCTCAAAGAAGCGTTGAACTCGTTCAAGAACGCCAATCCGTGGATGGCGCTTATCGCCTGTGCGGTGTACTTCCTTTCAAACCTGTGCAAAGCGCTCCGTTATCGCGCCATGCTGAGGCACCTGGATATCGGCCTCTTCACCATGTTCGCCGTCACCAGCTATCAGAATTTCTACAACCAGATACTGCCCGCCCGCACGGGGGAACTCACCCTGGTGTATTATCTTAAAACCATCGGCAACGCGAAAATATCCAAGGGACTGCACGTGCTGCTGGTGACCCGCATCTACGACTTCATCATCGTCGCGGCATTCTTCGTGGGATCGGTGGCCCTCTATTACGGCAGAAACACCTCTCCCGCCCTTATCGCCGCGGGGATCGGCTTTCTGGTTTTTTCCATCATCGTGCTGCTGTATCTTAAATGGATCATCAGGTGGAGTATGGACTTTTTCAACCTGGTGATGCGGGCGTTGCGGCTGGACAAAAAGAAACTGACGGTCAAATTCAACGAGAAGATGGAGCCGGTGGTGAGTGAGTTCGTTGAGTACGACACCCTGAGGGAAGTACCGGTGCTGGTGTTTACGAGCATCCTGGTCTGGGCGGTGCTGTACGTCTTCGCCTACGTGACCATTCTGGCGTACAATGTGGAAATAAATTTTCTGCTTTCCATCGCCGGCTCGACGGGACAGGTGCTGGCCAATGTGCTGCCCATCAACAGCTTCGGCAGTTTCGGCACACTGGAGGCAGGCTGGGCGGGAGGATACATGCTCGCGGGCATGGAACGTCAGGACGCCATTACCACGGCCTTCGGCTATCATATTATAAATTTCATCGCCAGCGGATTTATCGCTGTGGTATGTTATCTGGTATTAAAAACAAGGAAATGAGCCGGTTATATACTTATCAAAATCAGCCACAGAGACGCAGAGTCACGGAGAAAATCGATATAAATTCATAAATCGAAAGTCAATCGAAAGGTACATTTCAAATATTTTAAAGGAAACTCTGTGTCTCTGCGCTTCTGTGGCAAACCCATGCATGATAGATCAAGTAACGGCGGTTTTGAGGAATGATATCGAAAAAAGCCCGTGAAGTAAAACCCTTCATCGTGATGGATGTTATGGCCCGGGCCGAGGAGTTGGAGCGCGCCGGTGAGCACATGGTGCACCTGGAGGTGGGCGAGCCCGATTTCGACACGCCCGCCTGCATAAACGAAGCCGCCCTCGAGTCCCTGAATAAGGGCAGGACCCATTACACCCATGCCATGGGGCTCCTGGAACTGCGCGAGACGATCTGCGGGTATTACAAGAGCGAATACGGAGTGACCCTGACGCCGGACAGGGTGATGGTGACCTCGGGCACTTCCCCCGGCATGCTTTTCATGATGCTGGCGCTGCTCGATCCCGGAGACGAGGTGATTATATCGAACCCTCACTACGCCTGTTACCCCAATTTTATCCATACTGTCGGAGGGGTGCCCGTCGAGGTGCGAACCCGCGCCGAGGAGGGTTTCCAGTACCGCCCGGATGAAATTAAAAAGGCCCTCACGCCGCGCACCATGGCCATAATCATTAATTCTCCCTGCAATCCCACGGGTATCGTCATGACCGATGAGAACCTGAAAGACGTCGCCGGGTTCGACGATTGCCACATCATCTCCGATGAGATCTACCACGGCCTGGTGTACCGCGGGCGTGCCCGGTCCATACTGGAATTCACCGAAAAGGCCTTTGTCGTCAACGGGTTCTCGAAGCTGTACGCCATGACCGGCTGGCGGCTGGGATACATCATCTTCCCGAAAGAATTCTACGGGGCCATGCAGCGGATACACCAGAATTTCATGATCTCGGCCAACAGCTTCGTGCAGTGGGCAGGCATCGCCGCCCTGGAACGCGCCCGTCCCGACGTGGAGCGTATGCGTGCGGTCTATGACGAGCGGCGGGTGTTCATGATCAGGCGCCTGCGCGAGATCGGATTCACCATACACACCGAGCCCACCGGCGCGTTCTACGTGTTCGCCGACGGCCGGGGCCTGTTCAGCGATTCATACCGGGAGGCGTTCAATATTGTCGAGAAGGCGAAGGTGGGGGTGACTCCCGGTGTCGATTTCGGTTCGGGGGGCGAGGGGTTTCTGCGTTTCAGCTATGCCAATTCCCTGGAGAACATACGGGAGGGGATGGACAGGATAGAACGGTATTTTAAGGAAAAAGGGAATAGGTGATTTTGCAGGAGTATTACATCCGACGTCACTTTTATGCTTGATATGGTGCGATATAACTGCCTGTAAAAAAATGCCCCTGTACGATGACCGCACAGGCATGCTGGTTATAGGGCAGGAACTGAAGGGGATGGAGGAGTTCGCCGCCGACTATACAATCACCGAGAGGGAACCGGACTTCATCAGGCTGCCGGCGACCGGGATTCACCACCGCGACATCGCCCGGAGACTGAACATAACCGAAAGAACGGTGAAATCCCACCTGCTGAGCGTATAGGGGAAGCTGCAGATCGGCAACAGGGTCGAACTGGTACACATTCTAAAAATATTATATGACGTAAGCGATTGGTGTGCCGAAGGTTTTTTCCCTGCGCCGCTCTGATCAACGGATATAGTATTAAAAAAACCTCTTGAATTCTTCAGGATCTGCCTTTCCCTCGAGCACCCTTTGGGCCGTTTTGACCGCCTCTCGGTCTCCCAGTACGATGGCCCCCCGCGGATGGTCCTTATTAAGCAGGAATTTCCGGTATCCGGCGTTATCGCCCTGCACCAGCACCTCGCAATCCGTCGCGTTGAAATCCCCCGCCGAATACAGGTCTATACCGGTGATCTTCAGTGTATTGGACGGCAGTGTCCCCGAATAACGGGTTTCGATTCCCGCCATGTTGAGACCCGCGACCCGGCCCTGTTCCCGAGAGGCGGGCCAGATCCCGTAGAGCTTTCCTTTGTGCTCGGCCGGGTCGCCGGCGGCGTAGATGTTGTTCACCGAGGTGCGCAGGTAATCATCCACAATGACGCCGCCGGCTGTCGCGAGACCCGCCCGCGCCGCCAGGTCGGTACGGCACCGGATGCCCGCCGAAACGATCACCGCATCGATGGGAAGCGTATTACCAGATTTCAGTGAAATGGACTCGGCCCTGACGCTGCCGTCGACCGAAAGGACGGAATCGTCAAGGATGAACGAAATCCCCTTGTCGACAAGCATTTTGAGGAGGACCGCTCCTCCCTCATCGTCAAGCTGGCGCGGGAGCAGCCGGCGGCAGTATTCAACCACCGTTACCCTGTTGCCGAGCCTGGTCAGGCTGTACGCCGTTTCAAGTCCCAGCAGGCCTCCGCCGATCACCACGACGTGCCCGGGTATGCCGCAGCGCGCTTTTATCCTGTCGGCATCGGTAATACCCCGCAGGGTGTAGACGCCCTCCAGGTCGTTTCCCCTGAAAGGGAGGAGAAAGGGGGATGCGCCGGTGGCGAGCAGCAGAGTGTCGTATGAATAGGAATTCCCGGCTGAATCGATCACGCGGTTTTCTCCGGGGATGATACGCTCGACCATGGTGCCCAGGGTGGTTTCAATGCGGTTTTTCGAGTAAAAGTCATCTTTATGGGTAATCAGCTTTTCCAGCGGCGTCTCACCGGCGAGATACTCGATCAGGCGGGGCCGGTAATAGTGCGGGTGTCGTGAGGCCGAAAGTACGCGGATACCGCTTTCCGGATCGTTTTTGCGGATCGTAAGGGCGGCTTCGATTCCTGCGATACCGTTTCCGATGATAAGATGGTTCATGGCGGTGTCCCACATATGAATGATGACAGACGATAGTCCAGATTGAAACGTTACCGGCTTTATTCAACACATTTTTTCGGCGGAGGAGGAGACGCCGGATAACGGTAAAAAATCAGGGCCGGATAATCCGGTAAGCGTCGGAAATCCCTCTTGCAAAAAGACGAAAAAGGAATAAAATTACCGATAAGCCCGCGAAAAAGTGGAACCATGGCGCCAGCAACCGGGTCTTACCGTCACTAAGGTGAGTCGGAGGAAACTGATGATGAAAAGAGTTATCCTGTTAACGGCAATTTTCACCGTGATTTTTTCAATGACGGTTGCCGCTAATGCCCAGCGGGGACCCGGCAGGGGGAAGGGGGTGAGAGGGCCCGTCGAGGGACATCATGGAAGAATGGGTGAACATGTCGTTCCGGGGAGGTTCTTCGGCGATCCCGATTCGCTGAAGGGACCACTGGGATTGACCGATGCGCAGGTCAAACAAATAGGAATTATCAACGAGTCGTATTATGGTAAATTCCGCGGTTTCCACGATAAGCTGTCGCCGCTGCATGTACGGCTCCAGAAAATGCTTTTAGAGAAGAAGGTGGACCTGGCGGAGGTCAGAAATATCCTGAAACAGATATCCGAAATCGACGTGGAGATAAAGCTTCTGAAGATCAAACACCATCTGGATATCGAAAACACCCTTACCCCCGGGCAGCGGGAAAAACTGCGGCGGGAAAAGCGCGAAATGAGAAAACACTGTCCTTATCCCGAAAAATAAAGGGAAGTGCGGAACAGGAACAGCGGAACGGACCTTACTATCGGCAGGCGGCCATGACGGAACGCGAATTCGCGGAAATCATCAGGGACACCAAGGGAGTGGTATTGTCGGCGATCGGTAACACCCTCGCCGGGAGGTTCTATTACGTCATCGACGACGTGGTCCAGGAAACCTATATCCGGGCGTACCGGGGACTGGTGAACAATTCGTTCCGTGGGGAGGCGGCCCTCTCGTCATGGCTATACAGGATCGCCCGGAACGAGTCCCTCAGGATGATGAAGAAACTCGTGAGGGAAGAGGAGAAATCCATGAAGGTCGCCGGAGAAATGGCGCATGATTACGAAATGCCGGCCGGGGACGCAGCGGATGACAGAGATGTGGAAAAACTGGAGACCATGAAGCGGTCAATAGGCCGGCTTCCCGCAAAATACCAGGATGTTTTCGAACTGCTCCTGCAGGGGTATCCCGAAAAGGAGATCGCCCGGAAACTCTCCATCCGCGGAGGCACCGTGAAGTCGAGGATATCCCGGGGTAAGGAGATGCTCGCACGAATGATTGAAGGAGGCAGGGAAAAATGACGGCAACCGACAACAATAAAATGATGGAAGAGATCCGGCGGCGCCTGGAGAGCGACGGCTGGAACTTCGAGATGGCCGGCAGGGTCATGGAGCGGAAGCGCAAAACATTCCGCGTAAGGCTGATGGCGGGAGGCCTGGCGACCGCCCTGGCAAGCCTGGCGGTTGCGCTGGTGATGGTGCTCGACACGCCGGGAAAGCCGCCTGAAACCGAGATGTATGCCTTCATCAGCAGGCAGGTCGAAGGCGCCTACGGCGCGGTGTTCGACAAACAGGCGGTAAGCGCCACGCCTCCCTATGTGGTGCCTGTGGCGTTTTCCTATGAAAGGGTCGACGGCCTGATCGACAACGCCCTGGCGGCGCGATAGTTTTTATGTACACAATGAGAGGTTATCACCCCGCGGCTTCGAATACCGCCGCGTACGAAAGAGGATTCGCGCCTTCATGCGTTATGGAATTACAACCCTGGCTGCACCGCTTATGCGGTCGATACTGGTTTTTAAAGGATAATCCGTTGCATAATCACCGGTATATCCGTTTGCCGGGATTCGCTCCGACAGTTTTTCCTTGTCCCAGTGAATGATGCCCAGTCGGTAAAAGTAAACCCCGCGGTTTACAGTTGTCAATGAGGTCACAACATGATTACAGGTATTGGTTGTATTGATCTGCAAAGAACCATCAATGGCCAGGGTGAGGTTATCTGGCAGGTCCGAAAAACCTAACGAGGTAGGAGCAACGGCGATCGTATAATCAACGTACTCGTCATCCTGCTCTTTGGTCATATAAATTTCATACCCGGCAAATCCCTCACTGTAATCGCCTTCGTCCCATGTGATTCTTACCGTATTGCCTCCGATATATTCAGCCTTTATTGAAAAAGACGCGCGTTCATTTATGGCACCCTCAATGGTGTCCATCACGTAGGAACAGCCGGGCAGCAGCAGAAAAAGCGTTGCAACGGCCGCGGGTGCCAGTCGAAGTAACGACCGCAGGGGATTGTATATAACGGGTTTCATGTATTTCTCCTCCCTTACAGATTAAAGAAGACGCTGCCCTCAAGGGCCGCCTTGTCGGCGGTCTCCACCAGCTTGCGTATTTCGGGTGCGTAGTTGTACACGGCCTTGAGTTCTGCCCCTCCGAAGGGTGTGGTAAACGTCAGGGCGCCGAAGCCTCCGTACAGATAAAATTTCGATCCTTCCCTGCGATGCACGGGTATCGCCGGGTCCCAGAAACGGCTGGCGCCGACGGTTACAGTAAAAAGATAGCCGTCGGCGGCCTTCTTCCCCAGAAAATTATAGGCCACCGACACATACGCTTCTCTCAGGGGATCGAAGACCAGTTTCCTGTTGGTGCGTTTGTCGAACAGGGTCTCGGAAGGTTCCTGAAACTCGACATTGAACTTTATGTAGACATAATAGAAGAGGTTTTCTTCCACCAGCAGCCCCAGGGTATGGAGCCTGGCGTCTTCCTTCAGGCTGTCGGACAGTATGGACGATTTAGGGCTGCTGTCCTTTGCGATCGCGCTTCGCACCCACACCGCGTCATAGGGCTCGTCGTTATAGAGATTGATCATTTTGTAGGTTATCGTCACCTGGGGTACCGTCAAAGGAAGGGTTCCCAGCGCCATTTCAAGGAGCCGGGTGACCCTGACGTCGACCGCGATGGATTCAAGTTTTTCCGATGTCGTGGCGGCGTTAAGGTTCAGAAACGACAGCAGGTTTGATGCGAAAAAATACCTCACCGTACGGTTGGCCGAGTTGCTGTAGTCCATGGTCCCGTCGTCGTTCGGTTCGATCTGGTTGTTGATGATCACCCCGCCGTGCAGGTAGAAATATGGCAGGTACAGTACCGAAAGCGCGAAGATATCGTCGAAGAACTGGGAGTATTTATAGTCGGTGACGCTTTCAGTTCCCGCGCTGCCGCGGTTCACGGTGGTCTTGCGGGTAAGGCCGTAATGGAAGCCGGTGGCGGTAACGCCGAGTATCAGGTTCCTGGGTTTCCACAGGCCCAGGGGACCGGTCCCTTTCGATTCTTCCTCCGTCTCCCTTTTTCTTTTTCCCGACAACCGGTCGGAAAGGCCGGCACCCTCGTATCCGCCGATGATTGGAAAATTAAGCGTGACGCTCCCGTACGTACGGACCAGCGTCATCGGGACCGACTCTTTTTCCCCGGAGCCGGTGTTCACGGTGTTTATCTTGAAGTTGGGCACCCAGTTGATGCGGCCGAAGAGGTCGAAATAGAGTTCCTTTTCCTGGATATGCCGCCATCGCGCGAAGAACAGGTCCAGAACGGTTTCACTTCGCGAAACCGCGTTATGGAGGGTCGAAGCCTCATAGGACACCGCGTTAAGAGGAAGCACGAAGGCCGTCTGTAACGCGCACGCGATGAGAAGAACAGCCACTTTGATTTTCATAAAGGCCCTCCGGGAACCTGTGTGAAGAGCGCCGGCGCGGTGACGCCGCGAAAAGATAAAATATCCGGAACATCGTGGTACTCTACTTTTCCTTCGCGCGGGTATGGAATTATCTGTGGTTTTAATGCCGTATGGTGTCTCGTAATAGTATTAAGAATATCGCCGCCGGCATCAAAGTCAATAAAATCTCAGCTTTTTGGGATTGATTTTTTTGTACTCTGACTATAGGATAGCTTAATCGGACACAGGTAAAATCCGGGTGACAGCGGGTTCCCGTTCGTGCGGTAGAGTGGCCGATCGCGGCTGATTTCCATGTAGGTGCCGCCCGTGAAAAACCAAAAAATCCACAACACACAGGGTCAATCATGAAAGTCCTGATCATTGAAGAGGATCACTTCATCAGCAAGATCATAGAAAAGGTGGTGAAAAACCTGGGGCTGGATCCCGTAAAGACCGGGGATGCCGACATGGCCGTTGAAATGACAGCCAGGGGAAACATCCACATTGCGGTCATCGATAAAGACCTTGCCGGGGTGGACGGGGGCGAAATCTGCAAAAAGATCAGAAAACTGAGGCTGGGCCGCTATGTGTATATGATCATGCTCGGCGGGGCGACTAAAAAAAACGGCGTGATGGGCGCACTTGAGGCCGGTGCGGATGAGTTCCTGTTGAAACCCTTCGATGAAGGAGAATTGTCGGCCCGCATCAGGGTGGGGGTAAGGATACACCAGTTCGAGAACAAACTGGTGAACAGCCAGAAGAAGCTCATGAAACTCGCGAAAGAAGACCCCGTTACCAGGACATTCAACCGCAGGGTGCTGCTGGACGAGGGACTGCGCGAACTGAACAGGACCTCCCGGGAGAAGGGTTCCCTGTCCATGATACTGGTCGAGGCTTTCGACTTCAAGTCCATAAATGAACAATACGGGAAACTTGCGGGCGACCTGGTGCTGATAGAGTTCGCCCGGAGACTGGAAAAGTGCTGTCGCGAATACGACAAGCTGGGCAGGTACGGAGACAAGGAATTCCTGCTGCTGCTGCCGCGAACCGACCGTAAAGGCGCCCTCGTCGTCGCAGAAAGGATACTCAAGGAACTCAACGAGTGGCCGCTGCAGTTCGGCGATTCCAATATAGAACTTTCCGCGAATATAGGTATAGGCTGGTACGCGTTCAGCAAGGGTACGAGAGACCAGGATACGATTGAAACGATACTGAACGATCTGCTGGTAAACACCGAGCGTGCACTGGTGAAAGCCAAAGAACAGGGGAAAAACAATCTGGACGTGTACGAGAAATGATTTAACCCTCCGCTCCATAAAACACTTTACAAAAAATTAACCCTTCTTTACTTTATCTGCCGGTGTGCCTGCCCTGGAAGCGCATTAGGAGCCTGGAATCTCCATACCTACATTTGATCTGGAGGATGAGGAATGCTGAATGAATACAAGACTGAGCAGATACGAAATGTAACCATTGTCGGCCATGGTAGTACCGGAAAATCCACACTGCTCGATGCCATACTGCTCATCGGTGGAAAGATCGACAGCATCGGAAATCCCGCCGGTGGCACCCTTACCTCCGACTATGACGAAGAAGAACAGAAACGACAGATGTCCATACGCAGCGCCATGGGATTTATCGAGGTCGACGGCGTAAAAATCAACATTATCGATACTCCCGGCATGTCGGATTTTATCGGTGAAGCCCGCGCCGCGCTGCAGGTGGCTGAAGCGGCCATTCTTGTGGTGGATTCCGTCGACGGTGTGCAGATAGAAACTGAAAAAGCGTGGCGTTACCTTTCAGAGAAAAATATACCGAGAATAATCTTCATAAACAAGATGGACAAGGAGCGGGCGAATTACGAAAAGATCGTCAATAATATTCAAACCAATCTGAACGCAAAGCTCGCACCGCTGTGCATTCCCTACGGGGAAGGCGCGGGCCTCAAGGGGGTCATCGATCTGACCGAGATGAAGGCCATGGTGCCGAAACCCGACGGCAAGTCGGTGTCGGTATCCGATATCCCCGCGGACATGGCTGAAACCGCTGAACTGCAGAGGAGCGTGCTGATCGAACTCGCCGCCGAAGGAGAGGATGCCCTGATAGAGAAGTTCCTGGACGGGAAGGCGCTTACCGTTGACGAGATACGCAGTGGAATCAAGAAACAACTTAGCGCCGCCAGGCTGCACCCCGTAATATGCGGTTCCTCGCTGAAGTCCGTGGGCATCAGGAATCTTATAAATGTAATAAAAGATTTTGTGCCTTCCCCTGAAATCGGCAGGGTGTACAAGGGTAAGTCCATGGGGGAATCCGGCGAAGAGCGTCCCGTGACCTGCCTGCCCGATAAACCCTTTGCCGCCGTGGTGTGGAAGACCTATATCGATCAGTATGCGGGAAGGTTCAACTATCTGAAGGTGGTATCCGGCCAGTTGCTGCCCGACAGCGAGGTCTTCAACGCGGCTAAGAACTCCAAGGACAGGGTATCGAAACTCTACGCCATGATCGGGAACAAACAGTATGAGATGCCGAACATAGTGTGCGGCGATATAGGTGTTGTCGTTAAAATGGAAAAAACCAGCACGCTGGACACGCTCTGTGACCCGAAGCATCTGGTAATCCTTCCCGTGATCGAGACACCGCATCCTGTTTTCTCCTATGCGCTGGTGCCGGTCAAGAAAGGCGATGAGGACAAGCTGGGGCAGATATTCGGAAGAATCACCGATGAAAATCCCACCATCACCTACGAATTCAACTCCGAGACCAAGCAGACCGTACTCTCGGGAATGGGAGAGATGCAGCTCGATATACTGCTGAAAAGCATCGCCGAGAAAAACAAAATTGAAGTGACCACCAGCGAACCCCGTATCGCCTATCGTGAGACCATTACCAAAAAAGCCGAGGCTTCGTATAAACATAAAAAGCAGACCGGAGGCCACGGCCAGTACGGCGATGTACATATAAGGGTAGAGCCGATGCCCAGGGGGGGAGGGTATGAGTTTGAAAACAGCATCGTCGGCGGCGTTATTCCCCGCCAGTATATACCCGGTTGCGAAAAGGGCTTTAAAGAAGGACTTGAAGAGGGAGTCCTCGGGAAGTTCCCTGTGGTGGACCTCAAGGTGGACCTGTTCTTCGGTTCGTATCATGACGTAGACTCTTCCGAGATGTCGTTTAAGATCGCCGCGCGCAGCGCGCTGAAAAAGGCCATGGAGACCGCGGGTCCCATTCTGCTTGAGCCCGTGATGGTGGTTGACATCTACGTGGACAAGGAGTACATGGGCGACATATTGAACGACATCAACGGCAGAAGGGGCCGTGTGCTCGGCATGGGTAGCAAGGACGAGGAAAACAGCAGTGGTATTTCGGTGGTAAAGGCCCAGGTCCCGCTGGCTGAAATGCTGCGCTATTCCATCGACCTGCGTGCCATGACCAGCGGCAAGGCAACCTTCGAGATGGAATTTTCGCACTACGATCCCATCTCGGGAAAGATAGCCGAAAAGGTGATCGAAGAACGCAAGAAATTCTTTGAGGAAGAAGCCAATAAATAATACAGGTCAGACCGTTCATCGCCGGACGTGAGAGTAAAACCGTCCGGCGCTCCCGCTGCTCATTGCCTTCCCGTCCATTGAAACCGGGTGAGAAGACGCGAACAAAACCCATGGATATAAAATTTTTAAAGACCGGCCGGCAGACAATTTCACTCCCATGACGCCCGCCGGGCCATTCCGGGATCGGTTCAGCGGCAAACCCGCCCGCATCGCCGATGATGCGGGATGCAGGCCTAAAAACGTGAAGAACCAGAATTAAGCTGTAACAACCGTGTATAACAGCGACTTACTTTATACAGGTGCGGATGTAAGATTAGATCCTTTCGTCCGCACAGACCTTGCCGGCGGACCGGTGGTGATCGGACCCGGATGCATGATGATATTTCCCGGAACCGTGTTGCCCGGTCATCTCCCTGTCTGCTTGTGGTTTATAGGCTATAGTCTTGCGGAGGGAGAGCCGCTGTCGTCGCTGCTGTCTACCTGCGGGGTTGTCGTGGAGAGACAGGGGGCGTTTTTTGCCGAAGTATACAGGGATCTGTTCCGGCCCCTCGATGAAATGACTGCCGGTGAAAGAACGGAAGAAGTAAGGAAATGGAAAGACCAGCGGAAATCAAACTAAGCCTTCTGCTGCTAGTTTCTTTTTTTATGCACCTGGCAGGGTGGGTAAGCCTGGTGTTGCCCGATCTTCAGGGACGGATCGCCGGGGAGAAGGCGAAACAGAAACTTTTCGGCGGCGGCAGGGACATAATAGTCAACCTGAATGAAGACGATAGAAAGATGGTCGACAGGTCCACCCTGCTCTCCGAAAGGGATTCGGCGGCAAAAGGATTTATCACCAGCGAAAAAGGCGACCACTGGCTCAACAATTCACTGGACTTCAAGGTCAAAAGGGGAAACCCCCGGACAGGGCGTACGGCGACGAAGAGCACCGTACGGCGAGACCGTAATGAACTGCTGATCGCCAGGAACACGGAGCTGGTTATTTCAATGGCCCAGTACGATTTCGGCAGCATGCTGGGATTCGAGGGACAAAGCGATTTCACCACTATCCCCGATAAGAACAGCTTCTCGCCGAAAAACGCTATATATTATTCCAATGACGGAAGGTTCTCGTTCAACACCAAGAAGTTTAAAAATTTCCGCTACTTCAAGGCGATGAAAGACAAGATAGCCTCCAACTGGTTTCCTCCCATGCTGGCAAACGCGATCCTTTACGGTTACGATCCTGTTACCGGTACGTACACGCCCGGCCGCACGCGTATAATGGCCATTCCCAGTCAGGAGGTGAAGCTGTTTTTCACCATGAACCGCAAAGGTGATGTGCTCGAGGTGGTGATCGTCGATTCGCAGGGGAATCGTCCTCTTGACGCGTCCTGTATGGACGCTATCAGGCTCTCGAAGAACTTCGGTGCGGTGCCCGACGATATCGCCGGTCACACCATCATCATCCCCTTTGTGTTCGGGTATTACGTATATTGATTCCCTTCCCGCTCCTATTTGGCCTCGCTGATTATCTTTCCCAGGGTAAGCCCCTTCAGCACCTCGCGGTGCGAGTCGTGCATCTGCGAGAAAAGGCGGTTGAAATACTTGCGCAACCCATCGGGCCCGCCATGAGAGGGGACGGTAAGGCTGATTCCGTGCATCAGGTCCACGATATCCGAAACCTTTATGTTCATGGATGAATTGGTGGGAACCCATCCTCCGCCCTCGGCCTGGAGAATAAGGTTCTCCTTCATGAACATCGCGGTATAGTAATCCACCTCGTCAGCCCTGTTGGCGACGGCTTTCAGCAGGTCGTTGAATGATGAGGCGCCTTTCCCCTCCTCGAATTTCCGGTAGACGGCGTACAGGATGGATATACCGTAATAGATGACGATGTCGTTTCGGTCCTTAAAGGTCCTTTTCAGGTTGGCGTAGGTATGGGGATGCATCAGTGTATAGGAAATTTCGGCGCCGTACAGCGTGATAAGCGCGGAAGCGTAAATCATCAGGAGGAATATGGGGATGGCCGCCAGTCCTCCATAGATGGCGAAAGTGCCCTTGGCGAATGATTTAATATATACGATAAAAACCAGTATGAAAATCACCCAGACGGCACCCGTGAACGAAGCGCCGATGGAAGCCGGTTTCAACGGCACCTTCATGTTGGGAAGCCAGATATAGGTGAGCAGGAACATCAGCCAGATAAAGATGAAGGGCGCGAAAAAATTCAGCATCAACCCGGCGGTGTTTCCACCTTCAATGCCGGTCCATGTTTTTCCACCGTTCGTCGATTTCATGATCATTCCCGCCTCTCCGACGGCGATAAACCCGTTTTTACAGGGAATAATTTTATTAATGCGGGAGGACGGCAGTTTCGCCCTGGTCCATTTTTCGCCACCGTTCTCAGTGTACAAAAGTGTTCCTTTTTCGCCGGCAACGAAACCACGAACCCTGTTCTCAAAATACAGGGCGTAATAATTTTTTTCCTGGTACCGCTGAGCGCTCCATGCGACTCCTCCGTTATCGCTTACCAGAATGAATCCCTCGTCGCCCGCAAGCCAGATCTTTTTCTCGTTGCAGAAAAACACGCTGTTGAGGTTCACATAACGGTTCCTGATCTTCGCTTCGTTAAGGGTGCGGACCGTCCATTTTTTCCCGCCGTCGTCGGTAACCACAATGGTCCCACGGTCGCCCGCGATGATCCCGTAACCGTTATAAAACGAGATCGAATTAAGGTTTGCCGAGAAATCCTTTACTTCAATAACGGACCAGGATTCACCGCCGTCGGATGTTTCAAGCAGATAACCGTTGTCCGCGGCAATGAATCCTTTAATGGCGGTTATCATATGGATATCATTGAACTTAAAATTTCCCCACTTCGCCAGCAACCATGAGGCGCCGCCGTCGCTGCTGGTCAGTATGATGCCGTTTTTCCCGATAATCCACCCGTTGTTTCCGATGAACTGGATGTCCCTGAACTCGGCGTTTTCCAATTCGTTCCTTTCTACCCTGAACTCAACCTCGCTGAACTCGCTGCCGGCGGCGCTGAATTCATATACTTTCTGGTTGTCCAGATCGATCGTGTCGAGCAGCATGTTTTGCATTTTCAGATCCGCGTTTTTAGACGTCATGACGGTGGCCTTATGGCCCGTAACCCACAGCACGCGGTTTTGTGTGATAGTTGCCGATTTAAAATTCGGGGGTGACAGGGTGGCGGATATCTGGGTCGCCACGGTGGTGCCCGCGATCAGCATTATCGGTGCGAGAGTCAGGGCCGCCCAGTAGTAGACCAGTTTCAGAAAGAAAGGACGCTGTTTTTTTACCTTCCAGATGTCGTTGAGGGACTTCTCAAGGGTCCTCAGCACCGCGGTCGCCGTGAAAACCATAATGACGGCGCCTATCCCTCCGATCTTCCCCGCGTTCTCGATGAGGCTCGAGATGGACTCCAGAATAGGATCTATGTTCAGCTTGATGTTGTGTTCCAGCATGAATAAAGTGATTCGTCTGAAGAGCTCTTCTTTTTTATTCCCGACACCGGCAAAAATTGAATAAAAAGTAAGGGCGACGGTGAGGGTGGGAATCAATGACACGATCGAAGTATATGCAATAGAGGAAGCCTTGGTCATGCAATCGTCCATCATGAATTTCCTGGACGCGACGATGAACACCTTGACGGCGTTTATCAGTTTTCCGTATAGCTTCTTATAGGTAATTTCACCGGAGTAGACCTCCTCAACGAATTTCTCAATCCTGGCCCGCAGTATTGTTAATTTCGACTTTTTACCCGTTTTTGATTCCTGTGTCATGTCAGTGCTCCTGTGCGGTTCGGTGATTGCCCTAAGAACATCTGGTTCGTTTTATGCGTAACACATATAATCCGCGGTGTCCGTCAGAACAGGTTTTTTCTTGAGATACCGGCAAACATCCTTACGGCCCAGCCGGTATTAGATTACCGCGGAAATGAAGCAAAGGTCAATAATTAAATTACAGATAGTTTTTTTGACAGCGCGGCAGGCATAAATGAAATGCCCCGGCGGTATGACCTCCGGGGCATGCAGATGCTTGAGTGACGCGGACCGGCGTTAATCGGCCCTGTGCCAGTACTGTGATCGGCCCAGCAGGGATATGCCGATGAATCCCCTTACTTCGAGTTTCTTGCCTCCATCGAGCAGCTTGATTTTGCAGCGATAGGTTTCCCCGTTATCGGGGTCCATGATATTACCGCCGGAATACTCGTCCCCGTTCTGCTTCAATCCCCACATGATCGTCATTCCCAGTATGGGTTTGTCTTTCAGGCTGCCCTTGCATTTTGTACACAGGGGATTGGGGTCTTCGCCCTTTTTAAGGATCAGCTTCGAAACTTTTCCGTAATAGACACCGTCTTTTTCCCATATCTGGAGAAAAGATTTCGGTTCCTTCGTCTTGTCGTCTATGGTTTTCCATGTGCCTACAGGGGAACCGGCCGCGAAAGCCTGACTGAAAGCGAATATAAACGATAACACCGTAATCAATAGAATGCCTTTAATATGCTTCATGATGCGGGAATCCTCCTGAACTTAGGTTTTACACACCCATTTCAATCCCCCAACTGTGGGGTCTCGGAGTACCACCGTCAAGAAAAATATTCTTTTAATAAATCATGCCGTCGGACGTTGTGTAAAGGAATATGCAGGTGAATCAATTAAAATGTATTGACATCGGGGAAAAACCGTATAACATCCATGTACGAATGTAATACAATATACATATACTATCAGTGAGGGGGTACGTATGCTTCAGATGAAAACACGAAGTACGTCATTGTTTTTCATTATCTGCCTGGCGGTGCTGGTTATTTTCTCCGGTGCGGCGGTCTACGCGCTTACCGTGGGACAGGTTGTATCCAACGTACAGATAATGGATGCCAACAACAAACCGGCAACCATACCGCTGCTCGGAACAAAACTGATCTCCATTTTCTACAACGATGCGGATGCCGCGGACGTCAACGATCCTCTGGCCGACGCCATCAAAGCGAAGAAATTTCCTGAAGCAAAATACAAAGGGATGGGCGTTGCCAACCTGGCCGACTCAAAGGCGCCGAATTTCCTCATACGAAGGATTATACAGGGCAAGATAAAGAAATATAACACCACCATACTCACCGATCCCGACCGCATCATTGCCAAGCAGTGGGGGCTGGGTGACTGTAATAATACCTCGGTTTTCATCCTGATCGGCGCGGATAAAAAAGTTAAGTATGTAAAGAAGGGCGCCATACGGGGAGCGGAGATTAATACGATTATTGAGCTTATAGATAAACTGATCAAGTAGTACCACCCGTGGTGAAGGGGGGAAAGATTCCAGCGGGGACACCAGCCCGTGTGATTATCCCCCCTGATTTATTTTCCGCGGTCGGTATGGGATCCACACCACCTTTGCCGGCGGCGGGGAACTGGGTTTTCAAGTCGCGGATTTTTTTATATTGACAAAATATACTCTCTTCGTATTGTCGTACGAAATCTTAACCAAAGGGATGTGATACACTGATGCCTACACCAATAGAAGTCGATGTGAACGGCGACATCGAAAAGGCCTTTAAAAATCTGAAGAAGAAAATGGCGTTCGAGGGTATTTTCAAAGAGCTCAAGCGCAGGCGTTATTATGAAAAACCCAGTGAAGAGAAAAAACGCAAGAAAGAAGAAGCTGAGCGCCGCCGCATCAAGAAGATCAGAAGATTCGCCGCCCAGAGCAGGGGTAGAAAGTTCACCAACGTGAGGGTCGTAGCGAAAGAACAGACTGAAGAAGACAAGAGTTGATCATCGAAAAGTTGAAGACTACGAAAAAAATCCGGTTATGCCGGATTTTTTATTTTACCGGGATTGCACAGGTGCGGTGTCAGGATGGTCTGATGCGCAGAACATGCCTTGCCGTGAATGGTCAGCGGGATTTTACTTTTATTGACTTGGTATGACCGGGAAATATACACCATGATCTTTAAAAGTACCGGCAGGTATAATAAGAACTTGCGCATTGGTACGCAATCTTTCATAAAGTAAACAGTACGATCAATGAACTCAATGCGGAAACCCGCAGTGGGAATTCATTGCGCCCAGGTACATGCGTGGCGTTTGTTTGCCGCTCATTACGGGAAAAAATTATTTTACCGATGGATACAGGCAAAGAAATACGGCCTCTGGCTGAGCGACGCAGGCCCGTTACGCTGGAAGACTTCGTAGGGCAGTCTCACCTGCTGGCTGAGGGGAAAATAATCAGAAAGCTCATGGAAAAAAAGACCGCTTTTTCCATGATCCTCTGGGGCGAACCGGGTTGCGGAAAAACCACCCTGGCGAGATTGATCGCCGATCATTGCGGAATGGAAGCGCATTTTCTCAGCGCAATCTCTTCCGGCGTGGCGGAGGTGAGAAAGGTCATTGAGCGGGGGAGGGGAAATATCGCGGCGGGCGCCCAGACACTATTGTTCCTGGACGAAATTCATCGTTTCACGAAAACCCAGCAGGACGCGGTGCTGGGTGCCGTCGAATCGGGCGACATCGTGCTGATAGGGGCGACCACGGAAAACCCTTCCTTTCAGGTTATTGCCCCGCTGCTTTCCCGTGTGAGGGTAATCAGGATGTATCCCCTGACGGAAAACGACCTGCATGCGATTCTGAAAAGTACCCTGGAAAAGGACACCATACTGGTTGATGCGGGAATAACCCTCAACGACGATATACGCGACAAACTGGTGAAAATCGCCCAGGGTGACGCGCGAAGGATGCTGAATATACTTGAGCAGTCTCTCATTATAGCGGAAGGGAACACCGTCGACGCCCGTGTGCTCGAAGAAGCGTTGAAAAACGTGGTGGTCTACTATGACCGTGCGGGAGACCGGCATTACGACACCATTTCGGCCTTTATAAAGTCCATGAGGGGTTCTGACCCCGACGCCGCGGTCTTTTATCTGTCCCGGATGCTGACCGCCGGAGAAGACCCGGAATTCATCGCGCGCCGGATGGTGATTTTCGCGTCTGAAGACGTGGGAAACGCGTCACCCCAGGCCATCGGCATCGCCACATCGATATTCCTTGCCGTACAGAATATCGGTCCGCCCGAAGCGGAGATCATCCTCAGCCAGGGGGCGACCTTTCTGGCCTCATGTCCCAAAAGCAACGCCTCATACATGGCGCTGAACAGGGCCAGGGAATTCGCCGGTGATTTTTCCATCCCTATCCCCCCGCATCTGCGCAATGCTCCCACCGGTCTCATGAAGGAGATGGGGTACGCGCGGGGTTATAAATATCCCCATGATTTCAACGGTCATTTCGTTAAAGAGGACTATCTGCCGGAGTCGCTCGGAAACCAGGTGTTTTACCGCCCTTCCGACGAAGGGAGCGAGAAAGCGATAAAAGAAAGGCTGAAAAAGTTATGGCCGAAAAGATATGAAAAGGAATAGTGTACTGATTTACGAAGGCACAAATAATTTCAGGAGAAACCGATGCAATCCACCGCTAAAGAACGCCTGTTCGGGCTGCTGTACGAAAATTCATTCATGTATCGCGAGGACCCTCCCTTTAAACTGGTTTCCGGGAAGGAGAGCCCCTATTATTTCGACTGTAAAGCGGTCACGCTGGACCCGGCGGGTCTGAGCCTCCTCGGTGAGGCGATGTTCGGGCTGATCGGTGATGTCGACGCGGACGCGCTGGGCGGACTTACACTGGGGGCCGATCCCATCGCTCTTTGCACCAGCATCGAGGCCCACCGGCAGGGCCGCACAATTTTTCCCCTTATCGTGCGTAAGGAACCCAAGAAGCACGGCACCCAGAAATGGATCGAGGGGCGGCTGGCGGGGGTGAAAAAAGTGATAGCGATCGACGATGTAATCACCACCGGGGGATCCACCATTACGGCGATCGAGCGCATGAGGGAGTCGGGTCTTGAGGTTGTATGCGCGGCGGTCATCATAGACCGTGAGGAAGGCGGAAGGGAAAACATCGAGGACACCGGGGTCGTCGTACGTTCTCTTTTCAGACGAGAGGATTTCGACCGGAGAAGACGGGGATAACCGCACCGGTATAAAAACAACAAAAGCGACGGTAGATGCCCGTCGCCTGGATAAATAAGAAACACGCGGCGGAAATACAATTCCGCCGCTTTCGTTATTGCGGTTTTCCCGGTTAGATAGCCAGACCGAAGGTCACCGCGGCGGCGAGTTCACGCCCGGGGCTGTAGTCGGGATCATCAAGCACGTCGAGCACCAGGACGTCGAAATTCAGTTTATACTTGCGGTGTCCCTTGAAGGCGGCGATGCGGATGCCGGTATTGAAGCAGCCGCGGTAACCCGAAACATTACGCAGCGGGTCCACCGTATACGTATAGTTCGAGAAGTCGTTTATCCAGTGCACATAGTGCTGAAACACCTTGGGGAAGAGATCCAGGTCGAATCCCATTGAAAAGTCCCAGTTGTCGTCGGCCACGACTTCATCGTCGCCCAGGGTTTTGCCGAAGACGATGGTGGTTTCTGCGGGCATGCCGAAAAAGTCGCCGCTGTAAGTCGCCGCGAGATAGAACTGGTAGGCAGTGTAGCTTTCGTCGTTGTATTTCAGGCTCTGGTAGTTCACGCCGATGGCCAGCGCGGAGTTGGATGAACCCGACCAGGGGAAAATACGGAATTTGGTGTGCAGGTACAGGTCGTTCTGCTCCTGGTCGTTGTCGCCGTCCTCGCCCAGCAGTTCATACATGGCGCCCAGTTCCCAGCGGTCAAAGAGCTGCAGCGTCGCCTTGGGAAGCCATGAGTCGTCACCCAGGCCGGTGTAGCCCATCCCCAGGTCCAGTCCCAGGTTGGCGCCTTCCCATCCGGTACGGGCCGTCGGGGTCATGATCAATCCGGTCGCGCCGCCCAGGCTGGGGCTTCTGAAGGCGACGGCGTGAGCGTTGTTTCCGAAAGCGAAAACGCAAAGAGAAAGTACACATGCAGTTAGAACGAGAGAGAGAGTTTTCGTTCTCATTAAATCCTCCTGATAATTTAATTGGTTGTTATATTTTTATCGGGACCCTTTATTTTCTTTTCAGGGGTCGCCGTATATGTTAAAACCTGCACCGCCAAGTGTCAATATTTTATCGTTTGCTTTTTTACGAAATTATTGTATTTACAATATTATCCGGTTTCCTGTAAACACCACGCCTTTTTTCTATTTTTGTTTCAACCGCGTATTGAAATCGAGCCCCTGGACCGCCTTCAGTATGATACTTCGGCTTTTGATATACAGGGGCTGACCGGCTTTTGCCAGGGCCCCGTCTATATACCTTAACGCCAGACGGTAATCGCCCGCCTTGTATGCGTATTTTGCCAGCAGGTAATCAAGCCGGTCGAAATCCGGGTCCTGATTGCGGGCTTTCTTGATGGTGCTTATCGCCATTGAAAAATTTTTTTTTCTGCCGTACAGACGGGCCATGGTTATATAGGCGTATATGAACCTGGGATTGAGCGATATCACCCTGCGCAGATACAGTTCCGCTTTTTCCGTATTTTTCCGCTTGATCCATTCCAGGGCGAGTTCGTAGAGATCTTCCGATTCGATATAGTCGTAATGCTTCATCGCGGTGAATGTATATCAGATAGTATCCGCTCTTTCGGAAAAAGAGCAGAATTATTTTATTCCGCCGAAAATATTTCCGAAAAAACCACCGGGGCGTTGTCAGACTCGATTTTAATCGTATAACTGAATTTTTCGCCGCCCAGTGAAGAGAACCGAAGGCGGTAGGTACCCGGCGCCAGTATTTTCAACGGTCCCTCCCTGGCGCCGCACAACAAAAGGTATTCCAGGTGTTCCCAGTTTGACGTGTAGTTTGCGGCAAGCTCCGAAAAAATGAAATCCCTGTCCTTCTGCCGGAATTTCCGTATATCGACGGCCCTTTCAATAATGAAGTAAATGCGCGGATGGTTTTCCACAAAACGGAAGTCCTTATAAATCTCTTTCGCATTGATGCTGATCCTGATGCATTCCTCCTGCTGTGAAAGGGTAAAGAAAACCCGGTAAGTATCGCCCCTGTCGATCGGTTCCCCGGAAAGGACATACTCCCTGGTCGTGCCCGCCAGTTCGGTCGAAAATTTATACTGTTTGACTTTACCGGCGGAAGCGCAGGAAGCGAACTGGATGCACAGCAGCCCGGTATACACCGTGCTGACGAATACAGCCTTAATGTAGTCGGTCTTCGGCATACAGGGATTTCCTGGTGTGGTGTCCGAGGGTTTTGTTGAAACCACAGGTTACTGGTTCCTATGAGATACCGCACTATCAGGCCTTTGTCAATCTCAATAAGAATTTTTTTAAAATATACTTGCCTAAACGGGGTATCGTCTTTTCAAATAGCATTTTAACCGAAGAGTTTCTCATGGTTGTGAACCTTTCCGGCGGGTCATACGAAACATTCATTGCTCATGGAACCGGTGATGCGTTGCGTCATCCTGTTTGGCATCCGATCGGACGCATTCGGGTTTGAGACGTGTATTCACACCGGGACAGCTCCGGTGATCGTCGCGAGTGCCGTTGTGCGGGTTGATTCCGACCGCGTTCTGTAGGTGAATACATTTTTGGGTAAATAACATCCGGCGGCATAAATCTCATGTTCCTTAAATCGATGGACATATTCGGGTTCAAGTCCTTTGCGGACAAAACCCAGGTTATATTCGAACCCGGGATAACCGTAATCGTGGGGCCCAACGGCTGCGGCAAATCCAATATCGTCGATGCCATCAAATGGGTGCTGGGCGAGAAACAGGCAAAGAACATCCGCGGTGAGAAGATGGAAGACATCATCTTCACCGGTACCGACGGACGCAAACCCCTTTCCCTTGCCGAAGTGTCCCTTACCATAGACAACAGCAACAGGATACTGTCGCTGGATTCGGATGCGGTGACGGTCGCGCGGAGGGTGTTTCGCGACGGGGAATCGGAATACCTGATCAACAAATCACCTGTAAGACTCAAAGATATCGAACAGCTGTTCATGGACACCGGAATAGGTAAATCGGCCTATTCGGTGATGGAACAGGGCAAGATCGACATGATCCTCTCCACCAGGGCGGAGGACCGCAGGTACATCTTCGAAGAGGCGGCAGGCGTTTCACGGTATAAATTTCAGAAAAAAGAATCCCTGAAGAAACTTGAAGAGACCGGCGCCAATCTTGAACGGATCAATGATATAATAAAGGAAATTGAAAGGGAAAAAGACCTTAAAGCAAAGCAGGCGGAAAAAACAAAGGTGTATTTCACCCTGGTCGCGGAATTGAAAGAAAACGATATCAAACTCAATCTTATACGGTTCAACGAACTCAGCAGGAAAAAAGAAAAGCAGCGGCTGGATGAAGAGCGTCTGAAAAATGAAAGGGAAGCGTTGTCGGCCAGGATGTCGAAGATCACGTCGGAGAATGAAAAGGACGAAAAGTACAAAAACGACATACAGCTCGAACTCTTTGAACTGGACAAGAAGCTCCATACCTACCGCATCAAGGTTGAGGATATAGATTCCAGGACCGAAAAGAACCGCAGGCTGATAGAGGAGCACCGCCAGCGAAAGACGGGTATCCAGAAGAACATCGATGAGCGCGGCAGGAACCTTGAGCGGCTCCAGGCGGACATGAAGCGCAGCCGGGAGGCCGGGGTCGAGATCGGAAAGAAAATAAAGGAAGACCGGGAACGTTTGCAGAACATATTCGAGATGCGTAAACGAAAAATCCGTTCGATCAGCGACTCGCGTGACAGAATAGAATCTGACCGGAAATCGATAAAAGAAAATGACGGTAAAATCGAAACCCTCAGGGGCACACTGGAGAAAGTGATAAAACGACTTATCGACGCCATCGAGCGGCGCAAGGCGGAACTCTCCGGCTCGGAGGAGGAACGCAAAAGAGTGAGGGACCGCATCGATGAAACGCTGACATCGCTGGAGAAGGTCCTGGCGGATGCGCTCAGGCTCATAGAAGCGAATAATGTCGATGATGCGCGCATGGCGCTGCTGTCGATAGATCTACGCGGCCTGCGCGGCGATATAGTGCTCTTCGAGAGTTTCGAAGACGGGTTCAGATCCATACTCTTCGATAAAACCGGGGTCCACGCCGAGAAGGAACAGCTCGACCGGAGCATCAGGGAGATGGAGAGCTTAAACTACGAACTCAGCCACGAGATCGGCGAACTGGAAAGAAAGATAGATGAAGACCAGACCGAACTGGAAAACATCAATTCCATGATAATGAAGATAGAAAAGGACCTGTCGCGCAACGAGACCGAGCGGGATTGGACGGAAAAGCACATCAAATCCCTGGAACAGCAGGTCATGGATGTCCAGCGGCAGATTGGGCATTACAATGAGGACATGGCGCGGTCAGACCGGATCATTGAAAACCTGGAGAAAGAAATAGGAGAATGGGAAGCAAGCCTTATCGATTTCAACGAAAAGAGCGAGAACCTGAAAAAGAGCATTACGGACTCCACCGACAGGCGGAACGAGGTGGAGAAACGTATCCAGCGGAGGAAAGATGTTACCAGGAAGGAAAGCGATCAGCTGAAAAAACTCATCGAGCGTATAAGCGAACATGAGAAGTCCCTGATGGAGACCGGTTTCAAACTGAACAGCATTGAAGAATACATCTGGACGGAATACGAGAAAAAGGCCGGCGAGATGAAAGATGTCACCCTCGACGAATCGCAGCTTGCCGGCATACAGCATAACATTCAGGACCTGAAAAAACGGATACAGGAACTGGGGCCCATAAACAACCTGGCCATCGAGGAATACCGCGATCTCAAGAAACGGTTCGAATATTACATCGATCAGCGCAAGGACATCGAGAAGGCCAGGGAGGATATACTCTCGGTGATCCAGGACATCAATAAAACATCCGTGGAGATGCTGCTTTCCACCTTCAAGGAGATTCAGAAAAATTTTTCCGAGATATTCAAACAGCTGTTCGAGGGAGGCAACGCGTCGCTCGAACTCACCGAACCTGAAAACATACTGGAGAGCGGCATCGAGATTTTCGTGAGGCCCCCCGGTAAAAAGCTCAAGAACATCAACCTATTGTCGGGCGGCGAGCGCGCGCTGACCGCGACGGCCCTGCTCTTCGCGACCTACATGGTAAAGCCGTCGCCCTTCTGCTTTCTGGACGAGATCGACGCGCCGCTGGACGAGGAGAACATAGGCAGGTTTGTTAAAATGATGCAGCAGTTTTCCCGCAACTCGCAGTTCGTTATCGTCACCCACAACAAGAAGACCATGAGCATAGGCCAGTCGATTTACGGGGTCACCATGGAAGAACCGGGCGTGTCCAGGGTGCTCTCCCTGCGAATGGAGAAGGCCGAAAAGAAGACCGTCGGGGTGCAATAGCCGTAAGGTGTTTTTAAAATAACGGGACACGGGAAGAGAATGCGTGCGACCGGTTGAAAATACGCTCCGGGTGGATGATGTGTTAACGCAAACTTAATCTATTATGTCGCATGGTAATATTTGTTTGACAAAAAAAGTTTTCTGTTTTATTGTAGCATCAAAAGCAGTATCGGTACCGGAATCGCCGCACGCAATGGAGGGTGAATCATGAAGGTTTCAATCGACGGGCTGCTCGGATCAGCGAAAAAGATACACAACCAGCGACAGGTCGAAGAGGATTCCCTCGAAAGAAAAGACCGGGGAGAGTTGAAGGCCGATACGGTTAAGATTGAAAACCGCCTCAACACCCGGCTGGACGGCATACAGAAAGAACTGCGCGAGATACAGACCTCCCTCACCAGAAACCAGATAGTCCGTGAGGGCATCAACCGGCTGGCCGAGGATGTAGGGAAGGGCGGATTGAACCTCTCGAGGATAATGGACGAGGTGACATTCGAGGGGCATAAGGTGCTGTACGACTATACGGGCGACACCCTCACGCCATCCATTCTCCAGACGAAAATGGACAGGATCAACGGCCTCATCACCGGCGATATCAACAAACTCACCAAACTCCAGGTTGAGGTGGAAAACATCATGGCCAGCATGATGGCCTCCACCGAGAGGGTGGGCAATGTCATGAAGAATGTCGAGTCTGCTTTCTCAAAGACGGGCAGCGGGTCGATACACAGCATTTCCAACCTGAGCCCTGACGCGGTGATGCGTTTGATTAAATAAATCGATCGTTTTATATTACCGTGCCGGTTGCCGTTTTATGATGAAACGAGAGATGGAATCCCCCCTGAAGTCGTCCGCGAACACCACCGATTTATCGTTGTACACCCTGAGGTTCGCGATGCGGGGCCGGGCGTGGCGGTTGCTGAAGCCGATGCGCCCTGAATCGACCCGTTCGTCGGCCCGGTGTTTCAGCACCTTTTTCCCGTCAAGATAGAGGGTGATTTTTTTACCGTCGGTTTCGACGTTCACCTCCATTTTTTTGCCGTAGGGGAGAGATATCTCGAGGGTGGCCTCTTCGGTGACGGTGAAATTCCACTTGGCCATGGAGGGGAGGGTGGTGTCTTTGACCTTTGATCTGACCAGTAGTATTTTATTGATACATTTTTCATTGCCTTCGAACCGGAACGCGTAAAAATCGGTCTGCGCCTTTTCACCGAAAAAAAGGCCCACCGACACCGGCATCTTTCGGGGATTGTCGATGACCATGTCCGCCCTGATCGCCGTGTATTCCTTCAGCGTGTCGCGGGTGATCAGCGCGTTGCGGTTGATGAGGTCGCTGTAGCCCAGGTTCAGCGTTTTGCCCACGTTTTCAGTTACGTACGCTTCTTTGCGGTCTACCCGCGTCTGCCAGTACCCGGCCACAGTCACCCATTTTGAAGTGCTTTTTGATTCTTGTGAAGCAAGAGGGGTGCTTATGATGAACAGTGCGGTCAGGCTGAGGAGTATTCCTTTTTTCATATAGTACCTTATTCCATTTTAAATTAAAGACTCCCTGATGCCTAATGTGTGATTGTATATACATAAGATTCGCCTGGATTCAATGAAAGGGAGTTGGAATTTGTTTCAGGGAAGTATGCAGCTCCAGTACCTACGTCTGACCAGGTACATATAACGGAACTGTTCAAATCTGAAACTTCTTTAGACTCCGTAGTTTGATCAGTATTGTATGGGCCAGTCCAGGTTTTGTTTTCCGATTCCCAAATGATATTAGATAATGTGGCAGTGTCATGACCGTTCTTAAACGCCAGTTCCGCGGTATTCGCCCCGCAGCCGATCATCAGGGCCGCACCGAACAGAATCATCAATAGCAATCCTCTCTTTTTCATGGTTTCCTCCTGCGATAGTGGAACAACTATACGTGTAATTGCCGGTTTAGTTATACAAAGTAATTCTCCAATAAAAATAAAACAACAGTTTATGGGAGTCAACAAATTTATAGATCGAATTCATTTCCAAGCGGGTCGGTAAAAGGCATGGCATACCTGCCGCCCTGGATCCGTGACAGCATTAAATACCGTAGAGTGCTTCAACAATAACTAGTTCCGTTTCATGTACGATTCCGTTACAAAAGACACCGCCGGTTCGGCAAAAAAATGATGGATTTAAAATATGAAGTTTAGTATGAAGTGACTGAAATGATACGGTGAAACCGATGAAAAAACCATCAATGGCGTCCCCGCTGATATTGACGCTTTTTCTGGGACTTTCCTCATACGCGGCGGACCAGACCGTAAAAAAGGACCCGGCGCCGCCGGTCGGGACCGAGGGTGTGGTATTTCCGCTGGTGTTCCATGCCGGGACTGCCGACGGCGATCTCTTCGCCGGTTGGGGTCCTCTTATGGGGAGGGACGAGATCTACAACTGGGGGAAGAGCCGCGGCATATATTTGATCGACGACGCGGGGCCGGTGGTGGACGGCAGGGCCAGGTTTGTCGCGCGCTACGGGTCCGCCCTGACCATAACCGGTCTGCGGCGCGAGGGACGGTACCGGCTGTGGCTGGATTTCGTCAGGTTCCGCCGGGGTGAGCGGGCGGGCATTGACTCGCGACTAGAGATCAGCATGAACGGCCGGGTGGTGAAAGAACTGGTATTCAATGAACTCCCCGATTCGGGGGCGCCATACGTACTGGATATTCCCTTCGACCTGGGGCAGGCCGGCAGGGTGGTGGTGCTTTTCCGCGAGCACGCGGCTTCCCCTGGATTCTGGGGGGTATGGGACGCCGTGGTGACCGACCGGTTTGATCTGCCGGTGATACTTGACCGGCCGCCCGGGAAAGACCGGCCGAAGATACCGGTAAAAACCGTCATCGTGGAAGAGAAAAAACCGGCGGCCAAGAAAAAAGCGTCGCGGCCCGGCGTGTTGAAACCCTCCGCAAAACCTGAACCGAAAAAGGAACCGCCGGTAAAAAAAGCAGTAAAACCCGAAACGAAACCGAAGCCTCCCTCCGACACTGTCGCCGAAAGGCTTCCCACCAGAAAAGCGGTGGAAGCGAAAAAACCTGGAGATACCGCCGTTACTCCTCCCCCTCATGCTCCTCGAGAAAACAAAGACGCTTCCGATAAAAAAGCACCAGTGCGGAAATAACCCTGAAGGCCGGAAGAGAAAGCAGAGGAGATAATATCGCCCGTTCCTCAGCAAAAGGCTGAAAAACCGGGCGATAATCCCCGCATGCGTGTTGAAAAAAAACCGATCCAGTGGTCAGCGCCGCGGAGCAAAACCCGTGTGAACCCGTTATAAAAAAAGTTGCCTCGTGATGAAATTCGGCAAATAGTACTTACGGTATTACAAACATGGAAATTGAAAATTAACGTGTGGGGGTGAATTAATTTGACAAAAAAAACACCCTTTAAATAAAGTTGTTCCTGTAGGGTGTACTGTGCGCATATAAAAAGCTTCAGGGAATTAGGAAAATAACCGGTTATCAGGGACCCGAAAGAGGGGATTTACCGTGAAAACCGCTTTATACCGGAAAAGGAACGTTTATTTGTCAGATGAAGTGCGCAATCTGTTTTTAAAAATTTTGATATAGTCGCGGGGAAGATGTATTCTTTTAGATGATGAGGCGGTATTTTTAATACGGCTTTACATTTAATCTTGCAGGGTGAATGTATGAGCGTTTTTTTTGAAAAAGAATTCGACGACGAAGTCTACGAAGATGAGTTCTACGAGGAGCATTTCGACGAGGAAGAACTGATCGACGAAGAAGAGCTGGAAGAAGACGAGCCCGCTGAGGAGGTCGCCGGGGGCGAGGTAGACGCGCCCGAAGACGAGGAAGACTGGGAAGGCGGCAAAAAACGCAAGGTTGAAGTGAGTTATGCCTGCGAGGACTGCGACTACCGGTGGGAAGACGTAGTAATAAAAACCCGCGAATTGGACGAGGAGGAGGAAGACCGTGACGTCGTCTGTCCCATGTGCGGTTCGACCAACATCACCCTCATATGAGTCTCCCGGTCATCAGGATCAAGGGTGCGCGGGAGCATAATCTAAAAAATATCTCTATCGACCTGCCACGGGACCGGCTGGTGGTGATAACCGGTCTGTCGGGGTCGGGCAAATCATCCCTGGCGTTCGATACCATCTATGCCGAGGGACAGAGACGGTACGTGGAGTCTCTGTCGGCGTACGCCCGCCAGTTTCTCGGTGTAATGGAAAAGCCCGATGTGGATTTTATCGACGGGCTTTCGCCGGCAATTTCCATTGAACAGAAAACCACTCATCGCAATCCCCGTTCCACCGTGGGGACCGTAACCGAGATATACGACTACCTGAGACTGCTGTACGCACGCATAGGCGTTCCCTATTGCCACCGGTGCGGAAAAAGGATATCGTCCCAGTCGGTCGACCAGATCGTGGAATCCATCATGACCCTGGATCAGGGCTCACGCATCCAGATTATGGCGCCGGTGGTGAGAGGCAGGAAGGGGGAACACGAAGACAGGATAGGCGCCGCCCGTAAAGACGGTTTCGTGCGGGTGAGGGTCGACGGGGAGGTCCGTTCGCTCGATGAAGAGATCAGGCTCGATAAAAATCGAAAGCACAGCATCGAGATCGTCGTGGACCGTCTTGTAATCCGCGACGGCGTTCGCCCCCGGTTGGCGGATTCCGTCGAAACCGCGATCGAACTGGCCGAAGGGCTGGTCATTGTGGACATAGACGGCGATGAAAAGCTTTATTCCACGAGCCTCTCATGTCCCGATTGCGGCATATCCATACCGGAGCTTTCCCCGCGGATGTTTTCCTTCAACAGTCCCTACGGCGCATGCCCGAAATGCAGCGGTCTGGGTTTCATAATGCGCTTCGATCCCGAACTCATCGTGTCCGACACGGAGAAATCGCTGTACGACGGCGTGCTTGAAGTGTGGGGAAAGACCACCAGCTACTGGTACCTGGAACAGATACAAACCCTGGAAAAAAACTTCGGTTTCGACGCGCACACGCCCTGGAAGAAACTGCCGAAAAAGGTCAGGGAGATCATACTCAACGGTTCGGGCGGCGCCAAGATCCGCTACAATATCCGTAGAGACGACGGGGAGTTCAATTTTTCACGCTCCTTCGAGGGGGTGATTCCCAACCTCGAGCGCCGGTACCGCGAAACCAGGTCGGAAGACATGCGAATGTGGATGGAACGCTACATGTCGAACCAGACCTGTGATCTCTGCGGGGGGAAACGCCTGAGGGTGGAAAGCCTTTATGTGAGGGTGGCTGAACGTGCGATCAACGAGATCACGGCCATGTCCATAAAATCGGCGACCCACTTCTTCGCTTCCATAACACTCAACGAAACCGAGATGAAAATCGCCTCGCAGGTGCTCAAGGAAATAGGTGAAAGGCTGAGATTCCTGAAAGACGTGGGTATTGAGTACCTCACCCTGGACCGGTCGGCCGGCAGCCTTTCGGGGGGCGAAGCCCAGCGCATACGGCTGGCGACACAGATAGGCTCAAGCCTCATGGGCGTGCTTTATATCCTGGATGAACCGAGCATCGGGCTCCACCAGCGGGACAACCAGAAGCTTTTGAACACCCTGAGGTACCTCAGGGACCTCGGCAATACCGTCATCGTCGTGGAACATGACGAAGAGACCATCCGCAGCGCCGATTACGTGGTCGACCTGGGGCCCGGGGCGGGACTGGACGGCGGGTATGTCGTGGCGGAGGGGACCCCTAAGGAAATCGAGCGCAACAAGGACTCCCTCACCGGGCAGTATCTCACGGGAACGCTGACGATCGAGGTCCCCTCAGAGAGGAGAACACCGAAAGGGTTTATCGAACTATCAGGCGCCCGTGAAAACAATCTGAAGAATCTTGACGTGAAATTCCCCCTGGGAGTGTTTACCTGTGTGACCGGCGTTTCCGGCTCTGGTAAATCCACCCTGGTGATCGAGATACTTTACAAGGCCCTTTCTTCCCTCATCATGAAATCCAAGGAGTTTCCGGGCGCGTTCGATACAATAAAGGGCGTCGAGTGCGTCGATAAGGTTATCGACATCGACCAGTCCCCAATAGGGCGCACCCCCCGGTCCAATCCCGCGACCTACACCGGTCTTTTCACGCCGATACGCGATCTCTTTGCGAAACTCCCCGAATCGAAGGTCAGGGGATACCGGGCGGGAAGGTTTTCCTTCAACGTGCCCGGGGGACGCTGCGAGAGCTGCGAGGGCGACGGCATCAAACGGATCGAGATGCACTTTCTGTCCGATGTCTATGTCACCTGCGAGGTGTGCAAGGGCAAGCGTTATAACCACGAGACGCTGGAGGTCCGCTACCGTGGAAAGAACATCTACGAAATACTGGATATGACCGCCGCCGAGGCCCTGGAGTTTTTTGACGCTATCCCGGCCGTCCAGTCGAAGCTCGAGACCATCAACAGGGTGGGGCTGGGCTATATAAAGCTGGGACAGCCGGCGACAACGCTTTCGGGTGGGGAGGCCCAGAGGGTGAAGCTTTCAACCGAGCTCTCCAGGCGGGCGACGGGGAAAACCGTCTATATTCTGGATGAACCCACCACCGGGCTGCACTTTGCGGATATACAGAAGCTGCTGGAGGTGCTGAAATCGCTGGTTGAGCGGGGAAACACGGTCATTGTTATCGAACACAACCTGGATGTGATAAAAAACGCCGACTGGATACTGGACCTGGGACCCGAGGGAGGGGATGCCGGAGGGTACCTGATCGCGGAGGGTACACCGGAACAAATCTTGAAAAACCCGCGATCTCATACCGGCGCGTTTCTAAAATCTGTCTTGAAAAAATAGCGACATAAGACGATAATTGAAACAGGTTCCCTGAAGGCGCTTTCCGTACGCCCAGGGAGCGTTCATTTTACACGCGTAGAGAGAAAATGGGCAATTATAAACTTACTGTTTTAGTGCTGTTGGCGTTTTTCGCGTGCGGCGTTCAGGCGTTTGCCCAGACCGGCAACCTCGCCCGGTTCGAGAGGGCCAAGGAATCGTTCCGTACCGGATACAATCATTTCAATAACATGCGGTATCTCGCCGCCGTGGAGTTTTTCCGCAAGGCCCTTTCCGAATACCCCGATTACCATACCGCGCGGGAATACCTTGCCCGTTCGTACCGCCTGGCCGGCTTCAGGGACGAGGCGCTGGCGGAGTGGGAACAGCTCTCGGCGGAGAATCCCGACAACGTCCTGGTGAGGAACAAGATCGATTCGCTCAGGTTCAGGGAAGGCGGAAAAGACGATCCCCTGAATAGCGGGGAATATTTGCTGGCCGATGAAATAGTTTCGCGGGAAATGAAACAGTACCGTTTCATCAATCCCGTGGATGCGGCGGTGGACGATGACAGGAACATCTATATAACCTCCTTCTCCGCGGGGAAACTCATAAAAATAGACCCCAACAAAAACGGCATATCGGTCTTTTCTCCCGCTATCGGGAGCAGACTGTACGGTCTCGATTATCACCGGAACAGCCTGCTCGTCACTGACTTCAAAAAGGACACCGTCTATGTACTCAACACGGCGCTGAGAATTCAGAAATCGTTCGGAGGGACCGGTAACGAAGAGGGTAAATTCCACGGCCCCCAGGGGGCGTGTTTCGATCCGAAAGGGAACATCTACGTGGTGGATTCGGGCAACGACAGGGTGCAGAAGTTCGATCACACCGGCAGGTTTATACTCAGCTTCGGGAAATCCGGGGAATACGAGGGGCACCTCAGTAATCCCACCGACTGCGCAGCCACCGCCGACATGGTGTATATTACCGACACGGGGAACAACCGTATCTCGGCCTTCGACGATTCAGGAAACTATATTGACGTCATTACGATAGAAAATGCGCAAAAACTCAGAAACCTGAGCCTGCGGGGAAAGACCCTCCTGGTGTCTGACGAGAAGAAAGGACTATTCTTTTACGACCTCGATCGGAAGGAGCAGGCGCTTTTTTCCTCGTGGGAGGGAGGAAAAAAAGAGTTTGGAAGCCTCTATTCTTCCATTTCGGGCAGGGATGAATTCATGTATTGCCTGGATTACCGGCAGGAGAAGCTTCTGATCTTTTCGCCGCTGTGGCAGCGGTACGCGAACCTGGACATCGAGATTTCCATGGTGGACACCAAAAAATTCCCTGTGGTCGCCCTTTATCTGAACATCAAGGACCGTGCGGGCAGGCCGGTATACGGCCTGAAACGCGAGAACTTTTCGTTGACCGAAGACGGAGCCAAAATATTCGGGCTCTACTCGGATTATCTGAAAAGGAAAAACCCTTCGGCATCGATGGTGCTCTGTGTGGACCGGTCCGTCGGGATGCGCGGTTATCATAACGATATCCCCTGGGCCGCGGAGTTTATACTGAAGAAAATGCGTAAGGACGATTCGCTGAAGATACTCGGGTTCAACAGCGACTACTGGACCGACAATGAATTCGACTGGAGCAGGCGCCGCGCGCTGAAAGCACTCCACGCCGGAAACTACGCCGCCGGCAAAGACATGGGACGTGTGTTGTATAACGCCGTTGCCGACCTGGTCCCGCGCACCAACCGGCGCGGCGTCATCATGATCACCAGCGGCGAGGTGTCAGAGAGTTCGTTCACCCGTTATTCGGTCAAAAACGTAATCGAGTTCGCGCGCAGCCACTACATTCCCATATATATAGTCTCATTCAGGGGCAAAGACCCTCTGCTGCGGAAGATCGCCCTGCAGACGGGCGGCGACATCTATACGGCCCGCCAGGCCGATGACCTCAGAAAAATCTATGGCAGGATCCGCAACTCCGAGGAATACCGGTACGTGCTGGTGTATTCGACCTTCAAGACCAAAACGGTGAGGGGTTGGTGGGCCGATGTCAGGATCAACGTCGATAACCGTGGACTGAAGGGAACCGAGTGGGGAGGATACTTTGTACCCTAGGGACATGGGAGATTTCATCCTTCCCCGCCGCAGACTGGTCTCCCGCCTTGCCGCGAACGGCGTGGTTTCCAGCAGGATAACCGATGCCATGCTCAGGGTGCCGCGGCACATTTTTATTTCAGAGGCGCTCAGGTACAGGGCTTACGAAGACACTTCGCTCCCCATCGGATACGGCCAGACCATTTCCAGACCTTCTACGGTGGCCCGGATGCTGCAGGCACTCCACCTGCTGGGCGATGAACGGGTGCTTGAGATCGGTACGGGCACCGGATATCAGTCGGCGCTGCTGGCGGAACTGTCGCTCGCGGTGGTGACCATGGAAAGAATAGAAGAGCTGTACAAGAGGGCCAGGGAAAACCTGCTGATTAAACTGAATTATCGCAACGTGGTACCCGTGCACGCTGAGGACTTTACGACCGTACACGGTCCCTTCGACGCTGTTATCGTGTCCGCCGGCGCCGCCGCTCTTCCTGAAGGGCTGTTCGAACTGCTCGGTGAGGGGGGCATAATGATCGTTCCGGTAAAAAACGGTTCGGGATATATCCTGAGGAGGTACATCAGGAGGGCCGGCGGCGGTATCGTGGAAGACAATATGGGGGACGCCCATTTCGTCCCGCTGGTAAGGAATACGGGGACATGATCCTTTTCCCTATGCCGGCTGGTCCCGCCAAAAATACTCAAAACGCGGTTATCGCAGCATCCTCTTGATCCATCCCAGATTTTTGGCGAACTGCCCGGCGCCGCCGGCTTCGTTTCCCTCGTCAGGATAGACTTCGATGGTTTTGTCGCAGATGAGACGGTTGAAGAGCGCAAAAACGCACTGGGGCGGGGAGAGTGTGTCTTTTAATCCCACCGTCGCCAGTACCGGTATGCCGATCATATCGCTGAAGTTGAGCGCGTCGAAATAGCTGAGATTCTTTTTTACCAGGTTTTTCCTGGTTCGGTGCGCGGCGATGTACTGGTTGATTTCACGCGCGGTATCCGAGGTGGAATGGTTCTGACTGAGGGGGAGATAACAGAAAGAGGCGGTATCCAGCACCAGCGCCTTCACCCTCGTCGAAAATGACGCGGCAAAAACGGCCGCCGCCGCGCCGGTTCCTTTTCCTATAATGCCCATGGATCCGCAGTCCAGGTCCCCCTTCAGTCTCAGCAGGTCGATGACCCTGAGCACGTCGAGATACACAGCTTTAAGATAGTATGATTCGGGATCATTAATGTTCTCCACCATGAATCCGGGGGATGATTCCAACTCGCCGTCGGTTGTGTTCGTGTATTCGTGGCCCCGCATATGAAAGAAGTAGTAGGCAAGACCGGTCTCCAGCGTATACTGTTCGTAGGGACTCGTGGTGTTGTAGTCAGGAAGAAGAATGACCACCCTGGGATTTTTCGATTTGGACGGGACATAGAGGGTGCCCTTCAGCCCGGAACGGTTGTAACCCTTGAATGAAACCGTAAAAACGTCAAAACCCGGTCGTTTAGTCCCTGAAGGGACATAGGAAGGTTCAACAGGGATTTTTTTCGATTCGCTGATTGACCGTTTCCAGAAATCATCAAAGTCCTTTTCCCGGTCAAACGGCGGCAGATGCAGGAAGAATCGGTCAAAATCACTGGTCACGGCCATGAGCAAACCATTTATATTTATGTTAGTTTGTAAAGCAGGTAATAATTATAACTCAGCAGGAAGTAGATTACCGCTATTACCGTTCCCGTTATTCCCATGCATATGAACATCCAGACCGTTGCTGACACCATTCTCCGGGCTATTCTGCTCAGTATACCTGCCGTGCCATGGCCCTCCCTTCTCAGCATCACCACTCTTCGGATAATAAACACGGATATTACCAGCAGCAGGAGCGCCAGGGAGATGTTGCGGACCATGAAGGTGTAAAGAGTCTTGTTGTTAACCGCGAAGATGGCAACCGGGTACACCAGCAGGTCCATGATGAATGTCGCGAGCAGGGCCGATCCGGTTATAAACAGGCAGAGTATGCCGATCTCTTTCATCCTGTCGGCAAACCTGCTCTTTTCGTAGGGATTGGGGGCCGTCATACGGCGTTACTTCTCCTTCTTGTCGGATACTCCCATTTCTTTCAACGCTTCCCGGGCGGCCTTCTGTACTCCGGAATTCGGGTCATGATCCCTTTTGTATTTTAAAATGTCAATTGATCTTTTGTCTTTGAGCTCACCCAGCAGGTTGATGGCCTTTATCCTGGAGGCAGCGCTGTCGCTTTTCAACGCGTTCATCAGGCGGGGGAAGGCCCTGTCGTCACCGAGTTTCGCCATGGCGGCTACACAATACAGGTAAAGAGTGTAATAATCCTTTTTCTTTTTAAAAGGGTATCCCTCGATAGTCGTGATGACTTTATCCAGGTCCGCGGCGGTCTCTTTGAGGCCGAGGTGTGAAAGCGAGTTGGCGGCATATGACCTGATGTCGGCGTCTTCCTCCTCGTCGGTAAGCAGTTTCACCAGAAAGTCCTTCTGTCCGACGGAACCGATTTTCCCCAGGAAGAGCACCATCTGCTGGCGGATATTCCGGGTGGTCTTCAGGTCCTTGACGGCCGCCTCCGCGAAACCCGCCAGCTCGGCGGCTTTGAAGGCGCCGAGAGCGTCGATCAATGCCTCGGTGTAGTTCGATTCTGTGCTCAGGTCCTGCGCTTTCAGTTTGGTCACGAGGGTCGGGGCTGAAGAGGAATCATTAATACGTTTCAATCCCTGCACCGCCGCTATGCGTACGTCTACGGATTCATCTTCCAGGGACTTTATGAAATAAGGTCCTGCGGCCGACAGCTTGAGTTCGGAGGCCACGGTGATCGCTTTAATTTTCACGTCCGCGTCGGTTTCTTCCTTGAGAACATCGACCAGCAGCCTTTCCATGTCCTTTTTTACGGCATCGTCCCTGATGTCGAGGATATTGTTGAGCGCCTCACGCCGGTCCTTGTTGATTCCGTACTTGAGGGTTTTCTCTATCCATTCAGCTTTTTTCCTGTCGCGGTCTTTTTTCTTTTGTTCATCATCCTGCGGCTTTATGGGTTTGGCCGGTTTAACCGTGCCTGAAGCCACACCGGTTTTCTTTTCCGCCTCCTTTTGAGCGTGGAGCGCCGCCGCGTGCATGGATAGGGCTATTATAAGGGTAACCAATCCGCAAGTGGTCTTTATTCTCATGATGTGCTCACATACCTGCCTGGTGATTTCGTGCCGTTTGCGACATGCGCCGTATGCGCCGCTTCACGGAGGGCCGAGACCGCGCATAGAATAAAAAAAATCTCAACCATAACAGTATGCGTTATTAACCCGGCCATGGGAAGCCTTTTTCATATTATCGTATTTTTTCACAAACAGATACATGAAAAAGACCTGTCGCGGATTTTTATGGGAATACTGCCTGTTGTGAAGCCGGTAAATATCCTCATCACGGCAGGGATACGCGTTGAACGGACCTCGAAACCGCAGTGAGATGGACGGCCGGCAGCGGACTGGAACGATTATCGGGTGGTGAATCTCGAATATAATTCAACTTGACAGCGGTTGCTATTGACTTACCAATAATAATTGAATATACTAAAACATGATCCAGTATTCAGAAAATCCGGGTGTATGTAAATGAAGATAAGACTCATTACAGGGTTGTTGTCGGCGGCGTTTCTGGCAGGGGCGCTGCATGGGTATGCCGATTCGGCCTCAAGGTACGGGCTGGTGAAGCTTGAAGGCTCGGTCAACCCCATTGTGGCCGAACATATCATCAAATCCATCGACGAGGCCAATAAACAGAAACTGCAGTTCATCATTATCCAGATGGACACCCCCGGCGGTCTCATGAACTCCATGCGTGAAATCATCAAGGCCATCCTCTCGTCGGAAATACCGGTGGTGGTGTTTACCGCGCCCAAAGGAGCCCAGGCGGCCTCGGCAGGCGGGTACATTATGCTGTCTGCACATATCGCGGTAATGGCCCCCGGCACTGAAATAGGCGCCATGCATCCCGTAAGTCCCTTTATTAATTTCAGCGAGAAGAACGCGAAAGAAAAGGGTCAGGACAGCGTGATGGCGAAAAAGGTGCTCAACGATACCATCGCCTACGGGAAAAGCCTGGCGCAGAAGCGCAACCGGAACGTCGATTGGACGGTGCGCGCCGTCAGGGACGCGATTTCCAGCACCTACCTGGAGGCCCTGAGGTTTGGGATCATAGATATAATCGCCGATGACGTCAACGATCTCCTTTTCAAGCTCAACGGGAGAAAGGTGCGGATGGATGACAGGATCGTGACACTCAGCACCAGGGGCATACATGCCGTCAGCTTTGAAATGGACTGGAAACAGCGCATGCTTAATTTCTTCGCCGATCCGCAGGTGGTATTTCTGCTGTTTATCATCGCCGTGGTGGGAATAGGTATGGAAGTAAAAAGCCCCGGCCTGATAGTTCCGGGCGTCATCGGGGCCGTGGCCCTGTTCATCTTTCTGATGGCTATCAGAATTCTGCCGGTAAATTTCGCGGGACTCGCGCTTATCGTACTCGCCATAGTGCTTTTTATACTGGAGCTGAAGATTACCAGCTACGGACTGCTTACCCTGGGGGGAATCGTTTCTTTCATTTTCGGTTCCATGATACTTTTTGATTCCCCGCTACCCGGAGGGCGGGTCCCCATAAAATCGATCATTGCGGTGGTCATAGCCCTGTTGGGATTCTTCTTCATCGTCGTAAGAGCGGTGATCAGGGTGCACAAGGGCAAGGTGACTACGGGGATGCAGGGAATCATCGGGGAAACGGGTGTCGCCATCAGGGACATCGCGGGAACGGGTAAAGTGTTCGTACACGGTGAGATTTGGAACGCCGTGTCGGGGGATGAGATTTTAAAAGACGAAAAGATCGTTGTTACCGGGATCAATGGTATGTTGTTGCGGGTCGCAAGGCAGGTGGACGAAGAAGAGGATAAATAGTAATCAAAAGAACGATAGGCAAATATACTACAGGAGGCATGAGATGTTTGAGGTATTTCCAACCATAATCATTCTGGCGGTGCTTTTTCTCATAGCATCAATCAAAATCGTCAAGGAATATGAAAGGGCGGTGGTATTCCGCCTCGGCAGGCTGTTGTCGTCGGCAAAAGGACCTGGTATCATCATAGTGTTTCCCATAATTGATAAATGGGTGAGGGTGGGTCTTAGGCTTATCGCCATGGATGTTCCGCCCCAGGACATCATCACCAAAGACAACGTTTCGGTCAAAGTGAATGCCGTCGTCTATTTCCGGGTGATAGAACCCAATAAGGCAATTACCGAGGTGGAGGATTTTCTCTATGCCACTTCACAGCTGGCCCAGACGACCCTCAGAAGCATTTTAGGGATGGTTGAGCTGGACGACCTGCTGAGCGACCGGGAGCGGATCAACGCGGAACTGCAAAACGTTCTGGATCTGCATACCGACCCCTGGGGAATAAAAGTTTCAGCCGTTGAGGTAAAGCATGTCGACCTGCCCCAGGAGATGCAGCGGGCGATGGCCAAACAGGCCGAGGCCGAGAGGGAGCGACGCGCAAAAATCATTGCCGCGGAGGGGGAGTCCCAGGCGGCGGCGAAACTGATCGAGGCCGCGACCCTAATGGAGGAACATCCCATTGCCCTGCAGCTGCGTTATCTGCAGACATTGCGCGAAGTGGCCACAGAACATAATTCGACCACGCTGTTCCCTATCCCTATAGACCTTTTGAAGCCGTTTTTACCGAAAGAATAAGGTTTATATACGGCGCCGCGCGCTTTTACCCGCGGTGCCGTTCATTAACTCGATTACTCAATCAGCTTCTTCAGGCGGTTCAGTTCGTTGATCGCCTCGAGAGGGGTTATGCCGTCCACGTCGATGGTACTGATCGCCTGGATGACCAGGTGGTTGGCGGCGTTGAACATCTCCAGCTGTTCCTGGGATTTTTCCTCGTCCCCGTTTCTGCGCGAAGCGGACGACCGGCTGGTGCGCTCCATGCGATCCAGTATTGTTTCCGCACGGGAAGTGATCTCGCGGGGAATTCCGGCGAGACGCGCCACGTGAATCCCGTAAGAACGGTCGGCGGATCCCGGAACCACTTTATGAAGAAAGTCCACTCCCCTGAGGTGTTCCCTGACCTGGACATTGCAGTTCACTATCCCCTTTTTGTCGGCCAGGGAGGTCAGCTCGTGGTAGTGGGTCGCGAACAGGGTGCGGGCCTTCAGGTAACGCAGAATGTATTCCACCACCGCCCAGGCGATGGATATGCCGTCAAAGGTGCTGGTTCCCCTTCCTACCTCATCCATGATGATAAGACTTTTCTCGGTCGCGTTGTTAAGTATTACCGCGGTCTCGTTCATTTCCACCAGGAAGGTCGACTCCCCGCGTGAGATGTTGTCCGAGGCGCCGATGCGGGTGTAGATACGGTCCACCAGGGCAAGGTCCGCGGAGTCGGCGGGGACGAAAGAGCCGATCTGGGACATCAGCTGGATAAGGGCTGCCATGCGCAGGTAAGTGGATTTGCCCGACATATTGGGGCCCGTAATGATGGTAATAAGCCGCTCGTCGCTATCCAGGGTTATATCGTTGGGAATGAACACCTCAGAGGTATAATACTTTTCCACCACGGGGTGCCGGCCGTCTTTTATCCGGGTGGTACCCTCGCCGTTGAAGGCGGGCCGGACAAAACGGTTTTCGCCGGCGGCACAGGCAAGGGAACAGAAATAATCGATTTCACCTACGGCGACCGCCGTTGCCTGTATATCGGCCCGCAGTTCCAGAATCCGTGACAGCAGCGCCTCCACCTCGGCCGTTTCAATTTCGATGATCTTCTCGGAGGCGCCGAGGATCTCGGATTCGAACTCCTGCAGCTTTTCTGTGGTGTAACGTTCCGATCCCACCAGTGTCTGTTTGCGGTAGTAGTCATGCGGGACCCTGGCCGTCTGTCCCTTGCTGACCTCGATGTAGTAACCCAGGATCCGGTTGTATTTAACCTTTAAGGTCGGTATTCCCAGGCGGCTTTTCTCCTCTTCCTGATAATTCATGATCCAGGAGCGGGTGTCTTTTTTAAGATCGTAAAGGCTATCAAGTTCGGGGTTCTTTCCCCTTTTTACTACGTGCCCGTGTTCGGGTGAAAGCGCGGGATTCTCGTCTATGACGGCCGCGATGGTATCGGCCAGTCCGCCGAGATCGGGAAATTTATCCGCCAGCTTTCCGCAGGGATTGCCGTGACAGGTCCCGATAAGATCACGGATTTCCGCGGCCGCCGCCAGGGAGCCGCCCACGGCAAGCAGGTCTCTGGGATTGTACCTGCCCATGATGCAGCGGGTCAGTATCCTTTCAAGATCGTATATGCGCTTCAATAGCTCCTGTATGTTGCCGGTCAACTCCCGGTTCTCTGCCAGGTACTGCACCGTATCGAGACGTGCCGTGATCTCATCCATCTCGTGGAGCGGATGGAGTATGTTTCTCTCGAGCGCCCGCTTTCCCATGGGGGTGAGGCAGTGGTTCAGTACAGAATAAAGGGTGCGCTGCTTTCCCCCGTCCTGCTGGTTCTTTACCAGTTCGAGGTTTGCGATGGTGGAATCGTCGAGCATCATGTACCTTGATGATACAATGCGGCGCGGCAGTTTCAGATGCCGCGGGGAAACCTTGCGCGTGTCCCTGAGGTATTCGAGGATGGCGCCCGCCGCCATGATCTCCGCCTTTCCAGTGATGCCGAGGCCCTTTATACCGTTCAGCCCGAAGGTTTCGCAGATGGTTTTTTCCAGGTAATCCGCGTCATAGAGCCATTCGTTGATGGTGTTGATAGGGATACCCCGGTTTTTCAGGTAGCCTGTGTATTTTTCACTGTCGCCGTCATCTGACACGTGGAGGATCACCTCCCTGGGAGAGAACCTGGTGATCTCTCCTCGAAAGAGGTCGAAGGATTTGGCCATGGTCTGAAGGTAGAAGTCCCCCGTCGATATGTCGATAAAGGCCATACCCGTTTCATCACCGCCGGCGATGACCGCTCCGAGGAAATTGTTCTCGTCGCTCTGAAGCAGGTTCGCCTCCACCAGCGTACCGGGTGTAATGACCCTGGTCACCTCCCTCTTTACCACGGTACCGGATGCCGGTACCGACTCGAGCTGTTCGCAGATGGCGACCCGGCAACCCGCTTTGATGAGCCGTGCGATATAGCTGTCCGCCGCGTGGTAGGGGATTCCGCACATGGGGATGTCGTTCTGCCGTGAGGTGAGCACTATATCGAGGATCTTCGAAGCGGTACGCGCGTCATCAAAAAACATCTCGTAGAAGTCCCCCAGGCGGAAAAACAGGATATCCCCGGGATGCTTCTTTTTTATTTCCAGGTACTGGCGCATCATGGGGGTGAGCTTTGCGTCCAAGGGGTCATTCTCCGTATATGAATATTTTCTCTCTGTCCCCGGTTACGCGCACGATGGACCCGTTGATACCGAATTCCTCGGCCAGGCGTACTTTAATGGTAAGGGCTCTTTCCTGGTCGGCCGCCCTGCCCACGAAGAGACGGTAGGCGCCGGCCACCTGTATAAGCTCGAGCGGTGAAAAGTCCTTCTCGATCAGTTTTCCGACGGCAAGGGCATGGCGGCGGTTTTCAAACGGTCCCAGGGAAACCGAGTAGACGGCGCCGTTGTTTTCGGGAGTGCCTTCGCCGATTTTGATTTCGGGCTTTATATCGATGCTGTCAAGCCGATTAATATATTCCCTGTCGGGCAGGTAGGTCGTCCGTGTGGGATTATGCTGTTTCAGGCTCTCGATCCTGCGGCCGCTGAATGATGCTTCGGGAGAACGCGGATATTTCTTCATTACGTCCGCAAACGCGGAATAGGCCCTGTTGTATTCCCCTTTCTGCTCGTAGTATTTGCCCAGCAGATAGAGGGCAGTGGGCGCGCTCTCGGATTTTTCAAAACCCATGATCAGTTCGTTCAGCCTGCCGAGGTAGGTTCGCGAATTACCCGTGATAAGGTTTTCTATGTGGGCAAGCATCAGGTTCGCCGCCGCGAGATTATGATAGTTATGGTCGGTTCTGACGGTTTCCAGGCATGTGTCGCGCGCCTCCTCGTAGCGGTTGAGGTGCATGAGCGAAGCGGCCCTCAGGAGGCGCAGTTCGGTAAGGTGTGCGCTTTTGGGAAAGAGTTTCTCGGCCTCGCGGGATTCCGTCACCACCTCCTCCCACCGGGACCTCAGGTAAAGAATCTCACAGATACGTAAATGAGCGTAATCGCGGCGCGGGTAGTATCGGTATTTTTCAAGCAGCACGCGATAGAGCGCCCCGGCTTTTTCGGGGTTCTCCTCGATTTCGGCGAGCATCAGCCGTATGTCGGGAATATTTTTGCTCTCCGGATGCTTTCTGAAGAAACCGCGTGCTTCCTCCCGCAGTTCGGCCTTTTTTCCGGTCTTGAAAAGTTTAATGATCCGTGTGTATCCGGAAGATTCAGAAGCCGGCGCCGGGCGGGTGAATGGAAGGATACATGCCGCGAACACGAACGTGGAAAGAATTACCTTACGCAATGCGCTCCCCGTACAGTGTCGAGCCCCTGATGCCGCGGATCGTGACCCTGATTTTTTCACCTATTTCCTTCTGTTCGCCCGGAATGATCACGGGATGGTTGAGGAAGCTGCGGCCCATTACTTCACGGTCCGATTTCCTGCTGAGCCCCTCCACGATGATTTCTTCGGTACAGTTGATGCGGGAGATAAGCTTTTCGCGGGATATGGATCTCTGTATTTCTATCAATCGCCGCAAGCGGTCCATTTTTTCAATTCGTGAGATGGTCTCGGGAAGTTCGGCGGCGGCCGTCCCCGATCTGGGTGAATACGCGTACATGAAGGCTTCGTCGAAACGAATGGCGCGGACCGCTTCCAGTGTCAGTTCGTAGTCGCGCCCGGTTTCTCCCGGGAATCCCACTATCAGGTCGGTGGACAGGGAATGGTGTTCCAGGCGTTCCCTGACCCGGTCGACCAGCTTCAGGTAATCACGGATACCGTATTTTCTGTTCATCCTGGCGAGTATTTCGTCGGAACCGCTTTGCAGGGGAAGGTGAATGGACCGGGAAATATTCTCGTGGTCCCTGATCACTTCTATGATTTCCGCGGAGAAATCCATGGGGTGGGAGGTCAGGAAATTCATCTTCACGATGCCGGGCACGGCCGCGGCATGCGCCAGCAGCCGGGAAAACGGCATATCGCCGCTGTCCATGCCGTACTGGTTTACGTTCTGTCCCAGGAGGGTGATCTCCCTCGTGCCCCGCTCGGCGCAGCGCGCGATGTAATTCAGGATGTCCCCGGAATGGAACGAGACCAGCGGGCCCCGTACGTAGGGGACGATGCAGTACGAACAGAAGTTGCCGCACCCATGGGTGATGGTAACCCAGGTGTGCCACGGCGCGGGATCGCGCCCCGTTACCCATTCGGGCCCGATGCGACGGATAAGATCGTTTCTTTCCAGGGAAAGAAACGATCTGCACGGGTTGCCCGCCATGTATCCCTGTACTATGTCTCCCACGGCGGGGGTCCGGTAAGGCCCCACCACCAGGTCCGCCAGGTCCTTTTTTATCAGTTCGTGCCCTGTACGCTGGGCCATACAGCCTGCCGCCACGAGGAGCCTGCCCGCGGCGGGATGAAAATCCCTGCGTGCGGAACGGATTCTCGAAAGTGCACGGTTTTCCGCGTGGTGACGTACCGAACAGGTATTGAAAATGAGCACATCGGCCTTTTCGGCGCAGTCCGCCGTTAGAAATCCATTTTTTATGAGGGAAAGCGCCATCAGGTCGGAGTCGCCCTTATTCATCTGGCAACCGAAGGTTTCTATGAAGAAAGCGCCCGGCATCAGTTTATTATCCCGTCCTTTTTAAACCCTTCAATTTCGTGATCGCTGTACCCCGCCGCGCGGAGGATTTCCGCGTTATGGTGTCCCAGGCTTACCCCCGCGAACGGCGCGATATAGTCGCCCGAGGCGAATTTCATGGGGTTCGCCACCTGTTTCAGCGGCGTTCCCTTCTCGTTTTTCACTTCAACGACCATGTTACGCGCGGCGAGCGGAGGGTTACTGACCGCCTCTGCAATGGTGTATACCGGCTCCACGCAGGCGTCCAGGGGCCCGAAAACGGCGCGCCAGTGTTCCAGGGGCTTTGAGGCGAATTTTTCAGCGACCTTCTGCTTTACGTTCCGCTGTTCCTTCTCGGAGAGAAAGAGCGGGCTCGCCATTTCTTCCAGACCCATGGCACGGTAGAATTCAGCGGCGAACTTGGGCTCAAGCGGTCCAACGGACACGTGACGGCTGTCGGAGGTGCGGTAGAAGTCATAGATGGTGCCGCCGTTCAAGAGGTCCGCTTCACGTTCGGGCTCCTTCCCGTCCGTCAGAAAACCGGCCGCCTGAAAGGCTGACAGCGCGAAGGTGCTGTCGGTGATGGAAATGTCCGCGTAATCCCCCTCTCCGGTCCGCCGGCGCCTGAGACAGGCCGCGAGCACGGCAATCACCAGGTTTTTGCCCCCCGCGCAGATATCGGCGATCTGGATGCCGCTGAGCGCCGGTCCCGTGCTTTTCCTGCCCGAGTAAGATTCGATCCCCGTGAGTGAAATATAGTTTATATCGTGACCCGCCCTCTGGCTGTAGGGGCCGGACTGTCCGTAGCCCGTGAGCGAACAGTAGATGAGGGCTGGATTGACCTGTTTCAGCGTCTCGTACCCCAGTCCCAGCTTGTCCATAACGCCGGGCCTGAACTGTTCCACCAGGATGTCATATTCGTCCAGAAGACGGTAGATGATCCCGGACGCACCCTTCTTCTTGAGGTCGATGGCCAGGGATTTTTTTCCGCGGTTGATGTGCGCGTGGGCTGTGGAGATGTCATCTACCGTACACGACGCGAGCCGCATTAAGTCCGGGTTGGTGTGGTTTTCCACTTTGATGATGTCGGCCCCCAGATCCGCAAGCATCATGGTGCCGTAGGGACCGGGAAGCAGATACGTAAAATCGAGGATCTTGATTCCTTTGAGCGGAAAGTCCATCATGTACCCCCTGTAATCTCGCGGAAGCGTTACTGCAGCCCCGACCTTTTGAATATATACTCCACGTTCTTCAAAAAAGGCTCAAGGGTAAAGACCGCGTTGATCTCGTGCACACCCATCTTTGATGTGACGGCGGTTTCTTTCAGCGCCAGTTCTTTCAGGGATCCTTCCCGGTTCCAGACCCTCATGGCGATCGACTGTACCACGGCATAGGCCTCTTCCCTGGAGAGCCCTTTTTCCACCAGGGCGAGGAGCAGCGTCTGTGAGTAGAAGAGGCCGCCGGTCCGTTCAATGTTTTCCATCATCGCGTCGGGATACACCTGAAGGTTTTCCAGTATAAAGGCCATGCGATGGATAATGTAGTCCAGCGCTATGACAGAGTCGGGGAGTATTACCCGTTCGGCGGAGGAATGGGAAATGTCCCTTTCGTGCCACAGTGTTATATTCTCCAGCGCCACGTTCATGTTCGCTTTTATCACCCTCGATAGCCCTGATATCCGCTCGTTGAGTATGGGGTTTCTTTTGTGGGGCATGGCCGACGACCCCTTCTGGCCCTTTTGAAAGGGCTCCTCGGTCTCCCTTACCTCGGTTCTCTGCAGATGGCGCAATTCAGTGGCGAGCTTGTCCAGGGTGGCGGCGCAGATTGCCAGGGCCGACATATATTCCGCGTGGCGGTCACGCTGTATCACCTGCGTGGCGACGGGCTCGGGCCTGAGTCCGAACCTGGTACAGACGTACTCTTCCACTCCGGGGGAAATGTTGCTGAAGGTGCCCACGGCGCCGGAAAGCTTTCCGTAAGAGACGTTCTCTATGGCGCGCACCATGCGTTCCCTGTTCCTTATGAATTCCATGTGGTAGAGCGCCATCTTCATCCCGAAGGTGGTGGGTTCGGCGTGTACGCCGTGCGACCTGCCCATACAGGGGGTCGTTTTATACCTGAGGGCGAGGGTTTTCGTCGCGTCGAGCAGCCGGTCAATGCCCTTCAACAGAATTTCTCCGGACTGTTTGAGCTGCAGCGAGAGCGCGGTATCCACGATATCGCTCGAGGTGAGACCGTAATGGATGTACCTTCCGGCCGGGCCCACATTTTCGTTGACTGCCGTCAGGAACGCGATGACGTCGTGATGCACCTGTTCTTCAATTTCAAGTACGCGGTCGACGTCGAACCGGGCCTTATTTTTAATTTCAGCCAGGTCCTTCTCCGGTATGTTCCCCAGCTTCGCGTGAGCCTCACAGGCGGCGATTTCTATGTCGAGCCAGATCCTGAACTTGTTTTCCAGTGTCCAGATGCCGGCTGTTTCTTCCCTTGAATAACGATCTATCATTACCGCTCCTCGATAAAAAAACTGATATACCGGAGTATTGTCCAAAGAGGGTCGTGGTAAAATCAAGTCATTTTTAAAATCCCTGAACCGCGCGATTATATATTCGGTTTTGACGGCAGGAGGGGAACGGTGATGAAAAAGCGAACCTCACTATATGGGAAAACCTTCGCTGAACAGCATGCCCTTCGACCTGATCCTGATATGAAAATAGTTTTCAATGAAAAGAGTCACGTAAAACAACATGTCGGCCGTGGATTCGGCGGGAAAGGAACCGTGGTCCATGGTCGTGAACTTTTTTGCCAGGGATTGTTCCACGAAAACGCGGCTTTGCGCGGTAAGCAGCCGCCCCCTGCGATCCCCCGGCCGCAGACAACCCGCGCAGACGGGAAGGAATTCCCGGGTATCGACCGCGAACTCGCGGTAGTCCCGCCCGCCGCAGACCCTGCAGCGGGTAAGATCGGGCAGTATGCCGTTGATCCGCAGCAGGTGCAGCGTAAAGAACAGACAGAGGTTTACGGGGTGGGCGGTGGCGGAAAGGGTTTCGATACCGGCGGCCAGCAGGGCATACAGGCCGGGATTGGGATCGTTGAAGCCTGTGGTTTTGTCGACCACCTCAAGCATAAAACAGAGGGTGTAGAATTTATCCAGGTTTTCCCTGAATGACGCATAGTGCCTGTAGGGTTTGAATTCCTGCAGTACCTGGTGTTCACGCTGTTCACGGTAATAGTACACCAGGGATATGACCGCACCGGGTTCCGCCGCCGCCTGTGACCGGGTTTTACTTTTTTTAAGACCTTTGATCAGAAAACCGCGTTTCCCGAATTCCTTCGTGTACACGCGGCAAATGATATCGGCCTCGCGGTAATTTTTGGAATAGAGGACGACACCTGTTGCTTTCTGGATTTCCACTTTTATCTCTGTCGTTTCGTCCCATAAGGGCAATCGCATTAATCCCGTAGTATAGACCGCCGAATGTACCACCGGGAAACGGATCCGGGACGTGCCTCCGGGAATAGAGATACTGGTTTACTCACTGCCGTGTTATAGTCACCAGTATGCGGTGTATGCGTGTCCCCTTGATGTCCTTGATCTTGAATGAGAGGTTTTCATGCTTCACCGATTCGTTTTTTTTGGGTATCTTCCCGAAGAGATCCAGCACAAACCCTCCGATGGTATCGAACTCCTCGTTGGAAAGCGCCACCCCCGACTGTTCGTTGAAATCGGTGATGAGCAGCCGTGAATCGACTTCAAATACGTTTTTGCCTATACGGGTGAACTCGGGCTGCTCGTCCTCATCGAATTCGTCTTTGATCTCCCCGACGATCTCTTCAAGGATGTCTTCCAGCGTTATGATGCCGCCGAAACCGCCGTATTCATCGACCACGCATGCCAGGTGGAGCTGTCGTTTTTTAAATTCCACCAGCAGGTCATCCAGGGTCATGGTCTCGGGAACGAAGTAGGGGCGATGGAGTATCTTTTTCAGGTCGAATTTGCGGGGCCTTTCGATGATGATCTTCAGCAGATCTTTTACGTACAGGATGCCTGCTATGTTGTCGATGGTGTCGGTGTATACCGGTATCCTGGAATGCCCCGCGTCGTATACCGTCTTCACCAGGGTCTTGAGCGGAATAGTCGCGTTGACCGCAATAATGTCCACCCTGGGAATCATTATTTCCCGAGTGTTTTTCGTGGTGAGGCCTATAACACCCCTGATCATCTCAATCTGGGATATTTCCAGATTGGCGCACGATTCCGGTTCCAGGGTTGGAAAGGTGTTTGACGCTTTGGAGAGTCTGATTTTTTCCAGGAGTTTAATAAAATACCGTCGGGTTTTCTTTTGCCATGGAGGGTTATCGGGACTGTCAGATGCCATACAAAACTGAATCCTGCCGTTGGAATCGTAATAAACCCAGAAACGCCGGCCGTCGCGGTGCTTCAGAGTGACTACAGGTTCGGGGCAGTGTCCTTAAATGTCAACAAAATAATATGTGCGTACCGCCGGCGTGGGGCTCTACCCCTTTTATTTCCATACGGTAAATTTCTTGATGGTTTCAAGCAGTATCTTGGAGGCCTCAATGGCATTGTCCTTGGTCAGGGCGCAGTCATTGTAGAGAGAGTCGGCGACGA
>CAZUXY010000018.1:0-72820 GCA_964624235.1 uncultured Leptospirales bacterium | reverse complement strand
ATCAGGTTTCCTTAACTCAATCAGGGAAAGGCCTTTGGATATGTCAGCTTTAAGCAGTTTACCGTTTTTTTCCATGTCCCAGCTTTCGGTTTTAAAATCGGATATATACCATTTCTTGCTGTTATCATCTTTATACACAACCTGCGGAAACAGTCGGTTGGTGCTTTCATACAATGATTCCAGTGATTTTTCACCATTAGGGAAAATATCGTTTTTAATTGATGAAAAAAAACCATCCATGGTCTTTATGTAAAACTCATCTGCATGCGACGCCAGTTCATGAATGACCGTTTCATATTTTTTCGGAAGAGGTATTACGTGATCATAAATGACAACGTCTTTTCTGCCCTTTATCAGGGTAAATCCATAGAATGTCTTGTTATGAATTCTTCCTTTCGCTGGATTCGCCTTAAGCATCTCTCTGATGGGAAGGGAATAACTGATATTGTCCTTTCTGCTGACGACTATTCCGATCACTTCACATTTTACGTTGATAAGAGGACCACCGCTGTTCCCAGAATTGACATCTGAAGATGTCTTCAGGTAATTCCACATCCCGTTTTCATTTTCCGGAACCGCTCCAATCAGATCACCCCTGCGGATTACTATTCCTTCTCCATACGCGTTCCCCGCGGTAAACACCGTTGAGTTAAGTTCATACGTGCTGTTGAGCGGCAACCATGTTTTGAATGAGCGTCCCTTGACGGTAAATTTTACGAAATCCCGGTCATTGTCCAATAACAGTATTTCATCAAGTTCATACACTTTCTGGTCTTTGTCCCTGATGAAAAACTTCTTATAGGCAAGCGATTCATCATCAAGGTTCAGCACATGGAAAGCGGTCACCAGTTCCCTTTCGGAGACCGCAAAAGCCGTTCCGATTGAATAATACTTGTCGTTGCGGATATTGAAAGGAATCAGGTCCCATGGGAGTGGTTTTTCATAGGTAAGAGAATCTTCTACCGGCTTTAGAACGACGATTTCGAAGCATGCTTCATATATCCGCTTTTTATCGGAAGAGCTCAGTTCGATGATTTTTTCGCCTGAGGAAATATTGCTCAATAATCCGACACCAGCGGTAATTAAGATAATACAACCAATGAGCTTTTTCATCGGAGAATCCTGCCTTGTAATAGGAAGGTTTCTCTCCGAAGCACATAACTACCCGATCTAACCCTTATTTAGGATGTACGCCGGAATTTAGCCTTTTCACTCAGAAAGCAAATCCATCCCTGAGCGCTTATACTATTCGCCTGTCACCATCCTGGCTGCCGGCTTCGGAGAAAAGCATTTTTGCATATTTCAAAACCCTATAAAACAGTTGATAAAAGTCAATGATTTTCTCCTGCCGGTAACAGTATCGTGTTTCCGTGCTTTCCACAGCATGCCTGGATAACAATATTTTCTGATTACATGATAAGGTATTTTAAGATACGATTGAAGCCGTGTCTGATGTGCAGTGACCGGCAGCAGTTTACATAAGACATGGTGCCTTTCCGGACTTTTTTACATGTTATTCAGCGATCAGCAACGTACACAGTCAATCGACTAAACAGGGTTACACTATGGAAAGTATTACTTTCACATATTACGCCTCTTGTTACTCAGCCGACGACGCTGTTGCAGCATATAACTTCCCGAGTAAAACTCCACCCGGTTACGGCCCGGCAAGCATTCAATCAAACAGCACAGGTGATATAACCAGGAAACGAGTGGAGATACAGGCATCCCACAGGCAAAATGCACAAAAGAGCATGAAGTACTCCATTAAAATGCAATATCGTATCTGACAATGGCGAAAAGCATTTACTTGATCAAAAAGACAACGATGGCGACGGCGATAGCCAATACTATCGCACCGCCGATTATGTAAGGAAGCGGACTGTTTTTATTATGTTTTTGTTGTGCGGATTTCTTCCATCGAGATTCATAATCTGATACGAGCGGGGCGTCTTTATTGGCTACCGGACGTCCGCACTTGGGACAATCAACGGTCCATTCTTTGACTTCCGCGCCGCAGTGTACACATGTAACTTTAACGGTCATGGTTGCCTCCATGATACTGAGTGTGAATCTTACTATATGATAATAATGGAAATGTCAACTTCGAATTTACCACACACCTGGGGAAGCGCGTCTTCCCTTCCGTAAAGAGGAGTGCGGCATTATTGTCAGTAAAATGATCCTGACACAAAAAAAGAAGTCTGCCCGCAAATGACGGTATGCCGCACGCTCCCGACCGTAAAAGTATCCCCGATAACGCTGTTGCACTTTATAACTGAATCCACCGCATCGTGAAAAAAATACTTGAGGTTCCCGCGGTAAACCGGTAAACTTCCGAAAAACCTTGGGAAAATATTATGAAGAGAGCCCTGTATGTCTTTCTCCCCCTTCTGTTCCTGTGTTGTTCAACATTCCGTATAGAGGACCATTACAAAGCCTTTCGCGGCACGGCGGTTATTACCGGAATCAAGGATTCTCCCTACAACCCTGACGGGAAAAACAATTTCAGTGATATCTTTTTCAACTTTACCCCCGATGACGGGAACGCCCCCGCAATGTATAAATACAAAAAATGGAAAGACACCGGTGTCCAGTTGAGCTATGAGTCGAGGATGAACCACTTCAAACCCTGGATTGAAAAAATGAATATCACTACCGGCTACAGGTATGAAGCCGTTCGCTATGAGAAAAAAAGCGGCTTAGGCAGCGCTCCCCCCGTTGTGTTTAAAGTCTTTCTCGATAAAAGAAAACCGTAGGTGGGCAAAAAGAACCACCACCCCGGGTGGATCAATCCCTTATATTACTCATATAAGTTTCCGCGTAAAAACCCGGCGTCACCCGCCGGGTTTTGATATTTGCATATACGTGCGGACCACACTGTTTAGTGTGTCATTTTACGATTACCCGCAGGTTCGAGCGCAGGCTCGCCACCTGCCCGTTCTCCAGTCCCACCACCAGGTCATCGTACGCGGTCACCGCCGAGGTCTTGATGCGGTTGGGGAATCTGTGGACCCATTGTTCCCTGCCGGTGTTCGCGTCCAGGATGAACAGCGTATTTCCGCTGGCGATTCCTATGGTATTGTTGAGCACGGCGGGTTTCGCGATCACCTTCTCCCCGGTATTGAACTTCCACACCAGTTTGCCGTCGTCAACGTTGAGGCAGTAGAGTTTTTCGTCGTTCGAACCGAAATACACTTTCCCACTGAAAACCACGGGGGACGAGAGTATCGAATCGCCGGTCTTGAACGTCCAGCGGGATTTCCCCTTTTCCATATCGATCCCGTAAAAAGTCCCCGCATAGGTCCCTATAAGGATTATTCCTTTTTCCGTCAGAGGGGACGAGGCGATGACACGTCCGTCCATCTTCAACTTCCATTTCACCCTGCCGTTCTCGGCGGACAGCGCGTAGAGATAGTTGTCTTCGGAACCTACATACACCATGTTGTTACGGTATGCCGGCGAACTGAATATCCCGCTCTGAATGTCCCGGTGCCATAATTCTTTACCCGCGGCGGAGATGGCGTACACGCGGCCGTAACTGGAGGCCACGATGATACGGTTGCCCTCGACCACGGGGCTGGACTCAAAGAGCAGGGTCCCCAGCAGTTTGAACTTCCACAGGATTTTTCCGTTGTACACGTTTATGGCGTAAAGATTTTCATTGTTGGAAACCACATACATCACGTTACCCGTAAACACCGGCGTCGATTCGATGCGGCGCTCCAGGTTCACCGTCCACATCCGCCCACCCTCACGGTTGAGACAGATCAGGTTCCCGTTCACGGTGCCGATGATAATGAGGTTTTTATGATAGGCGGGTTTAACCATGATGGGAGAGCCCATCTCCTGTATCCATTTCACACGGTCCAGTGCTTTTTCCTTTACCAGTTCGGGCTTGATCTCCTTCAATTCCCCGTCAGCCACAACCACCGTGACCGTATATTTTTCAAAACCCCGGGCGGTCACCGTGACCGTCTGGTTTTTCCCCGGCTCGACGTCTGCTTTCACCGATCCCTTGCCCCGGTAGCGGCCGTTTACGTAGATTGCCCCTTCCTTTACCGGGAGCTGGACCGAGAGCACGGTCTTCCTCTTTTCGGGCTCGGTTTTCTTCTCGGGCGCCGTGGCGTCCTTCTTGTCGGCATCGGCCCCCACGGGTATAACGGGCTCTATCTTCTTTTCGGGAACGGTTACCGCGAGAACGCCGGTGTCGCTTACCATGATATCGTTGTTGCCGTTATCCAAAAGCCTAATCCGCCAGAAATACCGTCCCGCGCCCAGCTTCGGCATTTTTACGGCAGTACCGGGAAGCCGCTGCGAACGGTCCAGCGTCAAAAAGCCCTGGTCCCGGGAAAGCTCGAACTGGTAGACGCCATCAATGGCGGTCTTGCTCCACGAAAAATCCACGTCCACGCTGTTCTGTTCCTCCGCGAGTCTGATGCTGCTTTCCTTTCCGGGGGCGATAAGCTTTATGGCGTCGGTCTGGACCACCGAAAGAACGCGTATCGCGGAAGTCGCCGAAAGTTCGGGCGTTTCACCCAGGGTATGGACACGCCAGTAGTAAGTTCCAGGCTTGAGCTCGGTCTGAACGCCGGCGAAGTTGCTGTCGACCGAGACCCTGTAGGCGATGTCCTTGAACGCCTGATCCCTGGAAATGACAAGTTCATAGCGCGCCATCTGGGCCGGGCTGCTCCAGCTGAACATCTGGCCTTTTTTTAGAAACATCAAAGACCCGATATTCACCCTGTCGGGCGGGGCGACGAGCGCCGCGGGCTCCATGGTTTTTTTTCTGTTCACCGTCAGGCGGTGTACGGCGCTGGTGCCGTTATAACCGGTTTCACCGATCTCGACCCTGGTGCGCACTCTCCAGAAATAGGTGCCTTCGGCGATGTTGTCTACGGCGAGGCCCGTCAGGGGGGTCTGTACCGTCTTCAGTATCGACGCGAAGTTCGCATCCGCGGATATTTCCAGGATGTATTCCAGCGCGAGGTCGTTTTTCTGCCACCGGAAGTTAATTATGGGAGGGGTTCCAGCGTAATCCAGCGCATGGTTGTTCTGCGGATAGGTAAGCACCACCGGTACATCCCTGATGATATTGAACTTGCGCGATTCACTGTAGTCCCTCTTCCCCGATGCCCTGTCGACCGCACTGAGCCGCCAGTGCCAGGTTCCCGGTGGCAGCAGGTCGGCCGCGGAGGTGCCTTTTACCTCCCTTTCGACCGTAAGTTTGCGAAAACCTCCGTCGGCGGCTATCTCCAGGTACAGGGTCTTGTTCTTTACCTCATTCCAGCCAAAATTCACCGCCTGCCGGGGATCACGGGTCACGAAGTACCGGTTCGGCGACGGCCCTGTAAGCACGAGCTTGAGGTCGTCGACCTTCGCTTCCCTGGTGTCGAGCGAGATTACCACACGCTGGTCTTTGGTGACCACTTTTTCCTGCTTGCCGGTATTGATCTTTGCGTCGCCTTTCGACACCACCAGGTCGATTTTTTTCTCTTCACCCTCTGCCCTGGAGAGTTTGAGGTCGCTTCTGGCGAAAGATACCAGCGTGTCTTTAGACATGATATTGAGGGCCTTGACGTCCTTTTCGCCGATATCGCCGCGCTTGGCGTAGATGGTGCCGTGTTCAAAATTGATGTTTATCGCGCCGGCCGACTGGGCGATAAGGATCATGCTGTTCTCGTCCAGTTCGATGGAGGTGCCATCCCTGAGTTCTATGATAGCTTCCGAGATGTCCGACGTGCGGATGGTATCGTTATTGTACACCGGCGACTTCTGCTCGACGTCTTCCCATATGACCTGGCCGGAGTACATGCGCTGCGCCACCTTCTTCTTGAAGGTGATAACGCCCACTTCCTCCGCGCCGGAAACTGTCACCTTGCGGGTGTAGTCGGCGTACAGCAGCGCCGAGAAAGTGGCGATTATGACGGCGCTCAGGCCGACCGCCAGCAGATCACTTTTTATCATCAAGAATTTCATATTTCACTTCACCTTCTTCAAGGTCTTCCTTTCTGCGTTTGAACTCCTGCACCTGGATACCCAGCATGTTTCTCAGTTCCTCGATGGTTTTGGGCGAGGCCGGGTCGTCGACCCTTCCCAGCACCGCGAATATCTGCTGGGGTTCTGATTTGCCCTTTACCTTGATGGGCTGCATGGGCTCCACCCGGAATATGCTCTTCACCAGGTTGAACGAGTCCGTGGAGATGAGTATATCGGTGCCGAAGGGCTTGTTGAGCGATTCGATACGGGACGCGAGGTTAACGGCATCGCCGATAACGGTATACTCCATCCGCTCCTCCGAGCCGATCTGCCCGGCAAGCACCGGGCCCGTATTGATTCCGCATCCGATCTTGATTATGGGTTTCTTGTCACCGCCCCTCCCGCTGTTGAACTCCATGAGCTGTTTTCTCATCATGAGGGCGGCGTTTACGGCGTTTTCGGTGTCGTTGCCGTGGGAGAGCGGCGCCCCCCATACCGCCATGATGGCGTCACCGATATACTTGTCCACCACGCCGTAGGTATCGTTGACGCATTTCACCATCCGCGTCATGTACTGGTTGAGGAACTCCACCACCTCTTCCGGTTCGAGTTTCTCCGATATGGCGGTGAAGGAGCGTATGTCTGAAAAGAAGATCGCCGTCATCTTTCGCTCTCCGCCCAGCTTGATCTCGCCCTTGAGCACCTGTTCGGCAATCTCCTTGTTGACGAACTTTCCGAAGGTCTCTTTGAGTTTTTCGCGTTCCTCGAGGCCCTTGCCCATGGCGATAAAAGAGGTGGTAAGGTCGCCGATCTCGTCATTGGAAGTCGGCGCGATGCTGACCTTGAAATTTCCCTGCTCGATCTCTTTCGTGGCGCCCAGCAGGTTGATGATGGGGCTGGTGAGGGTCTTGCCGAAAAAGTACACGATCAGTATGGCGAGGTTGAGTACGATTATCATGATATAAATGTTACGCCGCTGGATCCGGTATACCTCGGCGAAGGCCTTCTCTTCCTGCACCGTGGCGATGATGCCGATTCCGCCGAAACCGATCTTCTTGAACGAACCCAGGCTCCAGGTGCCCTTCTGGTCCCGGTAACGGGTCTGGCCGTTGTCCAGCTTGCTTTTCAACATCAACTGCACGATGGGGAGGTTCAGGTAATTGGCGCGGGAGAGCACAATCTTGCTGTCGGGATGGGCGATGATCTCGCCCTGCCCGTTCACCATGTAGGTCTCGGTGATACCCGACGCCGCGAAGGCCTCGAGGAAACGGTCCAGTTTAAGGTATGCGATGACTGCGGTCTCAACCCCTCCGGGCCCCCGCTGAAAGGGAAAACACATCCCTATTACCGGAAGCTTGAAGCTGTCGGAAACGTTCAGCACCACCGATTCGTTGTTGAAGGCCCCGCTGAAGGGCTTCGCGTTGGCCCTGTTTGCCTGGTTTACGACCGCCTCGTTGATCTTGTTGTTCTTCAGGAATGCCTGATTGTAGAGGTTTCGTTCCACTCTCAATCCGTCGGCGCCGCCCCGGCCGGCTATACCCACATAGATGAAGTCCCTGTCATTGGTGAAGAAGATGTCGGTAAAGAGCTGCTTCTGGCCGGCCGTGCGGAATTCCTGCAGCATGGTGGTACCCATGAGGTTGAGTTTTTCCACTACCGAAAGAAAATCCGTTCGCACCTTGAGGGCTATAACCTGGGACAACCGGTGGTTGTTTTCTTTTACCCTTACCTCGTTGTCGCCGCGGAAAAAGATTGTTGCCAGAATGATCATTCCGGAAAGGGAGGAAATAATAATCAGTGAAATGATGGATATGAGTTTGGACCGGATCGATAATCTGAAACGGCCTTTCCCCGCTTCGATTGATTCGTTTGCCTCGTTGCTCACTGGTTCACCCGTTATAATTGTTATTTACTTAATCCAGTGTCCGTATCCAGGGCACCGGAGGTCTTATACCGGTACTGAATAAACCGGAAAAGCCGAAAGCCCGCATAAGACCGGGGGTTACTCTCACAATATCGGTACGCGGACGGAATTTCAAGAGTTGTTATCCCCGGGTACTCCCGGCCTCATCGATACTTCCGGCGCGGGAATAAACTCTTCCCTGCCTAATAGAAATACCATAAAACTCCTCCACGTCAAGAAAAATACCCCTGTACCGTCAGCGACCTGGATAAAAGAAACAGTGCGCCGGCTTTACTAATGTATTGACCTCGTAAACCGCCGGGTATATACTAACGGAAACCTCTGAAAAAAGGAACCCGCCATGGTTGAAGAAACAGGTCTCAGTGAACATGTCCGCATAGTGTACGACCCGATGTACCTTACCTCTTACAGTACCGCCGGCTGCGAGTCGCCGCAGCGTGTGCAGTCCATAATGGCGCATCTTTCCGACCGTTTCACGATACTCCAGCCCGAATCATGCACCGAAGATGACATACTGATGTGCCATTCGGAAGGACTGCTCATCAGGGAAAAGACCGTTTCCGACCGTTATGAGGCAGCCCGCAGGGCGGCGGGAGGCGCGATCCTCACAGCACGACTCGCCATGGAAGGGTATGTGAGCTTCGGCGTCATCCGTCCGCCGGGACACCACGCAAGCCCCGATCATAACTGGGGATTCTGTTTTTTCAACAACATGGGTATCGCCATCGAGAAACTCCTGAAAGAAGAAAAAATAAAATCCGCCGTGATCCTCGATATCGATCTGCATTTCGGCGACGGGACCGACAACATCTTCAAGGGATACAGGAACGTACAGGTGCTGAACATCAGCGGCGCCAACCCGGCGGATTATATAGCGGAGACACGTGAAGCGCTGGATAAAATAGAGCGTTCGGACATACTGGGGATATCCGCCGGCTTCGATCAGTACGAACTGGACTGGGGCGGCAATCTTTCCACCGCTGATTACCGTACGATAGGCGAAATAGCGGCGGAATTCGCCGCGGACAAAACCGGCGGGAGACTCTTCGGCCTGCTGGAGGGAGGGTATTATATTCCCGACCTGGGGGAAAACCTCGTGGCCCTGCTTACAGGGATGTGCGGCAGGAGGACGGCCCGTTGACGGCATCCCATTTTTTTTCGGGCACCGGTTTTATCGAAGCCCGACGGCGGGGCCTCCGGATAGAGGAGAATGCGGGCGGTAGTTCACACGCACTGCCGGTTGTGGTCGAAATTCAATACATTCAGTATATTATTTCAATATACCGAAAACGAAGGCGGCCCACCGATGATCGAAACGCTGATCGCTACAACTGTAGTAGTGGTGTTTTTTATACTTGCCCTTTCTTTCAGGGCGCTCCTTAAAAAAGATACGACCTTCCGCGTTACCTGCGCGGCGGGGAACGGCGACAAAAGCGATACCTGCGTCTGCGGCGGGGCCCGCGGGCATAAATGCGCATACAATGGTAAAGAAAACCATATCCGGACGTTAAGTGACAACGACAGAAAATACCATGTCTGACCATACTATAAAAAAAGGATACAACATCAGGATCACCGGCGAACCTGACGCGTTCCTTGAACAGGGAGAGTTCCCCCGCAGGGTGGCACTGAAACCCGCGGATTTCAGGGGAATAACGCCCGTGCTCCTGGTGAAAACGGGCGACCGGGTCACGACGGGAACGCCGTTGTTTCACGACAAGTCCGTTCCGGATGTCGTTTTCACCTCTCCCGCCGGCGGGAAGGTATGCGAAATCCGCAGGGGCGCGCGCAGAATGATCGAAGCGGTGGTCGTGGAAACCGACGGCAGGGAAACGGCGCGCCTGGGGGTTCATCGCGGAAAAACCTCGTACCGTGATCGCGACGATATCGTCGCCGCACTCCTCGCGACGGGGCTCTTCCCCCTCCTGCGCCGGCGTCCTTATGCGGGTATAGCCGTACCGGGCGAAATACCCAGGGACATCTTTATTTCGGCGCTGAACACGGCTCCTCTTTCGCCCGATCCGAACGTTATCGTACGTGAACGCGAGGAATATTTTCAGAAAGGACTCGACATACTGGCCCGCCTGACTACGGGCAAAGTACACCTGAGCGTGGAAAAAGACCGGCATGACCTTTCACCCGCATACACCATGGCGCGAGGGGTCGAACTGCACCGCTTCAACCCGCTGCACCCGGCGGGCAACACCGGCGTACAGATACATCACATCTCCCCGGTCCGGGGACCTGAAGACATCGTCTGGTACGCCACACCCCAGGGCGTGATCCACATAGGCAGGTTTTTCTCCACCGGCAGGCTGTCTTTCGAAACCGTCGTCGCCGTGACCGGCGAGGGGGCGCCGCGGCGCACCTGCCTCAGAACGGTCACCGGGGCTTCGGTGGAATCCCTGACCGGGCCCGTCGACGAAAGTGAAAAGCTGAGGTTTATTTCGGGGGACATACTCACGGGGACCGCGGCAGGTTACGGGGGGTTTACGGGCTTTTACGACAATATGATCACCGTGCTGCCCGAGGCCCGCGGCGCCGAGTTCCTGGGATGGCTCTCACCCGGCCTGAAAAAGGAAAGCGTCTCGTCCACCTTTCTATCGAGGCTGCTGCCGGGGAAAAATTTTTCCCTTAGCACCAACCGCAACGGCGGCATACGGGCCTTTGTCGCCACCGGCGTGTATGAAAAGGTGCTGCCCATGAACATCTATCCGCTTTTTCTGCTTAAAAGCATACTGGCGGAAGACATAGAGGAAATGGAGAAGCTGGGGATATGCGAGGTGGCGGAGGAGGATTTCGCCCTCTGCGAGTTCGTGTGTCCCTCGAAGATCGGCATACAGGACATCATTCGACGCGGCATTGAGCTGATGGTGAAAGAGGCGTAAATCCCTGAAGGGCCAAACAGGCGTCGCGGTTAAAAAGAATATTGTTCAGCACGGACAGGCAGGGCGATTGAATTTGCTGGAAAGAATCTTTAACAAAACCAGGCCTCACTTCGAAAAGGGCGGGCGGTTGGAGAAACTATGGCCCCTCTTCGATGCGGGCGAGACCTTTCTTTACCGGCTCCCGGTCAGGACCGCCGGTGGCGCCCATGTGAGGGACGCTTTCGACCTCAAACGCATGATGATGACCGTAGTTCTCGCGCTGGTCCCGTCAATACTCTTCGGCACCTGGAATATCGGCTATCAGCATTACCTTTCCCAGGGGCTGAAAGCGGAAATTGTCGCCTGTTTCATTACGGGTTTCAGGGTAATCGTTCCTCTTTATATCGTCACCTTCGCCGTCGGGGGCTTCTGGGAGGCCCTCTTCGCGGTAATCCGCAGGGAGGAAATAAACGAGGGGTTTTTTGTGACCGGCTTCCTTATCCCTCTCATCGTTCCGCCCACCATACCCCTGTGGCAGGTGGCCGTGGCCGTCTCTTTCGGCGTGGTGCTGGGCAAGGAGGTGTTCGGAGGCACGGGAATGAACATATTCAACCCCGCGCTGGTCAGCCGGGCCTTTCTGTTCTTCGCCTACCCCCGGTCCATATCGGGCAGTGAGGTGTGGACCCTCACCGGGGAACGGATCGTCGATACCTACACCATGGCCACGCCGCTGTGGATAGGAAACGGCACCGCCGGGAACATAACGGAATTTCTCTCAACCCGGGGATACGATTTCTGGAGCCTCTTCTGGGGGCTCAGGCCGGGAAGCATCGGGGAAACCTGTTTCCCCGCTATCATGGCGGGGGCGCTGTTGCTCATCGTCACCGGCGTGGGGTCCTGGCGCATCATGGCATCGGTGTTCGCGGGAGGATGGGCCATGACGGCCGTCGTCAACCTGTTCGCGCCCTCGGCTTCGAGCCTGCTCGCGATCCCTTTCCATTACCACATGGTCATGGGAGGCTTCGCCTTCGGCGCGGTATTCATGGCCACCGACCCCGTATCCGCGGCGGGAACCAACCCGGGTAAATTCATTTACGGGTTCCTCATCGGAGCGCTGGCCATCCTGGTGCGCACCCTCAATCCGGCCTACCCCGAGGGCATGATGCTGGCGATCCTTTTTATGAATCTTTTCGCCCCCCTCATAGACTATATCGTGGTCGGCATCCACGTGCGCAGGAGGAAGGTCCATGCGCGGAGGTAATGCCTATACCCTGTTCTTCATTGTCATAATCGCCGCCGTGTGTTCACTCGTCCTGGCGACCGCTTCCCAGTCGCTGAAAAAGCGGCAGCTGCTGGCCCAGGAAGCGGACATGAAACGAAATATACTCTCGGCGGTGGGCATACGTCACTGCCCCCTCAACGCCGTCGAGGCCCGGAAGGTCATGTCTGAAAAAGACTGTACCGACGTGCAGTGCTGCTACCGTGAGTTCATCCGTTCGTTCACGATAAACCACCGGGGCGAGACGGTAAAGGAAAGCGATCTTCCTCCCGAACGTATCGATCTGGAACGGGAACTGGACAAACCTGTCGCCGCGCGGCGTTATCCTGTTTTTGCAAGGATAGAGAAAAACAGGGTGGTTTCGTACTGCGTACCGGTATTCGGGAAGGGACTCTGGTCTTCCATATACGGATTCATCGCGCTGGAGAACGACCTTGCCACCGTGGCGGGACTTTCATTCTACAGGCAGGGCGAAACACCGGGGCTGGGGGCCGAGATCCAGTCCCGATGGTTCCAGGAGAGCTTCAGGGGAAAAAAGATTTATAACGCGGGCGGCCGGCTCGTCTCGATAACCGTCATCAAGGGGAAGGTGGAGCAGGGATCTCCCGGCGCCGTGCATCAGGTGGACGGCATAAGCGGCGCCACCCTTACGGGAAACGGCGTGACGGCGCTCCTGAAAAAAAGCCTGGACCTTTACCGGCCCTTCTTCGACCGCCTCAGAAAAAAAGGGGGGGTATATGGAATTCAATAAAAGGATATTCACCGACCCGCTTAACGAGAACAATCCCATCACCACCCAGGTACTGGGCATCTGTTCGGCGCTGGCGGTGACCTCCCAGCTGAAACCCTCCTTGGTGATGGGACTGGCGGTCATCGCGGTGGTGACTCTTTCGAACACGGTCATCTCGATACTCAGGGACCTCATCCCCGGAAAGATCCGCATCATCGTGGAGATGACGGTGGTGGCGTCACTGGTGATCCTGGTGGACCAGCTGCTCAGGGCCTACGCCTACCAGATATCCAAGCAGCTTTCGGTCTTCGTGGGGCTCATTATCACCAACTGCATCGTCCTGGGCAGGCTCGAGGCATACGCCATGGCAAACAGGCCCCTCCCCTCCCTGATCGACGGCCTGGGCAACGGCCTGGGATACGCCTTCATACTGGCCATCGTCGGTTTTTTCAGAGAGCTGCTCGGTTCGGGAAAGGTACTGGGCATAGAGGTCGTGCCAAAAGCGTTTTACGACATGGGGTATATCGATAACGGGCTCATGGTGCTGGCGCCGGGGGCCTTTATAATACTGTCACTGATCATCTGGCTGCAGCGCCTGTACTCGGGTTACCGGGAGGATTGAGCGACGCTATGGAACTCGTCAATATCGGCATTTCATCAATATTCACGCAGAACATCCTGCTGGCCTATTTTCTGGGGATGTGCTCCTTCCTGGCGCTCTCCAAACGGGTCACCACCGCCTTCGGCCTGGGTCTTGCGGTGGTTTTTGTGCTGGGCATTACGACACCGGTAAACTGGTTCATTCAGGAATACCTGCTCAGGGAAGGCGCGCTCGGCTGGGTCCATGAGCGCTTCCGCACGGTGGACCTGAGTTTTCTTACTTTCATCTCGTTCATCGCGGTGATAGCGGCGCTGGTGCAGGTGGTCGAGATGGCGGTGGAAAAAATATCCACGGCCCTGTATAACGCCCTGGGCATTTACCTGCCCCTCATCACCGTCAACTGCGCCATACTGGGGGTCTCCCTTTTCATGGTGGAGAGGAAGTACACCCTGGCCCAGGCCACGGTATTCGGCATCGGTTCGGGTACGGGCTGGTTTCTGGCCATAGTGAGCCTGGCGGCCATACGGCACAAGCTGCGCTATTCCAACGTACCGGCCCCCATGAGGGGGCTTGGGATCACCATGCTCATCACCGGTCTCATGGCCATGGCCTTTATGATATTTTCCGGCATCAGCCTGGGGAACTGAGCATGTTTACCGTCATCATCGGCATCGCCGCCTTCACCTCCATCGCTCTTATCCTCACACTCGTCATCATGGGGGCCGAGGCCCGCCTGGTGCAGAAGGGCAGCGCCAGGATCACCATTAACGACGATCCCGAAAAGGCGCTGGAGGTCGCGCCGGGAAAGACGCTGCTCGCCACGCTCTCCCAGGAAAAGATATTCCTTCCGTCGGCGTGCGGCGGCGGCGGCACCTGCGGCACCTGCAAGTGCCGGGTCATCGAGGGCGGCGGCGACATACTCCCCATAGAGCTGAACCACATATCGAGAAAAATGGCGCGGGAGGGATGGAGGCTTTCCTGCCAGGTGAAGATACGGGGCGATATGGCCATCAGGGTCCCCGAGGAGATCTTCAGTATACGGCAGTGGGAATGCGAGGTCCTTTCCAACAATAACGTCGCCACTTTCATCAAGGAGTTCGTGGTGAAGCTCCCCGAAGGGATGCGTCTGGACTTTCAGGCCGGCGGCTACATCCAGATTGAAATACCCGCCCACAGGACCGACTTCGGCAGGGACATCGAGGTGCGGGACGAACGGTTTCGCGGGGAGTGGGAGCGCCTGCACCTCTTCGACATGAAGGTGAAAAATCCGGAACCGTGCGTAAGGGCCTATTCCATGGCCAACCATCCCGCCGAGGGGAACATCATCAAACTCAATGTACGCATCGCGACGCCGCCATGGAACCCGAAAAAACGTACGTTTATCAATTATCCGCCGGGATACGGATCGTCGTATATCTTCAGCCGCAAGCCCGGCGACCGGGTCCTCATATCGGGACCTTACGGTGAGTTTTTCATTCAGGATACCGACCGCGAAATGATCTATATCGGCGGCGGCGCCGGTATGGCCCCCATGCGCTCCCATATTTTTCACCTGTTCCATACACTGAAGACGAAACGGAAGGTCAGCTACTGGTACGGGGCCCGTTCAAAGATGGAAATATTTTACGAGAAGGAGTTCCGCGACATCGAGCGAAGGTTCAAAAACTTCTCGTTTCATGTCGCGCTCTCGGAGCCCCAGCCCGAAGACCGGTGGAAGGGTTATACCGGGTTTATTCACCAGGTGGTGCTCGACGAGTACCTGAGCAATCACCCGTATCCCGAGGACATCGAGTACTATCTCTGCGGACCGCCCATGATGCTCGAGGCGGTGCAGAGAATGCTGCACGGGCTGGGGGTCGAACCGGAGATGGTGCGGTTCGACGATTTCGGCTGACGGGAGTCTCCGTCAGGCGGCCTTCCCTCCTAAAAGGCATGCAGGCATACCGCCGCAGCTCCGTTCCGTGTAAGGCCTGTCCTTTGCTCCGGCCCGAACTCCCCCACTACCGCCCTTTTTTGGCTTTAATCCTCGAAGGTGCGGCCACCGACGGTCCAGGGTTCCCTTTTAACGTAACCGCCGGGCTTTCCTCGTGCACCGGTTTAGTCCTGAAGCGGCTCTCCACGTACTCGCGGAAACGGTCGATATACTCGAACACCGCCGGCACCGCCACAAGGGTGATAAAGGTGGAAACGACAAGCCCCCCGATAATGGCGATACCCATCCCCTTGCGGTACTGCGCCGCCTCGCCGATACCAAGCGCCAGGGGCAGCATGCCCGCCAGCATGGCAAAAGTGGTCATGAGGATGGGACGCAGCCGCACCTGCCCCGCGTGTTTTATCGCCTCCCTCCGGTCCATACCCGACCGCACTCCTTCCAGCGAGAAGTCCACCAGCAGAATCGAGTTCTTGGTGACCAGTCCCAGGAGCATCACCAGGCCGATCATACTGAACAGGTCCATAAGGGTGCCGGTAAAGAAAAGCGCGTAAAAGGCACCGGCCATTGCCGGCGGCAGCGCCAGGAAGATGGTGATGGGAGTGAAAAACGACTCATACAGGCTCGCCAGCACCAGGTAGATAAAGATGAGCGACAGGATGAACGCGGTGAACATGTTGACCACCGTTTCGGAGAAACTGTCGGCCGCGCCAATGAAGGAATAGTCCATTCCCCGGGGGAGAGGCATCTCTTTCTCAAGAATGTTTTTGGTCCGCTCCAGCGCGGTGCCAACGGCGCCCCCCGGGGCGATGTTGGCCGAGATCTGGACCACACGAGAACGGTCCTGCCTCAGTATCTTTGCGGGGCCCACGGCGTTCTTGCCCGTCGCGACCGCCGGGAGCGGAATCATGCGGTTCTGCAGGTTCGGCACCCTGGTGCGGTTGAACGCACCGCGTAAATCCCGCTGCTCGGGCTTAAGCCGCATGCGCACGTCATATTCCAGCCCTTTATCGCGGAACTTGCCCACAACACCTCCCGCGATATGGTAGCGGAGTTCCGCGCCGGCCGTACGGTTGTTCACCCCCAGCACCTGCATCTTCTGTTCGTCGAGCAGCACCTGGAATTCCGGTTTTCCCGGCTTGTAACTGGAGCTGATCTCGGTAAGGTCACGAATGCCTTTGATCTTTTCCAGCACCTTTGCCGCATAGGCCTGCAGTTCATCCAGGTTTTCGCCTTTGATGTTGAGGATGAAGGGCTTGTTTTCGTTCCCCCCCATGTACTCATCCACCGAGGGCACGGCATAGGCAAACTCCTTCAGTATCCCCCGCACCTCCTCTTTAATGGGCATGGAATAGCGGCTGCGTTTGGAGAGGGGGACCAGGAAAACGCTTACCGCCGCCTTGTTATATTCGCTTTCAGCGGTTCCTACCGTGACGCTCATATAATCGAGCTCGGGGATCCTTTTCAGTTTCTCCATGATCTTCATCGCCGTCTCGCGGGTTCCGTCCAGGCTGGTGCCGGCAGGCAGTTCCATGTTGACCGTGAACTCACTCTCGTCCGCTTCAGGCTGGAAGGTTTTTCCTACCGCCATAAATGCCCCGATGCTGCCTAAGAAAATAAGACCGGTCATGGTAATGATTATGACGGGATGGGCAAGGCTGAAATCGATGATCCGGCCGTAATAATAATCCAGTTTGTCCTGCAGCTTTTCGAAATTTCTCACCACCACATTTTTCGACTTCTCGCCGCTACCTGCAAAGTACGCTGAAAGCAGCGGGGCGACGGTGAGCGCGTCGAAGAGGCTTATGGTCATCGCAAACACCACGGTGAGGCCGAACTGGACGAAGAACCGTCCTACGATGCCCTTCATGAAGGCGATGGGGAGGAACACCGCAATGATGGTCAACGTCGTGGCGATGACGGCCAGCATCACCTCCGTGGTCCCTTTTTCGGCAGCCAGCACCGGGTGCATCCCTCCTTCAATCTTGCGGTAGATATTCTCCCGTACGACGATGGCGTCGTCCACCAGGAGCCCTACCGCCAGCGAGAGGGCCATAAGGGTCATGATGTTCACGGTGAAGCCCGTGAAATACATGATCGCGAAAGCGCCGATGATAGAGTTGGGAATGGCGACTCCCGTGATAATGGTGGACCGTACATTCCCCAGGAACAGGTATACCACAAACACCGCCAGGATGATCCCGATGACCATGGTCTCCTGCACGTCCCTTACATTGACACGGATGTGACGGGCGGTGTCATAGACAAACACCAGCCGGGGTTTGCCCTCGACGGTCTTGATCACTTCGTTGACTTTTTCGATGCGTTTCTTCACGCCGTCGGCCACGGCGACCGAGTTCGCCCCCGATTGCTTATAGACATCCAGAATGATACAGGGATATAATTCCCTTTTTACCGATTTCTTCTTTTCCGAACCAAAAAGCCTTTTCAGTATTCCGCGATCATCAGCTTTCTGATCGGCGGCGGGATAATACAGATAGGCCATGGTGTTCAGCTCTTCGGTGCCGTCACGCACCCTGCCCAGGGAATCCAGGGTGACCCCCCGGGAAACGTCCCCCGAGAATGAAATCAGGGTCTTCCTGATCTGATCCACGGAGCGGAATTCCCCGACGGTCTTGAAAGCGGTAGACCGGTCACCCTTGTCGAATTTGCCCACCGGCACATTGGCACCCGAGAGTTTAAGCTGATCGGCCACGGTAAGGGCGGGAATCTCGAAAGCGTTCAGTTTATCACGGTCCAGCTCGACCTGTATCTCGCGGCGGGTGCCACCGGTAAGACGCACCTCCCCCACACCGTCGGCCTGTTCTATCATCGCCTTTATGCGTTCTTTTGCAAGGTCATAGAGCTCCGCGGGCGGAAGGTTGGCAGTCACCGCCAGCGTGATGACCGGCATGTCGGTGAAATCGAACTGGCGCACCAGGGGCTCGTCCTCAAGATCGTCGGGAAGATTATTGCGCGCCAGGCTGACCTTCTCGCGCATTTTTTCCTCCGCGTACTTGACCTCGGTTTCGTAGGTGAACTCGGCGATGACCACCGAGATACCCTCGCTGTTACGGGACGAAAGACGCTTGAGACCCGAGATGGTGCTGATCTGCTCTTCCAGCGGCTTGGAGATGAGCTTTTCCACCTCCTCCGGGGTCGCACCCGGATAAAGGGTGGTGACGGTCACTACCGGGAAGTCGATGGGCGGGAAAAGGTCCACCCCCATTCTGCTCAGTCCCAGTATGCCGGTCACGAACATGAGAATCACCAGGCAGCAGATAAAAATGGGCCGCCGAATAGAAAACCGTGCGATATTCATAGTTTATTCCTTTACTTGACCTGTTTGATATATTTTTCCACGTTCACATTGTACCGATCGAAGATCTCGTTTTTCGCGAGGTCAAACTGGAGCAATGTCACGTTATACGTCACCAATGACTCGAGCTCGCTCTGCCTGGACTGCATCAACGCATCCAGGGCCAGGCGCACCGTCACCGCGGTCGCCTTGCCCTGGCGGAACCGCACCAGAAGTCTTTGATAATAGAGTTCCGATTCGGCCCTCGCCGTGCGCGCCTTCTTCAGGGCGAGATGGCGGGTCCTGACCTGCTCAAGCGCGTTCAGTATCTCGTCGCGCACCTCGAGCTTTGTGCGGTCGAGGCCTATGCGCGCCTGCCTGAGCTTCAGCTCGGCGTTGCGGACGTTGGTCTCGCGTTCGCGGTCGTCCAGGGGATACGAGAGTTTCGCACGCACCTCCCAGGAGGGGTACTTCGCGGCGGCGGCGTCACCGGCGGCGTCGTTGAAACCTTCGCGCTGGGAGGCGGTATTCAGGTTCAGGTTGACGGTCAGGGACGGCAGGGATTCGTTACGGTAATAAGCCAGCTCACGCCGGGCGTTTTCCACCGAGGCCACGGCGTTCCGGTAATCGACCCTTTTCAGGTATCCCGTTTTGACTGCTGCATCAGCGTCCAGCTCGGGGAGCGTGTCCACCAGATCGGTCACTCCTTCAACACGGGTATCGGCCGGCATGTTCATGGTACGCAGAAGCTTTCTTACCGCTTCCCGGTATGCCTGTTCGGTCGAGACGACCTTGATCTCGGCCGAAGCCACCAGAGCGTTGTACTGGTTGAGGTCATAGAGTTCTCCCAGGCCATACCTGACGTTGCCGGCGATGATGTCCCGTACCTGCCGGTCTGATTCAAGTTCCCTTCTGGCGTTCTCCAGCGCCGATTTCTGTATGGTAATGGTCCAGTAATCAACCAGGGTGGACACCACCAGCGTGGAAAGCTGGTTGATGATGGCCGCACGCTGTATCTCGGCCGCGCTCTTCAGCATAGTCTTCTGAAGGCGCTCACCGTACCCGAATGCGTTGCGCAGCAGTTCCTGTTCGAGACTGATGAACAGCGAAGGTTTGTGATACGCCGGTTCCTTCTCCTTGAATCCGGCAATCGCGGGGTCATTGGCGTCGAAAAAGGTCTCTTTTACGCCGGCCGTGATGTTTGTACCCGAGGAAAATTTTCTTGATAAAGAAGCGGCCAGGTCATACTGGTATTGTTTATCGCCGGTAAAAGCGCTAAGCCCCGTGGGCGGCGTTTTCTGCCGTACGTATCCACCTTCCAGGTTCGCAGTGGTGCCGTAGCGCCCCTTGAATTTCTCAAGGTCGCTGTCGCTCATTATGACATCATACTTTGCCGACTGCAGTGTCAGATTATGCTGCAGCACCAGGTCGATGGCCTGTTCCAGCGTCAGGGCGTTGCCGGCAATGGTGATTGATGCCCCCTTTTCGACGGTTTTATCCCTGCCGTTCAGGGCTCTGGTCTGGCCATAAAGTGGCTGCAGGGCGAATGAAAGAATGGCGATTGCCATGATGGATAGCGATTTACGTGTCACGCGGTTAACCTCCTCGGATTGATGACTGCGGAATTTTTCGTACTGCCGTATAATAATTGAATTCATGATGCCTCGACCTTCCACCCGTAGGCCCTGATCAGGTCCCTGACCAGTTCGTCCATTGAAACGATAATCTCGGGTTTCATGACGGGGATACAGACCGGCTTCCCCGGCACCGCCAGGGCCTTGAAGGTATATTCAACGGTATAGTCCAGGAGCGCCCTGCCGCTCAGATTGAAACGATCGTAAAACCTGGTGTCCTTGAAAAACTGGTTGTTGAGCTCCATCGAATGTATGAAAGAATGGACCTGCATGACCGCCAGGGCGGGCCGGGAGGTGCTGAAGTCCCCCGATGCGATGCCCCTCTCGATGATGGCCGTCAGGTCCTCCATCTGGGGGATGATGTATTCCAGCATATAAGGCTTGAAACTCAACTCCCCGTCAGCGAATTCCCTGAAGAGAATCCGGTCTACATCGGGATCAGAGATGCTGCTGTGGGCGGAAATCAGTATGTAGATGGTCGCGTAAAGCTCCTCCGGCGGCGTCATGGTCCATCGCCTCCCCCACGCCTCCACCATGGGCAGCAGGTCAACCCCGAATATGCGCTTCAGCAGTATGCTGTAGAGCTTGTCCTTACTCTCGAAATAATAATGCACCAGTGCCTGGTTCACTCCCGCCCGTTTCGCTATTTCACCGATGCGGGCCCCTCTGCGCCCTTTTTCGGCGAACTCCTTTTTGGCCGCGTACAGGATTTTTTCCCTGGTCGAAACCACATCCTGGGTTTCTGCCGGTAACGGTTTTTTCACTGTGTCATTTTTCATCTTTATCACCCGAATATTATCGAGAGTATCATATTTATAAAGACTTCAAACAAATGTTTTAATTAAATACTTAATTTAATTAGTCATTTAATTATACCCTTTTTTATGTCAAGTAATTAAAAAAAGAAAAATTTTTCTACATTACCCAATGTTTCCATCGTACACCGGTTCGAATAAAAAAGTAGTGGGAAAATTACTTTATTGCTGCTAATGTGTCGTTGGACTAAGAATACGATTTCTACATTCTTTATCATATCAAACAAAGGGAATACGCCATGCCTCCCGTAGATTACATGAAAGTCGTGGATATTATTTCCAGAATATTCAACGCGAAGAAAACAGTGGATCTGAAAGCCACCCATGAAAAAGTGGACATATTCGATATCAGCACCACAAGCCTGGACGGAAAACCCATCGCCTACCGTATCCTCCTTAACGGCTTCACTATGGAAATTATTCTTCCCAAAGATCTGTTCAACACCATCAGGTTCGAGAAATGGCAGTCAATGTTCGAATACGAGATGGAGCAGGCGTTTTTATCCAATATCAGGCTGGAGGTCCGGGATCAGGCCGGCGACTATCATATTATAACCACGTTTTAACCCCGAAAGTTTTGCCCGCCATGTACGGTTCTGTTGAAACCTGCCCCTGCCGTACCAGGCCACACAGGATTTATCTCATGAGAAAGAAGACTTTTTTTTGCGGCGAGCACCATACTCCTGACCGCTGTCGCTGCCGGTACAATGAGCACATCGGGTATCTGCCGTTCCGACAATCCCGGAAGGAGGAATCCGGTGGACATACAATTTCCCGAGCCCGGCACACAGGGGAATATACGATTGGAAGAGCTATCAGGGAGCGCCGCTCGGTAAGAAAATATCGAAACGTTCCCCTTGAACTTGCCGACACCGGTCAGATCCTCCGGGCGGCACCGGGAATCACCGGCACACCCCATTACCGGTCGGCACCGTCGGCCGGGGCCCTCTACCCGCTCGAGGTCTAACTGACGGCGGGCAATGTACGGGGACTGAAGAGCCGTGTGGTGATTCAACAGGGACGGAACAGATCAGGAGGACGGGGCTGCATGGCGTCGAAAAGCGGAAACCGTCGCGGTCATGGTACCGCTCTTCGGCTGTTTTTTCGTGAGGGGACCGGGGAAAACCGCCTGCAGGGTCACATGCAGGTATTAAAAAGATTCAATATACCAGTAAATAGCCGCCGCAAAAGCGAAAATACCGGCTGCGGTACAAAACCAGGGGTACCATGAGGGCATTTTTTCCCCTTCCCTCTGGTTCATGGTATGCCTGTTTTTCCAGACCACGGTGTTACCTCCGCATTTATCCAGGGAAATATCTGTTTCTTTACCTTACTATAGCACATCGGCGGTAACTGCAACAAAATTGTCGCCGTAATAAATTTTTCCGTGCAGGTATCGCACAGCCGTTCCGGTTCGGCATGTTTTTTGGAAATAAAATTGAATTCCCCGGGGGTTCCACTATACTGGTTGATACTAGGCCCTTTGCGGATACAAAATGTGATATAAAGAACAACCGCCCAAGGAGCCCATTTTACCAGGGAGCGGAAACATGTCACAAATGGAAAAACCAAAACTGATGCGGGTGATTAAATCAGACTACTTCGCCAATCTTGCCGTCAAGATCCCCACCATCTTCTGGATTATACTGCTGGTTGCGCTGTTCATGAACCTTACGGGCGGCACGGGCCGGCAATTCATCTCTTTCGATAAACAGTCGTCCATGTCGCTCCTGTATCTCTCGATCGGGGCCACCGTTCTGGCGGCGCCCCTGTTGTACTGGCGCTACCGTTATTTTTCAGCACTTTTCGCCGCGGGAAAATTTTCAGTCGGCAAGGTGGTCAATGTGGTGTTTCGGGGGAGCCGCGGTTACGTGGAATACACCTATACCCGTGAAAGCCAGGAAATGCGCAGTTTCAATTCCCTCTTTAAAAACGATCGGACGAGAAGCCTGAAAGTAAACGACCCTGTCACCGTGATTCTGGACGAAAAGAACCCTAAGAAGACCTATATCAGGGAGCTGTTTGTCTGAGGGGTGTCACACCGGGAGTGGAACGCGGCTTTTTCTTTCACGCCGTTAAAACGTCAGGGGCGTCAGAAAGCGCGGACGGCCCGCACCTGAAAGAAAAAGTCCTTGCGGTAACTGGTCTTCAATCCGACAAGAAAATTCTGAAACCACGCGCCATAATCGCCGCTCTGGGTGGAACTCCAGTAGATGTCATCATCGAAACCGGGTGCCCCGGCTTTATGCAAGTTTTCATATATCGCATTCAGCTAGTCCGCCGACGGCAGAAACCAGTCGCTCTTCCCCCCGCCCCGGTACGCCGCCGTGAGAGAACCTTAAGCTATATAAAAAAGGGAGGAACGGCCTGACCATGGTACTACATATAAACATTCCCGGCTTCCGGTCGATTATCTGAAGCGGCCCATTAACAGCATCAACAGGCTGAGGACCACACTCAGCACAATGCCGGTGGTAAGCGGAAAATAGAAACTGAAATTTTCCCTCCTGATATTGATGTCCCCAGGGAGTTTCCCGATGTGTTTAACGAAGGGGAGTGAGTCCCTGAAGTAAATTATCACCCCCACCGCGACGATCGCCAGCCCCACCACGATAAATATTCTGCCCGCGGCATTTCCCATTATTCAATTCCTCACACAGAACAATCTGTTTGTTTCCCTTTACCTTGCACCGCACGGGGCCCGGCGGTCCCTCACGATTCAGTCGCAGGGAACGCGCCGGTCTTCGCGTCATCTCCGGCGGGAGCCGGCCGTGCTTTTAACCAGTCGCCTCAGTATCGCTTCACTCTGGGTGATGTACTCGTAAATCCTTTTTTCAGTGGGCTTTTTCCCTTCTCTGGACATGAGCACCATTGCCATATTGTATTTTCTGCGGTAATGCTGTATCGAGGGAATGCTGGTGTTGAAATGCCGCGCCAGTTCGAAATCCTTGTGCAGGTATCTGCCGCGGTCGTCCTTCTTGTTCATCTCTATAAATTCCATTACCGTCGCGTCGTCCCAGTCCAACTTGCTGTTCGAACTGTAATCGTGTTCCATCCGCCGTTGCTCATTGCGTTCATAGCTTCCCACCATCTTTCTGGACTTCCAGTAGGGATGCCGGTTACGGGCATACTGTATGTCTTCGATCGAGAATTTTTTCTTTTTATCCAGCCAGATTTTTGTGATATATGCCTTTCTTCCGGGAGAGAGTTTGGACTTCAATGAATTGTCGATGTATTCGTGAGGTGTGCGGGATTTAAACAATTTGGTCTCTTCTTTGTTCATGTTTCCTCCCTTTCACAGATTATAACAACCCTGCCGTACAACTTCAGTTTCCCAGGGCATGCCGGGCGTTATATGCTTTCTTCCAATGTAATTAATAACCCTGTAAACTGCAAAAAAAAATTTTTATGCCCCTGATATTGAACCGCCGACGGACCTCCTGTCCGGCGCCGGTATTATGTCTACAGGAAGCAGGTACCGCCGGCGGCCCTGGGGCATCAGAAAAGCCAGAAAGGAAAATTAATCATTTACAGGACCGCGGAGGTTTTATACCTGTGGCCCCGGCGTCCGGGAAAAAAACCGAAATATTATGAGAACCATCACCATCAACAACACCTCATTGAAAAGGGACTTTCTGCTGTTCTCGGGAGCGGTCGCGCTCTACGGGTTTTCACAAAGTATCGTCGAATCCACCCTTAACAACTTTCTCAATGAAACTTTCTCCATAACCGATCTCCAGAGGGGCTTTATGGAACTGCCGCGGGAAATGCCGGGGTTCCTGGTGGTGTTCGTTTCGGCCCTCTTTTTCTTTCTCTGCGTTCGCCGGTTGGGCGCGCTGGCGCACCTGCTGGCCGGAACCGGCATACTAATGATGGGGCTGTATTCCCCCACCTTTCCCGTCATGCTGATATGGCTTTTTATCTTCAGCACGGGTCTTCATCTTTTCCTTCCGCTGATTTCCAGCATCGGCATGGAATTCGCCGAAGAGGGCAGGGCGGGCAGCCTGCTGGGACAGATCAGCGGCGCGATGAACCTGGCCGCCATAGCGGGGAGTTTCATCGTTTTCCTGGGTTTCCGCTACTTGAGTTTCAGTTTCACTTCTTCCTATGTAATCGCGGCCGCGGGGTTCCTGTCGGCGTGCATCCTTATGGCATTGATGAAACCTGACGCACCGCGTCCTGTTCCGGGCAGGTTTACCTTTCGCAGGGAATATGCCCTCTTCTACTGGCTCAACATCCTTTACGGCACCCGCAAGCAGATATTCATCACCTTTGCTCCCTGGGTGCTGGTCACGGAGTTCGGGCAGAAAACGCAGACCGTAGCCACCCTTCTTACCGCGGGCGGCATCATCGGTATTTTTTTCAAGCCGCTTCTGGGACGCACTATCGATCGGATCGGCGAGCGCGCCATACTCATGGCCGAGGCCTTTCTGCTGGTGTTCGTATGCATCGGATACGGCTACTCAAGACATCTTTTCGCGGGAACGGCCGCCCTCTATGTGGCCTTCGCATGCTTCGTGACCGACCAGCTGCTCATGTCGGTCACCATGGCGCGCGCCACCTATATGCGTAAAATCGCCCTTAACCCCGGAGACGTGGGACAAACACTGACCATGGGGGTCACCATAGACCATATCTTTTCCATCGGGGTGGCGCTCGCCAGCGGGCTGATCTGGAACCGGCTGGGCTATGAGTATGTTTTCCTGCTGGGCGCGGTGATCGCGGTAGTCAACCTCTGCTCGGCATCGTTCATCCGTACGGCATGGACCGGCCATAAGACCGATCCGCCGGTTGAACCCTGATGCCGGACTGACGAGAGGAAAGGAACACCCCCCCAGCTTGACCCCCATGAATAAAGGTTCCCGGCCGTAAAATTCTTTTTGACGCAGGCTCATAAAAATACTAAGGTACACCATGTCTCTTCCCTGTCCGAATGGATACACCGCAGAAGGGGGGCCTGAAACGGCACACAAGCTTGACAAAAAAGGCAAAGGCAGTCTTTTTTTCCGCCTTATCGATTTTTTCTTCGCACCTTATCGTCATGCCGATTTCGTAACACGGCAGCGTGCGCGGGTGCTGTTCATCATTTATATCGCCATCCTGTTCATCGCGATTCCCTTTCTGACGGTCTCATTGACCCTCCACACCGTCAACCCCAGGGCGTTTATCCCTCCGCTTTCCTCAGCGCTGCTGATTATTGTCCTCATCGTTATTTTCAGGCGGGGGCATCTGGCACTGTCGGCGCACGCGTTTTTCATCATCTCGTTAAGCGGCCTCTGGACAGCCATCCTCTCGGGGAACTATGCCGGTCACCTCATAGAACGTACCGATACTATTGTACTCATACTGGCAATGCTTACTCTGACCCCTCTTGTAGTCTCGAAGAACGGTTTCGTCTTCGTGGCATATTTTGTGATCAACGGCCTCGTATTCCCGGTATTTCTCAATAAAATCCGTACCCAGATGAACATCCCGGATTCCATAGTCATTGAATACCTGATCGACAACGCCATCGCATACATCTTCATCGGCGTGGTGTCATACCAGATATTTTCCATAAACAAAAAGGCCATGGAAAGGGCCCTGGATGAGATCAGGCGTAATATCGATCTGACCGCAGTACTCAGCGAGGGCGAAGCGCGTTTCCGGGCCCTCACTGAAAACAGTACTGACCTGGTCGTGATCCTGACGCCGGACGGTGTGTGTATATACTCCAGCCCCTCCGTCACCCGTCAACACGGGCATGACAGGGAGGCCCTTACGGGAAAACCGTTCTACGATCTGATTCATCCCGACGACCGTGAGACCATAAGCGGCGCGATAGGTATGGCCTTGAGAAACGAAAACAGGTCCATGCCGCTGAAAATACGGTTCTGTAACGCCGATGGTTCATGGCGTCAAATGGAGGGTATTCTCACCTCCATGCTGGAAACGAAGGGTGTCGCGGGGATCGTATTGAGTTTAAAAGATGTAACCGAGATCAACCGAGACCATGAGCAACTGGAGAAATCCCTGCAGGAAAAGGAAACCCTGCTGCGCGAAATTCATCACCGGGTGAAGAACAATTTCCAGATAATCACGAGCCTGCTGAACCTCCAGGCAAGGCAGATAAGCGACGAAAGGATGCAAAGCATATTCAATGATTCACAGAACCGGATCAGGGCCATGGCGCTGATCCATGAGAAGCTGTATGGTTCGGGCGAGCTTGCCTTCATCAATATAGGTTCATACGCCGAGACCCTGGGCATAGAACTCTGTTCCCTCTACCGCGGGGTTTCCGGGCCGGTGGCCCTGCAGACCGACTCGGACACCATTCTGCTGGACATTGCGCAGGCAATCCCCTGCGGACTGATTTTAAATGAATTGATCACCAACGCATTGAAGCACGCCTTCCCCGCGGACCGGGAGGGCCCCCGTATAATCGACATCGCGATCAGGGAAGGAGTGGACGGGATCGTGGTACTCTCAGTGAGCGATAACGGAATCGGAATTCCCGCCATGAAGAACGGTGCCGACTCATCGTCGCTGGGGCTGCAACTGCTCGGCCTGCTGGCGGAGGGCCAGCTCAGGGGAAAGGTATACCGCGAGGTCGACAGGGGTACCTGTTTCAGAATAGAGTTTCCCCGCGAGTAGTATGCGCCCCGCGGTGTCGGCGCGGCGGCTGTTCAGTGCTTCTTCTTCATTATCGAGGTGAATTTTTGAACCGTATCAAGGTAGTCCCCCAGGCACTGCTGGTGGATGGTGTTGTGGTTGGCCCCCTGTATCTCAAGGAAAATCTTGTCCCTGGAAGGGCATGCCTCGTAAAGCACCATGCCATCGGTGAGCGGGACGATCTGATCCCTCTCTGCGTGGATTATCAGGACGGGCCCGTTAAATCTCCCGATTTTTTCCACATTATTGAACGCGAGCTGTTCCGTGAGCGCAGAACGGTATGTGTTTATACCCAGGATCCTGAACAGGGGAAGCGCATAGGCGATACCGCTTTCTATAATGAGGCCGCCGAACGCGTCGGGGTACGCTCCCGCCAGTTCGATGGCTGAAGCACTGCCCAGCGACCTTCCCATAACCACCAGCGGCCCGGTATACTCACCGGCCGCGAGATACTTTCGCACATAATCCAGTATGACATGCGCGTCCCTCAGCATACCCGTGACCGTCGGAACCCCGCCGGATATGCCGTAACCACGGTAGTCAACGGGTAGAAAATTGAGCCCCTCCCTGCTGACCGCCATGCCGAGAAAATCATAATCGGCGACGATCTCACCGTTTCCGTGAAAAAAAAGGAGTGTCGGCGCCGAAGTATCGGCCGGATACAAACGGGCCCCTACCATGATCTCATCCCCCACCGGGATGGTGAACACCCTTGCATGGTCGCTGATGACGAGCCCCTCGCTTTCCTTTCTGGGGAAAAAGATCTTTTTAAGAATAGCGGGCGAATCGAGCCGTGTATAATCAATGCTGGAAAGGTCTATCATGACCGGCCTCGAACAGGTAATATGAATAAACGGAGCGTTGTGTTTCAAAAAGCCTGCGGCTACTGTCAATATATCACTTCTGATGAAAAATTAAAGGTATTTTATCCCCAATGCGCCCGGGCGACGCAATATATCGATTATCAGGATGCTTTAATGATATATTGTAATTTTTTGTAGGTTTTTTTCATTTGACAGCATCTGCGTACTGTTTTTTACTCAGGGACAAATCTCAACTACCTGGAGGAACAGATCATGAATCGCGTCATGATGTCTGTGAAAAGAATTCCGGTTTTTATACCACTTTTACTCTTCATACTTACAGTCGGCTGTGCCCCGAAAACCGCTCCGGTGCAGTGCAAAGAAAGCTACGGGACCGCCAAAGAGAAACTGGTGCTGGCAACGGGGAGCCCGGGCGAACTGGGCCTGGTGAAAGTACTCGCCGAGGCGTTCAACGCCGCCAGCCCGTGCACTCTGTGCTGGGTCAAAGCGGGTTCCGGCGAATCCCTGAAGCTCCTTAAAGAAAAAAAGGTCGACATGATAATGGTCCATGCGCCAAAGGCTGAAAAACAGGCCGTCGATGAAGGATGGGCCGTTAAACGAACCCTTATCGGTTCCAATGAATTCTATATCGTGGGTCCCGCCAATGATCCGGCGAAGATAGCGGGATCTAAAAACGCCGCCGAGGCATACGGTAAGATCGCCAAAGCCAAGGCCAGATTCTACTCCCGCGGCGACAATTCGGGCACTCATAAAAAGGAAATGGCCATTTGGAAAAAAGCGAATATCACCCCCGCGGGTGCGTGGTATATAGTGACCAAGGAATTCATGATGGCCACACTCAAAAAGGCTGACGCCGAAAAAGGTTACTTTATGACCGACAGCAGCACCTGGGTGGCCGCAAAGAAGGAAATGAAAAACCTGAAGGTGCTCTATAAGGGTGATCCCTTTATCGTCAACACCTACCATGCACTGGGGCAGCCCAAAGGCGCGACCCCGGGCCAGGACCTGGCTGATAAGTTCATCGCGTTCCTGGCTTCCGAACAGGGGCAGAAGATCTTCGGCGGTTACGGTAAGGACAAACACGGCGAAGCGCTTTACAATGACGCGGCGTACGCGAAAAAATATATTAAAGAATAACTTCTACGGGCCCCAGTGCCCGTGAGAACTTCTTCCGGAGGACAGGGCAACCCCCTGTCCTTTTCTTTTTTATTATACGCGGCGGGTTATCCAGGAGTATCGTGAGTGCATTACAGCACAGCCTGCCGGCTGAGAAACCGTTCTACCAGCTCACGGTGGCGTTCGACTTGTTCCAGGCAGTCCTGTTTGATAGTGTAATAGTATTCCCTAATGCTGCCCGGGCTCTCATCGATCATACGTATCCCCTCTTCCACCGTGTGGGCCCCGGCAGCTATCGGGCAGCAATCTTCCTCACCGGACTCGAAAACGATCACGTTCCGATTGTCCACCCAGAAAGGGTATATTTTGCACACGGCGGGACGGCGTGTACCCAGCAGACACCCCTCCCCCTCCTTTAAAAAGACGCATTTCCCCCGTACATCCTTGCGGGTGGTCATCCGGTACAGCCGCCCGTCTATGGCGATGGTGCTGTCGCGCCACCACTCTTCATCCCCACGCATGTACTCGGGAAAATATTCACTGACCTGCAGTACATATTCCAGATCATAGCCCAGTTCTTCAATCGCCATGATATCCCTGATGGTCAGGGGTACATAGCTGCCGACACAGCAGTTTTCGCTGTTTTCGGTGCAGGTTCGACATCCTGTGGCTATATAGGTTTCCGGTGAAACCGGGTTGATAGGTTTATCGGTCATGTTCAATCCTCTGCGCTCAAATCCACGGTTCAGCCCTAATGAATCATTGTAATTATTTCACGGTTCAACGATAAGATGATGAGAAAAGGAAGGGGGTTGAAAATAGCAACACATTTTTGAAAATCATACTCCCGGCCCCTACCGGGGAGCGATTTACCGCAGCGGGTGTTCGTGATTCACGCGTCGCGGAAACCATCTCTGCCCCGTACTGCCGGGCGCATGAAGCAGGCCGGTACACATATCGGAGTCGCGGTCATTTACCCGGCGGCAGCAGTACTCCTTTTTTCATGTCCCAGGTGAGGGGTATCTTCCTGTCGTTGGCGGCTTTCAGCAGACGTTCTCCCGCCGCCCTAATGGTTCCGTCCAGACCGGCCGTGTTATTGATTACATTGCGGAACCTGTGCATTACCGGTTCCGCCCAGGCCGTGGTCCCGTACCGGGGCAGCGCGTAAAAGATGGAGATAAGCCCGAGGCGGTCTTTCAGCAGGTCAAGGTCACCGGTGCTGTAGCCGCTGTCGATGAAGTTTCGGATATTCAGGGGCGGCAGCACTTCGGAGGTAACTTCTTTCCAGTGAGTGCCGGTAACACGGTAGAATTTCAGGTTGGAGCTGATACTTACCCCGTCCATTTCTATCAGGTTCATTCCGATCACCGTTCTGCCGTCATTCGTGAGAAACAGCACCACCTCGTGGGTGATGGTGCCGCCCCCTGTGCCGTGATCCACAATGGAGAGGTACCCGTTTTTAATATCCACCAGCGGTTTGATTTCATACTCCGCGGATGACTGGCTGATCCATTCGCCCTTCCTGTTTTCAAGCCGGTATTTGAATCCACCCGCCAGGGATACGGGCATCTCCCGGTAATACTGTACGATCGTTTTACGGGCCTGGGCATAACCCGTATTGACCATTACCGGTACCCCGATCGGAATAATTGCGGCGAGTAAGAAAAGAAACCGTGCGGCAGGATTGTGTATCATGATTTCCCCTCCTGCGATAGAATCGGTTCGGTAAAAGTCTTATCCTTTATCGTTCAGGGCATCCATGTCGAAAGCCGTGGTTCGGCTCGGCCCTCGCCGCATACCGGGATTTTTCCTCTTCTCGAAATCAACCATGCTCTCCCTCAGATCGTAGAGAGACCAGCGGCCGTCACGAATTTTTCTCCGGTTTATGTTCAGCAGGTGCATGAACCGTTTCAAGCCTACAGGTTCATGACCGTTGGCGTGGACGAGTACGATACTTCCCTCGCGGGGCCATTGTTTTTTCCCCAGCCACGCATCGCTGCCCACCGGGATAAGACCGAAGGCGGTTACCTGATAAAAAAGACACGGATCAGATACCAGTCCCGGAAAGCGAAAAAATACCGACGGGATGATTCCCGACTCCAGCATCTTCTTCTCGGTCTTTAGAATCTCTTCATCGATCACCGTGTCCACGGAAAGGAGAAAGTTCTTACGCAGCGGCGTTTTGCGTTTCACACGGTGATTGTACGAATGATTGATCCAGAGGATGGAAATTTTACCTTCACGCTCCAGCGACCTGAGCCATTCCAGGTCCGCCGCGTGGTTTTCCATCCAGAGACCGGACAACGCAAGTGCTACCGGCACCGGTTTCACGGTCTGACTGAACTCTTTTATTATCGCACTGAACAGGAAACGGTCGAGGGGTGCTTTAGAGGGACAGAGGTCGACGGTAAGGTTTATCCCCCGCTGGTCGGTCGTGAACCGCCGAAAGCCCGCGTTCTGCAGCGCCCTGGAGTTTTTTTCCGTATCCATGATCGCCGCGGCATACGTGGTACCGGACAGGTGCTGTCGTATAAAAGCCAGCGGCACCTCCCTGCACTGGAACACACCGGGCTTTACCACACCGGTGTGCAGGTTATAGGGATTGACCGTCAGCAACCGTGTCTCACCGTTAAGCCTGAACTTTCTGATCGCCACCTTTATGCCGCCGTCAGACTGGGGACAGAGCGCGTAATAAGGCTGGTAGTCATCAATAGAGGATACCGCCGCCCACAGCGCCGTGACCGTCGCGCCGACCAGTACAGCTGCCGCGACAAAAGCAATCGTTCCTTTCCACCTTTTCAATTTTATCGATCCCGTCGGCCCCATAGATTGCGCAGTTACTGTTTATGTTCCTTCAAAACCCGTCACTAGTTGAACAAATATGCACCACATTCGTGCCAACGCAAACTTTTTTTATCAAGTAAATTCCATTTGCACCATAACCGGCCCCCCTGGTACGGGCTTGCCGTATTGTGTATCTTTGAGGTGAGTAATCTTACGGGCTTCAGGAAAGTTGCTGCAAAACCGGTCCCCTGTGCGGGTGACCGGTATCAGGTTTGCCGTGTGGATCAGGGTGGGAACGCGCTCGGCAGGGACTTACCCTTCAGTGCCGGGATCGGTGACCTGTTTAACGGCCACCCTGTCGTTATTACCGTTGCCGTTAAAGCGGAATATCCGATGTTTGATCATGGTTATGGCCACCAGCACGATGATTACCAGAACGACCGCACCGATGATCCCCCACTGGCTGCGGGTAATCCATTTCATCAGCCACTCCCGGTTGTAGGCGCCGAAATATCCCAGGTACACCCAGACCGGCACACTTATCAGGGCCGCCAGGCCGTCGATAAGTATAAAATTCGTATACGAAACAAAGCGGGTTACACCGGCCGTGAAAAAGATAGGGCTCCTGAGTCCGGGCATGAACCGGGCAGCGAAGACCACACCCTTCCCGTATCTGGTAAACCAGCGGTGAATCGCGGGATAATGGTTATGGGCGATGATCTTGTTGCCCCATCTGCTTGTAAGCACCTTCTGTCCGAAAAACCTGCCCAGGCTGAACATTACAGAATCGCCGATAAGCACCCCGGCCATGGAAATGCCGAACATCAGATGCACGTTGGCGTATCCCAGACCCGAGATGACCCCTCCGGCAACCAGCGAAATATCCTCTGGTACCGGAAGTCCGAATCCGCAGAGCAGCAACATCCCGAAAACGGCGAAATAACCGTACATTTGCAAAAAATCGACGAGGGTCTGAAGTTCTATCATGGAAGGGTCCTTAAAGAGAGTCTGTATATCAGCATAGCGCTGCGAAGCGGTAAACGACAATTTTTTTCACCGGCCGCTCCGATAATTTCTATGTCCTTAACGGATGGGTGGTTTTTTCGGAGAAAAACCGGTATACCGCAAACGTACCGGTTTAAGAAGCACATCACCATCGCTGTGACCACGGAACGTATACCTCGGAAACTGAACAGGCGGCGGTAGAGACGCCGCAATGCCGGTGTGCTCCTTACCTTTGGAGGGGAGGTGAATTGATTTAAACACCGTTCATTCAATGCGTATCTTTTCAAGGCACGGTGCTTACGTCAAGTTATTTTATAGAAGGGCCGTTTTATCTTTCTTCACCGCCGCTTCCCGGGGTATCGGCACCGGTTTATGTTTCATAACAAATAATTATTGCATTATAGAGGGTCTTTGATACACCCTACCCATCCCTTTTAAAGGCTGCGTTCATGACGGAACAGGTTAGACGCGAAAACTGGAGCTCACGGCTGGGATTCATCCTGGCGGCCGCGGGTTCCGCCATCGGTCTGGGTAATATCTGGAAGTTTCCCTACCTGGCGGGGGAAAACGGCGGGGGCGCCTTCGTGATCCTTTACCTGATCTGCATCATCGTTCTGGGTTTGCCCATAATGATCGCCGAGATTACCATCGGCCGACATACCGGGAAAAACCCGGTGGGCGCCTTACGCATTATCGGCGGCGGAAAATGGACCGGCGTGGGATACCTGGGAGTGCTGACAGGTTTTTTCATACTCTCCTATTACAGCGTCGTCGGCGGCTGGACCCTGGGATACATCGCAAAAGGACTATCGGGGGCCGTTTCCGCCATTACCGACGTCGCCGCGGCGGAGTCGGCTTTTAATGAATTCATACAGAGTCCCCCGGCAATGGTGGGGTGTCATCTGCTGTTCATGGCCCTCACGGTGTCCATCGTCATCGGCGGCGTGATCAAGGGGATCGAGCGCTGGAACAAGATACTGCTGCCGATCCTTTTTGTCATCCTTGTGGTGCTCATTATAAAAGCCAACACCATGGAAGGCTCTTACCAGGGCCTCGTTTTTTACCTTAAGCCCGATTTTTCCAAGATCAACGTCAAGGTCGTGATCGAGGCGCTGGGTCAATGCTTCTTCAGCCTTAGTCTCGGCATGGGGGCCATGATCACCTACGGGAGCTACCTCTCACGGAACGAACGGGTGCTGAAGTCGTCCCTCCAGATCGGACTGCTTGACACCATGGCGGCTTTCCTTTCGGGCCTGGCGGTATTTCCGGCGGTGTTCGCCGTCGGCATGATGCCCGACAAGGGCCCGGGGCTTACCTTCAACATCCTGCCGGTGGTATTTTCCAAAATGGCTTTCGGCAGCGTATTCGCCACCCTCTTTTTCATTCTGCTCTTCATAGCCGCCATGACATCCGCCGTATCCCTGCTCGAGGTCACCGTGGCCTACATGACCGACGAACGCGGGTGGTTGCGGCGTAACGCGGTGATCTTTTGCGGTTTTATGATCTTTGTTCTCGGCGTTCCTTCAGCGCTTTCATTCAACGTGATGAGCGGGACAAAGGTTTTCATGGGAAATACCTTCTTCGATTTCATGGATAAACTCACTTCCATCTACATGCTGCCTGTTGGAGGATTTCTCATCGCCGTCTGTCTGGGCTGGAAATACGGTCTCAGAAAAACCATGCATGAACTGGACACCGACACCCGCGCGCGGTGGTTCCAGGAAGTATGGGCGGTCACCATCAAGTTCATTTCTCCGGTGATACTGTTCCTCATCATCGTCTATTTCGGAGTATACCGGCTCATTCGTTAGGCAGGACCGGTTGTATTCAGGGTCTCCCGTTCAATACAGGCATTTTGTCCTCCCGTTACCGCACCTCAAAAATCCTTGATTGTTTCGTTTTTTATAGTACATTGAAATATCAGGTTCGGATGGTGCGGCATGATTATAGCGGTTCCCCGGGAAACACATCCCGGCGAGACGCGGACCCCACTGGTCCCGTCCTCGGCGGGAAAAATCAGCGCGGCCGGAGCAATACTCCAGGTTGAATCGGGACTGGGAAAGTCCCTGGGCATACCTGACGCTGAGTACGAAAAAGCCGGCGCCGAAGTCATTTCAAACCGTGAGGGGCTGCTCTCAGGCGCGGACCTGGTATTGAGGCTCCGCAGGCCTCCGCTGGCGGAGGTACGGCTCCTCCGGGAGGGCGCCGTTCACGCGGGCTATCTGGACCCCTTCAACGAGCGGGGGCTGGTGGAGGCCCTGGCGGCCCGGGGGGTAACCGCCGTCAGCATGGAAATGATGCCCCGCACCACAATCGCCCAGAAGATGGACGCGCTCTCCTCCCAGGCGAACCTGGGAGGGTATGTAGCCGTGCTGCTCGCCGCCTCCCGCCTGGACAAGATATTTCCCATGCTCACCACCGCGGCGGGGACCATACAGCCCGCCCGGGTCTTTGTGATAGGCGCCGGGGTCGCGGGCCTGCAGGCCATAGCAACGGCGAACCGTCTCGGCGCCAGGGTGGAGGCCTTCGACACCCGTCCCGTGGTAGAGGAACAGGTAAAATCCCTGGGTGCGCGCTTCGTTAAGATAGACATCGGAGAGACCGGCCAGACACGGGACGGATACGCGAAGGCCCTTACCGGGGACCAGATCGAAAGGCAACGGCAGGGTATGGCGAAGGTGATCGCGGCATCGGATGTCATCATCACCACGGCCCAGGTCTTCGGGCAAAGGGCGCCGCGCATCGTGACCGCGGACATGCTTGAAGGGATGCGTCCCGGCAGCGTGGTGGTGGACATGGCGGTTGAAAGCGGCGGAAACGTGGAGGGATCCAGGCTGGACGAAGAGGTACTTACCGACAGGGGGGTTCTCATCCTGGGATACGGCAACCTGCCGGGGAGGGTGCCGGTGCACGCCAGCCAGGTATATTCGACCAACATGACAAATTTCGTACTGCACTTCCGGGACGCGGAGAGTAAAGCGTTTCGCATGGACCCCGCCGATGAAATACTGAAAGGCTGCGTAATAACCCACGGCGGGAACATCGTCAATGCCGCGGTACGCAAATTTTACGGTCTGGAGGACACGGCGTGATGGATATACAGACCGGTATCTTTCTGGGGTTCATACTCATACTCGCCGTATTTCTGGGTTTCGAACTGATATCCAGGGTACCCTCCATGCTCCATACGCCCCTCATGTCAGGCTCCAACGCCATATCCGGAATCACCCTGGTGGGCGCCCTGATCGCGGCCGGGTCCGCCGAAGGCAGCACCCTTTCCATTGTACTGGGCACCTCGGCCGTTGCCCTTGCCGCGATAAACGTGGTGGGGGGTTATCTCGTCACCCAGCGTATGCTTTCCCTGTTCAAAAAAAAGGACCCGCGGGAAAAAGATGATGTACAGTGAACTGACGGTCAACATGGCGTACATCATCGCCTCGATACTGTTTATCGCGGGGATAAAAATGCTCTCTTCGCCGGAAACGGCCCCCCGGGGCAACCTGGTTTCGGCATCCGGCATGCTGCTGGCCGTCGTGGTGACGCTTTTTGACCGCCAGGTGATAGACTACCGCTGGATCGCGTTGGGTCTGGTCATCGGATCGACTATCGGCGCACTGGCCGCGCGGCTGACGGCCATGACCGCCATGCCCGAGATGGTGGCCCTTTTCAACGGCTTCGGCGGACTGGCGAGCCTGCTGGTGGGCTGGGAAGTATACGAGCGAAATCCCGACACTTCCCTCTACACCGCCGTCACGGTGTATCTGACGGTATTGATCGGCGGTGTGACTTTCACCGGCAGCATGGTGGCATGGGGGAAACTCGCCGGAATACTGCCCGGAAGGCCCGTGCTTTTCAGGGGACAGAAGGCGGTCAATGTACTGCTGGCGGCGGCGGTCCTGACGCTGGGCGCATTATACGCGATTGATCCAGGTTCCGCCTATTACCTCTTCCTGGCGGGGGTATCGGCGGCCCTGCTCCTGGGAATATCTTCGGTCATCCCCATCGGAGGTGCCGACATGCCGGTGGTCATTTCCCTCCTTAACAGCTATTCGGGTCTGGCCGCGTGCGCCGCCGGATTCGTGATCGGCAACAATGTACTCATCGTTTCGGGAGCGCTGGTGGGGGCCAGCGGCATTATACTCACCCGCGTCATGTGCCGCGCCATGAACCGTTCGCTCGCGAACGTGCTCTTCGGCGGCTTCGGGTCAAAGGTCCCCGCACCTGGCGTGAAATTCGCGGGAGAGGCGAAAACGGCGACACCCGAAGACACATACTTCGTCCTGGAAGCGGCCCGGTCGGTGCTCATCGTGCCGGGTTACGGCATGGCCCTTGCCCGGGCCCAGCACGCCGCACGGGAACTGGGTGAAACGCTGGAGGCCAACGGCACCGAGGTGCGCTACGCCATCCACCCCGTGGCGGGACGTATGCCGGGCCATATGAACGTGCTCCTGGCCGAGGCGAACGTCCCCTACGATCAGCTCGCCGAGATGGACGACGTGAACCCCGTCATGGACACGGTGGACGCGGTGCTGGTCATCGGTGCCAACGATGTGGTCAATCCCGCCGCAAAGGAGGAGCCCGGCAGCCCCATCTACGGTATGCCCGTCATCGAGGTGGACCGTGCCCGTACGGTATACGTGCTCAAGCGCTCAATGGCCGCAGGCTTCGCCGGGGTCGACAATCCCCTGTTCTTCAAGCCCAACACCTGGATGGTTTTCGGCGACGCGAAAAACACCCTGCAGCAGATCACGGCGAAATTCAAGGACTGAACAGGCTCTCGTTGTACATTTTTAAAAAAAAGCTTGACGTTTTATATCTTTAGTTAAACGTTTAACATATAAGGTTTACAATATGCCCTACACCACCATCGAGGACATCGCCCGGAAGGTCAACAAAAGCGTGGCGACGGTGTCACGGGTGCTCAACGGGAAAGACTCCCAGGGGATACCCATAAGCGGAAAGACACGCGAGCTCATTCTCATGACCGCCGAGGAGCTTCATTACCGCCCCAATTACCTGGCGAAAAACCTGGTGCAGGGCGACAGCCGCGTCATCGGGTTCGTTGTTCCCGATATCATGCAGTCCTATTTCAACGAAATCTGCTACCACCTCAGCAGGAAGCTCGACCGGGTGGGCTACGACATCGTCCTCGCCCATTCCTACGAGAACCCCCGGTCCGAGAAGCATTCCATCGAGATGCTGCTTTCCCGGCGGGTGAGCGGTATCATCATCTCGCCGGCCATGGGGAAAGAAAACCTGGACTATCTCACCCGTCTCCGGAAATACAAGATCCCCCTTGTCCTGCTGGACCGCCGCTTCCCCGGCCGGGACTTTTTTTCGGTGACCACCGACGACGTGCGCGGCTCCTGTGAGTTGACCACCCATATTATCGGACAGGGGGCGCGCCGCATCATTTTTATCGCGGGAAACCGCGACACCAGCGTCAGCAGCGAACGCATCGAAGGATATACCCGTGCCCTCGAAACGGCGGGCATCCCCTTCGATGAAAGTCTGATCGTGGAGAGCGGCTATTTCATGGAAGACGGGTACCGCGCGGTGAAGAATCTTCTCGAAAACAGGACGGGAACAGCGGCCGATGCCGTCATCGGCGTCAACGACACGGTGGCCCTGGGCGCGATGAAGGCCCTGGAGGAACGGTCCCTGCGGGTGCCCGGCGACATCATGGTGGCGGGTTATTCCAATGACCGCTACTCGGACTTTTTTAAAGTCCCCCTTACCACGGTCGCGCAACCCAAGGAGAAAATCGCCGATACCGCCGTGAACATGCTTATGAAAATCATACGCAACGAACGGATAACAAAACCCCAGGTCACGATCGCCTGCCGTCTCGTCGTGCGGGCGTCGACTGTTCCGGCAGGGAGGTGAACCCATGGACCGCTGCACCATCGGACTGGACTACGGCACCAACTCGGTGCGGGCGCTCCTGGTTGACACCGCAAACGGGGAGGAGCGGGCCGTGGCGGTCGAAGGATACCGGCACGGCGTCCAGGGCGTGCTCACCGATCCCGACGACCCCTTCTGTGCGCGCCAGCACCCTGAGGACTACGTCAACGGACTCGACCGGGTCATGAAGGAGCTTCTGGAGAAGGCGCGGGAAATTCCCGGGTTCTCACCGGAAAAAATAATCGGTATCGGGGTCGACACCACCGCCAGCACTCCCCTCCCCGTCGACAAAAGGGGGATCCCCCTGGCATTCGACAGGAATTTTCGTGACAGGCCTGCCGCCATGGCCTGGCTCTGGAAGGACCACAGCGCTCATCGCGAGGCGGACGAACTGGCGTCACGCATCGCCGGGGAACAACTTCCATACCTTGATTCCTACGGCGGAATCTATTCGTCAGAATGGTTCTGGTCGAAGATATGGCGCTGCGCCGCGGTCGACACTGAAACCGCCGCCGCGGCCGCAAGCTGGGTGGAACAATCGGATTATATCCCCGCGCTCCTCACCGGTGTGAACGATATCATGTCTCTGAAAAGGAACTCCTGCGCCGCCGGGTATAAGGGAATGTTCAGTCCCGGCCACGGCGGTTATCCTCCCTCCGCCTTTCTCGAGACCCTTACCCCGCACCTCGGCGCGGTGCGCAAGACCCTGCCCGACCGGATCTATGCGCCCGGAGAAGCCGTCGGCACCCTCGCGCCCACTTTTCAGAAACAGTGGGGACTTCCGGCAGGTATCGCCGTCAGCGCGGGCATTATCGACGCCCATGCCGGCGCCATCGGTTCGGGCATACGCCCCGGATCGCTGGTGAAGATCATCGGCACGTCCACCTGCGACATGGCCCTGCTGGACACCGGGACAGGTATCAGCGCCATCCCGGGTATCAGCGGCGTCGTCAGAGACGGCATCATCCCGGGATACATGGGCATCGAAGCGGGGCAGGCGGCAGTGGGCGACGCCATGAACTGGGTGGTCGCCCTGCTGTCGGGTTTCGTTCACTCCGCGGGCGGGAACGAACTGCATGACCTGCTCAGTTCCCGGGCGGAAGACGCCCCGGCCGGTGCCGGCGGCCTTCTGGCCCTGGACTGGCTCAACGGCAACCGGAACATCCTCATGGACCCGCAGCTTGGCGGCCTCCTCCTGGGCATGACCCTTCACACGAAACCGGAAGAAATCTACCGCGCCCTGATCGAGGCCACCGGTTTCGGCGCCCGTATGATCAACGACCGGCTGGCCGAGTACGGCGTCCCCGTCAGCGAGATTATCTGCGGCGGCGGGATCGCCGAGAAAAACGGGCTCTTCATGCAGATCTACGCCGACATCCTCGACATGCCCATAAAAACGGCCCGCTCGTCCCAGGCTCCCGCCCTGGGCGCCGCCGTCTGTGCCGCCGTGGCCGCCGGTGCGAAAGCGGGGGGTTATGACGGATTCGCCGACGCCGTCGCCGCCATGACCGGCGTTAAGTATCAGGTGTATATTCCCGACCGGAACAACCGGGACGTCTATCGCGAGCTGTACGGCCTGTACCGGATGCTTCACGATGCGTTCGGGACGGTATTGTATCACGAAAACCTGCACCCGGTCATGAAAAAACTCATACGGATAAAGGAAGAGGTCCTTTCCCGTAAAAGATAGGGGATGTCTCAAAAGTCGTTTCGATGCAAATTCCGCTGCGCTTATTGAGTGGTTTTGATGCTTCCACAGCAAAATTGTATAGAAACAGGCGAAATCACCGATGAATTGATCGCGGAATTCACTCAACGACCACTTCTGGGACACCTTCACCTCAAGGAGGAACTTTCATGAACAAAGACAAACCGCTCAAAGTCGGTATCTTCAGCGGGTATGATCCCCGCCCATGGGTAATGGACGAGTGCGCTGACGATGACATCAAAGTACTGGAAGAACTGGTCGCCCGGGTTAAAAAACTCGAAGGCATTTCCGTCGTTTTTCCCGGTGACGAAATGAAGGGCCGCGACAAGCTCTGCTTCACCATGCCCCTGGCCGAAACCTGCGCCAACCGCTTCGCCGGGGAGAAGATCGACGTCCTCATCAACGTACACCAGACCTGGACCTTCCCCCAGCTGAGCCAGAAGGTCATAACCGGTTTCATCCAGCGGATGAATGCCGATGATCCCTTTTTCACGCCCCGCATCATCATCGCCTCCATCCAGGACACCCGGGTGCCGGGCATGGTCTCGGGCATGGCCACAGGAGGGGCCCTCGCCCAGCTGGGTATCAACTATGCCCACGTCTACGGTTATTTCGATTCGCCCGCCTTCATGGAAATCCTCTCGAATGAACTCGGGTTTTTCAGCGCCATGGCCGCTGCACATGAGAAGGTGAAATCAGTCGTGCGGGAACTCCACCGCGAACATATCCTGGAATTCGGCTCCTTCTCGCTCCAGATGCCCACGACCCGCATCAACCACGAGGAGATCATGGCACGGTGGGGCGTCTCGTCGGAGAACCTCGACCAGCAGGTTTTCCTGGACCGCGCCTTCGCCATGTTCGACTGGGAAGGTGAGAAGGGGCGCTCGCCGGTCGGGAAAATCCTCGACGGCCGCGTCGCGGCGGTCCTCGAGAAGGTCTATGACGCGTCGCCGGAAAAGTTCCGCGCTATTCCCGAACGGAAGGTCTCCCGGGAGAAGTTCGCCCTGCAGACCGCCATGTTCTATGCAATAAATGACATCGCCGACGAGAAGGGCGCCACCGCGGTGACGGTCAAGTGCCAGGACGAGTGCTCGTCGAGGTTCGCCACCTGCTGCATCGCCACATCCTTTCTCGGGAACGAAACCGGTCCCGACGGAACGAAAAAACGCATTATCCCCGCCTCATGCGAAACCGACCTTCCCACCCTGCTGTCGCAGCTGTTCCTGACGCGCCTGACGGGGAAACCGGCGGGGTTCGGGGATTTCAGATACGTCAAGACCGATGGCGACCGGACCGTGCTGGCGGTGGTGAACTGCGGCCAGCATCCGGTGTACTACGCGGGGAAGGAGAGCGACGACTGGAAAACGAAGCTGGCGGCGACCGATTTTCCCGGGCAGGAGCATTTTTACGCCGCCGGGGGCTCGGCGGTGCGCATGATCACCGCCGGGGGGCAGGAGATCACCCTGGCGCGCCTCGGCGTGGAGAACGGACGACTGCACCTGACGGGAACGATCATGGACACTATCGCGGTGGACCGGTCGAAATTCGCCGAGTACAATGCGGCGTGGCCCATCATCGAGGGAACGGTCCCGGCCACCGACAGGGTGCTGGGAAGACGCTGGCCCTCGAACCACCTCGGCTTCGTCTACGGCAACCATCTTGCGGCCCTGGCCGAGCTGACCGAACAGCTGAGCATCGGCTGCACCCTGTGGGACCGGGGCGGACGGGAATACCACAGGCCCTCGTGAACGGTGAGCGCCCCATGAACCCTGCAGCCGAAAACCGTCCGCCGCTGGTCGCCATGACCGGCATCACCAAGGATTTCTCCGGCAACCGGGTGCTGGACGGCGTGCATTTCGACCTGGCGGCGGGAGAGGTGCACGTGCTGGCGGGAGAAAACGGCGCGGGGAAAAGCACCCTGATAAAAATACTGGCCGGCATCCACCCGGACCACGGCGGGACCATCCGCCTGGACGGCCGCGACGTCAGAATAAGCTCTCCCCGGGACGCCGCACGGCGGGGCATCGCCGTCATCCACCAGGAGCTGTCCCTCGTGCCTTCCATGAGCGTCGCCGATAACCTGTTCCTGTGCAACGAATTCCGGCGGCGACGATTCTTCCTCGATCACCGGCGCCAGATGCGGGAGGCGCGGGCGGTGCTGGAAAGAATGGGGATGGATATCGACCCGTCCCTCCCCGTTGATGTATTTCCAGTGCCGGTACGGCAGGCCGTCGAGATCGCCAAGGCACTCGCCCGGGAGGCCCGCGTCCTCGTAATGGACGAGCCCACCAGCGCCCTCAGCGACGACGAAGCGAAAAATCTTTTCGCCATCATCGCCGGGCTCAAGCAGCGGAACTGCGGCATAATCTATATCACCCATAAGATGGAGGAGATTTTCGCCGTCGCCGACCGTATCACCGTCCTGCGAGACGGTGTGTGCATCGGCACCAGTCCCCGGAACCGTATCGATAAAAGAGAACTGGTGAAACAGATGGTGGGACGCGAACTGGACGAACAGATCCCACCGCGTGTCTCGTCTCCCGGAAGAGTGCGGCTCGAGGTGAAGCATCTCACCCTGCCCGGTCCCCGGGGATCCGGGAATTCCCCTATAAACGATGTTTCGTTCTCGGTGCGGGGCGGCGAGACGGTGGGTTTCGCCGGTCTTCAGGGTTCGGGTACGAGCGAGCTTTTCAGTGCGGTTTTTGGCGCTTGCGGAGAACCCGCCCGGGGAGAGGTGTTCGTAGACGGTATGCCCCTTCCCCGCTTTTCCATACCGCAGGCGATCGAAAAGGGGCTCGCCCTGCTGACGAACGACCGTGCACGGGACGGCTATGTTCCCGGTATGAACATCGTCGGGAACATGACCCTGGCGGCCCTCCCCCGCTACTCCCCGGGTCACCTTCTGCGGCCCCGGGAGGAAACCCGCGCCGCCGCCGAACAGGCCGCCCGTCTGAACATCAGGGCGGCCGCGCTTTCCATGGAAACGGGATTCCTTTCGGGCGGCAACATCCAGAAGACCATCCTGGGAAAATGGCTGCTGCTGCAACCCGGTGTTTTCATGCTGGATGATCCCACCCGCGGGATTGATATCGGCGCCAAGCACGAGATTTACGAACTGATCAGCCGGCTGACAGAGGAAGGGACAGCCATACTCCTCATCAGCACTGAAATGCAGGAACTCCTTCGTCTCTGCGACCGGATCATCGTCATGCACCGTGGCGCCGTCACGGCGGGGTTCTCCCGCCATGAGGCGACACAGGAAAAAATACTGCGGGCCGCCATGGGCGAAGTGTTCTGAAAGGGGAAGATCATGAAAAAAACAGTTTCATTCAACGCGCTTTTGTCGCCGGGGGCGGGTCCCCTCGTCAGGGCCCTCGTCGCCCTGGGGGCGGTCATCATTCTGGGCATGGTATTCAATGCCGACAGCTCTTTTTTCAAGTGGTCGACACACCGGGACATGTTCCGCCAGGTGTCGGTTTTCGCCGTTCTCTCCTGCGGCATGACCATGGTCATCGTTTCGGGAGGCATCGACCTGGCCGTGGGAAGCATCCTGGCCCTCGCAGCGGTGCTCTTTTCGCTTCTCACCATTCAATGTGGAATCTCCCCGTGGCTCGCCCTTCCCGCCTGCCTGGCGACCGGGGCCCTCTGCGGCGGCGCCTCGGGCATTGCCGTCGCCCGCTTCGGCATCCAGCCTTTCATCGCGACCCTGGCGATGATGGTTTTCGCCCGGGGACTGGCGAAATTCGTCTCGGGGGGCCGAAAGATCTCCACCGCCCTCCAGCGTGCCGACGGCAGCTATGCCTACGTGGATGTACCCGGCATCTTCAATACACTGAACGCGAAGATCCTGGGTAATTCGGTCGCCGTCGTCACCGTGGTTTTCCTGGTCTGCCTCGTCTTCACCTGGATCATCCTCTCGAAGCTGCGGTGGGGCCGGTACATTTACGCCGTCGGGGGGAACGAGGCGGCGGCACTCCTGTCGGGTGTTCCCGTGGGAGCCGTCAAGGTTTTTGTCTATGCCCTCAGCGGGCTCTTCTGCGCCGTAGCCGGCGTCTGCCAGGCCGCCCAGGAGCTGCAGGGCGACCCCGAGGCGGGGGCCGGTTATGAACTCACCGCCATCGCCATGGTGGTTATCGGGGGAACCAGCCTGAACGGCGGGAGGGGCGGCGTCTGGCTCACCTTCGTCGGCACGGCGACCATCGGTTATCTCGAAAAGATCCTCAGCATCAACGCCATCGGCGAAGCGGGCCGCCTCATCCTTACCGGGCTCATTATCATCGGGGCGGTCCTGTTCCAGAAGAGCAGAAAATAATCATGCACAGAAGGAGGTATACCATGGGGGAAAATCGGAAAAGCCGCATTGTAATACTGGTCATCGTTCTGCTGTGCGGCTTCGTCCTTTCATGCGGCAGGAAGGAAGCCGCCGACACGGCGCGGGAAAAGGCCCGGTGGACGATAGGTATGAGCCAGTGCAACCTGGGAGAACCATGGCGGGTCCAGATGAACGCCCACATCGAGAAAGAGGCCGGTCTGCATCCCGGGATCGCCGTTGTGTTCAAGGATGCCCAGAACGACACTTTGAAGCAACGCGCCCATGTCGAAGAGTTTATCAGCGCGAAGGTCGACCTTATTATTATATCGCCCAAGGAGGCGGCGCCGCTCACCCCGCCGGTTTCGGCGGCGATGAAAGCGGGCATCCCGGTCATCGTCCTCGACCGCAGGGTGCTGGGCGACGACTATACCTGTTTCATCGGAGGTGACAACGTCGCCATAGGACGAGCCGCCGGAAAGTGGATCGCCGCGCGGCTCAAAGGAAAAGGCAACGTGGTCGAGCTGAAGGGGCTCATGACCTCGACTCCCGGGCAGGACCGGCACCGCGGCTTCCGGGAGGGCATTAAAGGCTCAGACATCAGGGTCATCTTCGAGGCCGACATGAAATGGCTCGAACCCAACGCCCGCATCGAAATGGAATCGGCCCTCTCACGCTTCGACCGCATCGACCTGGTCTACGCCCACAACGACCCCGGGGCGCACGGCGCATACCTTGCCGCCAAGGCCGCCGGCCGCGAGAAGGGGATCATTTTCGTGGGGATCGACGCCCTCCCGCAGGAAGGCAGGGCCTATGTCGCACAGGGCATCATGGATGTCTGTTTTGAATATCCGACGGGCGGGATAGAGGCGGTCCGGACGGCCCTGGCGGTGCTGCGGGGGGAAAAGGTCCCGAAGGAAATCACGCTCCAGTCCCGTTTCTTCACCCGGGAGAACCTCGACCGGGGCGGCGAATTGATAAAGTAAGAACGTTCATACTCAACAAAGAGGAGGTGTGACACCATGGGAACAAAAAACAGGTATGGCAGGACGCTCATTCTGGTCGCCGTTGCGGCCGGACTGGTAACGGCCGACACCGCAAAGGCGGAACCGCCACGCGGTTTCGGGAAAGGCTCGTTCTCGTACACCAACAGTCTGGAGCTGCTGCCGGTGGCGAAGCAGTATAAACGCAAACGGTTCTCGAGCTACGACCGGACCGGCGGAAATAAGGACAGTCTGAAGATACCGAAAGGTGAAACCGTCGTCCTGGCGGAGACGAAGTCCGCCGGTTGCATCCGCCATATCTGGTGCACCATCGGCACCACCGAGCGGGACGGCCCGCCGAAAACCGATCACTACCTGAGAAAACTGGTGCTGCGGATGTACTGGGACGGCTCGAAGAAGCCCAGCGTCGAGGTGCCCATCGGCGACTTTTTCGGTTCCGGCCACGGCATTCGCAGGAACTACGTGTCGGCGCCCTTCCAGATGAGCTCCCAGAACGGGGCAGCCTTCAACTGCTGGTTCCCCATGCCCTTCGCGAAGGGGGCCCGCATCGAGCTGGTGAACCAGTGCGAGAAGGACAAAAACATAATATTCTATTATTATATCGACTGGGAACAGTACGCCTTTCTGGAGGACAACGTCTACCGCTTCCACGCCTCATGGAACCGGGTGACCACTAAGGGAAGCAGCCCTGAAAAAGGCCTGGGGACCGAAGAGTTCCAGAGCTACGGGAAGAACACCACCGGGAAGGACAACTACGTCATCCTCGAAGCGAAGGGCCGGGGCCACTACGTGGGCTGCAACATAAATATCCACAACCAGCGCTGGTCGTGGTACTGGGACTGGCCCGGGGAGGGGGACGACATGATCTTCGTCGACGGGGAGACCTGGCCGCCGGATATCCACGGCACCGGCACCGAGGACTACGTGAATCACGCCTACTGCCCCATCCAGCGCTACGAGGCCCCGTATCACGGCATCATCAGCACCGGCGGGGTCAACTGGCGAAAGCCCCTCACCTACTACCGGTACCATATCCCGGACCCCATACCCTTTACGAAGTCCATCAGGGTAACCATCGAACACGGTCACAACAACATGCGCTACGACGACTGGTCCAGCACCGCCTACTGGTACCAGAAGGGGATCGGCGACATCAGGCGGCTCCCGCCGCCGGAACAGCGCCTGCCGCTCGAGACGAAACTTACCTGGAAGGGGATATTCGCCTACCTGGTACTCTGGCCCATCTACAGGAGCTTTTATGTATGGTGAGAAAAGTCCCGTTACGGTCGGAAGAGCCCGTAACGGAAAACTCGTTTATTAGTAAAGAAGTACTTGTATTAAAGAAGTGATTATGAACACAGAAGCCGGCCGCAAGGCCGGCTTTTTAGGAAAGGTGTGCTATTGCGGTACCAGCTGGAATTTCGCGGTATCTCTTTTAAGACCCATGACCAGTCCCGTGCCGCTCACATTCAGGCTGGTCCCGGTTTTCTTGTTAAAGAAATAGACCTTTCCGCTGCCGGCGTTTTCTATACGCCATTTGAACTCGTCGGAATCCATGATATCCCAGGGGATGGGACCATGGGGCGAGGTCGCCAGGGCTTTAGACACTATACTTAGTACGTTTCTACTATCCCGTCTGTCAACGGCAGCTTCCGGTCTTACGAAACAAAAATGATCATCCGTTTCGGGAAAGTACCATCGTTGCTCCACGACGTTCCGTATCGCCTCAAAAGAGAAGGTAACGGCGCCGTTGTTGTGATTATATGACGCCTGCAACGCCTTTCCTCCGTACACTATTTTATACCCTCTACCCTTTTCCAGGTTGTAGAGACTCTGCCCTTCCATCACGGCAATAACGGAAAACACCGCGCATACGACTGCTACCATCATAATAATATTTCGTTTATTCATCGTATCCTCCTTAACATACAATCGCCAAAAGGTAAAATTGTACTAATCAACCGATACCAGCATGAATTTAAAGTCGTCGGTTGCCTGTTTCGGCGCGGTTGCCGCGCGGTGCCGGGCCGAATCTGCATTACTGTCATAAAGATATTTGCCGTTCTGTTTGTTTTTTATATAGTAAAAACTCTCACCGGCATCTTCGAAAATAAACTTCTGCTGTTCCTTACCGCTGAAATTTACATGACCTACCTGGCCATCATCCGCGGTAAATAAGACATAACCCCTCGAATTGATGCTTAAAAAATAGTGGTATCCTGAATCCGCTCGTAAAAAAATGAACCTTTGAATTGAGCCACCAGCCCATTCTTGATAACAACCATAAAGATCTATAGAATTTCCTGTTTTTTTATTAATAAGGTAGTAACTACGGCCCGTTTCCGGTCCCAGGTAGGTTACTCCACCCAACTTTAAAGCGGTTAAAGCCTTTCTTTTAATCATCAGTGTTTTCAACTGGGCTGACACAGGGGTAATTGCAGTCTTGATCTTTGTTGTGGTTGTTTTTTTCTGTCCGTAGATATCACCGGTCAGTGCGAACAGGGACAGGAGCAGTGGCAATAGAACAATGAAAAATAATTTTCGTTTCATGGTGCATCCTCCTTTATATTCACTGATAAATACTTCAACCGCGGCAGCGTTCTTTTCAAATACGACTGCCCCGATCCATGCGCTCACGGCTTCGAACTACGTTCTCCCGGATCTCGTTGATGTTCGCAATCCCGTCAGCCCATTTTCCATGCAATTTGAAGGCGGAGAGATCAATAGACCCAGATTCGTACCCTTATGTACTCTGTGTAATTCGGGGCTTCATTTTTACCCCTGTAGATTGAAATACTCGATGTGCTCAACCCGGACCATTTTATTCCCGTATTTTCGCTGCGGAAACAGGTTTTACCGCCGCCGCAGTCATAGGCCTGCCGGTATTCATCGATACCGGCAACACCGCCGATTGCGCCTGTAGGGGTTTTAAAGGTAACATCGACAAGATAATTGTCCAGAGTCCCTCCCAGATTATGCATTATCACAAGGGTCTGGTCGGCAAGTATCGTTCTCCAGCCGCTGTCAAAATTCGGCGTTGGTATACAGCATGCCGGCTTTACCACCTTCACAACGGGTTTTGTTGCCGCAGTGCCCGGCGTTCCCGCGGGACCATCATTTAAAAGCAACACTGCGATTACCGCGAAGACGGCCATCAGTATGTTTCTACTGTTCATAATAAACTACTTCTTTTTGGACTTCAGTCGGACTGCATTTCAGGGCAGCACGAATGCTCCTTCCCTTATTTTTCCACCAGCACGTCGAAGCGGTCGCTCTCCTCGCAGCCCTTCTCGCCGGCGTAGGTGCAGACGCAGCGTTTCACATCCACGTTACCGTAATAGGTCGAGTTGTTCCCGCGGACACGGCAGGCGTAATAGGGAACCTCATCGATCATCCAGACGATCAGCATATTCTCAGGAAGCACTTTTCCCGCAACCGCCTGCCAGGGCGAGTACCGCCAGGTGAAAATCAAAAAATCATCGTTTTGCTGGTATTTCTCCCCCTTAACGCAGAAGGTGATACCCCACGGGTCGGCGTTAAGCGTTCCCATGCTGAGCCCCCCTTTGAAGCCCACCGCGAGGAAGCGCCCAGACGCGTCCCCGTCGGCCATCGGCTTAAGCCTGGGTAGTATTTCCCCGGGACTGATATCGCGTGCCTTGTAATGAAAACAGCTCGGCTCGATAGCGGCCTTTACCAGTTTTATGCATTCCTTTTTGTAGGCCGGATCGATATTCTTCAGCATGTGGCGGTAGGCGCGATAAAGTCCACCTCTGTACAGGATTATTTCGCCCACGGTGAGGTAAAACCGGTTTTCGAAATTATACGAGGGTGCATACACCTTGCGGTATATCGCCAGGCTTTCAAAGAAAGCGTCGATCCCTTTTTCAAATTCCCCGCTTTTCACGTAGGCCAGGCATAACTGCGCTTTGATTTCAGCGGTATTCTGATGCGGTTCGTTCTTCACGAATTCTTTCATGAGCGCGTAGCTTTCATTGAGCTCCCGCAGAGCCCTGGTGTATTGCTTATTGGCAGCCAGGGCGATGCCGTAGTGGGCCTTGATCCATATGGTGCCGAAATCCCAGGGGAGTCTTCTCTTCTCGACGATGTGTTTCGCTTTTAGAATATAGTACAGTGCTTTTTCATTTTCACCGACGAGTCGGGAGGCCTCAGAGAGTTCTTTATAAATTCCCGCCGCTTCTATACTGTAAAGCCCGTTGTATCGGGCGGCGATGTCAAGGCTCTTCAGCAGATAGCCCATCCCCTCTTTTTTCTGAGCGGCCGTTACACGGGGATAGGCGGCCTTGATAACGACTTCTCCCAGCCTCTTATATATAAGCCGTAAGAACCGTACATCGCGTTTGCCCCCCTCCTTATACAGCATCAGGGCCTTTTCAAAATAGTCACGCGCCTCTTTATATTTACGCGTGGTTTGCTTGATCAATCCAAGTTCATAATAACTGTCGATTTTCCATTTAAGGTCACGGTATTTGAATGCTTCAATGAGCAGTTTTTTTTGCAGTTTTTCCGCTTCATCCATTTTCGAGAGCTGATAAAGCACGTAAGCCCTCAACTGCAGGGCGTCGATAAAGTCGGGAAGTTGTGTCAGCACCGACTTCAGAATCGCATCGGCCTCATGATACCTGTTTTTGTTATATAATCTACGCGCCTCGTGAAATTTTCTCGTCAGTTCGCTCTCTTCGGTGGCGGTAAAGGCCATATCGAGGTTCTGTTTCAACTCTACGTCAACAGGAATGCCGAACGAACGCGCACAGACGGCGAGCAGATCGTCATGAAAACCTTTCAGGTCTTTCAGTGCGCTGGTTTTTACATCCCTCGCCAGCTTCAGCACCTGTTTCTTCGTATAGGTATTGATAAGGAAGGCCTCTACGTGTATGGATTTCCCTTTTTGTTCAACGTTTCCCCTGAGATGGTATTTCGCGTCATCCTTTCTTTCTTTCATCACATCGACGCCGGGCAATATTTGCAGTGATCGTTCCAGGTTCGACTTCAGCAAATCGGGCAGGTACTCGTACCCGGGGTCCAGCGACGTAAAGGAGAAATCGAAAACGGCGATACCGCGTCGTTCTTTTTCGTCTTCACCCTTCCGCGCCAGGTCATCCGTATTCGGCGCCGCAAGGCTGTATCCGATAAGGCAGTCGGTCGCCGCCACGATGCCCCGGTGCGAGGTGGAATAGGTGTATTCCCCTTCTAAGAACACGGGAAGCCCCTTCGCCTCCACGGGCTCCACTCCCTTTTTCGTGGATATGTGCGCCTGCAGTATCACCTCGTCGGCCGACAGGGTGGATACGATGAAACGCTCACCCCGTATCGTCTCATTGTCACGGTACTCCGGCATGAGCACGGGATGGGTGAGCTGGTTCACCCTGAGTCCCTTGAGAATGACGGTGTAGCTCACTTTACCGGTACTGCCGGCCCTGAAGCTGATGCCGGGAAGGAGAGCGGAGAGCCACTTCACCTGTTCCTCCGAGAAACGCACGGTGCGGTCTTCGCCGGCGGAGGACGACGACACCTTCCCGGTCCAGTAGAGGGGCCCCACCAGGCCGCGTTCCTCGTCGCGGAAAGAGTACCCCAGCAAATCTTCTTTCCAGAAGACCGTAAATATCCGGTGGTTCAGTATTTCCCGGGGAAAGGGGTTCGCCACATCCTTTTTCTCCCGGAGATTGCCCGGCAGGCACGAGAACGACGCCGCGATCATCATTATGATGATTAATTTCACCGATTGTTTATGGCACGTTTCCATGTATAACTCCGGTAATGACGGTATTTTGTGTGCGCACCCCTCAACTGCGCCAGGGAGTGTTTTCAATGTCCTATCGGGACGCTACGGTTTTCTGCTTTTTTCCTCTTCATATATCCGCAGAACCTCCTTGATCTGGTGCTCTTTTAATCCGTTTCGCTTCATATACGCGACCGCCTCACCGGTCTTCCCCAGGCGCATTTCCACATCCACCAGCTTCGCGATCGTACTGTTGGCTGACTTGCTGTCCTTCCCGTGTATTTTTTCATCGATCGCCAGGGACTTTTTCAGGTAGAGTTCGGCTTTCTTGTAATCGTTCAGTGATGCATACACGTTGCCGTAATATCCATAGAGCATGGAGAATTTGCCGTGATTTTCACCCTTGAGTTTTTTTCTCAGCAGGGTGAGCGCGTTATTCAGGTACACAAGAGCTTTTTGGTTTCGGTCGGTACGGTACAGGAGAGCGCCGTGCTGCGCGTATTTAACCGCCGTTTCCACGCTGTCCCTGCCATACTTCAGCTCAGTCAGCCGCAGGCACTTGCCTGAAAGATCAAGACTTTCGTCATTCCTGCCGGTCTCTATATAGAGCACATACAGTCCCGCGTAGAGCGGTATCAGGCGCCGGCTGTCCGCCCCATACCTGTTCATGAGTATTTCCCCGGCTTTACGCAACAGTCCTTCCGCGGCGCCGTATTGCGTATTTCTGGTTTGTTGCCGGCGGCTGTAAGAGGCAATTTCCATATGCAGATAGGCGCGTGCCTGATACGCTTCGGCGGTTCTGGGATGAATCGCGTTGAGGCGATCGGGTTCGTACTCATCGGTCCTTGCCTCCTGTCCTTTCAGAAGGTATTCCTCGGCTTTTTCGAACTGCTCCAGCTTTTTATACGTCCTGCCCAGGTCGAGAAAGACCGTTCCCCTGTCGGGGTGTTTTTGTGTGATACATAACTCTTCGACCTTCATATAAACGGGAAGGGCCTCCCGGTATTTCCCGTCCGCATACAGAACATCGCCCAGTTCGCGCTGTACATAGATATTTTCAGGGTATTTCTTCGCGACGGGCACGATAGTTTTCATCGCCTGATCGTAGTTATGCCGTGCGCGAAGCTTTTGGGCCCTGTGATAATCCCGCATCATGGTAAAGCTTTCGGCCATCCTGATCACCTGCTCCTGGCGCCACAGGTCCTTCTCCCGCAGTTCTATTTTTAACGCTTCGGACAGCGTTACCACCGCCTCAGAAAGTGTATCGGCGATGCCCCTGGAATTAAGGGCGGTGAGCCGTGAGATTTTCGCCGCCTGCTTCTGGCTGTAGGTGTTGAACAGGGTAAGCTCGATCTGCACCCGGTCGCCCACGCCGCGGACGCTTCCCTTCAGGTGGTATTTGGTCTCGTCGGGACGGTCCGAGTCGATGACGATATCGGGAATGCCTATAAGCGCCTCCTCGAAGAGGTCCTTAAGGTATGCGCCCACGAAACGGTATTTCTCGCCGCCTCCCCTGAACTCCAGCGGGAACACGGCCAGCGTCCGCAGCTCCCTGAGGTTCTCGGCCGGGCGCGCCAGGTCGTCCGCCGAGGGAGTCGACAGTATATAGCCGATGACGGCGTTCCTTGCCGTCACCACGCCGCTGTGCTCGCGGGAGTAGGTGAAGTTCCCCTCCAGCACGGTCTTCATGAGCTTTTCCTCAGCGGCTTTAAGCCCTTCCGCGGTGCGCTGGAACGCCTGCATCACGATCTCGTCGGCGACAAGGAGGGAGGAGATGAAACCGCGCTCTTCGATATCAGTCAGATCGCGGTACTCGTTCATAAGCACGGGCTTCGCGAGGGTGCGCACCCTGACGCCCCTGAGGACCACACGGTAGACGGCCTTCACCCTCTGTCCCTTCCTGAAGCTCACACCGGGGAACATGTCCTGGATATGCGTTATCTGCCGCTCGTTGAAATCGGCCTTAATCTCTTTTTCCGCGGGAGCGGTCTCGGTCTCTTTCCCCTCCCAGTAACGCGGGCCCAGGATCTCACGGCCGCCGTCACGGAAGACATACCCCAGAAGGTTCGCGCTGCGGAACACCGTGAACACCCGGTGGTCCATGATGGTACGCGGGAAGGGATTTGCCACATCCGCGTTCCCCCCGGCCTTCGCCGGAAAGAGGGGACGGCTGCTCATTAGGATCATGCCGCAGGCGGCGGCGATCAAAAAGATACGATGAAAACCGCGGGTCATAAGGGCCTCCGATGGTCCCGGCACGCCGCGGTGACGGGACCCGTACAGTTAGAATAATCTTCCTCTTCGAACGCCGGATTTCTGTTCCACGATATAACCCGACGCCATGAACTCGATATCGTCATCGACCGGCCTGTCGAGACGGCCTTTGCCCATGACCAGGATTATATTGCGCGCGGGATCGTAGGTAATGGAACCCGGTATACCGAAACCGTACATCTGCCTGCTGGGCATGGGGAATTCATAATTGGTGCATATGGTGAATTCGTAGCGGCCCGTCTTCGTGTTTCTGAAGCGCTGGAACCATATCCTCGCCCCGGTCATCCCCATGGCGAAGGCCTTGCCCAGCTTGATGCCGTATTCACCGTATTTGTTGTTGCTGCAGTTGAACCACCCCTTTTTTTTGTCCGTGAATACATACATTCGACCGTTCACTTTATACACAATGGAGCTCTTGATGCCCCTGCGCTTCAGGTCATAGGCGATGTTGCCCAGGTCGCCGCTGTGGTAGGCCGCCTTGCGCCATTTCATCATGTCCTGCACGGTCATGCTTACGCAGGAGAGAAGCAGTGTTATGGTCGTACTACAGAGTACTGCCACAATTTTTTTACGATACCTCATCATACTTCTCCTGTGGACAGGTGGAGTATTCCTTGGATTTCAGTCACCAGGCTGCGCTGATGAAATGCCGCACACACTGCCGGGAGTCGATCCCCGATGGTCCACCTTTTATATGGCAGGTTTCCTCGATCCATAATGTGTCTATTCCGAACACCCCACTTTCGGCAGCGACAAGCCCGGGACATCAGAATCATATTACTTATACGCGGTATTCCAGCAGGTGACCCACAGGGCCACGTTCTTGTCTTCCTTCCTGTATGCCCAGGCGGTTATCTGCCAGGCGCAGTTGTTGTTATATTCCGGATTGGCGCAGTTTTTTGTTAAGCGATACTGTACACCCCGGGGATTATATCCCGTCTGGGTGTTTTCATTCCACTGATGCCACATCCCCGAGACCGAACACATCATCCATTTCCCGAGTTCTTTCGTGCCGTTGAAATTGAGCACCTCGATCTCTTTTACATGCAGACTTGACCGAGTCCCTGCCGCTGGAAGGTCCCTTAACGCGAACAGCATGGAAATACCGCACATCATCAGAAAAACGGTACCGATAACTATCATGAGCTTTTTACTGATAAACATAGTACACCTCCCGATTATTTACAAGAAATGGTCCGTCAGCGACCGCTGAGTGTCCTGCCCGGACATTACTTTTTCGCGCACGTATCATTCAGCAGTATAATGAGCTTCTACACCACACCCTGCCGTCCCCAAGGCTCCGACCGGGAAGGATTATTCGAAATCATACTCCTCCCGCGAATGCGGCCGCCTACTGCCGTTTCAGGTCCTTATCAGAGGGAATGATCTTCAGGTACCCGATGATCGCGTCTTTCGCGGCGATAAGACCCTTGCGCCGCGCCGAGTACTCGAACTTTGCCTCGGCCGCGATCTTCTTGTACTCGGCCGCCGCGCCGATGACCGCGCCCTTCTTATCCACCAGCTGAATCACCACCTCATCGGCCTTGAGCACCGAGACGATATACTCTCTTCCGCGCATCTCCTGGCCATCCCGGTACTGGCTCATCATGACGGGACTTACCATCTGCACCACCTTTAGTCCCTCAAGCACCAGCTTGAAATTGAGCTCCCCGGTATACTGCACACCCAGCTGCAGTTTCGCCTGGGGCATGCGCGCACCGATATTGAGGGCCTGGTTACGGTCGTACTCGATCTCCCGCCGCTCACCGCCTGAGGCGAGTATCTTGCCTTCCCATACTTTTTCATCGAGCAGCTGCTTCTGCTCATCGCGGAACACCCGGCCCAGCCATTCGTTCGGGTCACCCGATTTGAAAATGGTGAAGGTTTTATGGCCCAGCAGCTCCGACGGGAAAGGATCGCTCGCCACGGCGCCCTTCTTCACTCCGGAACTGCACCCCGCCGCGACCAGGGCGGCCGCCAGCACCGGAATTGCGAAAAAAAACTGCATCGGTTTTCTGTGTTTCATCTCTGTTACTCTCCGCATGAAATTATATGAAAGTCCCTTACCGCGGCGGGGTGCCATCGCAAGCATGTCTTTATATGGCACCCGGGATCAGGTGTAGAATAACGAATAGCCGTCCGCCTGTATTGGAAAAAATCGACATTTTCGGTTTTTACGGGTCTGGAGGGATACCGCCATACCGGTCCGATGCACAGGGTATATTTCTCACAGAAAGGCGCCGTACACCGCGTGTGACGTTTTTTCACGATTACAAAGGCCCCCTGCGATATCATAGTGCTGAAAAACGACGCCGCAGGTTGCTCCCCTTCCGGCGCCTTCCGATATATGTTTTTTATTAAAAAAAACGCTTCTATATAATTAAAATTTATGGTTATTTCGACGCTCTTACCTGCCTGGAATATCATACAGTATTACAGACATTCAGTCAATTATTTTAACACCGGTATTTCTTCGGGAAGACATACGATGTCCCGGCAACAGCCGTTAAGCGCACTGCTTCCCCGCACCATCAATCCCCCCTTTTACATTCCTTTCTTCCCTGATCCCATGAGGCACGGCGGTATGCCGGAGGGGTGTTCCCGACACAATCGATGTGTTTATCCGGAGCGCACGCCGGGCAGAAACACCGGCAACGCGGTGTTCACACAGGGGAACAAAATGCGGTTGCAGGGGCATCGATTAAGGTCACCGGCACGCTAAAGGCCGAATAACGCACCGGCGCAGACAAAATTCAGAACCAGATCCTGATCCCGCCGATCGGACCTCCCAGTGCGGCGTGGTCGGTTTCAATGTGCCGGTATCCGGCGAAGAGCTCACACCGGCCGATGAGTACCCCGATCCTGCCCTCGACATCGATAAACTCGATTTCACGGTAGAATTCCTCTGTCTCTTTTTTGGTATAGAGATGTTTACCGATGCGCATCATGAGATGGAGGGGCTTAACGGGATATGAATTGATGATAAAGCCGAACGCGAAGCCTGATAGCTGCACTACCCCGTTCATGGCGGCGTACTGAAAATAAAAATCAGGGGAAAAGTTGTTGGCCTGGAACAACGGCACCGAAATACCCGCGGCGTAATAGTCCAGGTAGTCCTCCCCGTCCATTATGCGTTTCGCCTCGCATTCGAAGCTCAGCAACCTGAACACCCTGGCGCTTAGACCTATGAATCCTCCACTCCCTTCATCGCGGGCCCACTGCCCTCCAAAATCGGCCGTGATATACCAGGTATGGTCAAACCCGGGAGGGGGCGTCGCCGGTACTGGTTCCTCCGGTTTTCCATCATTTTTCTTCTCATCCACCGTTATGGTAAGCTTGAAATCATCCCCGGGGGATTCGGTCTTTTTCGGACGGGGCAGATAATAGATAAAATGAGCAATTTTCGTATCGGCATAGGGGTAGGAGGAATAGTAAACTGAAAGGTTGTGATAGGCCCACAGCATCACCGTCATATTGAAGATGCATCCGAAACAGGACTCAGAACAGGACGCCCCGGTAGTATTGTCGGGGCCGCCGTTGCTCAGAGAAATTTCCAGTGAAGAATCTTTTTTCTTTTTCGACGAGTCGCTTTTCCGATGTCCGCTCTTGTCGACACCGTCCTTGAAGTCCTTTAGCTTAGCCCCCGTGTTTCCTGTAAGTCCCAGGCACATGAATGTCGTCACTGCCGCGATTAATAACTTCTTACCTGTCATTCCTTGCCATCCTTATGAATAACCGTAATTGTACCAGCATAGACGCCGTTTCCCCTCCGGCAACATCGCATTTCAGTGGAACGATATTTCTGATACCGTCCCGGGGCGGCACTGTATCCGATATTTCATGGTTTTAACACCATTTTTTACTTTGTACGGTTATTTTGATAAAAATATAAACATCCGCTGCTGCATCACCATGCGATACGGCAAATATCGGCATCAGGGCGCATAATGCATTTCTCCAACCAGGACAATTCGGTAAGACGTATCAGGGTATCAGCCGCCGCGAAACGTTTTCGGCAGGTCGGGATTCCCTGCGGCGAAATGCTTGAGCATGACGACAGGGAACTCACAATTTCCCTTCTGTTCGCCGGATATGTCTTCCCGCAAAAACTCCCCGCGCATGGAGTATTCCCGCTTTCCGGAAGCTTCATGCCCGGTCCCCCGCGGCCGCCATGGTCCCGGCCCTCTCCTCCATGAGACGACGCAGCGCCTCCCGGTCTCCTATAATGAATTTCGCGACCACGAGGAGAAGTATCCCGCAGGGCAGCCACCATGATATCGCCGAGTTCATCATGAAGAGGTACCCGTGCTGCATCAGCACGCCGCCGATGGCGGGACCCATCCCCGTACCGATGTTCCCGGTGATGTTGAGCAGGGAGAAGACCGTCCCGCGGTGCTCGGGACGATTCACGTTCATGATCATGGCCGGCACGTTCGCCATGGCCACGGAGACCAAGAAGCCGGTGAAGAACCCAAGCACCATGTACAGCGGGACGTTTGCCAGGGGCAGGTTTACCATGATGACGCTGGGCACTATCCCCACCAGCACCATGACGCCGCAGAGCATGGGCATGTATTTCGGCGATCTTTTATAGAGCCTTTCCCCCAGGTAGGCGAAGAATATCCCTCCCAGGGTGCTGCCCACGCCCAGCACCAGGAAGATGGTGGTGGCCATCTCCTTGCTGATGTGGCGGTACTCCTGGAAGAACGTGATGGCCCAGTAGGTGAGGATACCCCAGGGCACGCTGCCGGGTATCCCCTGGAGAAAGATATAGAAATTGGTCTTCATTTTAAGAATGGTCTTGAAATCCCCGAAATGGATCTTCTGTGTGTAGACCAGGCCCTTCTGTATGAGATCTTCCAGCGCGTCCTCGGTCCTTCCCCGTGCGGGCTCCCTGGCCCACAGCGCGAAGAAGAGCGCCACCGGTATGTTGGGGGCACCGATCAGGATGAACGATATTCTCCATCCCCAGACGTTGGTGAGGTACCCCGCGACGGCCACCCCAAGAATGCTTCCGATTGCCCAGGCGGTGTTCATCCAGGCCGACGCGGTGGAACGGTGCTCCTCCTTGAAATAGTCTGCAAGGACCGAATAGGACACGGGATACACCCCTCCCAGACCGATCCCCGAGAGCAGGCGCAATGCCGCGAAGGCGCCGATCGTCTGCGTGAAGAACGGTATGCCGGTGAGTATACAGGGTATCTCGCCGATGAGGACCACGCTGACCAGCATGACCTTGCGTGATGCCCTGTCCGAGATATATCCGAAGACGATACTGGTGAAGGCGCCCAGCAGGGTGAAGGCCGACCCTATAAGACCCAGGGTCGTCTCATCGGCCCCGTATTCCCTGGAAAGCTCGGGGAGTATGGCCGACATGATTATCTGGTCGGCGAACAGCAGCATCGTCATGATGAAAAGCAGTGCAAGGGTGGCGATGTCGCGACGGCTCATGCGTACCTTGACCATGGCTCCTCCCTGGTGTAACGCGTCGGCTACCGGTATTTGTCGGCGACCCGCATCGCGATGTCGGCCGCTTCCCAGAGGCACCGCGGCTTCCCGCCGACCGTGCTTATGTCTTTCATAATGATCTCCACTGAAAGGCCCCGGGTTTTTTCAAAGATATCCTCGAAGCAGCCGCGCACACGGGCCGGGTCCCACGAATCGCCGGCGAACATCGCCGGGTTAGGTTTCACCGAGAGCACGTAATCGTTACCGATCTGTGCGGCGCCTTTTTCAAGATCGGCCCAGGGACTCATGGATATCTTGCGCAGATTGGGTATGGCGCGCAGCATGGGTATCCTGTCGTGGAGCGGCTCGCAGCAGCCGTAGTACTGCAGCCCGAAGCGCCGCATCAGCGGAAGTTCGTAACGAAGGGCGAATTCCTGGTGCATCGCGGGGGATACCGATCCGAATATCTGCGCGGTGCAGTGCCCCCATATGTTCGACAGTTTCACGCGGCCGGGATCGTAATCATCGCCGGGAAGGTCGCCGGTATAGCCCTGCCCGCCGGCACCGGTGAAGTAATTGCCTCCGTCCCAGCTTACGAGTCCCAACTCCTCGTAGAGGTCCAGTCGCTTCGACCAGACCCCGGCGTAACGCGCGATCCCCTGGCGCACCAGATCGGGCCGCTCTATGAGGTCGATAAGCAGTTCCTGCGGCCCCCACAGGGTGACCAGGTCGTCCCAGAGGGCGAAGGTCGGGTTGAGAATACCGTATTTTCTGACCTCGAGGATGTCTCCCACCACCTGCCGGCGCGCCTCGTAGAGAAGCGTGCTTATCTCCTCATTGTGCGTGATTTTCGGGTCGCGGAGTTTTTCGATGTCCTTTTCATCACGTATCTGCGGACGGTAGCGGTGCGCCGCCACAAACCCGCTCGGTTCAGAGGATTCCGTCGCACGCTGGGGAATGAGGTCCTCGCTCACCTCGAGGCCGAAACCCTCATCGAAGATCGCCAGCCACGAGGGCAGCACCGGCTCGACCACCATGTCGCAGCGCATATGCTCCCAGTGATAGATGACGCGGCGGAACTCCAGTTCCATCGGCTGCGACAGGCTCCCCGAGGTCTTCAGGTCGAGCTCCCCGTCGACGTTCATCTCGTTCCAGGGCACCTCGTCATGCTTGATGATGACGGCGGTCTTTCTTTGCAGGTCGTTCACGCCGCGCCACAGCCCGCGGCGCTGTTTCTGTTCGGGAAGCGCGGCGATGCCGGCGACGCGCCCGGCGAGTTCCCTGAGGATCGGGACATCCCGGTCTTCCACCGTGACCTCCACACCGGGCAGCAGCGTTATCTTCAGCATGGGCTCTTCCTGCCGTTAAGGCTTTTTATGATACAACGCGGCGGGCGCCGTGCCTGTATATGCGGCATGAACGGTTCCCTCATCGCCTCAGGCGGAGGATGACGTCGACCGGATCGATCTCCTCAGTCACCGTAACGCCGCACCCGCTCCCCCCGCGCTCGATCTTCAGTTCGCGGCCAGACGGCTCCATCGTGATCCTCTGTACATCCCTCCACCGCCGGCCCTTGAATGTCACCGAGAACGGCCGCGTGTCGCCGTCCATGTTGATGAGGTGGACCAGGACATCGCCCCCGTGGCTGCAGGCAATCACCTTAATGCCGTCGGGCCGGTCGACGGCGATCGAGCGCGGCTCCCTGCCCCTGTAACAAAGCGGGACCGCCTCGGTGAAGAGTTTTTTCCTGGGCAGGTACCATGCGCCCAGCATCCTGAGCTGTTTCACCTGGTCGGGATGGATGCTTCCGTCCATCCGCGAGGTCACCCCGAGGCTGTGTTTCAGTCCGCTCGCCATCACTACCGCGCTCATGCGCAGCAGCGTATAGGGATCGTCGCGCAGGGTGGGATCAGACCACCACCGCCCCGCCGGCGATATGATCTCCGACGATTTATCCTGGTACCGCCGGTAGAGGGAGGCCCATTTCCACGCGCTGCACCATACCGGGAGTGTCGCGTCGGCCGAACGCAGCAGTTTGATGTAGGGCCCGGTAAGATCGTGCGCCTCCCCCGCGGTGAAATCGATCCTCTTGTACGAGCCGGGGAAGTAGCTCGCGAAGTTGAAGGCGAGCACCGTCTTCGGGTAATGGGTCCTGAAAAAGTCGATGCTTATATTCGTGGAACGGTCGAACCAGTACCAGTCGAGCCATATCCCGTCGGGCCGGTACTGCTCCATGATCTCGCGGAAATGTCCCAGTATGTAGTTCTCGTACAACGGCTGAGGACCAGGGGCGAGGATGGATTCGGTTTTATGGAGTTTGGGCTGGATCGCGTCGAACTGCGGGTTGTGGTCGAAAATCGTCGAGTAATAGTACATGAAGGGGATGTTCTCCCTGCGGCTGAGTTCGGCGAACCGGCCCGCGTAGTCCTCTTTCGTCTTCCAGTTCGTCAGTTTCGTGTTGAAATAGCAGATCCCGTCGTGCCACTTGATCTCCATGGAATGGTAATCGAGTCCTATCGTTTTGCTCAGGGTCACCCATTCATCCACTTTAGGGTAGGGGCCGTTGAATTTGAAATTCCCGTCGGCGTCGCTCATCTGCCGGTTGAACACGGGCCAGTCCCTCTGCCAGTCCCAGCCAGGTCTGTACTCGATCTGGTACTGGACGGCGAGGCCTGGCTTCTGCCACCAGGCGGCGTTGTGGACGGGTTTACGCCGCGTGGGGAATATCAGGCGCGCGGTGAGCTTTGGAACCAGCGTCAGGACCTCCACGCCGAAATCCATCATTACCCTGAGAGTGGTCAGCGGATTTCCCATTTCGTACCTCCCTTTATAGTTCCTGTACGAATACGCCCCGGCCCGGCGTCGAAACGCGTCCTCCTCAGATTCTCAGACGCTGAGGAAAGAATCACCGTTCGCTGACGACTATCCCCTCCGCCCGTGCCATCTCGACGACCGGGAGTTTAAGCCTGCCCGCCCCTAAAAGGGCGTCGACCAGTTTCTGGTCGGCGGTGCGGTACAGCAGGCGCGCCCGCACAAACAGTTTCCCCTTCGCGGGACCAGGCAGTGCGACGAGTTCTACTTTTTCCTTCAGCGGCTCCAGCCGGTAGTCCCTGAGGATCTCCTTTGCTTTGGCCAGGTTGTCGACAGCCTTCCCCTTTCCGTCGCCGAAGACCACGTGGTATACCACGGCGCCGGGTGAAAGGTACCCCCTGCCGTCCAGGTGCCCCGCTTTCAGTACGGTGTTGCCCGCGGCGTTTTTCACGGTCAGTTCGATCCATACCTGCCGGGTGGAGGGCACCCCGGTGGGCACGGCATGGCCCGCTCCCTTGTTATTGACCACCAGCCGCAGCTTCCCGTTCTTCACCTTATCATCGACCTTCATCACCACGCAGTTCGATAAAAGCTCCCTGGTAAGGCGTCCGCGGTAGGTGTCGCCGCTCATGCCGGGAATGATGGAGTTGCCGCCCGAGAACCAGTGCGTGTAGATATGGGGCCGTTTCGGCCCGCCGTCCACCGCGACCCCGGGGTTGTCGGGCCGTATGGTCGAGCCGGTGGCGGGAACCCCGGGCCGCTGCCTCATGTGGCAGTCCTGGCAGGGAACATGCCCGGCGCCCTTCACGGCGTAGGGGCTCTTCAGCCATTCCTCGAAGGTGTTGCCCAGTTTCGTGCCGTAGGTCACATGGCGCACCGAATGGCAGGCGCCGCAGAGGTCGCTTCTGGTATGGAACGCGGAATAAGCCGAACCGTGAAAGTCCGACTTCGCGTCGCCGAAAGGACCCCGCTTCACGCCGGGCTGTTCCTCGCCGCGGCCCGGTTCGTAGGTGAACTGCGCGTTGAAGAGTTTTTTCGCGCCGGTAATCGAATGGCAGAAATCGCACTGTATACCCTCGCGTACGATGCCGGTCATTTTAGGCACCGCGGGGGAAAATTTCAAAGGATTCCCCGCGAGGTATCCCACCGGGGTATGGCATTTCACGCATATCTCTGCCTCGGCCAGTTCATCGGGGCCCACAGCGCCCCTGAGGTCGTACAACGCCACGGCGTTATAGAGCGGATCGGTGTGGGCGAGACCGTGCATGGAATGTTTCCACTGGGCGTGAATATCGGCGTGGCACTGGCCGCAGGTCTCAGGGGCGATGAACCGGGAAAGCTCGTAGTGCGGAACCGTGGCGCAGAGCGCAAAAGCCGTTGAGCATACGATAGCGGCGGCGACAATGGCATGGCGGCGGTTTTTCATGGCGGTATCCCGTGTGGTTAAAATTTTAACGGCTGTTGAGAACCGTAACCGGAACGGTTACTGAACTGCAACATCGTACTGTTCCAACGGAAAGAATCAGAGTTTTTATGTATGTAATCCTTCTGTCATCGCATAACGACAGAGAGAAGCAATCTTGCATGTCACAAAAGGATAGATTTCCCGCCCCGGCCAGCCGGGGTTCGAAATGACAAATCAGTCTGTCATTTCGACGACCGCGGGGAGGAGAAATCCTGTTGTTATAAAAAAGATTTCTCACCACGGCATCCCTGCTTTTTCATGACAGATGTGTTATATTCCCCTATGATTTCATCTTTTGTCAAGAGGGATATGCAGCGGGCGGCAGGGAAAACCGTCATGACGACAAAATCCGGGGTGACTGGTCCGGGAAAGCTCTGCGGTCCCGTGGAGACGTGCAGCGGAACAGTCTCCCGGATATATGGTAATGAATTAAACCGCACGCAGTATAGAGAATGCATGCCGGCAGCCGTTCCGCATCCCGATCAGCCGCGTTATGATGGCTGTTTTCATACAGCGCACATATGAGTATAGATATTGACAACCGGCGGTTTTCATATTATCATCCGCGTATGCGGATCACGGTAAAATTAATGATTTACTCCGTTGTTTTCCTCGCCCTCTGCGCCTGCCGTTCGACCGATGATTTTCAAAGCGGCGACTATGCCGGCGGCGACACCGACCCCGCTCTTTATTTCAACCGGCAGACGGGCTCTTTATACAGGACCGCCGTACTTACCTTTAGCTCGGCGGAGGGGGGCATCGCTTTCTTCGACGCCTTCGTCACCGACGAGGTGATACGGCGGCTCTCCGCCGCGAAGAACATCACGCTGATCGAACGCAGCCGCATCGCCCTTGTGATACAGGAGCACGAGCTGTCCCTGACGGGGCTGGGTCCCGGCGACAACGCGGCGCGGCTGGGAAAGCTGCTCGCCGCCGACCGCCTGGTGACGGGAACTTATGCCTACAGGAACGAAACCATCCGTGTGCGCGGCCGTGTACTGGACGCGGTCACCGGAAAGATCGAGAGCACCTTCGCGTTCATCATCCCCTACAGGGGAAAGGGAACGAAAACTGCGGTGGGGGATGACGTCAAAACGGACAAAGGCTGTGACGGCATACAGCGGCCCGTACTCCTGGCCCTGCGCGATCTCACCACCCCACCCGCGGTGAACCGTGCCGTGGAACGCGCCGTCGCCGTACCCTGGAAAAAGCCCTGCGGGCGCATACACATGAAGGTAATGACCGAGTTCGCCCGCGCCGGCCTTTACCCCCGCCGGTACCATGAATTCCTCGTGCGGACCCTCGAGGCCATGGAAGACCCCCGTGAAGAGTATTACACCGTCAGGGAGATATTTTACTATTTCGCCCGGGACGGGGTCATCACTGAATTCGAATGGGCGGCGGCGCGGGAGGTCTTGAAAAAGGCATGGCACCCCTTCCATCTGAAGTTCCTCTTCAATCCCGACCGCTACAGCGACGTGGTGATCAGGAGAAGGGTGACCGAACTGCTCGACCTGGCAAGGAAGAAAGAGATCGGCCGTCCCTACGCCTATACAGAATACCGGATCGGCGAGGACCTGCTCACCACCCCCTTCATACGTAATTCCGAAAAGGGGATCGCGTACTCCCTGTTCATACTGCGCTCCCTCCGCGACCCGGCCGGGGCCACTCCCAAAGAAGCCCTGGTGTTTTTCAGGATAATGACGAACTGCTACGAAGATACCCTAACGCCCGCGTACCGCAAGGAAGCGCTGGAAATGCTGATCTCCTTTCTGAAACCGCGCCCTCCCGACCGGGAATACGCCGACCTGCTCTGGTATTTTCTCCACAGGGTGGACGAAAAAATGCGGGAAAAGCGCAAGCCCTATGTTCCTTATCTGTCCTATGAACCGGCGGACCTGAAAAAGATCAACAATGAACTGCGCGACCACCTCTGTTCCAAACGGAAGACCGCCGCCGGAACGTACCATGAGAAAGAGGTGAACGACTACATGGTCCGTTACGGGGTACGATGCGCCGGCGCACGATGAAACCGCTTTCCGGGCGCTGCGCCCGGAGCAATAAAATGACAGGAGACGGACGATGACAGGAAAGATACGCGCATGGTGTCTCGTTCCCCTGCTTTTTCTGTGTGCCCCCTCATGCAGGTCCTCCACGGGCGACGTGGTCACCGGGGCCGCGCCCGACACCGTTTTCCGCGGGGCGAAGACGATCATGAAGACCCGCCCAGGGGTTCGTTTTGCCGTGCTGGACTTCTCCGACGGCGCGGGAAACTTTACTGCCTACGGGAAGGTCATCGGCGACGAGACCTTTTACCGCCTTTCGGCACTGAAGGGCATACGCATGGTGGAGCGGCGCAGGCTCAACGCGATCATCGAGGAGCACGGCCTTGAACAGGCGGGACTGGTATCGAGCACCGGGAGGGAGCGGCTGGGCAGGCTGCTCGCCGCGGACATTTTAATAACGGGCTCGTACGTGCATGAGGACGGCCGCGTCATGGTGAACGGCCGCTATATCGAGGTCACGACCGGGGAGATCAGGGGAACCTTCGTGTATTACTTCGGCGGTGCGCGGGAAGCCGCGAGGGGCACCGAAAAACCTGAGGACGAACCTGAAAGCTGCGACCCCTACGAGAAGATGATCGAGCCGTATCTGCGCGATCTGCGCACGCCGGACATGGTGGAAAAAGCGGTCGAGGCCGCGGTTAAAATCCCCTATACCATGAAGTGCCGCCATGTCCATCGGCACATCATGGGCACCCTGGCGCGGGGCGGACACTATCCCGAGCGGTACGTGCGGTTCCTGGGCGACTCGGTGATCGCGATACGGGACCCGGAAGAGGTGGAACGGAAGTCGTCGGTTTTTTACTATTATCAGAGCGACAAAAAGATCGACGAGCGGGAATGGAACATCGGTATTCTGTCCATGAAAAACGCGAACGAGCGGACCATCCGCCGCATAGTGGGTTTCATTATGAACCGGGGCAGGCCCCAGGACGAGGCGCTCTTGTTCAGACGCATCGATACGCTTATGGCCCTGACAGGCGCCGGCGCCTTCGGAAAGCCGCACCTCTTGACCACGGACCAGATGTTTCTGGCCATTCTGGTCGTAGGACCCCCCAACGAAACAACCCGCGCCATACGCCTGTATTTGCTCGAGAAATACGCGCCGTCGGTGACAAAGGTAAAAAAGAACCTGTCGTATATCCTCTCCTTCACGGAAAAGTCCCTAACCCCGGAAAAAGACCGGCCCTCGCGGGTGAAGTTTTATGACCATATCATGAAAATATTTTCTTCGGTCGAACCGGGAGACGACAACGACGTTTCCTTTCAGTTGATGGGATTTATCGGGGAGATGCACTACCGCCATGAAAAAGAGGACGCCGCTGAGCTGCGCACGCTCACGACGGCCCTCGGCCCCTGGTTCTGCTATGCCGTCACGCAGGTCAGAAGGGACTACCGCCTGCAGGGTGTAATTAGAATTCTGAAGAAATACAACATTCAGTGCGGAAAATAACGGGGATTCACCGCCTTCCTGACAGAAAAACCCCTCCCGCGCCGATCCCCCGGCGTTGGGGCGTCTTTCTGACAAGCATGGCCAGGAGACGGCGAATGTGGACTTTTCGGCCGATGCCGGTTATATTATATCATTAACGTGACTGTATCAGGCGCGAAGAACCGTCACGATAACGCGGCAGAGGCCGAATTGACCGCATTGAGCGCAAAGGAGCACCCACGATGAAAATACGATTCCTTTCAGTACTGCTGGCGCTGGCCGGATGCTCGTCGGCGCCCACCATAGCGACCGTACCCAGGGTCGACATCAACCGGTTCATGGGGGACTGGTACGTCATCGCCAACATACCCACATTCCTGGAAAAAGAAGCCTACAACGCCGTGGAGTCGTACCGGCTGAACACCGATGGTACGATAGCGACCACCTTCACCTTCAGAAAAGGCGGCTTCGCCGGTCCGGTAAAGACCTACCATCCGAAAGGATTCATACGCGACCACACCTCAAACGCCGTATGGGACATGCAGTTTCTATGGCCTTTCAGGTCCGAATTCCTCATCATCTATCTTGATGAGGATTACACCCTGACCGTTATCGGGCGCAGCAAGCGGGACTATGTCTGGATCATGGCACGTACGCCTTCAATTAAAGAGAAGGAATACCTGCGCATACTGGACATGCTGGCGAAAACGGGTTATGATATTTCCAGAATAAAAAAAGTCCCCCAGCGATAGGAAGGCGGCCTATGACCGCGAAAGGGGGACTGTTTTCGCGCAGATGAATATCCCCGCATCCTTCGTCACTGAAATGACCTTCCGTTCGGCGAGTATCTTCCCTAGATATTCCCCGAACCCCGGGGCGTACTCCTCAGGCAGGACCGTCAGGCCCCTGTGCATCCCGTTAATCGAAAGATTGTAGCGGACAACCGGATCCGCTTCGTCGATCTCAAGCCGGTTCTCATAACGCTTCATTGTCACGGTCGGGAAAAAAGGTTCAAGCTGCTCTTTCCCGTTGTCCAGTGAAAAGGGGAGTTCCCTGAACCTAAAGCTCCGGCCGCGGCTATCCAGGAAATCGTACAGGAGGAGGTGCATCTCGCGCATGTCGTCCCTCCCCATGGTGGAGGCTATAAAGACCCCGTCGTCACGGAGGACCCGGCGGACATGCCCGATGGTCGCCGGGCGGTTTGCGACGTGGTAGAGCATATTGTTGGCAAGCACCAGGTCGAAACGCCCGTCGTGGAAGGGTATGTGTTCGGCGTCAACGACCTCATAGCTGAAATTTCGATCTACGCCGGCGAGGGCGCCGCGCGTCCGCTCGAGCATCCCTTCGGAGTAATCGGAGAGGGTGATAGACCAGTTCGCGGGGATCGCGTCCCGGTTGGCCCTCCAGAAGAGCCCCGTCCCGCATCCCAGCTCGGGTACGGCAAGACGCTCCTTTCGGGGAAAATGCTCGAAGGTCCAGCGGAACGCTGATTTCGGATTCGTCTTGAATTTCGCGTTCAGATAAACTCGGGCCTCGTACTTTTCGGGTCCGCTGTACTGATCTTTGCCGAGCATTGATTCTATCATTTCCCCGTTAACCTTCCGAATACCGCTCAGGACAGGTCTTTTTCCTTGAGTCCCCAGCGTTCATGGATTTCAAAATTCCCCAGGGGTTCTATATGAATGATGAGGTCGTAGATGTTCGGAACGGCCGCCCGGATCTTTTTCTCGAGCAGTTTCACCCGATCGTGGGCGTCCTTTACCGTCTCGTTCCCGTTGACCTCGACATCCATATCGAGAATGTAGTTGTAGGCGAGTTTCCGTATCCTGAGGCGGTGAGGATTGTGCAGACCTTCGGTGTCCCTCACGATTTCGAAGATGATATTGTACAGTTTCATGTCGGTCTCACCTTCCATGACCTCGGTGACGGTCCCCATGAAAATGCGTACGGCGCTGATCATGATCCAGACGCCGATGGCCGCGGCGAGCACGCGATCGATAAGCGCCGTGTTAAGGTAGAAGGCGAAGGCCAGCCCGACAAGCACCCCGGCCGAGGTGATGACGTCGTTCAGCATGTTCCTGCCGTTGGCGATGATCATGGCGCTGCCCGATTTCCTCCCCAGGGAATACTGGCTCCACGCGAGCGCCAGCTTCCCGGCGATGGAAAAAACCGTTACGTACACCGCCAGTACGCCTGGCATACGCACCTCCTCGTGGTGCATGAGTTTTTCCAAGTTCGAGAGGGAGAGTTGCCCGCCTATGAAGAATATAATGAAGGCCAGCACCGAGGTGGCGATGGTCTCGGCCCTGAAGTGGCCGTAGGGGTGCTCCCGATCGGGCGGATGGGTGATAACGACCGAGATAACCAGGGTAATGAGCGAGATGAAGACGTCGGTGAGGCTGTCCAGGCCGTCGCCGAACACCGCCATGCTTCCGGAAACAAGACCGGCCGTTATTTTCGCGAGGGCGAGCACCGTATTGCCGGCGACGCTGACGATTGAAGCGGTTTTTATGATCCTGGTCCTGACCATCGGTTCGTTGCTCGTACGAACTGAATTTCTCAACCCCACAGTGATCACCTGGTAGTGAAACGGCGTCGGCTCATTTTGTCCATACTTTATTTCACCGGTCCCGGTGTCGTTCCTCCGGCGGACCTTACCGCCCCGGCAAAAACCCGTTTTATGAACCCGGTCTTTCCCCCGGTATAGGCCTCCCGGTCGTTTTATATTTCCTTTCCAGATCCTGCTTCAGGCGATCGTACTCCCGTGCAAGGTCGGAACGCGCCTTAAGGAGGTCCCTGAAATACGGCTCGTCCCATTCGCCCCGGTAGCGTACGTGCACATGAAAGGCCTGCCCCTCGAAGCCCCGGGGGCCGTACCCCTTCATGAACATCAGGTGCGGCGCGGGGTTCTCCGGGCGACGGGTGAACTGATAGCCCGCGGCCTTCATGTTTTCGATGAAGGCCGCGATGTCGGCGGCCCTGTCGATCTCTATCAGGATGTCGACGGTCGGCTTGGCCTTTATGCCGGGCACGGCGGTGCTGCCGATATGTTCCAGGCTGATTACCGGACCCACCGCCTGCAACAGCAGCCGTTTTTCTTCGTCGAAGAGGGCCGGCCAGCGGGAGACTCAGGCTTTCCTGTTTTCCTTCTTCAGCCGCTTCGCTTCGTACATGCGCCGGTCGATCTCGCCGATAAACTCGTCCTGGTTCTTCCATCGTCCCGGCTCACAGACACCGCAGCCGATACTGATGCCGATGCTGAAGGATCTTTCAGGTCCGGCGTTGAGCTTTTCCATGGCCCGTTCGATCCGGTCAACCGCCTTGTCGAGGATCTGCCCGTCGTCGTTTTTTATGACCACGACGAACTCGTCGCCGGCATAACGCGCGATGAAGTCGTTTCGGCGGACATTGCCGCTGAGGAGATCGGCGAGTTCCCTGAGCACCGTGTCGCCGGCATGGTGCCCGAAGGTGTCGTTGATCTGTTTGAAGTCGTCCACGTCGATCATGAGGGCGCTGAAGGGCCTGCCCTGCGGGCCGTCGGAAAAGCATTCGGCCAGGCAGTCGTCCAACGACAGGCGGTTGCCGACGCCGGTCAGATAATCCGTGGACAGGCGCAGCTGCTGCACCAGCACGTAGATGATGACCACCGAGAGGGTGATTCCGGGATAGATCAGTTTCAGCCCGTAAGCCCAGCACTGGAGGGCACCGCCGATAATGGGCGGCAGCGGGAAAAAGAACACGGGTTTGAGGATGGCGCGGTCGATCTCCTTCCAATAGACCGCGGTGATGACCGAGCTGTATACCAGGTAGACGAAGCTTATGGCGTACAGGACCGCAAAGAGCGGCCCCGGTGATAGGTATTGCCGGCGTCGATGGTGAAGGTGAGCCCGGTGAAGGGACTGGAGGCGACCATGAGGGCGGCGGCGATCAGCGGCAGGGCGCCGGCGACGGCAAGCCGTCGCACGATCCTTTTGTCCCGAAAGGAGACGTTGCTCGCGTACAGCGCCCACAGGTAGGCCGGCAGCGAAACAACGCTCTGCAGAAAGACGTTGAGCGCGTTGTTGAGAACGATGAGCCCCCGGCCGGGCTTTCCGTCGATGATCCATCCCACGGTGTCGAAGCTCATGAGCACTGCCGTGATTAAGGCCAGGGAAAACATGAGCTTGTCCTCAAAGGTGCGTTTTTCCTTTTTCAGTATCGACATCAGGATGACGAGAAGAACGCAGAACGAAATAAGGTACACGTCCATCTGATCAACCCAGCCTATCCAGCTATGCATATAGTCCTTCCATCTGCGCTTTTGTCTGTTGCCGGCGGAGAGCCGCCCAGCCGGCAAACGGCTCCCCTGTAATATGTACGGCATCGGATGTCCAGTGATTTTGAGAAAAGCATTCAGCGTCCGGTTCAGCCGTTATACGCGGTTTTTCTCGTCCCTTCGGCGCCGATAAGGTCGTTTATTCCGAAAAAAAACAAAAAAATGTATTAAATACTTGACATAATGTATAATATACTATACATTATGTATACTACACTTAACATATGCGAGGTGATTATGTGAGCCCACCGATACCAAACCTCAAAATAGTCAACCGCATCCATGTTTTACGGGCGGAAAGAAGGATTACCCAGCAGCAACTGGCCGACGCCGTCGGCGTCACCCGGGGGACAATTGTGGCCATCGAGAAGGGTAACTACAATCCGTCCCTGGAACTGGCGTTCAGGCTATCACGTTATTTCAATACGGACATCCATTCCCTATTCACCATTGAGGAGGACACCAATGAAAAAAATTAACCGGTTTCTGCCGAAATACCTGCTTTATTCATCCCCGGCGGTCGCGATAATATTTGTCTGGGGTTTTTTACAGGAACAGGCCGACGCCATGGGAACGAACAGCGCTTTTGTAAAGATTCTGCGGGAAGCGTTGTCGCTGCATCTCGTTTTCTGGTTCATGGTGCTGATATACGTTCTTATTTTACTGCTGGTGTCGTCGGGTTTTCGCGACACCTTTCTGTCGAAACTTGCGCGAATCAGGGAACGGGACGAGCGTGAACGTTCCATCATAGGGCAATCGAGCAGGTTCGCTTTTTTTTCGACCCTCGCCCTTCTGGTGGTGCTGTTCTTTTTCCTGACGGTCCACATCACCTTCGTGCGGCTGCCGGCCGAAAAGGCGGTCAATGGAAAACGGAACGCCGTGACGATAGGCCTCCAGTTCGGCCTGAGGGACA
>CAZUXY010000017.1:0-73987 GCA_964624235.1 uncultured Leptospirales bacterium | reverse complement strand
GGTCGAACGCGGTAAAGTCGCTTTCCTCGAAGGCCCTGGATATCTCGATGGCGCGGTCCCCGCGGAAGTTGAAGAATATCACCGAGTCGCCGTCTTCTATGGCGCCTATGGGGCCTTTATCATCGACAACGGTGAACGACGGAAGGTACTGGTCGGTCACGGTCCGGTCTTCCTTTCGATACTGTTCTATGGCCGCGCGGGCCGAGGGGAAGGGCCGCGCCCTGCCCAGAACATGGGCGTCCCACCCGTTCTTCACCACGTTCCAGTCGGCCTCGTAACGGTCCATGGTGGTAATCATTCTTCCCCCTCCCGAAGCGATGCGGTAATCAAGGCCCCGTGCGTTGAGTTCCGCGAGCTCCCCTTCCAGTCTGTCGACGTATTCCAGGGCCGAGGTTTCGGGCACGTCCCTTCCATCCAGGAGAATATGAAGCCGCACACGGGCTGCTTTCTCCGCGGCCGACCTTTCGAGCAGCCGCAACAGCTGGTCTATATGGGAATGCACGTTCCCGTCGGAGAGCAGGCCCATGAAGTGCAGCGTGGCGCCGCCGTTGCGCGGTTTTTCCATGAGGGCTTTCCATGTGTCGGTGGAATATATGCTCCCCGTTTCTATCGCCTTATTGACCAGTTTGGCGCCCTGGTCGAAAATCCTTCCCGCCCCCAGCGCGTTGTGTCCCACCTCCGAATTGCCCATATCATCGTCTGAGGGAAGCCCTACCGCGGTGCCGTGGGCTTTCAGGGTGGTGTACACGCAGGTGCGCATCAGTCTGTCCAGGTTCGGGGTCCTGGCCTGCAGAAACGCGTTCCCCGCGGACAGGGGACTGATCCCCATACCGTCCATAATAACCAGCACCACCGGTCCCCTGGTTTTACTAACGCCTGAAGGTGTGAGTTTTTCCATCGGTTGTCATCCTGCCTGATACGTGAAATTGATTTTTTTGCCGCGAGTAGGTCTGTGTATGATGGTAGGACCGGCCACGGGAAGGTGTAAAGCACTTTTATCACATTATAATTCCTCAGGGAAACCGTTTCCACAGAAGGGACCGCCGCCTTCTTGCAGGGGAAGACGCGGCAAAACCATGATTATTTGTCCGGCAGGTTTAAAGGTATTTGATTCTGAATTCTTCCTCTGAGAGTAAGGGGACCAGGTCCTGGGAAAATACTTTCTCCAGAAGATGCATCACTTTCTGGTTCATCCCGTAGAGCACCAGTTCCACCTTGCTTTCGTCTGAAAGCTTGAGTATCGAGAGCAGGGCGGCTATACCCGCCGAGTTTATTGAATCCACGTTGACCAGTTCCAGCGCCAGAACCGACGGTTTTTCATTGAGCCCGTTTCTGATGAATCTCTGCAGTTTCGCCTCATCGGAGTATTCAAAGAGTCCCGAAAGCTCTATGATCAGCACTTTGCCCTGACTGTTGTAGTTCAAATCCATTGGTTTTTCCTAAAGGGCGCGGATTTTATCCAGGTTTTTCGCCAGTTCGGCGAGCAGCTCGCGCGTCCCCCGGGAAAGGTCCGCCCGCCCGTCGTCCCGTTCGAAGTCCCGTTCCAGGGAATTTACGGCGGCCGCGCTGCTGCCTCTCAGTTTATCGGTAAGCAACAGGGCGTCGCTTTTATCCACTCCCCTCCGGAACACATGCTTCCTGATGGACTTCGAAAGCGCGTACCCGCCGGCACTCACATGTTTTCTAAGAACCCTGCAGATAAAAACAAAACTCAGGTAGGGTACAATAATATACAGGTTCGCGATCAACATGCCCGGCAGGTAGGCAAGGGTCCCGGGGTTCATGCTTCTTTTCCACAGGAACCAGATCAGGTCTACGGCGATCAGGGAAACGGCGAACGACGCCTTCCCCCTGGGTATACCGATGGAGGAAAACCCCGCGGAAAAAACCAGCACCACCATGAGCAGCAGCAGCGCCGCAGGATCGATAACGGATGTCACCGCGCCTATAATGCCGTGCAGTGCGGTGATGAACCTTCCGATCCCTTCGATGGATTCCTTCAGCTCCCGGAAGTTCTGCCTGATTTCGGTAAAAGCCCCTCCGATATCCATGCCGAAGGCCGAAACCGACGGCAGCAGAACCATGAGGATGCCGCCGACGGCGAAGAGGATCAGTGTTTTATCAATCTTTCTGTTCATCACTTTCGAGTTCAAAATCAAGTTCAATATGGTTGCCCCGGTCGTTCCAACGTGCGGTACAAAACTCCTGGATCAGCCTGATTCCTCTCCCCCTCCTGGAATCCTTTTTAATTCTGTTATTGCGGATTGCATCGGCATCAAAGCCCGCACCTTCGTCTTCAATCGAAATGCTCAGTTGCCTGTCTTTTAAAATAACCTTCACATGGACCTTTTTTTCCGGGTTCCACCGGTTACCGTGTTCCATCGCGTTGGTTAGAGCTTCATCGGCCGCAAGGTGCAGGTTTCTCATGTCGAGCAGACGCCCCGCCGCGCTTCCGTTGATTGCGTCGGCGATCTCATCCATTGCCGCCCTGCGGCCATCCTGGCTGGAGAAATACGATGCCCGCAGCAGTATAGTACCCTCTGGATTCATGAATTCCGATTGATATATAGCACTCCTGAAAAAGGTTCAGCGTCTCCGCATGGACATATTATCGACAGCCGGTCTCCCTCGGGCAGAAGGTGTCGGCTGATTATTGTACAAAAATGGAAAAGGACTTTCAAGCTATTTATCGGCACATATATCCAGGTAATGAATCAGCGGATCATTATGAATAACACGATCTTCAGGCGGGCCGCACGAGAATCCGTCAGGCCAGCGGTTTCGGCCTGTACGATCACTCGTGAGTGAAGGTTATTTTTATCCCTTCTGATGGTTCCGCTGGAAAAACCCGGTATTAACAAATGTCGGGATGGGGAGATTTGAACTCCCGACTTCTGCGTCCCGAACGCAGCGCGCTACCGGACTGCGCTACATCCCGATTTTTTTCAACAATGTCAATGGTGGTTTTAATTTCAATCATTTTTTTATCCGTTCGGATATTATGCCGAAGGCATTCACCCGTGCCGTGTGACCGGATAACTCTTTCCGCGCGTATATACATGATTTGTTCCGTTAAAACCGGAATAAATATAGTCACTTTTGCATATATGATATGAAAAACCGTCAAAAATTACTTGCTATATTTGTTCTCAGGGAGAGTATAGAGGAAAATCCATATTCGGGAATAAATTCCATCGAAAGCTTCAAAGTATGGCGTATCCGCCGGTATGTGTACACCGCGGTACGGCAGCATATCTTGGGATAGTGTAAGCAATACAGTTTAAAACATAACTGTACATCAGAAATCAAAAAACCGCAGCAGTTAGATAACACCATGTGCCGGTGGTCCAGGGCAGGACAGTGAGTTCGTGCGGTCTAAAACGGATCGAGAAGAAAATCAGGGGTTTTTTATATGGTCAGACATGAAAGCGACGGTATCATCACTTCAAATATTTATGACGGCGAGATATATGAGCGGTTGAACCCGCTGGTCGAGAAGCTTGCGGCCTTCCTGTTCCGTCGTGTCGATTTTGACGCCGAGAGTCTTGCAACGCTGAAAGAATTTCATTCTCCCGAGAAGCATATCGTGTATGCTTCGTTTCACAGCTCCAATATATCACTTTTAATATTTTACAACCTGCTGAGAAAAAAAGGGCTAAGGCCCCCGGTTTTCGCCCTGGAGTACAATCCCTTTTTACTGCAGCAGGCCGGTTTCGTGTGGAAGCGGATTGTAAAACTGTTCAACAGTCTGATTTTACGGAAAAAATACCGGAATATATTCGATACCAGTTATGTCAAAGACATACTCCTGAACGACGACAGCATAATCCTTTCCCTGATGTCGCGCTTGTTCTTTATGCGCCGGTATACCGAGATCAAGTACGATCCCCTGGTGCACCTGGTGGAAGTACAGAAGAGCATGGACAAACCTGTGTATCTGGTCCCGCAGATGATTTTCTGGAACCGTAATCCTGAAAGAAGCAGCGCACAGGGTCCCGTATGGGCGAGCCCGAGGGATTTTGTGACCCCCAGGGCCACCGGCGATAAGGGACTGGTCTCGGGATGGATCGCCACCCTGAGGAGCCTGAATCCCGCTTTCGTACGGATCTCCGCCCCCATCAATCTGAAAGAAGAGATACTGAATTCCCGCTCGGACGATTCCCGGCAGATAGCCATTGAGCTGCGTAACAGGCTCCTGGGAATATATCATCACGAAAAGAGGACCATCCTCGGCCCGGTGGTGAAATCCCGGCAGGAAATGATGGAGAGGGTGCTGTACCATAAAAACGTTCTGGATACCATCGAGACGGTCGCGCGGGAAGAGAAAAAATCGCCGGTAGCGCTGCGTAAAAAGGCAATGAAGTATTATCGTGAAATAGCCGCCGATTATTCGGTCACCTGGATCACCCTTTTTAAAAAATTCATGAATTATGTGTTCAGAAGGATCTATGACGGTATCAGCTATGATCCTGAAGCCATACGCCAGATCAGGGAAGCTGCCCAGCGGGGGCCCCTGGTGCTTGCGCCCTGCCATAAGAGCCATATGGACTACCTGATCCTTTCATATCTGCTTTACGAGAACAAGATGTTTCCGCCGTTTATAGCGGCGGGCGTAAACCTTTCTTTCTTTCCGCTGGGAAATCTCTTCAGGCATTCAGGCGCTTTTTTTATCAGAAGAAGTTTCAGGGGGAAGAAACTCTACTCGACGGTGTTTCGGCAGTATGTGAAGAGCCTGGTCTCTGAAGGCTATACCATAGAGTTTTTTATTGAAGGAGGGCGCACCAGGACAGGGAAACCGGTGTTCCCCAAACTCGGCTTTCTGAGTTACCTGATAGAAGCGCTTGAGGAAGGATACCATAAGGACCTTATAGTGGTGCCTATCGCCATTAATTATGACCGTATTCTGGAAGAAAGAACCTATGTGCAGGAGCTTAAGGGAAAACAGAAGAAAAACGAATCGGTCTCATCGGTCCTGGAAAGCCGTCATTTTCTCAAGAGGAAGTACGGGAAGGTGTATGTATCGTTCAACAAGCCCTTCAGCATAAAGGAAATCATGGATTCGCCGTCGAGAAGTCTGAGCACCGCGGAGCAGACGGCCAACACGATTATACGGAAAATAAATGAAGTCACCATGGTGACACCCTTCGCGCTGGTGACCGCCGCGATACTGTTATGCTCCGTCAAAGGTTTCTCCAGAAATGTCCTGGAGGAGAGAGTGGGGGCGTTGCTGCGCTACCTGCGGCATCTTGGAGTACACATGTCTGAATCCCTTGAGAAACAGGCCGATATTAACGAGATAATGGACTATGTATTGACCTCATATCTTGAGGACCGGATTGTCGAAGAGATGCAGGTGCAGGGCGCCAAAAACCGGGAAGTCATAAAGGACCACTACGTGCTCAGGGATGACAACAGGGCACAGATAGTTTTTTATAAAAACAGCATTATTCATTATTTCATCTCGATATCATTCTCATGCCTTGCCCTGCTGGCGCTTCGCGCCAGGGGAGGTGGGGCGCTGTCGGGGGAAGACCTCCGCGCGGAGTATTACCGCATCAGGGAACTGTTCTCACGGGACTTTTTATATGCGGACTGGGATGACTGCGGTGAGGATTTTATTCCTCCGCGTGTTTCTGATTATCTCCGGTGCGAAGGGTTGATCGGGGTAGAGGGGGGTTCCTGTACGGTCAATGAGGAAAAGACGGAAGATATCAGGTATCTGGCGAAAATCTGCCAGGACACTCTTGAGTCATACCTCATCGTTGCGCGGACGCTGGTAGACCGCAGAATATCCAGGATAGGCCGCCGTGAACTGATTACCGATGTGCGTAAAGAAGGTGTCACGCTCTATCACAGCGGAATAGTCAGGATGTCGGAATCGCTGTCCATGTCCAATTATAACACCGCCCTTGAGAGGTACGTGGAAGCCGGTGTTTTGAAGGAACAACCGTCGGGAAGTAAACATACGGAAATAACTATGCTCGACAGGGATCTTGCGCAGCGGATCGCGGAACAGCTTAAAACCTACCTGGATTGCATCCAGTAAAAAAGGGCCTCCCTTGTGTTGGGCCGGCCCCTTTTTGCGATCGGATTTTTCAGAAACAGGTAAAAACACCTCATCTTCCTGTTTCTTTTACATCAGAAAAAAAAAGAGGTGCCGTACTCGGTTGTACTTCCGCTCCTCGATTCAGCACCCCCGCTTTTTTGTAAAAAAGACTTTAACAGGCGTCAGATCGAAATCTTCGCCCCCACATGGACCGCGCTTCCCTGCAGCTCAACGCCGTTTTCCTGCTTTGATCTGGTGAAGAGGTATTCCCCGAAAAGCTGCACCATCGGGAACACCGTAAACCCCGCACCCAGACCGAAGTAATACGACTTGAAGTATTCTTCGTTGCTCTTCGTATAAGTAGAGCCGGCGATCTCATACTCTATTTCCAGTTTTTCTTTTATGGCGATACCCGCGCGTACGTAAGGATGGATGATAATAGGAAGCTCAAGCTGTGCTATTATATCAAGCCCGTATGTGGTCTTTTTCGCGTCATAAGAGGTACCGGCCGCCTCGTATTGTAAAGGTGATCTCTGCCAGAACCCGCCCAGTCCCACTGAAAAGAGCATGGGTACTCCTCCGTTCAGATGGCCCAGAAAGCCGTATTCCCAGCCGGCCGTACCGGGTTTCCTGTCGCTGAAATCGCCGAGATCCAGCTCCCCCGCGAAATAATAACCGCCGTAAGCCCCGAAATCGACGATGGCGAAACCCGATGCCGGAATCATCAATACGATAGTCGCAACCACCAGTATCCGTTTCAGCATTTTCATGTGTAGTGATACCTCCCTGTCTAAGTTAACGGTACGGAGTATCGTGGTACCCCGCATACCGTTTGCTACCGTAAATGCCGTATAGTAGCGCAAAAAGAATTTCCGTAAAATTACAGAGAATATATTCAATGGTAAAGCCGTGGTCAAGAGCATTTTGTACCGCGGATCGCCACGCCCGCAGCCGGGAGGCTATTCGCCGTTTTTATATTCCTGCAGCATCTCGAACAGCTCATCCCTTCTTTTCATGAGCTGTTTGCCTGTATAGGTGTCCTTTACCTTGAGCGGGTTCTCGAAATTATCGATGGTCTCAATCAGCAGCCTGACCGATTCCTTTTTCATGCGGGCATCCCGTATTTCTTCCGGTGTGGGCAGGATTATCGCATACAGGGACTGGGGGGTATGAATGAGCGCGTGCCCGCGGTTGAGATAGGCCTCTGAGAATCCGCCGTCTATGTTAATTGCCCTGCCGTCGGGAGAGGCTATTTTTTCACCCTTATTGATATCAACGGGTGTATGGCCGTATACTATCCGCCTGACCCTGAATTCCCCCGTTATTTTGTCCATGAAATCCTTCTTTTTGATGTTCTCCCCCCAGTATAAAAGTTTTTCCTTGTGAGTCGCCTTGTCCTTGAAGAAGTATCGTTCGAAAGTCTTCATAGCGTCTTTGCCGAAAAAGGGTGAACGTGGTCCGCACCACAGGTAAAACATAACGGCGAGCTCATCGGGATTCTGGGGTCTGCCTTCGAAATAGTTTTTACCTATACGCTTGACCATGTTCTGAATGTGTTCAAAAAGGTCCTTCCCCCGGAAGCCCAGGAATTCTTCAAACACACCTTCCGCGGTGCTGGGGATGAGCGCATGAATATTGAGTATATAATTGTTGATGTGATACATCTTGCCGTGCTCGAAGAAAAACCTCATGAGTGCCTTCAGCCTGGGGCTGCCGGTGAACTGGAGCGCCAGGTCTTCAATGATCAAATGTTCTTCCTGGGAAAGTTCTGTGGGCTTTTCCGGGTTCAGCGTGGGGAAGTGGGTATCGGTAAGGCCGTCGATGTCTCCCGACCTGATCATTTCGGCCAGGCGGGAGAGCCAGAGGCGGGACTCCATCCCGAATTCGGGATGCGCACGAATGGTTTTTTCCTCAAGCTTGAATTGTATGATCGCAAGAGTCTTTTCCAGTTTGCGCGAAATGTCTTTTTTCGCCTTGAAGTTTCCCTTCACTTCTCCGGGGTAAAGTTTCTGGGCGAAATCGATCAGCCGCGAACAATCTATCCCGAGCCGTGTGATGAAATCCACGTTGTCGTATCTGAAACTAATGCGCAGCGCTTCGGCGATCATGGAACGGTTCCCCGCCGCGGCGCCCATCCATAATATGTCGTGGTTCCCCCAGACGAAACGAACGTAGGGACGTATGTCCTTATGATTGAGGATTCTGACGATCTTATCGGGTTCATCGCCCCGGTCGAATATGTCCCCCAGCACTATGATGTTTCCCAGGATGACATGTTTTATGATTTTACATAACGCGATAATGATGCGGTCCGCAATGATGTCGTTTTCATAAACGATGTTGGGCACCTGATAATTCAGTATCATGTTTTCCAGCACCGTTTTCAGGTCGCGGTTTATATTGCCCCGCAGGGTGTCGAAATCGAGACTGTTCTGCACACGGTATTGCACCACTTTCACCAGGGCCGCTATTACGTCCTGTCGTTCCATCGCATAGATATCACCGGCGAAATACTTCTCCTTGCGTATTATCCTCCCCAGATACTCGATTTTCTCGGTGGAAAAAGTCTTGGGCAGCGCCTCGTAACAGACCCTCCACACCAGACCGAACCTTCCCTTCAATATCGAAACGAAACGATCTCCCGCGCCGTGCGGATCGCTGATCCACATGGTGGTTTCGATATTGGACTCCAGCTTGAAATCGATTTCGGTTAATTCCCTGATAATATCGTTGAGGGACGCGATGCTTTTCGAGGGTGTTTCTGCGACAGCGGACATGGGGGTGACCCTCCTGTAGTGATATGGAATTCTTTTTTATTCGACAATATCCGCACACGCGTACACGGTTTCAGGCATACACGGTGCCGGTTGCGTGTGTCACCCTGTGTAAAAGCGTATAACGGGGACGGATTGACGGGAAACCCTGAAGTACACCAGGGGGGATTACATTATTTTTCCGCCCACATCGTCGATTTCCAGGTCTTCAAGCAGTTCCTTGAGCGTTTCCTCGTCTACTTTTTTGGCCGCGTTTTCTATACCCATCGCGAGAGCGAACACTTTTTTCTGTACGAATATGGGGGATTTGGTCCTCAATGCAAGAGCGATGGAATCGCTGGGGCGGCTGTCGATTTCGATCCGGTGTTCCCCGGAGGTGAGGATGATTTTGGCATAGAAAATATTATTGCGGAGGTCTTCGACGACTACCGAATCCACCGCCCAGGAAAGTTCCTTCAGTATGTTCGCCATAAGATCATGACTCAGCGGCCTGATCGGCTTTTTCCCTTCCATTTCTATGGCGATCAGGCTGGCTTCGAGCGGTGCGATCAGTATAGGAAGAACATCGCCGCTTTCCTGGTCCTGGAGGATTACCACCGGAGAGCCGGTACCCTCATCAACGAATACATTCGTTACATTTACCCTGCATAGAGACATTAATGGTTACCTTGCGCACCTTGAATGGGGCGATCCCCGCACTCCGGTACCTGTGTTTTCTTCACGTGATAAAGAAAACTTTCAATCTGTATCCGGACCATGTACTCGATGGGATTTTCCCGTGCGTATTTATAAGGTAGTTATGCGGGGTAAAAATATCAAGTATTAAAAGAGAGGGTTTACAGTTCCAGGTATTCCCTTTTTCTGATAAATCCGGCCATCAGTTCGCCCGCCTTCTCACTGTGGGTTTCCTTGTTGCTGGCGAGTTCGCGGTAAACGGCGCGGGGCATTCTGCCCGCCATTTCTTTCAATATCGCTTCGCCGTGCAGCTTGTCCGAAGTTGCGCCGATGATCAGGGAAGGTGTGGAAACCGAACCCAGGCGGTCCCATATCGAGTAGTTGCGCAGGGCGATGGCGTTGGGTTTCAGCTTGTAAGGATCGGCTTCGTCCAGGGTGATTTCGTACTTCTTTACCTGTTCAGGTTCTTTCTTCTTGTCTATTCTGAAATTCTTGAGGTACCATTTAATCAGGGGTTTGACCGCAAGGTACAGGGATGGGTGCAACGATGGAATAATGTGTCCTAGTACAGGAGGGAAACGAAATTCTGCGTTAGGCGCCACCAGCATCACCGCCTGCGGCTTGCGCCCTTCCCCCAGCAGGTATTCCAGTATGGCGGTCGCGCCGAGTGAACTGCCGGCCATGAACACGTCCTTCCGCGGCGGGATGACCTGTTCGATGGTATCCCCGAGATCCATGCGCAGCCTGCCCATGTCGAAGGCGACACCTGGGTGCCGTGGTAGTATCGACGAGGACTTCTCGCGGGTCTCCAGGTATACCGTGCGGTATAGAGGCGTAATGACCTTCAAAACACCTTTCCAGCCGAAAATCATGGATATCCAGCCGGCGACGAAAAGAATGGCGGGTTTCCTGGGACCGTCCACGGGAGGGATAAAATCCACAATCTTCAGCGAAACCCCGTCGGACATCTTGACATAGTATTCCTTGATCCTGACGTCTGGATTGGTGTATTCACTGTAATTCACGGTATCCTCCTATAACCTTCCGGCTATATCGTCCCCCGCCTGGCCTGTGGTGTGGGTTCCCCCCCTGTCGGGTGTTTTCACCCTGCCGTCGGCCAGATGGCCCTGTACCGCTTTTCTGACTTTTTCCGCACTGTCGTTTTCACCCAGGAAATCCAGCATCATCGCGGCGGAAAGAACCGCCGCGACGGGGTTGGCCATACCCTTCCCCGCGATGTCGGGTGCCGAACCGTGTACCGGTTCAAACATTGAGGGGTATGTCCGCGCGGGATTGATATTCGCGCTGCCGGCGAACCCCATTCCACCGATTATAACGGCGGCGATATCGGTGAGGATGTCGCCGAACAGGTTGGATGAGACCACCACATCGAAGTTACGGGGCGTGCGCACAAAGTTCATGGCGGCCGCATCGACCAGCATGGAACTGTACTTAACGTCGGGATAGTCCTTTGCGGTTTCGGCGAGAACGGTGTCCCAGAACACCATACTGTATTTCAGTACATTTGATTTGGTGATACTGGTGACATGTTTACGCGGTCGCCTGCGGGCCGTCTCGAAGGCATAGCGGATGATCCGTTCGGTGCCCATGCGGGTAAAATAGTTAATCTGCATTGCCGCTTCATGGGGTGTCCCCATGTAGTGACGTCCGCCGAGGGTGGTGTATTCTCCCTCGGTATTTTCCCTGATGACCACCATGTCGATTTCAAAGGGCTGCACGTTTTTCAGCGGACAATCCACCCCCTGGTACAGCACCGCCGGCCGGATATTCACATACTGGTCGAATCCCTTACGCATATCCAGCAGGGGCTCGACCGCTATATGGTCGGGAGCGTTTGCCGCGTTTCCCAGCGCTCCCAGGAGGATCGCGTCGAAAGGGGCAAGCTGTTCCAGGAAGTCTTCAGGGGCGCATTTCCCGGTTTTTTTGTAAAGCGCGGTGTTCCAGCCAAAAAGGGTAAAGGTAAAATCCAGGCGGAGTGATTCAAGCACCTTTCTGGCCTCGGCGACCACTTCGGGTCCCACTCCATCACCGGGGTAGAGTGCAATTTTGTATGCCATAGTGAACGTCCTCTGTTATCGATGGTTTCCTTAGCGGAGGTTTAGTGCCCGCGGATATTCCTGATTAAAATGGAACATGTAAAGATTCCACTACAGGATCTGCCGGGTAGCAAGCGTATATACTTGCGGAAAACCGGCTGTCTGTAAAGCAAAAAACCCCCGATTCCGTCGTAATGGGATGAATGCCATATTAATATCACCGGTTTTTTACTATATAAACTCCGGCAGGTTCGGGGTTCTCCAGGCATTTCCAGCCGCACGCGATAATCTCGGCTGCCCTGTTCGAGTACCAGGATATTCCTTTACGGTGATATGAAAGGCGCAGCAGTCCCTGAAGCACGACCAGTTCCATGGTGCGTATTTCGTATTCTTTTTTCCCGATACGGTAACGGTTTTTATTCCGGTAGCGCAGCTGTCGGGGGATAACTATCGCGGTTCCGGTGTCCCAGTCCAGCTCGCGAACCGCCACGGCCAGCGAGAGGATGCGTCGGTCCTTTTTCACCACGCCGCGGAGGAAAATGAGCTTTTTCTCCCGCAATCCCAGCTTCAGTACCGCACGGTAGCAGAAGTCGATCATACCCGCCGGCACGCCATGTGAAAAATAGCAGTTGCCGCGGGAGCGTTTGAGTGTTCTGAACTTCCTTCGTACGCGGTTGCCGCGGGTCCTGGCGGGGACGTATGCCCACTCTTCAACCGCTGCGTACCCGTCGATGGGAACAACGCCGGGTAGGTTTTTTTTTATGGCCATCACATTTTCCGACCGGTCGCGTTCATGGAGGCTTCATTCGGTCCTGAAACCGGCCATGATCGCGTCAAAGGTTTTTCGGTAGCGGGGTGAATGCTCCTTCTCGGCGGTACAGGTGACAACGTAGGCCCTGCCGCGGCTGATATGGATCAGGGCGGTGCTTTCCAGGTCGATGGTCCCCAGGCGGTATGAATAGCGTATTTGTTCAGAGGGGGATGTGCGCCTGCCTGCCGGTTTTCGTTCAATGACTTTAAAATCGGGAAGCACCTTTCCCATGCCGGCGAGACTGGAGTGAATATAATCGGAAATGTTGACGTTGCCAGACAGGTCTTCGACCACGACGTTCATGTTTTCCCTGAAGTAATCGCCTCTTCCTTCGGCGGGTTCCAGGGCGATAACCACCGTCCCCATATAACCCTCCTTCTGTTCCCATGCCTTGGGGAACCGGATCGAGAACGCCTTTTCCCTGCTTGAGTACGTGCGTGTATCCTCGCGTGAACAGAACGATAACAGCATACACAGGCATATCGGTATCATGAAGAACAGACTGAATATCGGTCGTGCCGATTTTCCCACGGTCACCTCCTTAACTGTAAGCTCAAGAAAGTATATTAGAGAATTCATCGGGTAAAAGTAAATCCATTTTCCTGTAATACGGACTACCGGACAGGAAAGTACCGCCTCCTGACCGGAAAATACACGCAGCGGCTTGAGCGGGAAGGGGATAACGATGGCTTTCTTATGAACCGCAAAATATTTCAGACTCTCAGATAAACAATGGAAACGCCGTCGCCGCCTTCGCCGTATTTTCCCGGCCTGAAATGGTCGACATATGAGGACTGAGACAGGCCGGCACGAACGGCCTCTTTCATGGCGCCGGTGCCATGGCCGTGAATTACCACTGCCGGCGTGATTCCGCCGCGCAGCATACGGTCGAAGTCCGCTTCCATCTTGATCAACGCCTCTTCCACGCGCATGCCCCGCAGGTCCACCGTATTATAGCTGGTCTGGATGGTGATGCCTTCTTTTTCAGGCGGAGAGTGGGGCGCCCCTTCGGCCGGGGCGGATTTCTCATGTTTCCCGGTCCGGGCGCTTCCGGTCGAGCGGCCGGCGCCATCTCCCACGGGTCTTGTCAGAAGGTCCCTGAACGGGAACCTGCTCTTTATGGAAGAGCCGAGCAGCAATTCGGCTGTTTCCCCCTTCATGTCCATGTCGGCAATGACCGCTTCTTTCTCCAGAGGCAGCACGAATACCCGGTCTCCGGGTGCCGCACGCCCGGGATCGAAAGGACGATACTTGCGGCTGTAACGGATTTTCCGGTTTTTCTCAAGGTCCGCGATTATCCTGCTCTGGATCTCTTCGAGTTCCTGCCTTACATTACCGGCCTCTTTCATTCCGGCCTGCCGGAGTTCCCCGATCCTCTCGTTGACACGGGCGCGCAGACGATGCAGCTCGTCGAGAAATTCCACTCCCCGTTCGTTTTTAAGGTTTTCACGCTGACGCTCGAGGGTTTTTTCCCTTTCGTGGAGGTGTGTCTTTTCACGCTCCATGTCCTCCCGTATCAGGTCGAGTCTGGCGCGCTCTTCACGGATATCCTGTTCATAGCGCTGCATGGTTTCGATTAGCGACTCCACTGAAAGTTCACGCGAATCCAGGAGCTCTTTCGCGCGGGTTATAATCGTTTCGGGCATCCCGTAGAGCCGGGCTATCTCAAGCGCATAACTGACCCCGGGCAGGCCGGTAGTCAGTCGATAGGTTGGTGAGAGGGTTTCCAGGTCGAAAGACACCGAAGCGTTTCTGACGGAGGGGTTCTTTCCCGCGAGTTCCTTGAGTTCGGAATAGTGGGTGCTTACCACGATCCGCGCTCCCGTGGCGACGAGCTGTTCAACGAATGACTGTGCAAGCGCGGCGCCCTGACGGGGATTGGTCCCCACTATTATCTCATCGATCAGCACCAGCGTGCGGCTGTCTGCTTTATCGAGCATCTCCCTGAGTACCACTATCTGGCCCGAGAATGAGGAGAGTGAATGAATGATGCTCTGGTCGTCGCCGATATCGGCCATTATGGACGAGAAAGGGCCGAGCACTGAGTCCGGGCCCGCCGGGATGTGCAGGCCGTGCATGATCATGAGCACGCACAAGCCGGTTGTTTTAAGAAGTACGGTCTTGCCTCCCGTATTGGCCCCTGAAATTATGAGTCCCGTATAGTCGTAACCCAGGGTGATGTCGTTGGGAACCGTCGTTTCGGGACTCATCAGGTAGAGCAGGGGATGGCGGGCGCCGAGCAGTTTAATTACCGGCTCGCCGGGCACCTCTGGTTCGCACCCTTTCAGATCGATGCTGAAGCGCGCCGCTGAGTTGTGCAGATCGGCGTCTGCCATTATGTCCAGGTTGAGTTCGAGTTCCGCCCCGTGTTTTCCAACCAGCAGCGACAGTTCCCGAACGATACGCGAGATTTCTATCTGCAGTTCCACCAGCAGGGCGTTCAGCCGGTTGTTTAACGGCTGTATCTGCTCTGGTTCCATGAAAACGGTGGCGCCGCTCGACGATACATCCAGCGAGTTTCCCTTTACCTGGTGTTTCATGGAGGATTTTATCAGCAGCACATAACGTTCATTTCGTGTGCTGTATATCTTCTCCTGCAACACCTTATCCATAGAAGGTGCATGGATCAGATCGTTGATGCGTTTTTCGATCTCTGTTTTTAACGCGTTTATTTCGTCCCTGATTTGCTTTAAACGGGGAAAGTGGCTGCTGCTGAGATCGCCGTTGTCGGTGAATGCGGGTATCAGCTCCTGTCCCGGTTCTGAACAGGGGCTGATACTCCCGGCCTGATCGCGCCATGAAGGCAGGTATTCCCGGCGGCTGTTGAAGAAGGCGCGGATTTTCCTGGAAGCCAGTATGAACTCCCTGACGGCATAGAGTTCTTCCAGCCGCAGCGTACCTTCTTTAACGGCCCTTTCGATTGATGACCTAATATCCGATACACCCGAGAAATCCGGCGCCTCTCCCTGGATAAGGACTTCTTTCAATTCGCTGGTCTTTCTCAGCCGCTTTCGAATGTCGTCGCGCGAAAGCGGCGAGAGGGTTTCCGCCCTCTGCCTGCCCGGGTCGGTTGAACATCTTCTGGAAAGCTCAGCGATGACAGAAGGCCATTCAAGTACTTCCAGGACCCTTGTGTCTACAGGAGAAGCCACAACAAAACCGTTATATTTTCTGCATCAGCTTTTTGCCGTTTCCTCTTTCTTCGGGAACAGTACGGAGAGTGCTATCGATATGATCAGCACCCCCGCCACCACCCCGAGCGCCGCGGCGACAGGTATTTTATAGAAATCGGCGATCAGCATTTTCACGCCGACGAAGACAAGTATAAACGACAGGCCGTAATTGAGATAGTAGAAAAGCGGCATCAGGCTTGCAATGGCGAAATAGAGCGAGCGTAGCCCCAGTATGGCAAAGATATTGGATGTGTACACGATGAATGGATCATAGGTTATGGACAATATCGCCGGGATTGAATCCACCGCGAATATGATATCCGATGTTTCCACCACCAGCACACAGACGAAAAGCGGTGTTGCGATAATCTTGCCAGATTTTTTAATGAAAAAGTTTCCCCCAACAAAGCCTTCGGTCACCGGGAAGAAACGGCGATACAGCTTGATTACGGGATTCTTTTCGGGATGAATTTCCTTGTCTTTTTCCAGTGCCAGCTTTATCCCGATGTATACCAGGAAGGCACCGAAGACATATATGATCCAGTGAAGTTTTTGAATCAGGGCAACTCCGACAAGGATGAATATCATTCTCATCACAATCGCACCGAGTATACCCCAGAAGAGCACCTTGTGACGGTACTGCGGCGGCACTCCGAAGTAAGTGAATATGAGGATGAATACGAAAATATTGTCCACGCTGAGGGAATATTCAATAAGGTACCCTGTTATAAACTCCAGGGCAGGGGTTGTGCCCCGGAAATAGAATATCCCTGCGTTGAAAATCAGCGCCAGGCTTACCCAGAAAAGCACCCATAACAGGGATTCCTTTAATGTTACTTCATGCACCCTGCGCCCCATTACTTTTAAATCAAAAAACAAGAGGGATATTATCAGCAGAATGAACCCTCCCCATAGAAGAGTGGTGGGCATATGGTTGTTACCTCCTGAAGAGATGAATTAATTATAAATCCAACCCTCGACATACCCCTGTGGGAATCAATTTTTAGTATACATTTTTAAGGGAAATATCCACCCGTTGTCGAACAGGCTTGATGCGAATAGGCATATCTCAATACCCAAGACTATCGGTCTTATGCAGCAATACAGGCTATACGCCGGCGGCTCAGTCTTACAACCAGTTTTTTTTCTTAAAATAAAAAAGCATAAAAAAAGCAATCAGCCCCATCAGGCTTAGAATCAGATAAAACGTATATCGCCATTCAAGTCCCGGCATGAAATGAAAGTTCATCCCGTATATCCCGGTAATAAAACTCAACGGGATAAAAATGGTGGTTATAACGGTGAGGAGCTTCATTACCTGGCTCATCCTGTTGTTAACGCTGGAAAGGTAAATGTCTACCATGCTCGAGAGCATATCCCTGAACAATTCAATGGTATCCACGATCTGTATGATATGGTCGTGGATGTCCTTGAAATATATCAGTGTAGTTTCCTGTACAATGGGACATTCTCCCCGCTCAATCCTTGAAATCACCTCCCTGAGGGGCCATACCGATTTTCGCAGCAGCATCATTTCGCGTTTCATGGTGTGTATCGTGCTGATGATCTTCTCGACGGGATTGGATATCAATGAATCTTCCAGTTCCTCGATTACCGTTCCCGCCTTCTCCAGAATGTCGAAATAATTGTCGACTATTGAATCAATAAGGGAATACAGCAGGTAGTCGGCCTCCAGTTTTCGAATACGGCCCTGGTCGTTCAGAATACGGTTTATCACGGGGATAAAATCGTCCTGCTCGGTTTCCTGAAACGAAATTACCAGCCCCTTTTTCAGGATGAAGCTTGTCTGTTCAGGCTGTATTTCGAAGGTATCGATGTTGAAATGCAGTAGTTTTAATACGAAGAACCCGTAATCGTCCCATTGCTCAAATTTCGGCCTCTGGTTCGTGTTGAGAATGTCTTCCATAACCAGTGGATGTATATTGAAGCGGTTCCCGATATCCTCGATGCGGTCGACCTGGTGAATCCCCACGACATCGAGCCACAGTATGGATTCTTCCAGCAGGGGGTCACAGCAGTCCGGCACGGTTTCGACGTCGCGTATATTGAAATCGTTTTGGTTGTACTCGATAATCCTTGCCCGCACCCCGGCGGTTTTTTTCTCTCCAACGTGTACAAGGGTTCCGGGCGGAAGGCCTTTTTTTTTCGACAGGTGGAGGTACTTCTTTTTCATTAACGCGCTCCCGTGCCGTCGTCCCCTGAAATCACGACAATGGTCGCCCCCCAGTTTCCGGGCTGATCTTTAAAGCTCACCACCCTGCGGTTTTTTTCAAGTTCTCCGTGCACGATGCTCTTGATGACCGATCGCCCTTTCCCATGGATGATGCGGACTTCCCGTATTCCCGCCTCAACGTTCATTTCGATAAACTCTTGCACGACGGCCTTTGCGTCCCGGGGATTGAAATGGTGCAGGTCGAGTTCCTGCCCGGGGTTAATGGTGACTGTTTCCTGTGGCTGGTTCGTCGGTTTCATGGTTCTGCTACTGTCAATTTACGGCCGCGGCAAACGGTGCAGTGTTACCAGATGAAGAGGAGCGGATTGATCATTTTTCCGTGCCGTAATACCATAAAATGCAGATGGGGTCCCGTGGAACGGCCTGTCGATCCCACGTGTGCGATGGCCCGGTCTTTTTTCACCCAGTCGCCCTTTTTAACCTTGATGCTCGAACAATGGCCGTACATGCTGATATAACCCTCGTCGTGCAGAATGACAACTGTCAGTCCGTAACCGTCCATCCATCCGGTGATACTGACCATGCCTTCACGTATCGGATAGATGGGAGTTCCCATCCTTTCCTGGATATCGACCCCGTTGTGGAAAGCCATTCCCTCCCGCATCGGGTCCACCCTGTCGCCGTACAGTGATGAATACAGTCCGCTCTTCACGGGATTTTGAAATATCCTTCGGGTGTTGTAAAGCGACTGCAGTTCAGGATTTACCAGTAAAGGACGCGCCGCCGGGTAGAAAGCGAACCGTATATCATCAGGCGAGAAGAGCCTGAACAATGACTGCAGGTAGTCTCCACGTATCCTGTAGTTCTTCCCGAGGAGGGACTTCATGCGGTACGCGTCCCAGAAATTATCCAGCGGCGCCAGTACTCCCTCTTCCTGTGGCACCACAATCCTGGTTCCCTCCTTCGCGTTCAGGGATGTGAGAAAAGGATTGGCCGCCAGTATGGTATCGATACTGACCCTGAACTGCCTTGCCACATCCCAGTAAGACTGTCCGTTACGCAGGGTGTATATATGGATTTTTGTACCGAAATCATGACGGTAGCCGCTAACCAGGTTCAGGTAATGATCGGCCGAAGTGAAAAAAGGGAAGCCGTTCCTGATGACATAATGTTTCGGATCGACTTTAATCCTCTTGATGAAAAGCATCGCGGCGATATTCCCGATAAAAAAAACGGCGACAATCAAGAGCAGTGCGTATTTCAGCGCTGTCTTGAACTGGGAAACCTGGTAACGGTTGATAGGCCAGCCGTTCATTTCTTTTCTCCGAGCTTTCGGGATTTCAGGGCGGCTGCTTCCACCGCGTCCTTGACGATACCGGTGAATCCCGACTTCTCCAGCACATGCACACCCTCAATGGTGGTCCCGCCGGGAGAGGTCACCTTCCCGCGCAGCGCCATGGGGTCCTCTCCTGTCTCAATTACCATGTGTGCGGCCCCCATTACGGTCTGGGCGGCAAGGAGCAGCGCCTGCGCTCTCGGGATGCCCATCTTCACTCCGCCTTCGGATAAGGCCTGTATAAAGGTGTAGACATACGCGGGTCCGCTGCCCGAGAGGCCGGTAACGGCGTCCATGAGTTTCTCGGGCAACACCATTACACGGCCGATGGTCGAAAAAACCGCTTCCACTTTTTTTATCGAAACCTCGTCGGACTGCTGGTCGGTTGAGATTACGGTCATTCCGTGTCCTTTCAGGCCGGGTGTATTGGGCATGACCCTGAAGATGTGCGGGGAGGGGCCCAGGCGTTCACGCAAAACCCGCAGGGTGATACCGGCGGCTATGGATACTATTATCTTTTCCGCCGAAACGCCGGTGATCTCCGCCAGCACGGCGGCCACCACGTCAGGCTTCACGGCGATAATAACGATGTCGCTGCGGGACACAAGTTCGCCTGAGGATCCCGTTTCAACGGCGCCGAAATCCTTACGGGCGTTACGGCGTTTTTCTTCATCAACGTCAAAACACAGGGTGGCGATCCCCTCCGCGGCTGACAGCCCCGAAAGAAGAGCGCTTCCCATGTTGCCGGCCCCGATCAGGCCTACCGTACTTTTATCGGCGCGTCCCATGTCAGTAGCCCCGGCCGCCGAATATTGAGGTGCCTATCCTGAGCAGGGTGGCTCCTTCCTCGACCGCGATGATGTAATCCGACGACATCCCCATGGATAATTCTTTCAACTCCAGTCCCAAAAATGTATTGACCTTCGCGAGGAGGTTCCTCAGCGAAATAAACGACGACCTTACGGCACGGTCATCTCCTCCCAGCGGCCCTATGGTCATCAACCCCAGAAGCTCCAGGTTCCGCAGGGAGATTATCTGACGGCAGAGCTCGATTGAGTTTTCGGCATCGATACCGCTTTTCGACGCCTCTTCAGAGGTATTGACCTGGACGAGAATTTTCTGTATCTTCCCTGTTTTCGCGGCTTCCTGGTCGACTTTGACCGCCGTGCTGAACTTATCGATGGAATGAATAAGGGAAAACAGAACCACCGCATCCTTTGCCTTGTTGGACTGCAGGTGTCCCACCAGGTGGAAATCAAATGAACCCTTCAGCACGGGGATCTTCGATTTCGCTTCCTGAACCTTGTTTTCGCCGAAAAGAAAAATACCGTCGTCTATGGCATGCTGCACGGTCCCGGCGGGAAAGGTTTTCGAAACCGCCACTATCCGTATTTCCCCCGGTGACCTTCCATGCCTTACCGCGGTTTCGGCCACCGTTTCCAAGATGCGGCGATAATTTTCAATCACTCTCATTTATAGACTGACAATGATCCAAGGACACGGTTTTATATACCGCAGCGCACGTTGGAAATCCTGAAATACGCTTTTTAGGCCTGGATTATTTGTCTTTTCCCTGCATCCTTTCAGGGATACCAGCGGAAGACAAACGGTAGACGCACTTTCACCTGGTATCGAACCTGACGGTAAGACATTGCAACGAGTATACATGAGTGCAATTTTGTTCGTCAATTATCTTTTTTTCCACAAATCCGCTGTTTTATCGCGTTTTCAGCGCACAACGGGCGTCCCGCCGGGACTTCCCGCTGTACGGAAACGCGGTTATGACAACCCTGTTTTTCGTGTTCTGAAACGCTTCGATGGGCTGTATTTTTTGAATATTCATTTTTTTGCTGTACTTTAAAATGAATAAGCGCACTAAGGAAGTAGAACTATCTTGGGCGACCAGGTGAATCAATGGCGGGAAGTTTTTCCATAAAAACTCTCGGATGCAAGCTTAACCAGTATGAGTCATCCCTCATCGCGCATCAACTCAAAAGGCATGGATGGGTGGTTAAACCGTTCGGGGAACAGGTGGACGTGGTTATCGTCAATACCTGTACGGTTACCGACCGGAGCGACAAGAAATGCCGCAATTACATACGGCAGGGGTCAAGGTTTTCACGGTGCGGCGGCACCGTGGTTACGGGTTGTCTCGCCGAACGTGATCCCGGGGGACTGAGGAGCATGCCGCAAGTGCGGGAAGTGTACGGGAACGATGACAAGACCGTCCTTCACCTGAAACTGGAGGAACTGATTGCCGAAGACCGGGGTACAGCCTGTGACAGGGATCACAAGGAGCGCTGTGAGGCGGAGGGTGCCGTGCATTCCTTTCATGATGCAGATGACGCCTGGCCTCTCCCGCTGGACCATACCAGGGGTTTTTTAAAAATCCAGGATGGATGCGACGGGATATGCTCCTATTGCGTGGTCCCTTCAGTCCGGGGAGCCCCCCGCAGCAGGGACCTGGGCGAGGTGCTGCATCACGCGGAAGTACTGGTCGATAACGGATGTCCTGAGCTTGTGCTGTCGGGCATTACCATAGGTAAATACCGCAGCGGGGGCACCGATCTTGCCGGTCTGGTCGTGAAGCTTCAGCGGATACCGGGGGATTTTCGAGTCAGGATTACCTCAATTGAACCGAATCATATCACCCCGGAACTGATCGGAATGCTGGGAAGGGACAGGGTGTGCGGCCACATCCATATTCCCGTGCAGTCGGGATCGGACCGTATACTGGAAAGAATGCGGCGACCCTACAGTGTAAATCAACTGAAGCATATAATCGATTCCATCAGGACCCATAATGAAGACATCGCTATCGGCAGCGATATGATTGTCGGCTTCCCCGGTGAAAGCGACGAGGATTTCAATATGAGTCTCGACATAGTCGGCTGGTCGGGCTTTTCCTATGTACACCAGTTCACCTTTTCGCCCAGGGAGGGAACTCCCGCTGCGTCTACGGGGAAACCTGTCCCGCCTGCCGTTACCGCCCGCAGGGCGGCACTGCTCAAAAAGCTGTCCAGGGAAACCGGTTTGAGGTACCGTAAGAGGTTCGAGGGCAGGGTCCTTCCCTCGGTGATTGAGTATGGGAGGGAGTACGGGGTATTTACCGCGGTCAGTGACAACTACATTAAAATGAAACTGGGTTTTTCCCCCGACCCGACCGCCTTCGAGGGAAAAATCGTCGGCGTCAAACTGAAGGATGCGGGAACTGATAGTAATTCGGGAGCCATAGTATTCTGAAAAATAGCGCTTTGGCCCTGATGTGGTATTTCGCTCTGATAAAAGCGGAAATTTATGGGGCGCCTCGAATCCCTATTGAAGACAATACTGTGTGAATTATTTCCGAAAATTTTCCGGGAATAAAAAATAATTTTGAAAGTATAAAATTTTCTTGATATATGATAATTTATTATTGAAAATTGCCGCAATATATTTTTTATGGTTCGAGCTATCACAGGGGGGTGATATTTAGTCTATTCTTAAGATAGCTTATTATTAAAACACATTATTGCAATGTGGTATCGGCAGCGAGTACTGTCGTCTCACAAAAGCTGAGTGGGATCAAATTTCCCCAGGGCAAATCAGCAGGACGCAATGCCTGTTGAAAGGCATACACTCACGAAAGTGTAGAAGATATTAATTATTTAAGAGGTATTGCCATGGAGGGTTTGGGTACGCACGTAATAGCGGAACTCTTCGACTGTAATGAGTTTCACATCAACGACGTAAAAAAGGTTGAGGAGGTGTTGATGGCCGCTGCCGAACTCTCTAGTGCCACAATAATTAAACCTTTCTTCCATAAATTCTCGCCATACGGCATCAGCGGTGTCATCGTAATAGCAGAGTCTCATTTCACCATTCATACCTGGCCTGAACATGGGTATGCGGCGGTAGATATATTTACCTGCGGAGATCTCAACTATCAGGCTGCTCTGGAGCACATCAAGAATGAGCTTGAAGCTGAGCGATGCACGATTTTTCAGTTTCAACGGGGTGTTCTGCCCGATAAATCCAAGGAAAAATCTCTACCCATATTCAGGGAGGTTGAAAATGCAGGGTACTTTGAATAGCAGGGACATACTGAAGACAATCCCTACACTAGAAAATTTCAACAGGCTCGGTGCATGGGGGCTTTACAGCAGCGTTGATATCCATAACTGCGATCCCGACATCATAAGGGACGGTGAGATGATACGGCAGTATATTGTACAGCTGTGTGATCTTATTGAGATGAGGCGTTTCGGCGAGCCTCAGATTGTGCATTTCGGGGAAAACGAAAGGGTCGCCGGTTATTCAATGACGCAGCTTATCGAGACCTCGCTTATTTCGGGTCACTTCGCGAACCTCACCAACACCTCATATATTGATGTATTCAGCTGCAAGTATTATGATCCCGATGTCGTGGCCCAGTTCTCGCTGAACTTCTTCAAGGGAAGCGATTACACGCTGAATATCGCGTTGAGAAAATAATTCTGATATCAATAAGAAACAGGAGACGGGGACCTTCCCCGTTTCCGGCGTTTCATGATGCACTGGGAGGAGACTGTACCGATGGAATCGCAGATATGGTTCGATGAGGCGCTCGAACTTGAGGCGGGAAGGACTCTGAAAATAAAAATCAATCGTCTGCTGGAACAATACGATTCGGCGTTCCAGAGAATTGAGATTTATGAAACCAAACCTTTCGGACGGATGCTTGTCCTAGACGGCGTGATCATGTGTACCGAATGGGACGAGCACGCCTACCATGAGATGATAACCCATGTCCCGCTGTGTGTGCATCCCAATCCGGAAAACGTACTGGTGATAGGGGGCGGTGACGGCGGAACCATCCGTGAAGTGTTAAAGCATCCCGAAGTGAAACGGGTGGACCTCTGCGAAATCGACGGTGATGTGGTGAGACTCTGCATAAAACACCTTCCCACAATGGCCTGCTCCTTTAATGATAAACGGGTGACGGTCTATAACGAGGACGGGGCTGAATTCGTAAAAGACAGGAAAGACGTTTATGATATCATCATCGTGGACTCTTCCGATCCCATAGGTCCCGCCGAGGTGCTTTTCTCCGAGGGGTTTTACCTGGCCATGAAAGGTTCCCTCAGGGAAAAGGGTATTGCCACGACCCAGTCTGAATCGTTCTACTATCACGGCGACATCGTGGAACGACTGGCTGGTTTCGCTAAAAAACACTATGCGATGTCCGGTTACTATTTTACGGTGGTCCCCACCTATCCCAGTGGGATCATAGGTTTCACCTTCTGTTCAAAGGGGCCCCATCCCCTGGACGACCTCAACGTGAAAAAAGCCGAACGGCTGCAAAAGGACTGTACCTATTATAACACCGGTATCCACCGGGCTTCCTTCGCGCTTCCGAACTTCATCAAAAACCGTGTGAAGTTTTAGTTATCCCTGCGGCTTCTTCCGCTTTCGAGTGATTCCAGAGTATAATACCGGTACAGCCTTAAAGTGTGCGAGGGACACCTGTAAAACGTGTCTGTTATTGACTCACGTACATTGGTATTTATCCATTGCCGTTTATACACCGACCGGTAATAAATATGTTTTTTTCGGCCGGTAAACATGGTAGCATGGGGTCAGTGCCCCTGTACTATACCTGTTGAAACCGGGAGAATCGCATGAAACCGAAAGAAGAAATCACCACGGCCGAGCACATACTGGAACTGGCCATGAGCTTCCAGCGAAGCAGGATTCTCCTTTCCGCCTTCGACCTTGGAGTGTTTACCGCCATCGGGGCAGAGTCCCTGGATTCGCGGGAAATCGCGCGTCGTATCGACGCCGACGCCAGGGGAGCCGACCGCCTGCTCAACGCGCTGTGCGCCATGAGGCTCCTTTATAAAGAAAACTTCCTTTTCAGGAATACCCCTGTATCACTTAAGTTTTTGGTGGAAACATCAGACGATTATCTCTCGAACCTGGGGCACGCCTCGAACCTCTATTCTTCATGGGCGCACATGACGGCATCGGTCAGGGCCGGTACCGCGTCACGCTCGGAAGAAAAGAGTGAGTTTTCACTTAACGCCTTTATCTCGGCCATGCACCGGCGCGCAAGGGACTCTGCCCATGTCCTGGCGAAAAAACTGGATCTCACGGGAATCAATCTCATGCTGGACGTGGGCGGAGGTTCGGGTGTGTATTCCATCGCCTTCGCGCGGCTGAAAGAAGATCTGCACAGCGTGGTCATGGATACGCCGCCCGTAACCTCACTGGCCCGCTCGTACATAGCAGGCGCCGGGCTTTCGGACAGGATCAGCACCATGGATGGCGATTATCACACCACGGAATTCGGCGGCCCTTACGATCTGGTCTTCTTTTCGGCCGTAATACACATTAATTCAGTGGAAGAAAACCATGCGCTCATGCGCAAGGCATACAATGCGCTGAAAGAGGGGGGTACGATCGCCGTACAGGATTTCATCATGGATGAAGATCGGGTGCTTCCCGCCCAGGGCGCCGTTTTCGCCCTTAACATGCTGGTAAACACCAGGGCGGGCGATACCTACACCGGGGCCGAGGTACGCGGCTGGCTTGAAGAAGCCGGCTGCGCCGATATACGGCGAATTGAAAGCGGACCCTCTACCGCCATGCTGACAGGGAAGAAACCCCGCGGCTGAGGCACGGGAAAGTTTTCTCTCAGAACTCGAAGACACTGCCCACGCAGGCATAGGCGAACCGGTCGCCGAAATGCCGTGACAGGGAACACGCCGCGGGCAGCCCTGTGCAGTGCGAGGTGGCAACGATCTTCACCTCGTAACGTTCCATGCAGGCAATCGCCTTTTGACGATAGTCCTCAGGCGCACTGCCCAGGTGAGTGCCGCCTATGACTGCATGGAATTTCTTCAATCCCGTTTCGACGCTTATGTAGTCAAGGATTTCCACAATGCCGGCGTGGGCGCATCCCAGAAGCACCACGGGCCCTGAGCCGGTTTCAACGAGAAGCGAGAGGTCATCGTTAAAAGGGTCGTCGAACGGTTGTCCGTCCTTTCTCACCTTGAGTCGTGCGTCCCATCCCTTCCAGCCGTTCGGCCTTGGTATGGCGGAAAACGCGGTGATTCCCTGTGTTATAGAGGTGATACCTTCAGCCGGCATGAAGTCCGCTCCCGCGCTCTGATATTCCGCTTTGCCTCGCGGCATGCCTATGGGGATTTCGAGCGCACCCTGGGGCGTCGGCAGTACGGCGAGCTTTTCCATGAAGGCGTCGGGATGGACGTAGACGGGCATTTTCTTCCCGGCTTTTTTCAATATGTCCATAAGGCCGCCGGTATGGTCGTAATGACCGTGACTGAGGACTATGCGTGTTATGGATTCAGGATCCTTGCCGAACGCTTCCAGATTGTGTAAAAGTCCGAAGCCCTGGCCTGTGTCGAAAAGGGTTGTATCATCCGCCTCGATGAGCACGGACAGGCCGTGTTCGCCGATGGCCCTCAATGAAGTGAGCACGCTGTTTTCACAGAGTATCGATATTTTTTTCATCTTTTTCCTCCTTAGAATCCAAGATTTACTGGTGTCAGAATTACGGTGTACGGCGCCAGGGGCGGACGGTAGTCCAGGATGGTGGTGACGCGGCATATGGAGGTCGCGGGGCCGCAGTCGGTACAATATCCCAGGTTCGCACAGGGGGTCTTGACGCCGAGCCGTCGGGTGTTCTGCGGGGTCGCGACGTTCTTGATGCGCCACAGGGCGTCATCCAGGTCCCGTGTGATCTTATTCGCGCCGATGACCGCAATGATATGTGAAGGTCCGAATATGGCCGAAGCCACCCGGTTGCCCGTCCCGTCGATGTTGACCATCCGACCGTCCAGGGTCAGGGCGTTGCAGCCGGTGAGGAAGAAATCAGCCGTCAGCTGCTTTTTCCGTATCACCAGCGCCTCGGCGGGGGTGATCCCCGGTGACCAGTGATCGAGAATAATGTTTCCCCGTTCGCGCAGTCTGTCGACTATGCCCAGTTCCCTGGTACTCACCGATCCGCCGAATCCGACCACGGCCTCTTTCGGGATCAGGTCCAGAAGGTGGTTTACAATATCCTCCTTCCGCTGAAGCACCACCGCGGTGAAACCTCTTTTTTCAAGGTTTTCTTTCACCCTGGCGAGAGTTCTTTCTCCATGCCAGGTTCTGATTTCATCGTACGTGCTCACAGGGTCACCTCGTATTTTATTATCATAGGCGTATCCTCCTGGTGGGGTTCCACCCGGTAAAGAACGCCGTTCCGGTCGGCAATGAGGCTGCGCGCCTGGAGGAAGTCCTTGTACTCCGACCTGACCCCGCAGACCTTGACAATTACCGCCCCGGCTATGGCCGCGCCCCTTACGAAGATGTCGTTATCGCGTTTGAATTTCTCTTCGGGGGTTTCGTCCCGTTTAAGCGAGAAGGTGGGGATGAAAACGATTCCGGCCCCCCGGTCCCTCATCACCGCGAAGCTCTCGTCACGGAAAACATCGGCGCAGATCAGCACGCCGAATGTGATTCCAGAAGCATTGAAGGTTTCATACCGGTCACCGGGCGTGATCCTTCCCTCTTCGGCGAAAAAGAGGTTCCGCTTACGGTAATACCCCAGGAGCCTGCCGCGATCATACACGAAACACGTGTTGTAGAGCTTTTCGTTGTTGAGTTCAGGCATGGTCCCGCCGATCACCACGGCGTCCAGGCCGCGGGAGATGGTTTTCAGTCGATGGAACTGGCGGCGCTGGTTGTGCGGGGTCTGGCCGTGATTGCCGAGGCGCCTGTTGACGAAGAAATACTCGGGAAAGCAGATGAAATGCGGCCGGAATTCCCTCATCTCGTCGGCGTCCCGTCTGGGGATGGTTATACCCAGGGGTTTCTGGTAGAGTATTAGTCGGATAGAAGCCATGGTTTCAGGCCGGATGCAGTGGGACAACTCCCGGCAATCCGGATCGCTGTTCAAGGGTTGTACTGTGAAAACCGTCTGTCAATAGAAAAAGCCCCTTTACTGCGCCGCTTTTTAACGTACCATATATGCGCCCTGCCGATATAAATGCGGATGATCGCCGCAGGGACCGTGGTTGAGATAAAGACCGTCACCTGTTTATTTCTGGACACGGCAGTGTGCCTGCGATACTTTAGAACGATGTCCGGGCGGACACAGGCATGCATACGGCTTGCTGCACCCTGCCCGTGAATACCGGGTACGCATGATGCTTAATGCGTTGAGTATAGAAGAGGAGCCGATGGCACGTGTAAAGAAAATCCGTGTTACCCCCTATCTGCCCGAGAAATTACAGCCTCTGGGCAAGATAGCCAGAAACCTGTGGTGGATCTGGAACTTTGAGGCGATAGAGCTTTTCAGGAGACTCGATCCCGACCTGTGGCGCGACCTGAACCATAATCCCGTCGCCTTTCTGGGCGCAGTTCCTCAGAAAGTCCTGGATGAATCGGCCGTTTCGGAAAGTTTCATCGCCCACATGAACCGTGTTGAAGAGGAGCTCGACTGGCACCTCACCAAGAAATCCTGGTTTGATGAAAACCACGCGGAATACCGGGATGCGGGCATCGCCTATTTTTCTGCCGAGTTCGGCATACATGAATCGCTGCCCATTTATTCCGGAGGGCTCGGCGTGCTTGCGGGAGACCATATCAAATCGGCCAGTGAGATGGGCATCCCCCTTGTGGGAGTGGGACTGCTTTACAGGATGGGCTATTTTCACCAGTATCTTACCATCGACGGCTGGCAGCAGGAGTTCTATCCGGAAACGGATTTTTACAATATTCCCACGTCCCCGGTGCGCGACGCCAACGGGGACCCCCTGCTCGTATCGGTGGAGTACCCGGGACGTACCGTCAGCGCGCAGGTCTGGGAGGTCCTTATAGGACGGATATCGCTGTATTTACTGGACACCAACATAGACCAGAACAGTATCGAGGACAAGGCCATTACCGACCAGTTATACGGCGGTGATATGGAGATGAGGATAAAACAGGAAATACTGCTCGGTATTGGAGGAGTCAGGGCGCTTCGTGCGCTGGGCAAGAGCATTTCGGTCTATCACATGAACGAGGGTCATTCGGCGTTCCTCGCCATCGAGAGGATACGCAATGTGATGACGGAGCATGGACTGAGTTTCCGGGAAGCGCACGAAGCGGTATTCGCGGGCAATGTGTTCACCACCCATACGCCGGTTCCGGCCGGAAACGATCGTTTTGAACCTGCCATGATCGAAAAGTACTTTTCGCAATTTTACACCAGGCTGGGGATAACGAAGGAGGAGTTCCTGGCGCTGGGCAGGGAAAATCCCGTCGACAAGGATGAAACCTTCTGTATGACCGTACTGGCCGTTAAAACGGCCGCGTGGTGCAACGGTGTTTCGAAGCTCCACGGGTCGGTGTCCAGGAACATGTGGAAAAACATCTGGCCGGACCTGCCTGTCCATGAGGTACCGCTGGACCATGTCACCAACGGTGTGCAGATCCTGTCATGGACATCGGATGAGATGATGAGGCTCTTCAACCGCTATCTGGGCCCCCGCTGGATCGACAAACCCGGTGACAGGGAAATGTGGCACTTCATTGATTCCATTCCCGATTCGGAACTGTGGCGTTGCCGCGACCGCCTTCGGGAACGACTGGTTGCCTTTGCGCGCAAAAAGTTGAGGGACCAGCTGCTGGCGAGAGGCGCTCCCAAGGCCGAGGCCGGTAACGCCGATGCCGTCCTGGATTCGGAAACCCTTACCATAGGATTTGCGCGGCGTTTCGCCACCTATAAGCGGGCGACCCTGATTCTCAGGGATATGGACCGGCTGGAGAAAATGCTTCTGGACAAAGAAAAACCCATACAGGTGATCTTCTCGGGGAAAGCCCATCCACGGGACAACATGGGTAAAGAACTGATCAAGCACATCGTAAACCTGGTCAGGGACGAGCGGTTCCGCAACAAGATCGTTTTTCTTGAAGACTACGATATCAATATCGCCCGCTACCTCGTGCAGGGAGTGGACATATGGCTGAACACTCCCATCAGGCCCAAGGAGGCCTCGGGAACCAGCGGAATGAAGGTTATTCCCAATGGAGGACTGAATATCAGCACCCTGGACGGCTGGTGGGCCGAGGCGTTCAATGGCGACAACGGTTGGGCCGTCGGCAAGGGTGAGGAATATGAGGATCTCGATTACCAGGACGAGGTTGAAAGCCTTTCACTGTATAATATACTCGAAAAGGAAGTTATACCCATGTTCTATCGAAGGGGGGCCGACGGTCTGCCGCGGGAATGGATTGCGACCATCAAGGAGTCTATGAAAACCATATGCCCCCAGTTCAATACCAACAGGATGGTGCGGGAGTATGTGGAGAAGTTCTACCTTTCGGCCCATCGCAAAAGCGGCGCGATCGCCGGGAACGGTTACAGCGGGGCCAGGGATCTTTACGGCTGGAAAAAAAACCTGAAGTCGAAATGGAACAGGGTGATCATCAGGGATATCATTTTCGGTGATGAAAAGGAAGTTACCGTCGGTTCCAGGGTGAAACTGAAAGCCGTAATCGCCATGGATGAACTGCAACCCGGTGATGTCAGGGTGGAACTCTATTTCGGGAATCTGGGCCCCACGGGAGAGATCGTTGAAGGAGTAGCTCTTCCCATGAGCGTGGCCGAGAGGAAAGAAGACGGTTCATACCTTTATGAAGGACAGGTGCTCTGCCTTAAATCAGGCCGTTTCGGTTTTACCGTAAGGGTCATTCCCTATCATGACGACATGACGAGAAAGTTCGAACCGGGAATGATACTTTGGGGGTAGTTTCGGTCACACGGAGAAATTCATCCGTCGGAGCGGTTGGGTGCCGCCAGTAAGCTTCAAGTGGAGCGTGTGAAGGCGGTCAGACGACGCTCCTCTGGATCTGCCGGTGATACAATTGCAGCGATCGTACCTCGCTTTCGCCGGCCTTTCTCTCAAGTATACCCCGGGCCGTGGCCATGGCCGCCGCCATGGTGGTGATATAGGGAATACGGTACTTTATCGCGGACTTCCTGATATAGGAATCGTCATACTCGCTCTGTTTCCCGCTGGGTGTATTTATAATCAGGTGTATATCCCCGTTTTTGATGCGGTCGATGATGTTGGGCCGCCCCTGGTATATCTTCAACACCGGTTCCGAAGCCACATCGTGTTCCCGCAGGTACTGGCTGGTGCCTTCGGTCGCCATGATCGAGAAACCCAGGTCGCGGAATTTCCGTGCGACATCCAGCGCCCTGGCCCTGTCTTTTGAATGCACCGTGATGAGCACCGTTCCGGAGAAGGGAAGTATCTGGTTGGCGGCGGCCTGGGCCTTGTAGAATGAGAGGCCGAAGGAATCGGCAAGACCCAGAACCTCCCCGGTAGAACGCATTTCCGGACCGAGCACCGGGTCCACCTCGGGGAACATGTTGAACGGGAAAACCGATTCCTTCACGCCGAAATGACGGATAGGCAGCTTCTCGAGCCCCAGGGTGCCGATCTTCCTGCCGAGCATTACCAGGGTGGCGATTTTCGCCATGGGGATATTGCATACCTTCGAGACCAGGGGAACCGTACGGGAAGCCCTGGGATTTGCCTCCAGTATATATACCCGGTCGTTGTGAATCGCGTACTGTATGTTCATGAGCCCTATGACATTGAGTTCGATGGCGATACGGCGCGTGTACTCCTCGATGGTCTTTATATGTTTATCCGGGATGCTTACCGGAGGAATGACGCACGCAGAATCTCCCGAGTGCACCCCCGCTATCTCTATCTGCTCCATCACCGCCGGCACAAAGGCGTCGTTCCCGTCGCAAATGGCGTCGGCCTCCGCCTCGATGGCGTTTTCAAGATATTTATCGATGAGTATGGGGCGTTCAGGTGTCACCCCCACGGCCGCTTCTACATATTGTTTCAGCATTTCGGGATAGTGGATGATCTCCATGGCGCGTCCTCCCAGCACATAGGAAGGCCGCACAATGAGCGGATACCCTATCTCGCCCGCGATCTTCAGCGCGTCTTCCAGGTTGTGGGCCATCCCGGAATCGGGCTGGGGGATATCCAGTTTCTTCATGATATGCCGAAAACGGTCCCGGTCTTCGGCCAGATCTATGGATTCGGGTGAGGTTCCCAGAATTCTGACCCCCGCCCTCATGAGCTCGCCGGCGATATTGAGCGGGGTCTGGCCGCCGAACTGAACGATTACTCCCTCGGGTTTTTCCTTCTCGTAGATGCTGAGTACATCCTCTACCGTGAGCGGTTCGAAATAAAGCTTGTCCGAGGTGTCGTAATCGGTGGACACGGTCTCGGGGTTGCAATTTATCATAATGGACTCATAGCCCGCGTCCCGAAGCGCAAAGGCCGCGTGCACACAGCAGTAATCGAACTCTATACCCTGGCCGATACGGTTGGGGCCGCCGCCGAGCACCATGATCTTCGGCCGGTCCGAACGGGGGACACGGTCGGCCGTATTGTAGGTTGAATAATAATACGCCGCGTTTTCCACTCCGCTTACCGGCACGGCGTCCCATCCCTGGACAACGTTTATCGCCTTGCGCTGTTCGCGGATGACCCCCTCGGTGGTTCCCAGTATCTGTGCCAGATACCGGTCGGAGAATCCGTCCTTTTTTGCCTGCTCCAGCAGCCGGTCAGGAAGGGCAGGGTGCGCGGGGTCCTTTGCGTTATATTTCAGTATTTCTTCTTCAAGCTCAACCAGATCCTTCATCTGCGCGATGAACCATTCCTTGATATGGGTCCTTTCATGAAGCAGCGCCGTGTCGGCGCCCTTTCTAAGGGCTTCGTACATGAGGAATTGCCGTTCGCTGGTAGGTGTGCTCAGTCTGCTTAAAATCACCTCAAGGCACAGACGGTTAAAATCCGCCGCGAACCCCAGACCGTAACGGCCTGTTTCCATGGACCGGATCGCTTTCTGGAAGGATTCTTTATAGGTTTTCCCTATGCTCATGGCCTCGCCGACCGAACGCATCTGGGTCCCGAGCCGGTCTTCAATGCCCTCGAATTTCTCGAAGCCCCAGCGGGGGAATTTCACCACAATGTAATCTCCGGAAGGGGTATACCGGTCCAGGGTTCCGTCTCTCCAGTAGGGGATCTCGTCCAGGGTGAGTCCGCCGGCCAGCATGGATGAAACCATGGCGATGGGAAACCCCGTGGCCTTGGATGCCAGTGCTGATGAACGGGAGGTGCGCGGGTTAATTTCAATAACCACTATGCGCCCGGTCTTCGGATCATGGGCGAACTGGATGTTGGTCCCCCCGATGACCTGTATGGCCTCTACAATGGAATAGGAATATTCCTGAAGCTTTTTCTGAAGTTCAGGGCTTATGGTGAGCATCGGGGCGACGCAGAATGAATCGCCGGTGTGGATGCCCATGGCATCCACGTTCTCGATAAAACAAACGGTTATCATCCGGTTTTTGGCGTCTCTTACGACCTCGAGCTCCAGCTCCTCCCATCCCAGCACGGACTCTTCAATCAGCACCTGTCCTACCATACTGGCCGAGAGCCCCCTGGCGACGACAGTGCGCAGTTCTTCAAGGTTATACACCAGTCCGCCGCCCGTGCCTCCCATGGTATAGGCGGGACGTATCACCAGCGGATAGCCCAGTTTTTCCGTTATGGCTTCGGCTTCGGCCACACTGTACGCGGGTTCGCTGCGCGGCATGGGGATATTAAGGCGGTTCATGGTCTCTTTGAAGGTGATGCGGTCTTCCCCTCTTTCGATCGCGTCGGCCTGAACCCCGATAATACCGACACCGTATTTTTCGAGAATGCCCTTTTTATACAGCTCCGACGAGAGATTGAGGCCGGTCTGTCCGCCGAGATTGGGGAGCAGCGCGTCGGGCCTCTCTTTTTCGATTATTTTCTCCAGGCTTTCCATATTGAGCGGCTCGATATACGTGACGTCCGCCATGCCCGGGTCGGTCATGATGGTCGCGGGATTTGAGTTGACCAGAATGATCTTATAACCAAGCTTCCTCAGGGCTTTGCAGGCCTGGGTTCCGGAATAATCGAATTCACAGGCCTGGCCTATTACTATCGGTCCTGATCCTATAATGAGGACTTTTTGTATATCGTCTCGTCTGGGCATAGTACCTTACCATTATGCAGCTGGACTGAATGTTCTGTTAAGTTTTAATAAATATGTCCCTTTATGAATTAGGGCTGTCAACAATAATATTCTGTCTGCATGGATGTACGGATGGGGCGGCGCGCAGGGAACGGTTATATCGGTTGGCGAGGCAGGCGGGATATTCAGGTTTTTCAGGTTATTTGAAGGGGTCAGAGCCCTTTTGAGCGATGCATTTTGTGAAGGTAATCGAATATCCCGCTTACGCCGGTCAGTGAAATCAATATAAAGACCCCTCCGGCCGCCACCTGTATGTTGACGGGATCGCCAAGCAGGCTGATCCCCAGGATTCCGGCGAAGAGTATCCTGCTTGCCGAAAGTAAAGCCCCGGGAGATGCGTCGATGTAGCGGTATCCCACGGTAAGCCATATCTGTCCCAGAAATCCTGTTGCGGCGGAGAGTATGATATATACCAGAGATTCTCCATGCGGCATTATGAAGGAGGGAACGGCCGCTATGAGGTTCATAACGCTCCCCAGGCCCATCATATAAAACAGTATTACGCTGCTGTCGTCGAATTTTCTTGCCTCGCGCAGGGAGGATATGGCCAGGCCCGCAACAAGCCCGGAAAAGAGTGAGTACACATCTCCATAATTGACCGAATCAAACGACGGATTGATAATCAGCAAAGCACCGGCAAGCGTTAATACAAGGTATGCCAGATGTGACCATCTGCTTTTTTCCCTGTTTATCAGGGGCGCCGCGATAAAAACAAAAACCGGGTAGGTCATGTTCAGCATGTTGGCATTGGTTATGGTGGTATACTGTATGCCGGTGAAGAAAAGCATCACCGCAATGGTATTGAAAACGGTGCGGTGAAGTATGAACTTAAAATTATTGGGTCGCAGAGAAACCTTTTTCGTGTATACATAGATCGCCGTCAGCATGAAACCGAGGAGAAACCGGAACAGGGAAATTTCAATACCGGATATGGCGGTGCTTTTGGTCACCAGCTTGGTGAAGACGGTTGACACCGCAAAGGCCAGTGCGGAGGCAAGCATTAAAATAATTCCTTTAAACATGACAGCGGTTTCTATTCCGGGATTCTATAATCCGTACACAGCGGAGGTAAGGGCATTAACACCATCAGAATATACATGGTAATCCGCGCTTTTTATATACTGTTTACAATAGAGAAATGCGCGTGCTCTTTATACCAAAAGCATCTCCGGTGCCTGAAAATACTTATGACGGGTAATGTGTACGGGAGGGTTGCGATTTTCGTCAAGATAATATTGAATGGATCCGGAGGTGCGGGCCTTCATGGATTCCGGATTATTTCAGATTGTAGTGGATTTAGAAATATCCCACAAAAGCCGCAAGAGATGCTGAGCGGGAAATGAGGATTTTTTAATGATAATTTATTGAAACCTTCCAGTCCGTATGTCTTTCGCTGTTAAAATCTCTTTACTATGCGCCGTGTACAGATATAATTAAGTAAGATCAGGTTCCCGTGTGCGTAGAGGTCTTGCCGCCGGGTATGGTTCTTATCCAATGTCGCTGCGAGCTCATATAAATGAGAATGTTGATAATATATCTTCCGGGGCAGGGTAAAAATACTTGTAATGATTCAGTATTGGTAAAGATTTGACACGGCGTGTGTGAGTATTCCAGATCTTTAAGCAGGTAAATGCTGATTTCAGAGGATGAAATTATGGGTGCGGGTCCGCGGTTTAATCAGGAAAAATGTACACTCTGCGGTGTATGTGTCGAGATATGTCCCCGGGCAATTCTGAAAATTGAAGACAAAAAGGTTGTTCAAAGTGGCGACTGTTTAATGTGCGCCCATTGTTATGCCGTCTGCCGTTTTGGGGCCGTCACTGTTCCCGGACTGCTCGATATGGACCAAAAGGGTCAGGGCATCACCACGCCGGGCACATCAGCCCTGATTGATCTGATCAAGACCAGGCGCAGCATCCGCCGCTATACCGGAAAAATCCCCGGCAGGGAAATCATTGATGAACTGATCAATTGCGCCGTCTGCGCACCTTCGGGCAGCAATTGTCAGTCCTGGCGGTTTACGGTAGTATATGATCCGGTTGTTGTGGGAAAGCTCTGGAACGGTGTTATGGATTTTTACAGGAGGCTCAATACTCTGAGTAAAAATCCCCTGGTACGCCTGCTCTCACGGGTGTTCATGGGAGATACGCTGGTAAACTATTACTTGAACAGATATCAACGTACGGTGACCATGCTGCAGAAAGCAGACAGCGGACTTGATCCGCTTTTTTACCACGCTCCTGTTATAATTATCATCCACAGCGGGATGGAGGGCAGCACTCCTGTTGAGGATGCTCAATATGCCGGTTTTACGATCAGCCTTCTCGCTCATGCTCTCGGAATGGGCACCTGTTATATCGGCTATGCCGCCGAGGCCATGAACAGGGTCAGAGCCCTCAGAGAGGCAGTCGGAATTCCTGTCCGAAACCGGGTGCACCTGGTCATCACGCTGGGGTATCCGGCGGTTACCTTTGTCCGCCCGGCCATGAGAAAACCTTTTGTGGTGGATTTCAGATGATGGTCCGGGTTTCCGGTAATGGGGTATGAATAAAAAGTTTTCCTTCAGGTTATACATATAGTAAAATGAATACACAGGGAGCAGAATGTGGATGTCGATAAAGTAATAAGCGTGTTGACCCATCACAGCAGGTTCTTCAATGATTTCGACAAGGCAGAAATGATGGAGTTTCTGAAGAGGTGCACCTCTAAAAACCTCAAGGAGGGAGAGGTGATATTCAAGGAGCGCACCCGTGGTACCGAACTGTATATAATCATCTCGGGAAGTGTCAGGGTACAAAAAGCGGGAACCGTCATCGACCGTATCGGCTCTGGTGAATGCTTCGGTGAAATGGGGGCGTTGTCGGGAGAGGAGAGGTCGGCCACCGCGGAAGCGGATGGAGATGTCATACTTCTGATGACTGACGAGAAGAAACTCGGCACCCTGAATCCCGACACACTGATGAAGCTGTATAAGAACGTGCTCCTGCTTGTATCCGAACGATTACGCAAAAGAATAGAAGAAAAAAGTTCCGCGATGCGGACCGGGAACTGAAAAAAGGCTCTCCCCTGTTAGTCCAGGGGGAATTTCCCTTTCATACAGTGACTCCAGTCTTTCCGCAGACAGTGCAGAATTTCATCCCGCATACCAGGGGCACAAGATTCGGTGCAGTCGATCAACGCGCGCATGCCGGTAATCCAGTCCCGGGGTGTACGCTTCCTGTTTCTGTAATCAAGAAACGCCGTAAGCTGATGATAGAGTTCAAAAGGCCCGCTAAAAGCCTCATTCAGGGCGGAAAGGGTATGATAATACTTTCCTGAATTATAGAGAAAATTCAAAACATACTCCACCCCTTTAAGTTCCGCCAGTTCTTCCCGGCTGATCCATTTATTCGACAGGACAGTATAGGGAGGCTCCGTGCGGTGAAGGATGCCGTATTCGATTTTTCGTTCCGCCATCTCCGTGCCCGGCAGTATTTTAAGAAACCCCAGCTGCAGATAGTGGGCCCCGAGAGCATACACCCGGTTGAATGACTGCATGAAACTTTTATAATCCTCGCAGGGCAGACCCGCGATCAGGTCCAGATGAATATGGATATTCCCCATGCCGGCCAGACGGTGTATCATGCGGCCCGCGTTGTCCCATCTGCCCGGCCGGTTGATCTCGGCGAGGGTTTCAGGATTGGTTGACTGGATACCGATCTCGAACTGGAAATACCCCGGCGGAACCCGCGACAACAGGGCGAAGTCCTCTTCCTCCAGCAAATGAGGGAATATTTCAAAGTGGAACCTGGATCTTGAAGGATGGTCCAGAAGATATCGCCAGATATCCCGGGCAAAGCCGCGGTCGGCGTTGAATGTGCGGTCGACGAATTTGATCGTGCGAAGGTCTTTATCCATAAGTATACGAAGCTCTTTCTTTACCGTATCGGGGTCCCGGAAATCCAGCGCCTGATCCCGGCGGGATGACAGGCAGTAGCTGCATCGATAAGGACACCCGCGGCTCGCTTCATAATAGACGTACCGGTTTTGAAAACGGGGGAAATCCTCATCCCTGTAAGGGAAGGGAATTTCCCTGAAAGGAGGGCCTGATACCGAGACTATCCTGTCGGCCAGGCGAAAATCACTTTCCATTAGAAGACGGAACCCCTCCTCGCCGTGGCCGGTCACTATGTAGTTGATCTCTTCGAACTCTTTACACCAGTCATCAGCGTTAAAGCTTGTTTCAGGACCGCCCAGCACGATGAGGGTGCGGGGTATAAACTCTCTGACCCTTCGAAGCAACTCCTTCACCCGTAGGGAGTTCCAGATATACACCGATATGCCCAGGATATCGGGCGCAAGGTCCCTGAGCTCTTCCAGCAGGCCGGGAACATCTTTTTTGACGCTTACCTCCCTGATGATAATCCTGTAGTCCGTATCACGGCAGTATTCCCGAAGATAATATAATGCGGGATTTGAATGGGAATATCGGGCGTTGATTCCTAGTAGCACTATGGTTTTCATGTTTTAATGTTTTTCACGATGGGTCCGCTCGACGGTTAAGAAACAGCATAGTCACAAAGTTATAAACTATGAACAGGTTTTTCAACCAGTTTATCGGGGATCCCGGGGCTGATGTTTTTAATATGAAAAGGATCCAATCATTTCCAGTTTTTTTAACGTCCGGATCAAAGATATAAAAAGATTGTCAAAATCGCCGGGGCAGGGATTTACTATACGTACAATTAATGCTGTGGATAAAAGTATTCGCTGAAGGAGGAAAGACGCCATGGCGCTGAACAGGGAAAACACCCGCAGGATCAGGATTTTTTTCTTCTTTCTTTGCCTCACGGTACTGGTCGGCGTAACCGCCGCGTTTCCTCAGGTCAGAAGGATCAAGGGCCAGGTGGTGTATGTGCCGGTATATTCCCATATTTATTACGGGGACCGGGAAAATTATTTCCTGCTCTCCTCGACCCTGAGCATACGGAACACCGATTTCAACCAGCCCATGGTCCTGAGAACCCTGGAGTACTTCAACACCGAAGGCGTTCTGCTTGAAAAAATGATATCCACGCCGGTAACGATCAAGCCCCTTGAAACGGTCCGTTTCGTGATCAAAGAGTCAGACACCCGCGGGGGGTCCGGCGCAAAGTTCATTGTCAGATGGAACTCGATCAGGCCGGTAAATGAGCCGATTATCGAGGCGGTGATGATCGGGACCCGTAACCAGCAGGGTATCTCTTTTACCTCCAGGGGAGTAGTCATCACCGAAACAAGGTGATCATACCCCGGTTATATCTTGAATGTATCTTATTGAAGGGAACCGGCGGATACCTCCATTATTCCTGAACGGAAACATGTACTGATGAAAAAATACCTGGCGTCTACCTCAATTATCGACTGGGAACATCCCGAAGTGCATCGCACGGCAAAGGAGCTTGCGGGCTCACTGAACGATACGGTGGAAATCTCCCGGCGGTGTTTCGAATTTGTACGTGATATTATTTACCATACTTCGGATTACGGAATGAATCCCGTCACCCTGAAGGCGTCAGAGGTGCTCAGGCACCGGACAGGGTTCTGTTTTGCCAAAAGCCACCTGCTGGCGGCACTGCTGCGCGCCAACTCCATCCCCGCGGGTCTCTGTTACCAGCGGATAAAACGGGATGATCCCGAAATCCCCTACTGCCTGCACGGTCTTAATGCCGTCCGCCTGCCGGTTCTCGGATGGTACAGAATGGATGCCCGCGGGAACAAAGAGGGAGTCGATTCACGTTTCACCCCGCCGGCGGAAAAGCTCCCGTTTGTTGCCGCCGGCAAAGGCGAATATAACCTGGATGGAATCTACAGCGATCCCCTCGACGTGGTGGTGGATGTACTTGCACGTTATACCGATTACCGGGATGTACTTGCGCGCCTGCCCGATGTTCCCGGCGATCAAAGGAAACCCTGAATCCCCCATTACGTTGAAGTGTTGCGGCGAAACATTTCTTCATTGAAAAATGAACCGTTGCATGCTATAGTGCACTGTTTACACGGCTAAACTTCACTGCGGGCGATACGCGCGGGTAAAGAGAGGTATCCATGAAAAAGATGAAAATGTCCGGAAGAGACGCGGTGACGCTGGGACTGTTGTTCATCATGACCACGCTGCTTTTTGCCGACCAGATGATCATGTCGGCCATACTTCCCGAGCTCTCGAAGGAATACAACGTCAGTGAAACCTTGCTGGGAATAATAGGGTCTGCCTTTATCCTGGCAGGGGCCTTCATGAGCATTATCTTCGGGTATATTTCCGACAAGGCCCCGAGAAAAGCCCTCCTGGTGTTCGTCATTCTGCTCGGCGAAGTACCCTGTATCCTTACCGGGGTCCCTTTCTTCACGCAGTCCATAACATCGTTTGCTGTGCTGCGTATACTCTCCGGTATCGGTCTGGGCGGGATATATCCGGTTACCTATTCGGTGCTGGCTGACTTTTTCAGGGAGGAGCACAGGGCCACGGCCTCGGCCTGGATAACCCTTGCCTGGTCCATCGGTTCGATCCTCGGGGTCAGCCTCGCGGGATATCTTACCAACAGTTACGGGTGGCGGCTCTCGTTCATCCTGGCCGGGGCGCCCAACATTCCCTTCGCCATCGCGTTTGCCCTGTATGCCCGGGACCCCGAACGGGGGCGCACCGAGGATGCCCTCGAGGAACTGATCAGGAAAGGGCTGGTCTACAAACAGGTGATCCACCCGGCCGACTTCAGGATAATTTTTTCGAACAAAACGAACATCTATACCTTTCTGCAGGGTCTGCCGGGCACCGTGCCCTGGGGCATCCTCACCTACTGGATGATCACCTTCTTCCAGGAATACAGGGGGGTATCGAAAGAAACGGCCACCACCATTTTTCTGGTGCTGGGGGTCGGATCCACCGTGGGGAGCGTCGTGTTCGCGTATATAGGAGAATGGCTTTATAAGAAACAGCCGAAGTATATGCCGGTGATGTGCGGACTCGGGGTCCTGGCGGGTATAGTTCCCGCCATGGTGCTGGTAAACATGGATCTGTCGAACATGACGGTGTACATGGTACTGGGATTCTTCGCCGGGGTGCTGGTCTCGGTAGCGGCCGCCAACGTGAAGGCCATACTCATGAACGTGAATCGTCCGGAACACCGGGGAACGGTGTTCTCGGTATTCAACATTACCGATAACCTGGGACAGGGTATGGGCCCGGCCCTGGGCGGACTGCTGGTCCCGCTGGGGTATCTGTTTATGATGAATTTCGCCATCCTCTGGTGGATCCCCTGCGGCATGCTCTTTTTCATGGTGGCGCGGCATATCGGCGCCGACCGAAAAACACTGCAGCGGCTTCTGGAAGAAAGGGCGCGGGAAATGCGCTCTTGACACCCCGACGGCACAACCCGCCGCGGCCGTGTTTAGGCGTTGCTGTTGTGTGCGCGGGGTGATAGAATGCAGCGGGAGCCCGGGATTTGCAGGCAAACCCGGGGCCAGGTCCGCCTGGAGAATTACTACTGCGAGCGCCTGCCCGGAAATGGCAGGGTATATGCGGAAACGCAACGGCGGAAGTCGTGCATTAAAACTCATTATCATCTCCAGGTCAAAGCGTATGATTTACAGGGTGAAAAAACTCCTGCCTGTTTCGGTTTTATTCCTTGTGTCTATGCTGGGGTGTGCCGTCCCCAGCGGCGGTTTCCGTGAGAGCGGAACGCGTGCGGTCAGGGGCGTGATGGATCTCAGGGAACAGGATTTACACGCACACGGCATCATGGATCTGCGCGGGCAATGGGAGTTCTACTGGTCGCGTCTTCTGGCCCCGGACGATTTCAAAGGTAAAATCCGGCCTGCAATGACCGGCTTTCTGGAGGTGCCGGGGTTGTGGAACGGGTACGGGGTGGACGGGAAAAAACTCGAAGGGGAAGGTTTTGCCACCTTCAGGCTCGTCATCCTGCTGCCCGGGGGTGAACGGCTGTACGGCATAAAGATCACGGAAATTGAATCGGCATACCGGCTGTGGGTGAACGGAAAGGAACTCGTCCGGGGCGGTGTGGTTGGCACCTCCGCGGAGGGAATGAAAGCCTCGTGGAAAAGGAACGAGGTGTATTTCAGCATGAACGCCGACAGGGCCGAGGTGATTCTGCAGGTATCGAATTTCACGCACCGGAAGGGCGGGCCGGAAGAGGTGATCAAATTCGGACATGGCGCGGATATCGCACGCAATAAATACCATCGCTACGGAATCGAGCTTTTCCTGGTGGGCGGTATCTTCATAATGGGGCTGTACCATTGCATACTCTATCTGCTCAGACGCAGGGATAAATCCACCCTCTATTTCGCACTCTTCTGTTTTTCCGTGGCCGCAAGGGCGCTTTTCGGCGGCGAAAAGATATTCCTGGATATTTTCCCCTGTCTGAACTGGGGCGCCGCCGTGACCGTTGAGTACCTCGTCTTATTGTCCCTGCTGCCGTTCGCGGCGCTTTTTTTCCATTCCATTTTTACCGATGAGATGTCCGTAACCGTCGTCAGGGGCATCATGGCCGTAATCGCGGTATTGATGATCGCGGTCATTGCGACACCCCCGTCGGTTTTCACCTTTCTGGTGGTGCCGTACGAACTGGCCGTTACCGCGTTTGGTATTTATGTCATCATAGTAATGATCATGGCGGCCCTCCGGAAGAAACGGGGCGCCCTGGTGTTGCTTGCGGGATCGGTATGCCTGTTCGCGGCGGTGATCAGCGATATCCTGTACAACAATCTGCTGATCGATACCGGTTACCTGCAAGCCTTCAGCACCGCGGCGGGGCTTTTTATTTTTTTTCTCGCTCAATCGGGCATACTGGCCATGCGCTTTTCATCGGCTTTCGACATCGCGGAAACGCTGTCCCTCGATCTTGAGCGGAAAGTGGATGAGCGCACCGCCGAACTCAGGGAGGAACGGAACAAGCTTGCCAGGATCGCCATCGTTGACGACCTCACCGAACTGTACAACCGGCGTTATTCCCTTGAATATTTAAAGAGCGAATTTCACCGGTTCAACCGTTACGGAGCGGTGTTTTCGGTGATCGTCATCGACATGGACCGCTTCAGGGAGGTGAACGAGACACACGGCCATCTCGCGGGCGACGATGTGTTGAGGGAGGTAGGCATCGTACTCAAAACATCCACCAGGGTGTCTGACAGCTGCGGCAGGTTCGGAGGCGAGGAATTCATCGTCATCCTGCCGGAAACGGTGAAGGAACCCGCGGGTGCCATCGGTGAAAAAATCCGTGTGCGCATCGAATCGCTCGTGTTCACCTCGGAGTCGGGACGTTTCAGCACCACCTGCAGCGTGGTGATCGTCGAGGCATCGAGGAATGATGATGATTTCAGCACCATTTTACAAAGGGCCGATGCCGCCCTCATCAGGGCAAAGGAACAGGGGGGGAACAGGGTCGTGGTCGCGTAAGGCGAACCGGACCGGGCGGCAGCGGCATAAGGAGGAACACCATGGGAGGCGCCGGAAGTATAGAGTCCCTCGGATACACAAGGGAGTCCTTCACGGGCAGAATGCTCGATCCATTCACGCAGTTCGATGAAAAGGAATACTCTTTCGAGATACGGCGGGACCGTATCTTCGGAATCACCACCCGCATGCTCCCCTACCGCATGAAAGTCAGGGAACGGCCCGGCGTGGAGCCCTGTCTGGAAAAATCCCCCGAGTCGGTCTGTCCCTTCTGCGCCGGCTTGTTCGACCGGCTTACGCCGCGCTTCACGACGGACATTATTCCCGAGGGCAGGTTTACCAGGGGAACGGCGGTGCTGTTCCCCAACGCCTTCCCCTACGGCAGGCACAACGCCGTGGCCCTTTACTCCCACCGCCACTACGTGCCTCTGGAAGAATTCAGCCCCGCCCTGATGATGGACGGATTTCTGCTCTGCCTGGAATACTTTCATGCCATGAAAAGACACGATCCCGAACTGGGTTTCGGTTCGATCAACTGGAACTACATGCCCCCGGCGGGAGGAGGGATGCTGCATCCTCACCTTCAGACCGTAATGGGACAGGCCCCTACGGAACTGCTGGTGAGGGCGCGCGCAAGCGCCGAGCGGTACAGGGCCGAAAACAAAAGAGACCTGTGGGACGACCTGACGGCATGGGAACGCGAGGCGGGTGAGCGTTTCATTGCCGAAACAGGACCCGTAACCTGGCTGGCGAGTTTTGCCCCTTCGGGGATGGCGGGCGATGTGGGTTTTTTCATGCACACAAAGCGTTCCCTGTTGGACCTGGAGCTGACCGATCTGGAGTCGCTGATCTCGGGACTCTCCAGGGTATTGACCTTTCTGCACGGGAGCAATTTCATCAGCTTCAACATGTCGCTTTCGGGCATGCTGGACCGGGACGAGTTTCTGTGTCCGCAGGGACGTGTCGTTCCGAGGTTCACCATCAATCCCCTGGGAGCCAGCGACGTGAATTATTTTGAAAAACTCCATGGGGAGATCATCTGCACGGTGATGCCCGAAGACCTGTGCGCGGACCTGAAGCCCCTGTTCGGCTGAGCCGCGGCGATTCCGCCGTCCCCATGAATAAAAATGATTGCGTTTTTTCTACAACCGGGCATCCCTGTCTACCGGCAGGCAGCGATGAACTCACTCTTGTATTATCAACGGCTGACGGCCGCGGTGGATGATTTCACCGCCGGCGTCATGGAACGCTACGGTCGGCAGATACAATGCCGCAGGGGATGTTCAGAGTGCTGTATCCTTGAAAGCGTGCATCCGGTGGAGGCCTGGATGTTGAAAAACGCGCTGGAGGATCTGCCTGAAAAAACAAGGTCCGGTATCGTCAAAAGGGTGTTCAAATCCCGCCGCGCTGATGATCGCTGCATACTGTTGTGGCGCGGCGCATGCCTGGTCTATGAACACCGGCCGGTCATATGCCGCACCCACGGCTTTCCCCTCCTGGTTGAGGAGGAAATCGACCGGTGTCCCATGAACCTTGCGGGCCTGGAGGAAATCGAACCTTCCTGTGTGCTGAACCTGGAAAACCTCGATACGCGTCTGGCCGCAATCAACATGAGGTTCGTCGAGGAAGTAGAGGACGCATTTTTTAAAAAAACCCGCATATCCCTGCGGGACCTGGTGCGGCATATGGTGATTGAAAAAGGGAACGGCTGAATTTAACCGGATCCCGCACTTTTAAAATTTGAGAGGCAGCGCGATGGTGTATAAATACCTGCTGTTCTGGATTCCACTGCCGCCGGCGGCGATCGCCAACGGGATGCTCCGCGCGTCGGTTTACGGCCGTTACATGGACGAAACAACGGCGCACCAGATATCCTCCATGGTGCTCATGGCGATTGTGGGAGGGTACCTGTGGCTTTTGGGCCGCAGATGGCCCCTGCGGTCGTCGGGACAGGCCGTAACGGTGGGCCTCTGCTGGCTGGCCCTTACGGTGGCCTTCGAGTTCTGTTTCGGTTATTTTGTCATGCGCCATCCTCTTTCGGCGCTTTTACAGGATTATAACCTGCAGGCGGGAAGGGTCTGGGTCCTGGTTTTGATCTGGATTGCCGCCGCGCCCTGGTTTTTATACAAGCAGCGACAGTGAGAGAACTCCACTGCCGATAAATCCGACGCACCGTCGTATTCCGTGCAGCCTGCGGGCGGTCTTTCATTAACTGTATCCGCTTGGCGCCGCCCACTGTATTCATGTTTCTGCTTGATTAAATCGATCATGAACCGGATCATAGAGTCCACCGCCCGGCGCGGCAGGATGAGTGAATTATTTTGTATCCGGCACCTGCTTCCCCATAATGCGTTTTTACTGTTCCGGCGGCCGATGGCAGCCGCATGATTGCCGGGGTTTTACCCGCGGATCGATGGATACGATGACGAATCGAAAGAAGGGTAGTGTATGACGCAACCATTTCCCGACGGTTTCCTCTGGGGCACCGCCTCATCGGCATATCAGACCGAGGGCGGCAACCTGAATACCGACTGGTATCGCATGGAAACGGAGGAGATGAAACTGCCTCCCGAAAAACGGCGTATAAAGGAACCCTGCGGGGACGCCTGCGATTCCTGGAACCGCTATGAAGAAGACTTTAACCTGGCCGCCGGGCTCGGTCTCGGCATACACCGGCTCTCGGTGGAATGGTCCCGGGTATGTCCCGATGAGGGAAAGGTGGACTACGCCGCGCTGGAACGCTACCGCCATATGCTCAGGGCGCTCAAGACGCGGGGCATTAACACCATGCTGTGCCTGCACCACTTCACGGTCCCCCTCTGGATAGAGAAAGGCGGGGGGTTCCCGGCGCGCCCCTTCTTCATGCGGCATTTTTCCGGCTACGTGGAAACGGCGGTAAAGGCGCTGGGCGACCTGGTTGATTACTGGTTACCCATCAACGAACCCAACGTGGTGCCCCTGGGAGGATACCTCACCGGGCTTTTCCCTCCTTACAGAAGAAATCCCAGGGCGTTCATACGCGTATACCGCACCTTTTTTCATATGCATGCGCGGTCCTATCGTATAATAAAGGATCGCTTCCCCTCCGCCCCGGTCGGGGTGGCATTCGCCTTCATGCACTTTCAGCCTTTCGACCAGGGCAGCGCCCTCGACAGAACGGCCGCCTCACTCGCCCACCGCACCGCCAACACCGTCTTTTTCGACGGTGTACGCACCGGGCGCATCGGGTTCCCGCTCGGCATCGGAGGGACGGTCCCGGGACTCAAGGGGGCGATGGACTTTGTGGGACTGAACTATTACTCCACCACCTACATGCGGGGGCCACGACCGGTTACGGCACGGGAAGGCGACCGCACCACCGATATGGGGTGGATCTTCCATCCGCAGGGGATATACGACGCACTCGGTTATCTGGCGGGCGCAATGGACCTGCCCATAATAGTTACCGAGAACGGTGTCGCGGCCACGGATGAGTCGTTCAGGATCGAATACATGGAGGCGCATCTGAGAGAGGTGCGGCGGGCGATCGCGGAGGGGGTACCCGTACGGGGATACATGTGCTGGTCGCTGACTGATAATTTCGAATGGGACAGGGGCTATGATATGAGGTTCGGCCTGGTGCATGTGGATTACGCGACGCAGCGCCGTACGGTGAAAGAAGGGGGCCGGTGGTTCGCGGAGGTGATCAGGAAAAATTCTCTTTGACGGGCGCGCCGCGATATGAGACGCAGTGTTATCCCGGACATGATTTCCGCCCGTGGGAGTATGAAGGTAGTCCATAAACGAAAGTCCAATGTCGAAAGACCTTATTAAAACGGCCGCCTTTTTCGATCTGGAGCGCACAATTACGCGACATGCGGTGGAAAAGGAAGTGTACCTCGAGATGTACCGCCGGGGAATACTTTCACTGCGTGAGATAGTCAGGGCGCTCTGGGGATACGCCAGGTACGGAATGGGGATCCTTCACGACCTGGAGGAACTGCGGCACCAGGCGGCGGCGGCCCACCGGGGATACCCGGTTGAACAGAGCCGCGGGTATATGGATGAATTGTTTCACCTCCGCCTTAAAGCGGGGATTTACCGCGAGGCCATAAAGGCCATCGCCGAGTGCCGCGAGCTGAACATGGAGGTTTATATAATCTCCACTACCTTTGACCAGTATATCGAGCCCTACGCGCGGTATCTCGGCATTGCGCGCTATCAGGGGATACGCCTGGAAAGAGAGGACGGACGGTTTACCGGCCGCATCGAGGGGATGGTCTGCCATCAGGAGAAAAAGGCCGCAGCGGTGCGTGAAATCGCCGGACGGGAAGGGCTGGACCTTTCCCGGTGCATGGCCTTCGGCGACAGCGTGAACGACCGGTACATGCTCGAAACGGTCGGCTGTCCTCACACGGTGAATCCCGACCGCAGACTGCGGCGTATCGCCCGGGAACGGGGATGGCCGATATTACAATGGAGCGGGCTTCTGGGGGAAAAATCGATATGAACAAAGAGGACTGCAATGAACACGAACGCCGGTAACGGGACCAGCCCGATAGGGGTGTTCGATTCGGGATACGGAGGTCTCACGATACTTCGGGAGTTTGTCAGGTATCTGCCCTCCCATGATTTCATCTATCTGGGCGACAACGCCCGTGCGCCGTACGGCCCCCGCTCTTTTGAAACGGTGTATGCCTATACCCTGGAGGCGGTAAAAGCGCTTTTCGCCATGGGATGCCCCCTGGTGGTGCTGGCGTGCAACACCTCCTCGGCCAAGGCGCTGCGCACCATACAACAGAAAGATCTGCCCCAAATGGATCCCGTCCGCAGGGTACTGGGGGTGCTCAGGCCCACCGCCGAGATCGTCGATCGCCTGACCAGGACCAGGCACGTGGGGATCGTGGGCACCGAGGGTACCGTCGCGTCGGAGTCGTACCTCCTTGAAATAGGAAAACTGTTCCCGGAAATCGTCGTGGTGCAGGAGGCCTGCCCCATGTGGGTGCCCCTGGTAGAAAATGAAGAGATCAGCGGACCCGGTACCGATTACTTCGTCAAGAAACACGTCAACCACCTGCTGTCCATGGACCCCGGGATAGACGCGATCATTCTGGGATGCACCCATTACCCGCTGCTCATGGACACCATCATGAAGTACGTGCCTCCCCATGTCACCGTGGTGTCGCAGGACCGCATTGTGGCCGAAAGCCTCGCGGACTACCTGCGCCGCCACCCGGAAATGGAGAGCCGGCTGACGAAAAACGGGACGCTGAGGTTTCTAACCACGGAGACCGCCGGGGTGTTCGAGCGCAGGGCGGGAATATTTTTCCAGAAGCCGGTACGGGCGGAGAAGATCGTTTTCAAAAGCTGAAGCCCCCGGGCCCTTTCGGCCGAAACGCCTTTATGGGCACTTCTAAAAATCAGAATTTTCCGAAATACCACTATTGAAAATTCTGATTTTATCCTTAGTATGTGCCCACAAGGGAACAACCAAAATGTTATAATATAGAGGTTTTTTTATTTTATTCCCTCCCGGTCCAGTATCCGCCGCGCCGCCATCCATCCGTTAATCTGCACCCCGCTGTAGCCGTGGGATATCTGGGTCCAGTTTCCGGCGATAAACACGTTGTCGATGGGTGTCGCGTTGGGGATCCTGTCGAACTGGTCAGGGGTGCTGTCGAAACCGTAAACTATGCCTCCCCGGTTAAGGGTATAGCGTTTCAGGGTGCGGGGAGTGTACCCGATCTTCACTGCGATGTTTTTGGGGTCGGCCAGTTCGGGTATCTGCTTCGCGGCCAGTGCGATAAGCTCATGTACCTTCTCTTCTTTCAGTTTGTAATACGCTTCCCTGTTCTCGGGCCACAGGGCGTAATCGGAATAGGCGTCCAGCTTCACCACCGATTTCCCTTTCGGGGCGTACACAGGGTCGTCCAGATTGGTATAGATGGCGATTACCGCGGCGCCGTTTTTATAGTTTCCCTTCATCATATTGCTGTAATTGGTCCGTGAATCGAGGGCGCTGTTGTAAAATATCTCGAAATCCCGGTGCCCGCGTTTTTTCAAATCGATGTTAAGTCCCAGGAAAACGCCGAAGAGCGAATTGGCGGGGGTGAGCTTTTTCAGCCGGGCCAGGTACTTTTTCGGGAAATGGCCCTCGCCTACGAGAGTGTACACCAGCTGGTAGGGGTCGGTGTTGGCGACGACGTAACGGCAGCCGTACCTCTTCCCCTCATCGGTCTCTACGCCGACGGCCATGCCTTTTTCCATGATGACCTTTTTCGCCAGTACGCCGGTCTTCACCGTGCCGCCCAGTTCCCTGATGCGCTCCGCGTATGCGTCCGACAGGGCCTGGGAGGTGCCCTTGATGTGCCAGGCGCCGCCGCTCACGTAGGAATTAAAGGCCATAATGAACAGGAACGCCCCCTGTGTGTCGGTGGGGGGTCCCAGGTAGCACCAGTACTGGGAGACCACGGCTTTAATGCCCTCATCATGGAAGCAGTGGTCCATAAGCTCTTTTATGGTCTTGTCTTTCCATTTAAACAGGTTCCTCTGCCGCAGGGGGACCAGTGCCATGGTGATGATTCTTTTGACGGGATTATATCCCGACAGCCCGGCCAGTTCCATCCCTTCCCCGGATACGGCGGTGCATATACGGTGGAATTCCTCAACGCCCTGCGCCTCCCCGGGCCATTTCTTTTTCAATACGCTTTTCAGTCCTTCCCAGTTCGCGGGGAGGGTTACGTCGACGCCGGGAAAGACGGCGCGGTAGAGGTCCTTGTGTTCTATCAGGGTGACCTTTTTGTCGACGCCGCAGGCCTTCAAAAGCTGCCGCACCGGACCTTCCTTTTTCATGCCCGGGCGCAGGGGCCCGGCACCGTCCATCTCGTGCAGCGCGACATCAAAGGTGAAACCGCCGCGGCTGAACGAAGTGGCGCTGCCTCCCACCTTGTAGTGCTGTTCGATAAGCAGCACCTTCAGTTTGGCGGTCGCCAGGTGCGCCGCGGCCGAAAGGCCCCCCAGGCCGCCCCCGATGACGATGACGTCATAATCGGCCTTGTGCGTGGGACGTTTCTTGCCGGCGCATGAGCCTGAAAAGAGCACGAATGCCGCAAGTAGAATACCGAAGATCCTTTGAGATGAATGGAAAAAGATCATGTCAACCCCCCGGGGAAAAGATTTTAAAATGCCGGCGGTGAAAAACCGCGGCTGAACCCGCACAGAGGAACGGAGTCGGGGCAATTAAGAAAATGCGCGGGATATACTCTTATATACCGATGAAGTCGCCGGGGTCAATACATAAACGCGTGGCGCACTGCCGCCGCTAACGCTTCCGGGCCACGCGCGCCGCCAACAGCACGGGATCATATACCGGCGAGAAGGGAGGTGCGTAGGCAAGATCCAGGTCGAAGAGGGCGTCAATGGTCATACGGTTAAAAATAGCGGTAGTGTATACGTCGATGCGCTTCACCGCGACGGGATCTCCCGCCATCTGGGCGCCCAGCACGCGGCGGTCCCTGCGGCTCACGATCACCAGCGAGGTAACGGGTTTTGATCCGGGAAAGTAGTGCGGGCGGTCCCTGGAAGTCACCACGGTCTTTTCGGGTTCCAGGCCCAGCTTTTCGGCTTCCACGACGGAAAGCCCGGTACGGGCCACTCCCAGGTCGAAGACGCGCGTGACCGCCGCGTTCATCACGCCCGCGAAGGGTTCCCTGATCCCCGCCATGTTCATCCCGGCGAGTAACCCCTGCTTGTTCGCCTTGAGCGCCAGGGGCGTATGCACTTCCATCGTGAAGGTGGAAAGCATGGACGTGGCGCAGTCGCCGGCGGCGTACACTCCATCGGTGCCGGTCTCCAGGTATTCGTTCACGCGGATGGCGCCGTTCACCCCCAGGGGAATTTTTGCGGCGGCGGCCAGTTCGCTGTTGGGGATGACCCCGACCGCCAGTATCGCACCGTCGGCCTCGATCCCGCCCCCGACGCCCGCGATGTTGAGCACACCGCCGCGTTCCTCTATGCCGGTGATTGCGCTGCCCATCTTCAGTATCACACCCTTCTCTTCGAGTTTCTTCAAGATGATGTCCGATACCTCCTTCTCGAAAGAGCGGTGGAGGTCCGGCCGGCGGTGTACAAGGATGGTTTCGATGCCCCGTTCTACCAGACTCTCGGCGGCCTCCAGTCCTATAAACCCGCCGCCGATGACGGCCATGCGTTTGGGCGCGAGGTCGGCGATGAAGCGTGTTATCCTGTCGGCGTCGTAGAGGTTGTGCATGGTATGGAGGCGGGAAAAACCGCCGGTATCGATTCCCATGGTATTGCCGCGGGCGCCCGTGGCGATGAGGAGGAGGTCATAGGGTTCGTCGAAACTTTTTCCTCCCGATTCAACGCGTACTTTCTTCGCGGTTATATCGATGGAGGTGACGGTATGCCCCAGTCGCAAATCTATCCCGCGCTTCTCCCTCGCTTCTTCGGGTGACAGCTCCAGCAGGTCTTCAAGGCGCCTGACGGCGCCCCCTATAAGATAGGGGATCCCGCAGGCCGCGTACGAGATGTAATCCCCCCTTTCGAAAACGACGACCTGGTATTCAGGTTTCTGCCGTTTCACCTGGCTCGCTGCGCTCATGCCGGCCGCGTCGCCGCCGATTATGACGATTCTCATTATGGTTTCCTCCCTGCACCGGGCTTTACGACACAGTTTTATGCATAACGGTGGCGCTAAAAATTCCCGGTGTCAATGGAAAAACCGGGGTATAGCGCCGGTGGTTCCCGTGGAAACCGTCATTTAAAATGGATTTGCGGCGAAGATATGTTTATTATTTAAGGGGGAATATCCAACAGGATCAAGGCTAATTAAATATGCTTTAGTCATGAGGGAATGGATATGTCATATGTAAGCATTAACGGTGTGGGTTTCTGCGCGTACTTCTCCACAACCGGCGACTGGGCGTTCAATTATGCACTGGATCTGTCGAGAAAGCATAACGTAAAACTTAACGTGTTCTATTTCCTTTCAGATCCGTATGGTATGCAAGACGACGACACGGCCCTGATGTCGGCGGCGGAACTGTCTCATCTCCAGGTCGAAAAGGAGCGCGGCTTGCGGTTCTATTACGAAGAACGTTCCGGTGATTATATTAATGTGGGATTCCGTCTGTGCAGGGAAACCGGATGGATCGAATTGAACCATTGCCTGATGAGCCATGAATTTCAGGTGCTGGTGCTGGGGTTTCCCGGTTACGACGCCTCCTTCTCTGGTCGTCCCATAAGGGAATTCGCCGATGCCCTGATCTGTCCGGTGGTACTGGTGGGACCGGAACGTGCCGACCAGTTTCACCTTAATTCCCGGGCGGTTCTGATAGAACACCAGCTTGCCATACCTGAGCGCAAGTGGGTACCAATCGAGAGTATGCCCGCCTGAAACCGCCGGCGTTACCGTTCTTCCAGTCGGGGGTCCAGACTTCCGTCGGGGAGCATCCAGTCGGGGTGGTACTCACCTCGTTCTTCCATGTGGTAGCGCATGCAGCGCTGCCAATCGCCGCGGCAGTAATCCTCTATCCAGCGGGCTGGAAGTTTTCCCTGCTCATAATAGCGTTTCATGGGACAGAGGTTAAACCATTTGCAATCCAGTGTCATTCCCGTTCCCGCCGTTTCTTCTGCGTGGTCCAGTACCGGTGTTCTTCCAGCAGGTGTTCAAGCAGGTAGGAGAACTTCCACCGAATATTTTCCTCGGTGAGACCGCAGAAGATGGGACGGGGAGTATCGCCGCCTTTGGGAAAGGAGTCCATTGCCAGGGATATCCCTTCGTCGTCAAAGCCCAGGAACATGAGCACGCGGACCTCCCGCTCCTCGAAGCTCGCCGAACCTCCCGCGCCGAGGATCTCGTCAACGGTGTGTTCCTCCATTCCCGACGCGCTGATTAGGTCCACCTTCCGTCCCAGCGCCGCCGAAAGGGCGGCGACTATCGGTCCGGCGTGTGCCTCAGTGTAGCCATATAGCAGTGTTCCCAGAGGATCCATGACGGTGTATGCTCCTTTTAACCGGTATCGGCTGAATGAGATTGTGGTGCCGCCATACTATGCCAAGGGCAAGATGCCGTCAAAAAGTAATTATAATCTCCTGTAATACGCGCGGAAACTCCTTTTATGTTTGCCTTTAACCGCCGTTGTTTCAGTATGTATTAATACCGCCGCTCAGCGGGCAGTGCGTCATGCATTCGCGTTCGTGAAGCAAAAGGATCGTGTATGCCGGCAGGCGCGGAGTCCTTCCAGGTTTCCGCACTGGAGAAGTCGAACGTTTTCAGGAAGGTCAGATGAATTTTGAAAAAAACACGTACGCCATGGTGCTCAACGAATGTCTCGAAGCACTGGGGCTGGTGCTGGAGTACAACCTGAACGATCATCCCTTTCACCAGCATACGGTCAGGGTGGGGGAGGGTTGCGTGCTTCTGGGCGCCAAAATGGGCCTGGAGGCGAAGATGCTACGGCAGCTCTATTTCGCCGGCCTGCTGCACGACGTGGGAAAGGTTTCAGTGCCGCTGGATATTCTCAATAAGCGTGGTAAGCTTACCGAAGAAGAATTCGCCCTGGTAAAAAAACATACCGTTCACGGAAGCCGCATTATCGCCTCCCTGCCCGAGCTGGAGCGGCTGGCCCTGTGGGTGCGATGGCACCATGAACGATGGGACGGCTCCGGATACCCCGACGGGCTTTCGGGCGGTGAAATACCCGACGAGATCCAGATACTGAGCGCCGTGGACTGCTTCGATTCGCTCCAGACGCCTCGCATGGACCGGAACGCCCACACCCCCGACGAGGCTTTCGAGATCATCCGGGGTTACCGGGGCGTCCATTTCAAACCCGAGATGGTCGACCTGCTTTTCGAGATGCACCGCGAGAAAACCCTGGTGCCCGGAGAATCCTCCCCGCAGTTTCTCCGGCTCAGGGACACCTGCCTGAACGTCCCCCTGGTGGAAAACGGGGACCACTACCGCGGGCGCTACGGCATCACCGGGCTGTACCCGGTGCTCCGTCTGTTCGCCAGGGTCATCGACGCCAAGCATCACTACACCTCGGGCCATTCCACCAGGGTCTCCATCCTGGCAAGATATCTCGCTGAACGCATGGGCCTTTCGAAAGAAGACCTGACCAGGATAGAGATCGCGGGACTGATGCACGACGCCGGCAAGATCAGCATCCCCAACGAACTGCTGGACAAAAAGGAACGGCCCACCGATGAGGAATGGGCGAGCATCAGGCGGCACCCCCTGCACTCCGCGGAAATAGTCAAAAAGATATCCCCCTTCGAGGACATATCAGACATCGTGTATTACCATCACGTCTGGGCCGACGGCCGCGGCTACCCGCGGACGCCTGAAGATACGTCGATATCGATGCTCTCCCGGATCATCGTCGTGGCCGACGCCTACGATGCCATCACCACGGAACGCCCCTACAGCGTCGCGAAGTCCCCCGAAGAGGCCTATAGGATCATAAAAGAGGGCCTGGGCACGCAGTTCGACGTCAGGGCCGGGCAGGCGCTGCTGGACACCTCGCCGAAATACATACGGGCCCTCTTCGACATGTATGCCGCGTCCAACGACATGTGAATGGGAAGGGCGCGCGCCGTTCGCTCACTTCCGCCAGTTCTTGTTGAAGTCCCTCACCAGCTTCGAGAGATCCTTCTCCTTCGCTTTGCGGCCAAGCCGGTCTTTTTCGGATACGCGGCTTTCGAGATACGCCAGTTCCTTTTTCATGTCCAGGTAGTTCTGGTACCTTTCGTAAGGAAGGGTCCCGTCCTGTACCAGGCGCAGTACCTCGCATCCCGGTTCGCTCTGGTGGGTGCAGTCGCGGAAGCGGCATCCCTTCCCCGCCTCGGCGATCTCGGCGAAGGCGTCGTCCAGACCTTCGTCCCCGCACCAGAGTGAGAGCTCACGCAGCCCCGGCGTATCGATCACCATGGCCCCGCCCGGGAGAAAGAAAAGTTCCCTGTGGGAGGTGGTGTGGCGGCCGCGTTTGTCATCGGGACGCGGGGCGCCGGTCTTCTGCACCTCTTCCCTCATGAGTGCGTTAACCAGGGCCGATTTTCCCACTCCCGAGGGTCCGGTAAAGGCTATGGTCATCGAAGGTTCGAAACAGGCCGCCAGCTCTTCCAGACCCTCCCCGCTGAGAGCGCTTACCATGTGTACGGCCGCATCGCCCGCGACCGATTGCGCGGCGAGCAGTGTCCCTTCGCGGTCGGCGCAGAGATCGGCCTTGTTGAGCACCACCAGCCCGGCGGCGCCGCTCCCGGCAGCCATGGCGAGGTAGCGCTCTACACCGCGCGGCGTGAAATTACGCCCGCCGTCCAGGCCCGCGACGACGCACAACAGGTCGATGTTTGCCGCCACCACCTGCTCCTCGGCCGCTCTGCCGGGGTTCTTGCGCGAGAAGACGCTTTTTCGGGGCAGCACCTTCTCGATGACCGCAACCCCCTCGGCGTCCCGCAGCGCCGTCCAGTCACCGACGGCCGGGTAGTCGGCCCTCCCCGCCGCAGTGTAGTGGAAGTGGCCGGTGACCCTGGCGGTGACGATGCCGCCGCCGCGGTGCACGTCGTAAATGCCCCGGCTGTCCCTGATCACGCGGCCGGGGTAGAGTCCCTGCGCGCGGTATATCGTAAAATCGTTATCCCAGGATTCGTTCCATCCTAATTGTTTAATGTCCATTGCGTGCTCCATGATGTGTATGTTCGCCGGCCCCCGTCGCCGCAGGAGCGGGGAAGGGGAGTTCGGCAAGCGGCCGTGCCGCCAGGTAAAAGAGCAGGGTCTCGTTGTCGTCCCCCGCGATGCGGTTCGCCCGCATGAGGCCGCATGATCGGCAGCGGTGTATGACCGACCAGTCCCGGCGGTCCCGCGCCCAGATGCCGATGGGTTCCATGAGCCCCCTGCACGAGGCGCGGCGGTCGCCGGTCTTCAGGTCCACATGACGGCTCCAGAGGCAGTAGGGACAGTGGTTGCGGTAGAGCGTCCCCCCCTCGGGCGGCGTCACCATCCGTCCGCAGTTGCCGCAGATGAAGGTTTCATTTTCCGGTAAATGTGTTTTCGTGTGTCTCGACATGTCCTGCTCCTGTGTAATATCACGGCATAGTACGAGTGATGGCGGATTTGACCCGCCGCGCGACGAGGCGCTCAGGGTAAGGGATGTCCTGCCCGCGGATACGGACGCGGTAAAGGTGCGGATGTTTCCGTAGAGGACAGCAGTCGAGGGAAGAAGTTTTTTAAAAAAACTTTTGTCCCGAAGTTATCCCTGGAGCAGGAACATCCTTCTAACAAAAGCGGACATAAATTCTCCTTGTTGAATAAGATATACGGCAACGGGTCGACATGTAGAATAAAAAGACGCGTATGTCAAGTGTAAAAGTTATTTTTGTCGCGGCGCATGATCCTGCGCGGCCGGTATGCGTCCGTTCGGGGGGAGCGGTGGCAGTGATAAAATAATACCCCGCTTGACAGACACAGTCAAGGATGAATGAAGAACTTTTCAGCCGGCACTCTGACGCATCGTGACGCGGTTCCTGCCGTTCTTCTTGCTGTCGTAGAGGGCCTTGTCTGCCAGTGAAACGACGGCGGAAGGATCCAGGTTGATCACGGGAACTATCGAGGCCGCTCCCACGCTCACCGAAACCGTTTTACTTATGGATGAGGTCCTGTGGGGGATCTTCAGCGCTTCGATATCACGTCGTATCGACTCGGCCATCGCCAGGGCGCCCTCGGCGTGTATCTCGGGGAGTATCACGGCGAATTCCTCACCGCCGTACCGTGCGGGGATGTCGATTGCGCGTTTGCAGTTAAGCCTGATGGTCTGGGTAACCTCGCGCAGGCACTCGTCGCCGGCCTGGTGCCCGTAGGTGTCGTTGTACTTTTTAAAAAAGTCGATGTCGATCATCAACAGGGAAAGGGTGAACTGCGAACGCATAAGGCGATTCCATTCCTCGTAGAGGCGGTTGTCGAAGAAACGGCGGTTATACATGCCGGTGAGGTCGTCGATGATGGACAACCGCTCGAGCTTGTGGATGAACTGTTCCCGTTCGGCGACGGCGTTCTCGCGGTCGGTGATGTCCACCAGCACGTAGAGCGTACCCATGTCGGGGTCGTTCGGTTCCACGGGTGTCGCCGTGATCATGTACGATGAAGCGCCGATCTTTGTCACCGGTCTGACCGCCGATTCGGTCAGAACGCGGACAATCCCGTGATCAGATTCGGGACTGCCCGCCGAAGGGCCCGGTATGCCGGCGATTTTCATGAAGACGCCGTTCGCCCAGGTGAGATGCCCCTTGTGCACGTGGGCCAGCCCGTTCGGCGTGGCGTTCACGGTGGTCCTGTAGAGGTTACGCAGCGACAGCACCCTTCCGTAGCGGTTGAGGCCGATGAACGCGGCCAGGACAAAAAAGAAATTCGCCGTATTCCCCAGGGCGGGAAAACCCGGCGGTAACACCTGCAGAAGCAACCGCGACAGCCCCACCGCCAGCATGGTGGTCGCGATCCCCGCCAGCAGCACGGCTTTTTCCTTTTTCGCCTTGGGATCGTTTTCCTTCGCGACGGCAACCGCAAGCCATAGGGTGAGAGAGGAAAACAATGAGATCCAGATTACGGTATGGGCGTGCTGCCAGGGCGCCGGGAACGAAGGCCAACCTCCCGGAATGCCATAGACCCTTGCGCTGGTGTAGTCGGGAAAGCACAGGTGGGCGAGATAAAGCCCCGCGAAGGGCAGGGAAAAGAAAAGACGGTGGATGTTTCTTACCGGACGGATAATGGTCATGACCTGTTCGCAGGCCAGGGGCGAGTAAACCAGCCACATGAAGCTTAAAAGCCGATAGAGAAAAAAGGCCGTCTCCGGGGCGGCGTTCCTGGCGATATGGGCCATTATCAGGTCGTAGAAGGCCCACGAGATGATGCTGACCAGGGAGCGCTGCAGCGCCCTGGTGCTCGAGGCCCTGGTGTCGTGACGCCCCAGGTACACGAACATGGCGGTAGCGTACGCCACTGTAAAAGCGAGGTTCACCAGATAGACGATTTCCGCCCGTTCGTAACCCATTGAAACAATCCCCGAATGCCCGCCGGCGGTGTTCCGGCGCGGCCGCAATATTCGCAGAGGCCCCTGCTTCCGTATCTCTGTCCACCCTACCAGCGAACACTGTTCGCGACAAGTGTTAATTTGGTCCGGTCACGGTTTTAGAGAGGCAAAGGGGGACGGGGTGTTTTGAGTTGACTTCGAAACGCATGGGTGTCCAATTGCGACGACATCAATCCATGCTCTATACATTCAAACGAAAGGAGTCCCCATGGCGGTCACGACGGCGTTACTGCTTGTACCTTTCGCGCTGATCGGCGCGGTTATTTATTCCTGTTTACTGCTCGATAGAATACAACCCTACCGGGCGGTGCGCCGCAAAGCGGTAAGAAGACTTCTGGTGGCCGTTACGTATGTGGTCGCGGTTCTCATACTCACGGCGCTGCTGATGATTGTTGGCCTGGCCCTTGCGGCCGGCATCATAGGGCTCCCGGTCCTTGTATTCCTGGATATCGCCGGGATCGTGATCCTGGTCGTGAGAAAAATAAAAAAAAGGAGCACATAAAACGACCGGCTGACAGAAGGTAATGAGCGCCGCCTCGGGTCAGGGCGGGAAATCTCAGAAATCCTGTTTCGCTCCGTGCTTTTTTAATAACGGCGCCGCGCCGAAGCCCGCTTTTCGCAGCACGGATTCGCCGTTATCATTCCGTGCGTTGACATCGGCGCCCTTTGCGATGAGCAGTTCAATAATTTCCCTGGTGGTCATCGAGCTTACCGCGTACATCAAAGGCGTTTCCCCCCGGCAGTCCGCCGTGTTGACCGATGCGCTCTTTGAAATAAGATACCTGATGACGTCGTATCTCCTCATGAAAATCGCGCCCATAAGAGGGGTAAATCCCCGATACATGCGGATATTAATATCCGCGCCGTTTTCCACCAGGAGTTTCACCAGGTCAAGATTGCCGGCGTATGCCGCGTTGTAAAGGGCCGATTCCCCTTTATTGTAAGCCCGCGCGTTAATGTTCACTTTTCCCCTGATCAGTTTTTTTATCGTTGTCACATCGGCCCCGGCGGCGGCCGATATCAGCCGTTCTTCCTTTTCCCTTGCCGCCCTGCCGTCCGCGCATTTTTTTTCTAATTCGTGCAACCTGCTTTTCGCGTCGGGGAGAACGGGGTTGTTATGTTTTTCAAATATATCAACCGGCTTTTTCATAAAATTGGCCGCGATGCAGTGGTCCCCGAACCCATCGCTGAAAACACTGGAGAGATACCACATGTAATAGGCGAAATTGAAGGAATTATCAAGTTTCAGATGGATACACAGATCTCTTCCTTTAAAAAGATTATCATAGGCTTTTTCATATTCCTTTCTCATGAAGTATTCATATCCCATCTGGCAGTAAGTGTACGCCGTCCCCATGGAAACGGCCAGCCTCAGGGAGGTCCATATCCTCAGGCACTGCCTGTACAGTTCCAGGGGCCTGGCGTGGTCGCCCCTCATGGAATACACCACTGCCAGATTGTTCAGCCCCCATGCGTAGTCGTTTGTATTCTTTAGTCCCAGATGCTCATATATGGCTATGGATTGTGACGTACATATGAGCGCATCATCCGTTCTGTTCACGAACCGGTAACCGCCGCCGCACAGCATCAGTGCCGCGGCGGCAAGCCGGGAATTATGCTCTCCCCGTGACTCAAGAATTTTAAACGCTTCCCGGGAGTACGTGATCGTCCGTTGACTGTCGCCGCGGTTCCAGAAATTAATACCCATGCTGTAATAGAGCGAGGCGGCCTCAACGGACCTGTCGAGACCCGCCTTTTTCAATACGCCGAAGGCTTTCGCGAAATGGTTGTCCGCCTCATCCGGTTTTCCCAGCAGACTGTATGTTCCCCCCGCCGCGATAAGCGCGTGGTAATATTCCTTTTCGATTGAGAGCGCCTGATTAAAAAAACGCAACGCGCCGGTAGGATCGGCGGTATATATCTCAAGGCCTTTCGCGTACAGCTCGAATGCCCGCGCGCCGGGACGGGGCAGGCTTTTGATGTTCGCCCTGTCCTGGGCCGTGTAGACGGGTTTTTGCGCGCCCGGCGGGGAGGTTTCCCTCGCCGTGGCCATGAGCTCGGTAACGATTCTGTCCTGCAGCTCGAAAATCCTGTCGACAGTCCCGTCTACCGTCACCGCCCGTTGAACCGCGGCTTTTCCGACGGATACCAGCTTCGCGTTGATGCGTATTTTAGTACCGCTTACCGTATAATTGCCCGCGCAGATCAGTTCAGCCCCCATGATCTGGCCGACTTTCACCACATCGCCGTCTTTAATAAGACCCGCCATGCCGAGCTCGATTTCCCGCACGGCCCTTTTCCGGTCCTCTTCGGTGAATACCGCGATGCTCGATATCTTCGAAAGGTCAGAGATGACCGACTGGGTCATGCCCGCCGATATCCACGAGTAGTGCGCGGTCCCGGTATTGGTGAAGGGATACACAAGGATATTGATTTTTTTCGCCGAGGTCCGGCCCGCGAGCGATGTCGTGACAAGGATGAAAAGCAAAACATATAACAGCAGGAATGACTTTTGTGACACAGCGGCGAAATGCCGCACGATAATTTTTTTAATGGAAAGGGCCGAAGTATTCATTGCGGTCACACCCCGCGATAAAGAGGTAGTTGATAACCTTATTGGTTATACAACATGATATAAAAGTTTGCAATACGGAAATTTTACTGTTGAATACATATCCCGTAAGGCCGCCTTCAGGGCGGGGTAGCGGCGGCGGATTCATGTTCGGGATCGCTTCGCGTAAAAAACGTTATACACCATCACGTCATTGATCTTACCGCCAGACATGGTTACATTGAAAACAATATGACTGATGATATGGAGACAGACAATGCGAAAATTAATCGTCTGCAACATCGTTTCACTTGACGGGTATTTCGAAGGGCCGGGTAACAATGTAATGGACCTGTTTGCGTATCGCCTGGAGACCTACCCGGCGGATGAAAGCTTCGATGCCTATAACGCCGAACGACTGCGCGCGGCCGATACGCTTCTGCTGGGGCGCGCCATGTATAATCAGACCAGGGAATACTGGCCGTCACTTGCGGATAATCCGGACGCCCCGCCTGCCGAGCGGGAGACATCACGACTTCTTAACGCCATTGAGAAGGTCGTCATCTCCGACAGCCTTACCCCCGGGCAAACCGAACCCTGGCAGAACACTGCGCGCGTCATAAGCCGCGCGGACGCGTATGAACAGATCATTGAGCTGAAACGCCGAACAGGCAGGGATATACTGGTTTTCGGCAGCCGTATCCTCTGGAACAGCCTGCTGGCGAATGATCTGATTGACGAACTGCACCTGTTGATTTCTCCGGTCGTACTGGGCGCCGGCACGCCGTTATTCGATGGCGCGCCGTCGGTAATGCTGCGGTTGATCGGCTCACGCACGTGGAAAGGTTCGGGAATCGTACTGGTGAAATACGAAGTACATTCCAGGATGAAGTGAATGCACCGTCTCGATGCCCCGGGATGTACACTTTGCCGAGGTGCCCGGGCGGATGCCCGTCCCCCGTACCCCGGTCAAAAATAAATTTCAGCGATCCGTGCCGGGGAACACGGAAGAAAGAATTACCGGCTTCTGAGTTCCTTTAAGGTCTTGCCGCCGACACCGATGTTTTCGGTCGGATATTCCTGTACATACACAAAAAAGTACTCGGCGGGATATTCTGTAATTTCAGCGGCAACTCTTGTAAGTTTTTCCACCAGTTGTTTCTTTTTTTCCGCACTTATGGGATCCAGCGCAATCGTAATTGCAGGCATTACTGATCTCCTTTTAAAAATTTATATTTGTTACGCGTTTTCGTATTTCATTATTCAGTAAGACGCGATCTGTGAACCTCACCGGCCCGCACGCGACGCGAAACCCGGTTGGAGTTCTATGCCGCGCCGTGGAGTCAGTTCTTGTAGAACTCGAGATCCGGGCCGGCGAAAGGGGCCACCGCGTCGATGCGTTTGCGGCGTTCGGCCTGGTTCCAGTTCCATGTTTTGCGCGCCAGTGCGGCGTTTTGTGAAACCTGCCCCGCGTTTTCCATACCGCTGATAAGGGTGGTGACGGGCAGGGACCACACGAAGCCGAAGACATCCTCCAGGGTAAGAACCACCGGTATTATCGGCCTGACCATGGTTTCAGTACGACGCCACCCCCTGTTCCCTCCGAAGAAACGTCCGTAGGCCAGCGTTTTCATGGCCAGTACGCCGATGCCGGCATCCACGCACCCGGGCAGGGCGTGCGTGACGAAGCTCTCGAAGTGGGGGTCGGCGGGGTTGACGGGCATCTGCGCGGCGGTCATCTTCACACCCCGCTTTCCAAGCTCCTTCAGCATCGCGAGGTGGGCCTTGTATGACTGATGTCCGGTGAACCCGATGTGCCTCACCCTGCCCTTTGTAAGGGCATCGAGCAAGGCGTCGAGTACGCCGTTTTTGACGCGGTCTCCCGCATCCTTCGGGCTTTCGAGGGCATGCATCTGCCACAGGTCCACGTAGTCGGTTTTCATGCGGGAGAGGGAAGCGTCGAGATCGGAAAGGGCATTCCTCCTGTTTTTAGCCAGGGTCTTGGTCATGATGAAGCAGACGTCCCTGTACCGGGGGGTGAGGAATTTTCCATAGCGTTTCTCGGCTTTTCCATCGCCGTACAGGGGAGCGTTGTCGAAGAAACGCACCCCCTCCTCCAGGGCTTTTTCGATGACGGCCTGCGCGGTCTTTTCCGAGACGTTCCCCACATGATCTCCGCCCACGCCCAGGATGGTCACGACCGGGCCGGAGGAACCCAGCCTGCGCAGGGGCAAAAGCCTGCCCAGCCGGTCGGAGGGGAAGGCGGCCGCGACGGATTTTTCCCCGCCGGAAAAAAGGCCGGGCGCCATCAGCCCGGCGGTGCAGCCCGCCAGCAGGTGTAAGAACTTCCTGCGATTGGTTCCATCGATCCGTTCGGCGTCGTTTTCTTTTCCTTGTTTCATACTGCCCTCCGTATCGGGTCATGTGTTCTTTCCGTACGGCACACGGGGATTCCTTACCCCTGAAACCTGTGCCGCGCGCAGCCGAAGCATCCCCTGGTGTACGGTGAATACTTGATGGTTATTTAAGGGGAGGAGCGACTTCCATCGGGTTAAGCCCGTTGGCCGCCCAGGCGAATGCCTGCTCCTGGTTCAGCCGGTTCAAACGCGCCATGTCGCTATCGGGAATTTCGAAATCAAATACATTAAAATTTTCCCGTATGCGCTCAGGCTTGCTGCTCCTCGATAACACCGAGTAGCCGTGCTGCAGTCCCCACCGGAGCAGCAGCCTGGCTTCCGATATCCCGAGTTTTGCCGCGATTTCATTTATAACCGGCCGGCTTTCCTCTTTTTTCCCGGCAAGAACGTCACCGCCCTGTCCTTCCGCGGTCCGCCAGGTCGCAAGGGGGGCGAGCGAGCTGTAGGCGATCGGCGCTATCCCGTGCTCCTTCATGTACCTGGTCAGATCGATCCGGGCGCACAGCGGATGACATTCAACCTGGTTCGCCTCGGGTCTGGCCAGGCCCGCGTCCAGGATCTCTTTGATTCTAGCTTCATCGTAGTTTGACACGCCGATATGCCCGGTCAGCCCCGATTTTTTGAGCTCTACCAGGGCGCTCCACTGTTCCAGTCTCAGTTCCGACAGCGGGGCGTGTATAAGGTATAGATCGACATGGTCGAGCCGGAGCGCCGAGAGCTGATTTTTCAGCGTTTCAATAGTCTGTGCAAAGGTTTTTTCCGGCGCCCCCCACTGCGTATACCCCGGAAAAAGTTTCGTCGTGATAAAAATATCATTCCTGGAAACGCCGGCCGCCCGTATCCCTCTGCCGGTGCCCTCTTCATTGTTGTAGCCCTCGGCTGAATCAATATGCCTGAATCCGGCTCTGAGCGCCTCCTTTACACATGATTCGGCCTGGTCAACCGAGAGCTGGTAGGTGCCGAATCCCACAAGAGGCATGCCTGTTGTATTGCGTGTCGATTCCGCTATGTTCATCATCAGTAACCCATTTATGATTAATAAAATATTTTCCGCATAAAAATCAGTACCGGTCGCCTGCCACACCCTGATCGATAAGGGACCCGAGACGTTCCAGGTGTTCCTTTCGCAGCGTTATTTCCTGCGACGCCAGGTTTTCCTCCAGGCGTTCGGCGCTCCGTGTCCCCGGTATCGCGGCGAGGGGGACATCGCGCGACAGAAGCCATGCCAGCGCCACCTGGGCCGCGGTGGCGCCGATCTCTTTCGCGACTTCCGCGACGGCATCGGCCATCCGCATGTTCCCGGCGATCGCTTCGTCGGTAAACCGCGGATTCTCGAGCCTCCAGTCGCCGGGTTCCAGATCGCTGCGTGACCGGATCGCCCCTGATAAAAACCCCCGGCCGAGGGGAGCGTACGCCACAAATCCGATGTTGAGACGTTTAATTGCCGGCAGAATGTCGGCCTCGACGTCCCGCGACCACAGGGAATACTCGGTCTGGAGCGCGCTGACCGGATGGACCTCGTGAGCGCGGGCGATGGTGTCCGGGTCCGCCTCGGACAGGCCTATAAAGCGGACTTTCCCCGCCTTCACGAGCCCGGCCATGGCGCCGACCGTTTCCTCTATCGGCGTGTCGGGGTCCACACGGTGCTGATAGTAGAGATCGATGTAATCCGTCCCGAGGCGCTTCAGTGAGGCATCGCAGCAGGCCCTGACATAATCCGCGCTTCCTTTAATGCCCTGCCAGCTGCCGTCTTTGCCGCGCAGAATGCCGAACTTGGTCGCCAGGGTGATCCGGGCACGGCGCCCCCTGAGCGCCTTTGACAATAACATTTCATTCGTGAACGGACCGTACATGTCCGACGTATCCCAGAATGTGCACCCCGTGTCCGCCGCACGGTCGAGCACGCGAAGGTTCCGGGCTTCTGAAGAGGGGCCGTAGAATTCAGACATACCCATGCAGCCCAGACCCAGTATCGGAACGCGCAGACCCTGTGATCCGAGATTGACCTGTTTCATAACGCTGACGCCCTTTTGTGTGTCTTTTCATGAAGGTGCACGGAGCAGAGTGCCCTGGTAGCGGGCAGGAGTGCCGCGGCACTGATGAAATACCTGTACAGGGTCTGTCTGAGCTTCATAGTATGTCCTCTTTTACGGTGTAAACGGCAGCGATACGCTTCAGGGAGGAGGTATTGATGAATATGGTCCTCTCCTGTGCGGCGCCTGGTTGAAATTTAGAAGATAATTGAATCTTTCGCAATACCTGATCCTGTTTATTCTTGCCTGATCCTGCGAGATGCGGAAAAAAACATTGTAAAATTGCAGTCTTTATTATACATTTCTGTGACATTCAGCATGATTGGTAGAAACGAATGCATGAAAAACAGCAGACGTTAATTACGCTTTTGACCGGCATTATGCCGAACGAAATTGTACTCACGACTTCAGTGCGGGGGCTCACGTTATTCCGCATCGAACAGTCCTTTCCCCGGACACCCTACGCGTACAATTCCGAGATCGTTATCCTGGGACAGGGGGAAAAGCGGGTCTACCTCGGCAGCGACGTCTATACCTATGACGCGTCACGTTACCTGGTGCTTCCCGTTCCGTTGCCGGCTGAATGCGAAGGAAGAACCGGGCCGGGCATGCCGATACTGGGCCTGTCAATCGCCATAGACCCGATAGAAGTCGGGGAAATTTTACTGGAAATGGAAGACAGCCGTAAAGAAATCCACTCACTGCCGAAGGGGATATACAGCGCGCCGATGAGTGAGGCGCTCTTTGACGCCACGATACGGCTTCTACAGGCAATCGCCGACCCTCATGACAAAAAGGTGCTGGCGCCGGTGGTTAAAAGAGAAATTATCTACCGGGTGCTGCAGGGCGAAAAGGGGGAGATCCTGCAGGCCCTTGCTCACCGCAACAGGCGTTTTTTCCAGATCGCAAAGGTACTGCGGAAGATCCATGAGTCGTACAGCAATGATTTTGACATCGAAAAGCTGGCAAAAGAGTCGGGCATGAGCTGCTCCACATTTCACAGCAGCTTCAAGGCGGTGACCGATACCTCTCCCCTGCAGTATATCAAGAATGTCCGCCTGCACAGGGCGCGAACCCTTATGATCCAGGACGGGCTCAACGCCACCATAGCCGCGGCACAGGTGGGTTACGAAAGCCCTTCTCAGTTCAACAGGGAATACAAACGCCTGTTCGGCGTCACGCCGGCAAAAGACGCAACAACGCTTCGCGGAGAGCATGTGGTTAATGCATAAGCGGCGCCTCCGGCGGCCGGGACTGTCCGCGCTCCTTTCTGTATATGGCAACAAACCTCCCCTCTTGACAAGGTGACCAACAGGATGCTGGCCGAAGCCTTTCGCGCATCCGTGCGCTGCTTCGGGTGCCTGCAGTATACAGGCCTGCATACGCAAGCCGCGAGGGCTTAATAAGCGTATGCCATTTACTCATCCGTGGGCGGCAGAAGTGTCGCAGGTGCCATGCGACTGACCGCAGGGAGGAAGTCCCCGTGGGGAAGGGCAGGGAGGCGAAAGAGGGGACAGAGGGGGGTGGTTTTGAATTGACTTTCTGGTATAAGGTTATTCAATAACAACACAGACAGAGATCGCCGTGCCCGATAGCGGATTTCAAGAGTTTCTTAGACAAAAAGCTTCGTGTTTTTATGCTTTTATCCGTTTTAAACGAAATTCGTTTAACAACACAATATTCTGTTATAGATGAAGGATTTCGAATAAGAAGGAGTTAAGTATGTATAATACCTTATTTGAGTTTATGGTATCTAACTATCTGTAGTTTGAAAAAAGAGGAAGAGTGATTATACTTACCAGTATAATTGATATTAAGTGTAATATTAAATGAGCACACCATCGGATTTCAAAATCGCCCTTGAAGCAAAAGTGAGCGAGCAACTCCGATCACAACGTGTCGGATATCTGCTTGGTGCTGGCTCGTCATACCTTCATGGAAATGGCTACCCTCTTTCCTTTGAATTGTGGGAGAAGATAAAAGACTATATCCCCGATGCTATAAAGCGGGATGAGATACAGCAAAAAATCGATTCTCCAGGTACCAATGGGATCGAGCATGCTCTTGACTTGCTCGATGATGGTGGACCAGAAGAAGGTATACATCGTAATCTTGTTGCAAAGGCAATAGCTGACTTATTCATACCCCTTGATCCACCGTTGGATGTTCATATTAAGTTCGTTAAGTGCCTTGCGGCAAGGTCTGTCCCACATGTTAAGATATTCAGCTTAAACTATGATCCTCTCATAGAACGAGCCGCAGAAAATGCCAAAGTGCGCCTTTGTGATGGTTTCAACGGACACGAGCATGCTAACTTCGATGCATCAACTTTTGAGGAACGCATTTTTAGGATTAGAGGGACACACAGGGGACGACAATCTGACGAAACCTCCAAACCACTTCATCTTCTAAAATTACACGGATCACTCGGATGGTACCAACACGATTCTCATGGTGTGTGTCGTTGTGGCTTCAGCGTCTCTATTCCAGAGAATACTAAACGTCTAATGATCCCGCCACAACGACGTAAAGCAGATGATACTATGACCCAACCATATCAGGCATTATGGTCAGCCTTCCGGGGTGCACTTGGACAGGATCATAATCCCCTGCATCGTCTTGCCTGCATTGGCTACGGCTTTGCAGATGAACATGTCAATACGCTTATCGAGAACGCACTTGCACGAACTGACTTCACAGTTCTTATATTTACAAAGTATCTGTCAGATGAAGCGTGGAATCGTTGGAGTGTAAAAGGTAATGTAATTGTCGTGACAGAGGATCGTTGCGCCATAAAGGGCGATATCGGAGCAGGCCATCCCGAACTATGGAAGTGCGAATATATCATGCAAAGGATCTGAATAATGCCAAACGAAACTAATACTATCATTGGTTATCTTGTTGATGTGCAAGGAAGTAATCTTATTGCAACACTCATCGAAGACGAGCAGGGTCATGTCCCGACAATAACTATCGGTGATGAGGATATCGTTGTTGGGCAAATTGGTTCCTATGTCAGTATTTGTCAAGGTTCTATTAAGATTCTCGCTATGGTCACTAGGATGACTGAGCAGGAAAGTATTACTTCCCCAACCATCGAAACGCCTGGAGAACCAACTGCTCGACTTCCTTATGCAAAGCGAATCGCGCGATTAACTCCCATTGGGTCAATAAACTCGGAAGGACTTTTTGAACGTGGCGTCGGCCAATATCCGACTACTGGTGCAGAAGTACATGCTATTGGGTCGGAAGAGATTAGGACTATGCTTGGGGAGTTCAGAACGAAGGGATTTGAAGTGGGAAAACTGACTACCCATCCGTTGATCCGGGTCTCTCTGCATGCCTCCAAACTATTCGGAAGGCACTTTGCTGTTGTTGGACAAACTGGTTCCGGTAAGTCATGGACCGTAGCATCACTTGTACAGAAGGCCGTTGCTGAAATGCCAAAAGCGCATATAATCATACTCGACCTACATGGCGAATATTGCTGGAAGAGAGAAGAAGTGCAAAACTACGCCTTCGATGAAGGCATATGTCGGCATGTGGATGCGACCCAACTAGAAATTCCTTACTGGCTCATGACATACGCCGAACTGTGCGATATGTTGATCGACCAAACAGATTTCAGCGCGCACAACCAGGTTGCTGCGTTCAAGGAAATTCTTCAAGGGCTAAGGACTGAAGAAGGTACTAGACTTGGTATCGGACGAACAACCTTGGACACCCCAGTATACTTCGACCTTATAAAAGTAATAGAAGAAATAACAAAGAAGAATGCGCGAGTACCTGCCAAGAAGGGAGGTGAATTTAGGGATGGTCCCTTGACAGGGAAGTTTGATAACTTTCTAATGAGACTCGAAAGCAAGCTCGGTGATAACCGTTATGATTTTTTATTGAAGCCTGCATCTAGAAATACTTCGGAATCGTTATCTAGTTTGCTACGCGATTTTGTTGGCCTTGGTGATCCTAAACGAGCAGTCACGGTCATCGACCTTTCACCTGTGCCATTCGATGTCCGTCCGACAGTTGCTGCGCAGATTGGACGCCTGGCATTCGAGTTTAACTACTGGAATCCTCAATATCGAGAGTTTCCAATTGTCCTCATGTGCGAGGAGGCCCATGCCTATATTCCTCGTGCCAGCGAAAGCCAGTTCGCTGGATCGCGGAAGTCAATGGAGCGCATTGCTAAGGAAGGCCGTAAGTACGGCGTCGGACTTGCTATCGTAAGCCAGCGCCCACATGAAATCTCGGAAACAGTACTTGCACAGTGTGGCACATTTGTTTGCCTTCGGATCACAAATCCTGATGATCAGAGTTATATTCGCAAGCTTGTTCCAGAAAGCGAAGGAGATCTTGTGAGTATTCTTGCCGGACTCGGGCGTGGCGAAGCCCTAGTGCTTGGTGAAGCGGTGCCTCTTCCGACCCGTCTTCAATTCGATAGACCAGATCCGCCACCCAACAGCGATGATGTGGACTTTTTAAACAAGTGGAAAACAGGACCTGATGACTTGGATGTGGACGCAATTGTAAAACGTTGGCGCAAACAGGAACGATAAGTGTCATGATGGGTTAGCGGTAATTTCAAGGTAGTGGCATTACTCTTTCGCAATTTCTGTTTTCGATCTAAAAAAGCCTCTCAGGCTAACTCAATATCAATTTTTACAATAATTCCATATTCTATGTGAATCACACACATATGATTATTTTCTGGTCCCCGAACATCCGGGTTTTTTACATGCTATGATGAAATTTTTCCTAATTCCTGAAACCCTACTTTATTAAAGATTTCCTTAATTTGTTTTGTATAATCTTCATCCATTTTGTCTCTGCCACTTTGATAAAGAGACTTATTTAATAAATCTATAACATCTTCACGAACATCATTTGCATAAGTTGACACATCAATTGGGGCGGCTTGGAAATTTTTCTCCAATATAGCAAATAATCCTGATATCATTCCTGTGACGAATCTAACATTACCATGGGCTTTTTCATAAGATGGAATATTAAAATATTTTTCAGCATGTGAACCTGTCATAACTTTTGACAAGCTTTCACAAAGCTGAATACCTAGTTTTTGTATTTCATAAGCCAATTCTCCACTTAGACCTGCGTAGTGAATGAATGTAGGAGTCATTACTGCTGAAACAACACCTATATATCGGGACCGTATCGAATGATACTCACGAGCTGCATCGTGCTCGTAATTTTCTAATAATTTTGTTCTAACTTCATGTTTTATAACAAGCCATGATGTAAACCATGCGACAAAGATTGGAACAACTATAAGTCCCAATAGTTCAAATAACTTTTCCATTATATTTTGCTCCCTATGTAAAAAATACACCACGCTGTCCAAAATGTTACCTGCATTAATAATATACAAACTACTCAAAAGGTCATAGAGTTTAACAGACATAATATAGGCACCAGCGGCGCATTATATTATTTCTGACTACCTACCTGTTAACCGGTCGATAATCTTAACCACCGCATAGAAAAAAATGATCATTATTATAATGGGTATGAATGATGACATTAGAAATTAAACAAACCTTTTTGCCAAAAAAAGATAGATAAAGCATATTTTTAATTATAAAGCTTTATAATAATTAGCATCATAAAAGAACTCATTTTAATGTACTGGCGAACCAGCATTATATGGAACGTACCCTAACCGGTATGCAGTTGTTAAATCTTCTAATATAGGTATTGATAGGAAAATTTGTGTCAGAGGGTGTAATAAAGATTGTGTAAATGGCCATACTAAGCTAAGGAGAGTACTATGGCCACGAAAGAAGAAGAACTTGAGAAGTTATTGGACGGTATCGATTTCAAGAATCTCACGCCGGAAATGATAACCGGCGAGAAGGGGCTCTTGAAAATACTCACCAAGCGGATAATCGAGAAGGCGATGTCCGTCGAGATGGACGAACATCTTGGATATGCCAGACATGATCCAACTGGGAAAAACAGCGGCAACTCCAGGAACGGGAGAAGCTCGAAAAACCTCATAACGGACAACGAAGACGTCAAGATCGACATTCCCCGCGACCGTAACGGCGAATTCGATCCGCAGATCGTCAAAAAGCACCAGCGCCGCTTCGATGGATTTGACGATAAAATCATCTCGATGTATGGTCGGGGTATGACCACCCGCGACATCCAGGGCCACCTGAAAGACATCTATGGCGTTGATATTTCACCTGAATTCATCTCTACGGTGACGGACGCGGTCATCGAAGATGTCAGGGAATGGCAGAACAGGCCACTGGACCCGTTTTATGCCATTGTGTATTTCGACGCAATAGTCATAAAGGCCCGCAGCGAGGGTCGGGTTGTGAACAAGGCCGTGTACACCGCTATCGGCATACAAGATAACGGACGAAAGGAAGCCCTGGGCCTCTGGATCAGCGAGAACGAGGGCGCCAAGTTCTGGGCGGGGATCATGGCCGAGCTGAACAACCGAGGCGTACAGGACATCCTTATCGCCTGCATGGACGGGCTCAAGGGCCTCCCTGAGGCGGTCAATTCGCTCTTTCCGCAGACCCGTATACAGCTCTGCATCGTTCACATGGTCAGGAATTCCACAAAATTCGTATCGTACAAAGAGCGAAAGGAAATCTGTGCCGATCTCAAGAAAATATATACCGCACCGACCGAGCGGGAAGGATCCTTGGCGCTTGACACGTTCGCTGAAAAATGGGACAGGAAATATCCGATGATCAGCAAATCCTGGCGCACGAACTGGGATAACCTCAACGAGTTCTTTGGATATCCGAAAGAAATCAGGAGAATCATTTACACGACCAACGCGGTCGAGTCCCTGAATTTCAGCCTGCGTAAGATCACAAAAAACCGGGCGGCCTTTCCTACGGATGATGCGGTCATGAAGCTCTTGTATTTGTCATTGACAAACGCTTCTAAGAAATGGACGATGCCTATACGTGATTGGGGTGCGGCTCTCAACCAGTTTACAATTTATTTTGGAGAGAGGGTGCCACTGTGATCACTGCCATTTACACAAAGATTCTGACACCCTCCAACTAACTAAGGATTTGAGATTTTACATACTATATAGTTTATTCTTTTCTGAATTTTTGTAAGTTCATACAAAGTTTTTTTTCTAGCCTCAACTTCCATATCTGAAATACTGTCAACTATATCATTATCAACAATCCAGTTCTTAAAAGAAATTATTTTCTGCAAACAATGTTCATCTGCACCTTTTGTCTTTGCTTTATCTATACAATCACTGAAAGATTTTTTTTCTTCTACGAATAATGATAATATTTTTTTACCTCCTTTAATAAGCATTGGTAATTCATCACGAATTTCAACAGCTTTGGGAATCTCACCTGATTTAATTTTTTTTACAACTACCCTGTCAAGTGTTGGAAATTCCTTCCTTGCCTTTTTAATAATATTTTTTTTTAAATATTCATCATAATAACTCCATCTAGTTGGATTGTTGTCATTATGTTTAATCATAAAATCATACACTTCAATTAAATGATTTACCTGCTTTACAGAAATACCAAGGCTTTCTGCCATTTGCTGTGAGCTTATTCCATGCTTTTTGTGTCTTCGATGTAAATATCCTGCCTGTTCATATGGTATCCAATCCTGTTTACCTATTATATGGTATTCACCTAAAAGCGAAAAAATTAAATCATCGTTTATCCCATTAGGTAGAATTTTACATTTTATCTTTGCCCATCTAACTGGGTCTTGTTTAAATAATGCTCGATATGCTGCTAAACGGCTATTTCCTTCAATAACAACTAAATTATCTCCTTTGACAAAGATTGGGTCTGTTAAACCTCCATTTGACTTAATTGCTTGTATTAAATGCTTAACATTTTCTCTTTTTAACAAGGTCTCTTCTATTTCTTGCTGGTCTGGCTCATTTTCTGAGGTACAGATAATTGAATAAATACGTGGATTATCAGGATAAAATTTTAATTCATTTTGAGGTAAGTAATCAATCTTAATTGGAATTTCTTCGCCTTTTAAAGTTATAAAATCGTTTAGCATTTTTATACCTTTTAAATTTCATTTATCCCAAGTATATTTCTTATTATTTCCCCAAAATTATATGATATTTGACTTTTGTAAAATTCCTCTGAAATATCCCCTTGGCCAAGTTTCGCAGCTAAGTCTTTGCTTTGAAGTAAAATATCAATCCATTCATCAATCGAGTCGCTCATTACTAAATTGTAAATATAACATGGCTTTTTTTGAGATATTCTATGAAATCTATCCTGTGACTGTATATAATCATCTAAACTAAATCCTATGT
>CAZUXY010000016.1:0-75184 GCA_964624235.1 uncultured Leptospirales bacterium | reverse complement strand
CTGAATCCCCGGCATCGGAACTACTTTTAGCTCCTTCTGATTTCGCATCCGCAGAGGCTTCAGATCCCTTGGCGGATGCTTCACGGTATATCCGTTCGGCGAATTTATGCGATGCCTGTTCCAGCTTGGATTTCGCCGCCTTTATGGAGTTCACGTCTCCCGATTCCATCACGCTGCGCAGATTACTGATCTCATTTTCAATGCTCTGCTTCTCGGAGGGATCTACCTTCCCTTCGTTTTCCTTCATCAGTTTTTCGATTGAGTAGATAAGGGCGTCGGCTTCGTTGCGTACCTCCACTTTTTCCCGCGCTGCTTTGTCTTCAACGGCGTGTTCTTCAGCTTCTTTTACCATCTTTTTGATCTCGTCTTCACTGAGACCGCTTGATGATTCTATACGTATCTTCTGCTCTTTCCCTGTCCCGAGGTCTTTGGCCGAAACATGAACGATCCCGTTCGCATCTATATCGAACGTCACCTCTATCTGCGGAATTCCGCGCGGCGCGGGAGGTATACCCACCAGATCGAAACGGCCCAGGGTCCTGTTCTGTAACGCCATTTCCCTCTCACCCTGAAGCACGTGGATGGAAACTGCCGGCTGGTTGTCGGCCGCGGTGGAAAAAATCTGGCTTTTGCGGGTCGGAATCGTGGTATTTCGCTCAATAAGCTTGGTCATCACGCCTCCCAGGGTTTCTATGCCGAGTGAGAGGGGAGTGACATCCAGAAGCAGCACGTCATGTACATCACCCGCAAGCACTCCACCCTGGATGGCCGCCCCGACCGCCACTACCTCATCGGGGTTGACTCCCTTGTGTGGTTCCTTGCCGAAAATTCTTTTTACCAGCTCTTGTACCGCCGGTATACGGGTAGACCCTCCCACAAGGATCACTTCGTCGATTTCTCCGGGGTTAAGTCCCGCATCATCAAGGGCCCTGGTACAGGGTTCTTTGGTGGATTCGATCAGGTCTTCTACCAGTTGTTCGAATTTTGCCCTGGTGAGGGTCATTATCAGGTGCTTGGGCCCTCCCTGGTCGGCCGTGAGGAACGGGATATTGATTTCTGTCTGCATTTTACCCGACAACTCGATTTTCGCTTTTTCCGCCCCCTCCTTAAGCCGCTGCAGCGCCATTTTGTCGCCCGATACATCAATCCCGGTCTGTTTTTTAAACTCGGTCATGAGCCAGTTCATTATCCGCTGGTCAAAGTCATCTCCGCCGAGGTGTGTGTTGCCGTTCGTCGATTTTACCTCGAAGACACCGTCTCCAAGTTCAAGAATGGAGACATCGAAGGTACCGCCTCCAAGATCGTATACGGCAATCTTCTCGTTTTTACTCTTCTTGTCCAGACCATAGGCCAGCGCCGCCGCGGTCGGTTCATTGATGATCCTTTCGACATGCAGCCCGGCGATCTTACCGGCATCCTTGGTGGCCTGTCGCTGAGAGTCATTGAAATATGCGGGAACGGTTATGACCGCCCTGGTTACCGGTTCGCCCAGAAAATCCTCTGCCGTCTGTTTCATCTTCTGCAGAATCCTGGCTGATATCTCCTGCGGCGAAAACTCACCGTAGTTAGTCTTAACCTTTACCCCGGATTTACCGTCATCCAACACGGTATATGCGACCATTTTAATCTCTTCACTGATCTCCGAAAAATTCCGCCCCATGAACCGCTTGATGGATCTGATGGTGTTTTCCGGATTGGTTATTATCTGGTTCTTGGCAACCTGCCCCACAAGACGTTCACCTTTATCGGTATAGGCGACAATTGAAGGAGTGGTCCGCTGCCCTTCGGAATTCTGTATAACTACAGGTTCTCCTCCCATCATTACCGAGACGCAAGAGTTGGTCGTCCCCAGATCAATTCCAATTATTTTGCTCATCTTTCTTCTCCTTAAAAAATCAATGAATTTGCTGATATCATTTTATTGTTTCTCATTATTAACTGGATATAAAAATGCGATTTTTCATATTACTTATTGTCTGCCGCCGTTTAACCAGGTCTGTTTATGCATCCACCTGGTCAATTCAATGCGCTTTTTTCGGTATCATCCCCTCTGTCATGACCTTCATCGCCAGGCGGCGCTACGTCGTTTTTCTCCCCGGTCTTCAGGTTTTTGGCGGGTCTGCTGACCCTCACCTTTGCCGGCCTGATCACCAGTTCATCAAGAACATACCCTCTGAGGTATACCTTCGTAATGATATCATTTTCAACCTCGTTGCTTTCATTTATCTCCACCGCTTCATTCAGGTTCGGATCAAATTCACGGTTCAACGATTCAATCTCCACAACTCCGTACTTCTTCAACATATCGTCTATGCTCCTTGAAATCATCGAGACCCCCTCTACAAACGAACTGTGCGAATCACTGCAGCTTCCTTCACGATGAGTTACTGTCTCTGAAGCCTCAATGGCCCTTAGAAGATTGTCGTTGATCCCGATTATATCCAGTGATATATCCTTAATGGCAGACTTTCTGTATTCGTCCTGGGATTTAATCATCCTTTTTTTATAATTTTCGAAATCAGCCTGCCTCCTCAGGAGCAGATCCTTGAGCGACTCGACCTCCTCCTTTACTTTTCCGGCTTCCTCGGTTTTTTCTTTGAGTTTTTTCTTTAAATCCGCCACCAGTGCTCTTGTATCTCCTTCAAATCGTTCTTCTTCTTCAATACTTCCTGAGTATTCACCATTGAAAGCATCCGTTTCTTTCGTCTTCATTTCTTCACCGCGAGCATCATCCCTCGCCTCCGCAGAATTTACCTTACCGTCAACAGCGGAGAGGGGTTCTTCTTCCGCCTTATTGTTCTTTTCGCCGTGCTGTGAGTCCCTGATCATCAACTCCCCCTGAAAATCAATGGTAATTTATTTGGACAGTTTAGTTAAAAATTCAGAAAAAATTTTACCTGTGTAATCCACCAGCGGCACAACCTTGCTGTAATCCATACGGGTCGGGCCGATTATTCCTACCACTCCTACCCTTTTATTGCCGATTTTGTACGAAGAACTCACGATGCTGCACCCTGAAACCTCCGCTTCTTCTATCTCCTCACCTATAAAAGTCTGCACCCCGTCCTTCTCCATGGTCTTTTCCATGATTCTTTTGAGTACGGTTTTTTCTTCAACCAGTTTAAGCAGACTGGTGAGCCGCTGAGCTTCTATCATTTCCGGTATATGCAACAGGTTCTGAATCCCGTCGATATAAAGCTCGGGTTCATTCCTTGAAGAGAGTGCCAGTTCAGCAATATCCAGTGCAAAACCCGCATCAAGCTCGACAACATTTTTGCTTCTCAGCGTATCAAAAATTCCCTTTTTGATATCGAACAGGGAATATCCGCACAGTTCACCAGTCAGATACTTTGAGTATTTATAAAGATCGTCCTGGGTTATATTCGTTGAGACCGTAATGCTCTTGTTTATCACCATTCCGTTTCTGGTAACGAGAATGACCATGATCTCGTTATTGTCGAGCATAACCAGTTCAATGTGCTTTACCACCGTATAATCGGGTTTCGGGGTCAACACAATCCCCGCATATTTCGAAACAGCGGAAATAGTTTTGGTAAGCGATTCGAACATCCGGTCAAGCTGCACTTCCCTGTTGATCAATTCCTCCCTGACCTTGATTTTTTCATTCATCACATACTCATAGGTGTCGAGCAGTGAATCTACATAATAACGGTATCCCTTGTCAGTCGGCACCCTGCCCGCTGAAGTATGGGGTTGTAAAAGAAATCCCATCGCTTCGAGATCGAACATAATGTTCCGCATGGTCGCCGGTGAAAGTGAAAATGAATACTTCTGGACAAAAGACCTCGATCCCACTGGTTTTCCCGAGGTGATATATTCATACACCAGTGCCCCCAAAACTGCAGACTCCCTTTCGGAAAGCGGTCTTTCTTTTTTATCATCAGTATTCATCAAGAACCACCGAGCTATTAGCACTCTATCCTAATGAGTGCTAATATTATAATGAAAAAAAAATATATCGTCAAGTCAAAATTACCTTTATGTTCAGGTTTGAACTAAATTCTATTTTTTTGCCGGTTTTTTGTCCTTCTCCTGTTCTTTTTCATCAGAGTCAATACGGGCCCTCAGCGCATCAATAGTAATCTTTATTTTATTTGCATCTTCATTTTCTGAAAACAGTATGTGTATCCTTCTCAATGCCGAGAGAAAAGCTATGGATTTCAGCATATCGCCCGGCACCTTCGTGGATTGTTCATATTTTGTGCGGTACAGCTGCGCCGCGTCACGCAGACTCTGTTTGGTCAGATTCAGCAACTGCTGACGCTCCCGGTAAAACTCCGTTCTCGGGTCACGGTATTTCTGAACCTCGGAAAAATTAACCGAATTCCTGGTTACCACCGCCACCCTGGCCTGCAGGTCCACAAACGACCATTTCCATTTCGATGTCTCACCGATACGGTCAATAAGGGTCGAAAGAATATAATGAATCCTTTGGATGAGTTTAAGCCATTGCTGGGGGTTTATCCTTTCGACTTTGGATAGACATTCTTCATTTTCCTTTAACGGCCTGTCTATTTCATCTCCGAGCAGATTTTCAAGCCGTTTGAGTACCTCAAAAAAACCCGTACGCGCATCCTTGAGGGCTTTTTCGTTCTTAAATTTAAGAATCTCCAGCGACGCATCACTGATATTGACGTTAAGCAGTATAATCTTCATCAGTTCCAGAATGCTTTCGATGGTATAGTATTCCTTTATCCTCGCGTTCTCTTTTTTTTTCTTCTCCAGCTCTGAAAGTTTTTTTTGAGAAATATCAATCTGATCTTTCAGATCCTTAACGTGCTCGTTATAGATGGCCTTTTCACTCTTGGATATCGGCATACACACATCCTATGCGTAAGTGTCCACTGTTTTCCCCTTGTCTTCGGGCGCCGGTCGTTCCGTTTCCTTTACTTCTTCCGGAGCGCTCTCCTGCCGGGGCACCGTCTCCACCGAGAACTGCCGGCTCACCATATCGGGACCGCTTATATTCTGAACATCCATTTTCATCCCCCCTCTGTTGATTATAACATTGTCCATGTTTATTAATCAAGTAAAAGTCAGGATTTTCTTTCCCCATGCGTCATACGGCATCGCTTTCACCGTTCCCGTCTTTAACTGTAATTAGGCCGTTGACCCGCCGTCCACCATAAGTACTTGTCCAGTGATAAAACGCGCGGCATCAGAACACAGAAACAGTACCGCATGCACCACATCCTCCGGGTCCGCAATCCTGCCCAGTGGTATTGCCCTGACGATCTCTTTATGAATGTCCTCATTGGACCAGAAAGGTTTACTGAAGTCGGTTTTAACGGTTGTGGGAGCGACCGCGTTGACCTGGATATTGAAAGCCGCCAGTTCGTAAGCCAGTACTCTGGTCAGCTGTTCCATCCCCGCCTTCGCGATCCCGTATATACCCATACCGGGAGCTGCTTTTCTCCCCGCTATGGATGAGATGTTCACTATTCTTCCCCGTCCGGCCTTTTTCATTATTCCGGCCCCGGTTCTCGCGCATAGAAAGGTACCGGTCAAATTGGAATCAATGATTTTATTCCACGTGCTCGTTTCGGTATCCACTATCGAACCGGTCAGCAGATTCATTCCCACATTGTTGATCAGTATATCTATTACACCGAATCTTTCGACCGCTTCACTGAACAGCTTTTCGACATCTTCTTCTTTGGCGATATGTGCCTGTACCGTGACCAGGCGATCGCCGGCCATGAGTTCGGCCGCTGCAGCGTCCAGCCCTTCCTTCTTACGGCCGCATATGACCACTTTCGCCTTTTGTTCAAGTAGGGTGCGCGCAAGCTCAAGACCTATCCCCCTGGTCCCTCCCGTCACTACCGCCACCCTGTCTTCAAGATTATACCACATGCCCTTCATGAATTTACTCCCTTGAGAATGATGATGTTCCGTCCGTGCGTTATGCGCCTTTAGGTCAGTCTCGATACAAACCTCACTCTGTACTCTATAGTGTTCTTAGATGGCCGGAGGTTGATTCTATCAGTATCACTTGCCTTCATTGAGTTTTTCTACTGCTTTTTCTTTTAGGTACTTATTGATTACTTCGTCACCTTTTTCCTTGAAAGGTTTCAGCTTTTCCTCACCGTGCTTTATTATCTCCCGGCGGTTTGATGGCAGCTTCTGCCCGGTATAGTAAAGATACCCGGCATATAACAGTACTATGGTTATCATAATGGCCGCCAGGGTCAGAACACTTTTTACGATCTGAAATATTATGAAACCTACCACCAGAAGCCCTGCAATCATCAGGAGCGTTCCGATTATCGACGAGGGGAACATGCTTTCCATTCTTTCCGATTCCTGTCCTGTTCTGCAGCAAAATCACTTATCCTGCTGTTTCGCACTTGTTCATTCTCATGTCATGAATCTTTTCGCCCGCCTGAAGCATATACAATCAGTCGTAACCAATACGTATTCCATGGAGCGGCCCGGTTGATCCTTTTCAAAGCACTGCCGATACCCCACACCCGGACCGTTACCGCAACTTCACCTTTTTCGCATTGCCGGTGAGACAGCCGAGCTTCATGTTCATTGCGGTCATTGCCATAGGCAGCCCGAGAAAACGTGTTTCTATCAGTTCCAGTATCACTCCTCCGGTTTTTACGGTATCCAGATAGGCGTAATTTGTCACCGATCCGCTGGTTTTTATACTTCCCGACTGGAGTACCTTCACGTTCATGCTCTTCAGAAGACTCAACCGCTTTTTAATATTGTTTACAAAAAAACCCAGGTGGTGGAGCCCTTCACCCTTAAGCCTGAGATGTTCACTATATGTGTTACCGCCTCCTCCGCGCGGTTCTATCAGCTCGATCTGTACACCCCCGCAATATGCCATTGCAATATCAATCTTTATGGTATTTTCTTTCCCCTTGTAATATACCTGCTGTTCCTCGGGAAATTCACCCTTATACCATGGATTTATACCGAAAACCGAGCTGTAATATCTCATCGCGGAATCGATATCCCCGACAACAATACCCACCTGGTTTATTTTATTCAACCTGAGATTTTTAATCACTGCACGCTGGTCTTCCATGCTTACAGTCCTCCACGTATATATATAACCATAACCTCACAGCAACGCTTATCCAATCAGTCATGTCAAAACGGTTCATACCTGTCAGATGCCGGCCGTAATAAAGGTCGGCCCTTACATCAATCCCTGGTATTGTCCTCCGTCTATCAGAACGGTGACGCCGTTTATATACGCGGCCTGCATTGATGCAAGATAAACGACCAGGGAAGCAAATTCATCAGGCGTGCCTATTCTGCCCGCCGGTATATCACCGGTAACCGTCCTTAGCGCTTCATCGAAACCGATCCCTTCTTTTTCGGCTTTTGCATTCAAAACCTGTTTAACCCTGTCGGTAAGTATATACCCCGGTGCCACGGCATTGGCGGTAATATTGTATCCCCCGTATTCACGGGCGATGCTTTTAATGTACGCGATAACACCGGCGCGTGAAACGTTCGAGAGCACCAGGTTCGGTAGCGGCTGCTTTACTGTTATCGATGTAGACGCGATTATCCTGCCCCAGTTCTGTTTTTTCATAGGGGGGAGGAAGGCCTCGACCAGCCGTATGGTGCTCATAAGATTGAGGTCAATCGCGTTATGATAGTCATCCGGACTGAAGTCATCGGCTTTGCCCGGAGGTGGACCGCCCGCATTGGCAAAAAGCACATGGACCGAACCGAAGGCGCGGAACACCCTTTCAGCGAAATTTTTAACGTCGGCCGCCCTGCGTACATCACAGGACACGGCTAATACTTCAGAATTATATTTCCTTTTAAGCGATTCAGCTGTTGCCTCGATCGCCCGTGGGTCGCGGGAACAGACAGCAAGAGTGCCGCCCTCGGCGGCAACTGCTTCTGCGACCGCCTTACCGAGGCCGCGACTGGAAGCGGTAACCACAACCACCTTGCCTTTTAATCCCAGGTCCATGTATTTACACTATCAGCAATGGAAGTATTTATTTGGACCCGAATACTTTTTTCAAAAGCTGTGTGGTTCTAGCGGCGGGATTCTTTCTTATTTGCCGCTCTTCGTTGCCGAGCATAAAGAAGAGTCCGTCCATGGCCTTGTTGGTTACGAAACTGTCTACATTATATTCTTTCTTTTGAACGTAAGGAAGCGAATTGTATTTTTTCAGCAAATCTTTATATAACTTTGTAGCCCCCACTTTATCCATCGCATCCTTTACAATGGGGAAAAACGCTCCATAGAGTGTCCCTCTGGTGTGTTTTTCGAAATAAAGCGTGGCCTCATTGTCGTTGCCTGAATACAGGATTCTTTTAGCGTCACTTATGGTCATTTTTTTTACCGCATTCCAGAAAATATCCACCGCCCTGGGGGCCGCTTTCTCGGCCGCACGGTTCATCTTCAATTCGAATTTATCAACTTCTTTACCCAGTCCCACCTTGCGAAGCACCTTCCCTATGGTGGTAAATTCATCGGGTAGTGGTATTTTTATTTTCACATTCTTATAGTATCCGTTTGTGACAGATACCTTATCCACGGCCTTTTTCGTTCCCACCTGCAGCGCGTCTTTCAAACCCGCAACAATGGTCTGGTGGTCCAGCCCTGAATCACCGCCTTTTTTTACTATGCCCGCCGCTTTTTTAACCTGGTCCATTATATCCGTGTGCCCGGGCGATAAAAAGGCCATAAAGACCGTCATGGCCGCAGCCAGCAAAACAACAGTTTTATCCACAGGTTTCATCGTTCCATTCCTCAATTTATATGATTACATCTAGTCAGGCCGCGGCAATAAATCAATGAAAAAAAGACCTTTATACTATTTCCTTTAAAACCATTCCTTCCCTGGAAAACTGCCGCAACTTTTCGATACGCAATAAATGTCGTTCTTGCGTTGGTATCTCTCCCAACATATATGCCAGCGTGTCCGCACGCACCGCGTTTTCATCACCCGCCGAGAGAACCAGGACGATCCCTGCGTCATGCACCTCCCATCCGAGCACTACATCACCCAGATTCAGGTTCCTGATCCCTTTCTTACCTTCTACTGCAATGGAACCCCCGTTTTTCAGGGCCGTCTCGATTTTTGCGGCAATCCCGTATCCACCTGCTTTAATACCGTACTCGACCGCACAGGTAGCAGCCATGAGTGAGCCCTTTTCATCCAGGCTGCGGGCACCGAGAACCGAGATGCCCTGCGGCAGGTATTGATTCAACCTTACGGAAAGATCCTGCACGTCGACCGAATCATGGAAGTCTGTGTCGCAAAACTCATAGCGGCTCTCCATGCCCACCGGTGCGGGATAACCGAATGACACTCTTTCCCTTTTATTGAAACCCTGGGTGAAAGATACAGGGGCATCCGCCATCCTCAGGGAACGCTTCACGATCTCCATGAAATCGATGTGCGGGATGAAACGCGCAAACCCCTGTTTTGAGAACCTGATTCGTGCCCTGCAGGCAACCTTGTATTTCCTGGCGAACCTCTCCAGTGGTCCGGAAAGGTCCGTTGCGTCGGCCTGGTCTGTTGCGCGCGCTGGAACGCGGGACTGCCGCAGATCGGCGAACTTATGCCTCCGTGCCTCATAGAGTTTTTCAAACCCGGTGCGCACTACCTCCCATGGCAGCACCGAACCCGTTTCCCTGGCATCGAGTGTTGTACGCCAGCCGGGCATGTGACGGTCCAGGTTTTTTTCCCAGATATCATAATTAAAATACTCACCCCATGAGTCGAGCCTGCAGCCGTCAAGGTAAGACGCGTGAATGGTCCCGCCCAGCCTGGTATCCCCGCGCGCCAGTACCCCTTCGAGCAACGATGCCCTTATAGTATGGCTCTTAACGGTTATCATTCTCGGCACACCCCGCTTTATACGTCCCACAACATCTTCGAAGTAGGCCTGGTCCATCATTCGTTCCCACTGGAAGGGTGTATGCGGCTTCGGCACAAAAGGTGAAAGGGTCACATTTATCTCTTTTTTACCCCTTGCGATACCGGTTATCCTTTTCAGCAAACCTATGGTCGCATCGGCCTCATCGATGTCCGTGCACCCCGGGAGACCCAGCATGAAATAGAGTTTCAGTATCCTCCATCCTTTCCCGAAAACGTGCTCGATGATACCAAGCAGGTCTTCGTTGCTGAGTCTTTTCCAGGCCCGCGCCCTGAGTTCCTCTGAAGCCGACTCGACGGCAAAGGTGAGCGACGACCTTCTGAGGTCCGATACCGATTCGATCAAAGGCAGCGTCGACCTGTCCACCCTTAGGGAGGGGAACGATATGGAAACTCCCCGTTCTGTCAGACCGGGCAACACCTCATTGAGGAGCCTGGTCAGGTAACGGTAATCGCTTAAGGAAAGAGACGCCAGGGTCAGCTCGTTATAGCCGGAATTGTCGATAATCGTGTTGATAATCATCACCGCTTCGGCAACGCCGTATTCCCTGCAGGGGAGTTCATAGTGGCCCGCCTGGCAGAATTTGCACAGGTTTTTACAGCCGCGCATGACCTCAACAACCGCGCGGTCCTGTGCTACCCTTATAGAAGGCACCAGCGGCTTTTCGGGATCCAGGGGTCGCATTCCCCGAAACACACGTTTTCGAACTCTATCCCCCTCGATGCGGACCAGCCTGCCGTCATCATAGACATATTCCACCTTGTCGGCCGCCAGGACTCCGGCACACCGGCACAGATCCTCAATGGTTTCCCTCCTGCCCTGTCCCCTGCCTCTGGCCTCTTTCAGGATTTCCAGTATGTCGACAATCCCTTCTTCACCATCACCGAGATAAAAAAGGTCCGCAAAATCCATCAGGGGCGCAGGATTTGATATCCCTTCGCCCCCGGCCATAATCAATGGATGATTCTCAGTCCGCTCGTTTCTCAGGAGCGGGATTAATCCCAGGTCCAGTACCTGCAGAATATTGGTCGCAAGCAACTCGTGTGAAACGTTGAATCCCAGCAGGTCCAGTTCGCACAGCGGCGTACGGGTTTCAAGGGTATAGAGGGGTATCCCCAGCAGCCGGGACTTTTCCTCAAAATCCGGCGCGACGGCGAAAACCCTTTCACAGGCGGCCCCTTCCACGCGGTTGGCGATATCGTAGAGTATCCGCAGGCCGTGGTTCGACATGCCTATCTCATAAAGGTCCGGATAGCATATCCCCATTCGCACCAGCGAATCTTCTTTAACGATACTGTTGAACTCCCCTCCCGTATAGCGGGCGGGTTTCTGCAGATCGAAAACAAGTCTGTTTATGTCATCATCGCTTATTCTTTTCATTTTGCACATTCAGGTATCGTGAAATCAATCCGGTTAAATCCATGAACTGCATGACACTGAGATTTTCTCCCCGAACCTTTTCATCAAGTTTCATCTGTTTTAAGGCTGATATAACGGCATCCCGTTCTATGGAAAGATGCGGCGCCTCGGTAAGCGCTTTTACGAGCGTTTTACGCCTTCCCCAGAATGCCGATTTCACTATAAGGTGAAACAGCACCTTTTCCCCTTCATCCAGCGGTACCGATTCAACCGGTGTAAGTGCCATGAATGATGAGGTCACATCGGGTCTCGGGAAAAAACTTGCGGGATGAACATCAAAAAGTATTCTTGATTCATACCAGACCCCCATGGTTACCGTAAGGGCGCCGTAATCCTTCCCTCCCGGACCGGCGACGACCCGCCGGGCCATCTCTTTCTGTACCAGCACGTATACCCTTGACGAGGGGAAAATATCCAGAATTTTAAAAAGCATTTCCGATGCACAGTAATAAGGAAGGTTTGACACGATTTTAACGAAAGGTCGCGCGGGGACGTATTTGAGAAAATCCATGTGCACGATGGAAACACCTTCCCTGCCGCAGAACCGTTTTGCAAGGAAGCGCACCATCCCGGCATCAATCTCTACGGCCTCGACTGTTTTCGCCCGTTCCGCGATGCGCCCGGTCAATATACCCAGTCCCGGACCGATCTCGAGCACATCGTCTTCCGGGGAGATTTCAACGGCATCAACTATTCTGTCGGCCGCCGATTCGTCCAGAAGAAAATTCTGCCCCAGTTTCTTCACCGGTGCAAGCCCGTTATCGGCGAGTATTTCAATGACTTTATTCTTCTTCATGTGTTTAGCATTACTGACATCATTATGAAACAGCTTTCAGTGCCCCTGAACATTGCTCACCAGCTCTTGCCCGGCCGGAAGCTCATTGTTTCACCGATGTTAAATAGTGTTTAATAAAAGTAAATAAGCGCCGCCGACATTGACAACTACTTTTCGATCAAACACCCTGCACCATATTCTTTTTCAGCAACCCCGGAGGGACAGTGATGAATACAAGCGATATCGCATGGGTGTTGATTTCATCAGCGCTGGTAATGATTATGACGCCGACGCTGGCATTCTTTTATGGAGGACTGGTCAGGAAAAAGAACATCCTGTCCGTGCTGATGCAGTGCCTGGTGATACTATGCGTAATATCCCTGCAGTGGATACTTTTCGGATATTCCCTGGCATTCGGTCCCGACAAAGGAGGCATTATCGGGGGACTTGAGTGGCTGGGGCTCAACGGTGTAGGCATGGCGGCCCACGGCACGTACATGCCCACGGTGCCTCATCAGTTGTTCATGGTTTTCCAGATGATGTTCGCGGTGATCACCCCTGCCCTCATCATCGGCGCTTTCGTAGAACGAATAAAGTTTTCAGGTTTCCTCCTGTTTACGGTCCTGTGGGCCACCCTGGTTTATGACCCGCTTGCCCACTGGGTCTGGGCGAAAGACGGCTGGCTTGCCGGTATGGGCGCGCTGGATTTTGCCGGAGGGACCGTTATTCATATCAACGCCGGCATAGCGGCGCTCGTATTCGTGCTTCTGCTGGGCAAGAGAGACGGCATCGACCACGCAAGGGCCCCTCACAACCTTCCCTTCGCCGTACTGGGTGCCGGTTTCCTCTGGTTCGGTTGGTTCGGTTTCAACGCAGGAAGCGCCGGCTCAGCGGGCACCCTGGCGGTATCGGCTTTCATCAATACCAATACCGCGGCCGCGGCGGCCGGCGCCGCCTGGATGATCATCGACTGGCTGGTTAACAAGGTTCCCACGATGCTGGGAGTCGCAACGGGGATGGTGGCGGGACTGGTGGCGGTTACCCCCGCCGCGGGTTATGTCACCCCCCTGTCTGCCATGCTGATCGGCATACTCGCGGGTTCAATCTGTTTCTTTTTCGTTACCAGCATAAAGGCTCGTTTCGGATACGATGATTCACTGGATGTATTCGGCGTACACGGCATCGGCGGTATTATAGGGGCCCTGGCAACGGGATTGTTCGCCACCAAAACCATTAATCCTTCAGGCAATGACGGTCTTTTTTACGGCAATGCCCACCAGCTCTGGGTACAGTTTCTAACCACCGTGGTGGCCGTTGCTTACTCGGCCGTGATGACCTTCATACTTTATAGAGTGGTGGACAGGCTTATCGGCATGAGGGTAACGGTCCGTGAAGAAAACATAGGACTGGACCTGACGCAGCACCATGAGACCGGATATACTCTGCACGAGTAATCCTGCATACCGTAATGAAAACGAGGAGGACACCCATATGAAATACATTATTGCGATAATACGGCCCCACAAACTGGAGCAGGTCATGGCCGAACTGGACAGGGAAGATGTATACCTCAGAACGGTTTCAGAGGTGCTGGGATGCGGCAGGCAGAAAGGAGTAACCGAGGTGTATCGCGGCGTCAAGGAGGTCGGCAACCTGCTTCGCAAGGTAAAGATCGAGATCGCGGTCAATGACGGTTTTGTGGAACGCACAATAAACGCAATTACAAGAAGCGCCGGCGAAGGAGAAATCGGAGACGGCAAGATTTTTGTATTTAACCTTGAGGAATGCATACGCATACGCACCATGGAGCGCGGAGGTGAAGCAATAGGATAGATCTGCCTGTTGCGTAAAACCGATGATCTCCCGCGGCGTGTCCCGGGAGATCAAACCTTCATTAATTTGATTATTCTTACACCCTGAACAGTGTGTCTGTATCCGCATTGAGATCATGCTGTCGCTTCAGATCATTCGACCCTTCCTTTCATTCTTCCAGCGAAAGTTTCGCTCTGACCATCAGGGCGGCCGTTATTTTTCGGTGAAAACCCACATATTTTTCTTATATACATTTTCAGAATGAATACTAAAAATTGACAGAATCAAAAAGCGGCAACAGATAAAACCGCGGACCCGGGATCAGCAATATCAAAAGTATTAATTACAACCGGGCGGGCCCGCGGTAAACCGATAGAGTACCCTGGAGGATCAATGAAACGTTCATACAGCAACACAGCGGCGGAACGCGGCTATGTCACGGCAAGGGATAAAAACGGTCCCGTATCGGAATTTTTCGGCTCTGATACTTTCAGTATTCAGGTTATGGAGCAGAAGCTCCCTCATGAAATTTATCGAAAACTGGTCGGTATCATTTACCATGGCAAAAGGCTGGACATAGAAACCGCCAATGCTGTGGCCCACGCCATGAAGGAATGGGCCATCGCCAAAGGGGCGACCCACTTCAGTCACTGGTTCCAGCCGATGACCGGACAAACCGCCGAAAAACACGATTCATTTATCGAATTCAACGAATACGGAGGCGTGCTTGAACGGTTTTCCGGGAAACAGCTGGTCCAGGGGGAACCCGACGCGTCCAGTTTTCCCAGCGGGGGGATACGATCCACTTTTGAGGCACGGGGTTACACCGCATGGGACCCATCCAGCCCCGCGTTTATACTGAAAAGAGGCATGGGCACCACCCTGTGCATCCCGTCGGTGTTTATTTCATACTTTGGGGAGGCGCTGGATAAAAAAACACCGCTGTTGCGTGCCAGTGATGCCATCAACCGCGGTTCACTTAAACTGCTTAATATCCTGGGAAACACCACCGTGACTAAAGTATACTCCACCCTCGGCGCTGAACAGGAATATTTTCTTATAGACCGCGATTACTATTACAAAAGGCCCGACCTGGTCCTCAGCGGAAGAACTATCATCGGGGCGCCCCCTCCAAAGGGACAGCAGCTTGAAGACCAGTACTTCGGCAGCATAAAGGAACGCGTGCTTTCATTCATGCACGATGTCGAGGAAGAACTGTTCAGGCTCGGCATCCCGGCGAAAACCCGCCACAACGAGGTCGCCCCCAGTCAGTTTGAAATCGCGCCGATATTTGAAGAAGCCAATATTGCGGTTGACCATAACCAGATCGTCATGGAAACACTCAAGCACGTGGCGGGAAAGCACCGGCTTTCGGTACTGCTGCATGAAAAACCCTTCGCGGGAGTAAACGGGTCCGGCAAACATCTGAACTGGTCACTTTCCGACAACAACGGGAACAATCTTTTTACTCCCGGGAACACGCCCCAGGACAATATCCAGTTCCTTGTTTTTCTGGTAGCAGCCGTACGGGCGGTCTATCATCATGCCGATATCCTGCGTGCATCCATCGCCTGTTCCGGGAACGACCACCGGCTCGGCGCCAATGAGGCTCCTCCCGCGATAATCTCGGTTTTCCTCGGTGAGCAACTCGCCAGGATACTGACTGATGTCGAAAACGGAGTGATTTCCAAAGCGACTAACGAAGCGATAATAGACCTGGGAATATCCACCCTTCCCACGCTGTCCAAGGACAATACCGACCGCAACCGCACATCACCCTTCGCCTTCACGGGCAACAAATTCGAATTCAGGGCCGTGGGGTCCTCCCAGTCGATATCGTTCCCCGCCACGGTGCTTAACACCATAGTCGCTGAAAGCCTGGACGTGCTTGCCGACAGGATCTCGTCCAGAAACAAGGATATAAAACAGGCCGCCTTCGACGTAATGAGAGAAGAGGTAGCCGTTATTAAACCGGTCCTTTTCAACGGCGATAATTATTCGGCGGACTGGGAGAAGGAAGCCGCAAAGAGGGGACTCCCCAATAAAAAAACATCCAGTGAGTCCCTCAGAGATATGGTAACGGAAAAGTCTTTGTCGCTGTTCGAGAAATTCCGGGTGCTTTCCCCCGTGGAACTTAAATCACGCTACACCATCAGGATTGAACGCTACTGCAAAGAGATAGATATCGAAGCCGCAACCATGATCAACATGGTCCAGAACCACGTGCTGCCGAGCGCATTGAACTATCAGCGCATAGTCGCTTCATCGATAAGCTCCCTTATATCGGTAACGGGAGATACGAGGGATGCCGGGATACAGAAGGATATGCTCAGTAAACTGAGCAGAGGCATCAGCGGCCTGATGACGCTGCTGGACGAACTCAGGGAAAAACGGGTCAAAGCGGCATCCATCCATCCGGAAGAGGAACAGGCCGCTTTTTACTGCAATGAAATAAAAACAGTCATGAATGCCGTACGGACAAAGGCCGACTTTCTGGAGACCGTGCTGGACGATGAATTGTGGCCGTTTCCGAAATTCTGGGAGATTCTTTTTATTTCCTGATGCCGGGCCTACCAACCGTACCCGGCATTCCCGGCTGAGACGTCGACTTATTCAGGCTTTCAGGTATTCCCGGTCAACGCGGTTGATCAGCTGGATATGGCTGTATTTGTTTTTTTCTTTCCCCTCCTGAAAAATCCGGTAACCCTCGTTCCTGCAACGGCTGCACGCCCCTATGGGTATTTCTACTCCCAGACACAAGGGGTTCACCGTGGAGATGGTTTCTATCTTCAGCACGCCGCGGCATTCATTGCATACCATGACCGATTCAACCTGGTTTTCACGAATGCCGTCGGTGTCGTAGAAAATGGATTTCTTTCGCAGGTTGTAATTGTCCGCTTTAGTCCTCTTGGCGTAGTTCTCGGGATTAAAATAACGGTCCAGCGCCTCTTCTGAAACTTTTTTGATATACTGCGTTATCTGCGGTGGCTGCCTCATCATTTCCTTCATATAATCGGGTTCCCGCACGTATGAATAGTCCAGTCCGGCCATGGCCAGTACTATGCCGAGGTTCACGTACGGCAGCGCGCCCTGTATGGAGTAACCCCCTTCCAGTACGGCGATATCGGGCTTCAGCAGTTCATTGAGCCGCGCGTAACCCTGTGCCGAAAAACTCATGTTGGTTATGGGGTCGGTATAATGATTGTCCTGGCCCGCCGAGTTGATGATGAGCTCAGGTTTGAAGTGTTCAATGATGGGAAGTACCACCTCTTTGGTAACATAGAGAAATCCCTCTTCAGTCGTTTCAGGAGGGAGGGGTATATTGACGGTCCTGCCCAGCGCGGAAGGGCCGCCCATCTCATCCATGAATCCCGAGCCCGGGTATAGTGTACGCCCGTCCTGGTGCATGGAAATGAACAGCGTATCGGGATCATGCCAGTAGATATCCTGGGTTCCGTCGCCGTGATGACAATCCGTATCGACGATGGCGATCCTGCGATGACCGTAATGCTCGCGTATATATTCGATCATTATGGCTTCGATGTTTACGTTACAGAATCCCCTGGCGCCGTGGACCACCTTCATGGCGTGATGGCCGGGCGGCCTTACCAGCGCGAAAGCCCTGTCGGATTCACCGTCCATCACCAGGCGCGCGGCTTTTATCGCCCCTCCCGCGGATATCAGATGAGACTGTGTAAGAACAGACTTAACATCGGGAAAGCAGAAATGTATGCGCTCAACATCGCCTATGGACGCTATATCCGCCTTGTATTCGCTTATCCCGTCGATATCGAAGACCCCCTCCTCCACCAGCTGGTCCTGTGTATACAGCAGGCGTTCCTGCCTTTCCGGGTGTGTGGGACTTATGGCCCAGTCGTAAGCCGGAAAAAGGATGATCCCTAAACGGTTCCTTGCTTTCAGCATAGGTTTCTCACCACATCGTTGTATTCCTGGAGTATCCCCGGTTTCACCTGGCATTTAACCCTGATATTCCTGCCGGTGGTAGAGAACCCCTGGATCATGTTGTACGATGACGACTCCACGATTTCCGCATGTATGTATTTATCGCTTACTCCCTGTTTCCTCACATATTCCATAAGATACTTTTTGGCGTCGCGCTCCGCTTCCTCCCTGGAATACCCGGAGGGAATTGCGATATTCACCTGAATGTCGGGAATGATCAGTCGGCGTTTCTCCGTATCGGCCAGTACGTCCAGATAAAGAGTGGTTCTCGCGAGCGCCGCGCCGATGGCATTAGCGACATCATACTTCGCCGGCACCTCGACCTTCATGCCGAAAACATGGGACAATATACCCGAGAAAGTCTTTGCGGGACCCCCCATGAGATAAATTTTCTCAGGGAGCACCTTCTTCCCCTCGATCAGTTCATGTATCGTATATACCGGCTTGTTGTTGATTTCTTCCACCAGCAGCCCCACTTCTGCACGTATCTTTTCGGCTGCGTACGCAATCGCTGTATCAGCCAGAACGCCGGGTTCCATTCCATTTCGTAACGCCAGCGCAACGATTCCCTTTCGGGATGCTTCGGAATCACCGTGCGGCATTATACCCTTGAAGTTACACGCATCAATCAGGGTAGCGGCTTTACCGCCGTCCGCCAGTGAAGGACCTTCCCGCTCGGGCCCCGCCGTGATTTTCCCTTCATGCACATCGATGCGCGAGTCCCCGCCTATCCCGATTGATCGTGTCTTGAGCGCCCTGACCAGCGTGTACCGTCCCGATATATCTATGCCGAAAGGCTCTATCAGGGGCGCGCCCGACGCAAAAACCGCGATATCGGTGGTGGTTCCCCCGATGTCCAGGATGATCGAATCGGCGGTAATATCACAAAGGGCAATTATTCCCATGACACTGGCAGCTGGACCCGAGAGTATCGTTTCCACGGGGATCATCTTCGAAAGGCTGACAGGCATGGTCCCGCCGTCGGCCTTAAGTATATTTATGCCGGCCTCAATACCCTGCGCTTTTACGGTGGTTTCTATGGCCCCGGCGAAAGCGGAATACAGCCGCCAGACCGCGGAATTATAATAGGCGGTAACGATCCGCCGAGGAAAATTGAGCATACCTGAAAGCGTGTGGCCAAGTGTGATGAACTCCATCTGCTCATGGATTTTTTCTTTAATATGGATTTCATGAGAGGGATTCCTGGTCGAGAACTTGCTGATCACCGCGGCGGTTTTAACACCTGATCGGGTCAGTTCTTTGGCAATGCCGTCCAGGCGTTTTTCATCGATGGGCTGAATCTCCGTCCCGCGATGATCCAGCGATCCGGTCGATTTCAAATAAAAGTCACCGATGGAAAAATTATCGGGTTCGATACCCGGGCCCGCCGAGACGATAACAGCGACCCGGTCGTTCTTCCCTTCAACGATTGCGTTCGTTGAGAGGGTGGTGCTCAGGTTGATTCGGGTAACCCTGCTTTTGTCTATTCCATCCAGGACCCTGCTGATACCGTCGTCGACCGATTCCAGCAGGTTCTCATGGTTCGTCACCACTTTGGCGGAATTCACCAGTCCTTTCTCATCAAGAATCACCACATCGGTATGGGTCCCACCCACGTCAAGTCCCAGGAGCATAATCAAACCCGCAGTAATTGGATTTAGAGATAGTAACGGTCGAAGCGGGGTGTGTCAAGAATTATACACCAGACCCCACTCCCGATCTTCCATATACGCATATACCCTGAAAAGGCAAGATGCCTTATTACCGCAAATAACTGTTATCATATAATCCACGGATCATCCGCCGCCGGTACCACACTCCCGATCCTGTCGATTATAAACCCGAGAATTTCGCATAAAATTTTCTTGAATTTCATGCGCTTCATTTATATACTATAACTATATAATATCCACTATCATCTAACGTTTAATACCTGCCGATCAAATTCATAACTCTGAAACGGGAGATTCCAGGATAAATAAAAATGCCGGAAGGAAATAAAATAAGAGTCCTTGTCGTTGAGGATGAAATCCTGATAAGAAAATACATAATAAGCATTCTCGAAGACCTGGACTGTCTCATCGCGGGAGAAACATCCACAGGTGAAGAATCCATCACTCTGGCCAGGCAGCTCGCACCCGACCTTATACTCATGGATATCCGCCTCGCCGGCGATATAGACGGAATAACCGCGGCAAAATCAATATCGGCGATTTCAGACATCCCCGTCATTTTTATGAGCGCGTATGTAAAGGAAAACGACATGGAGTTCGAAACCATCAGGTCATTCAAGGGCTTTCTCGGCAAACCGGTTGAATCGCATGATCTGGAACCCTTGATACATATAATAAAAAAAGAGTCGGTTAATAATGAAATAGCGTGACCTTAACCACTATTAAACCCCGCTCTGCGGTATTAATTTCACTGGCACTGGGAGCGCTGATGTGGATCATCGATGCGCTGGCAGACACCATCTTCTTTTACCATACCTCTTTCATTGAAAACCTGTTATTGACTATTCCCCCTCATGATATTTTTGTGCGTTCAATAATGATCGTCATTGCCGTATTTTCCGGAATACTGTGCTGGTTTCTGTTAAGAAAAAACACCCGGCAGAATGATGCCCATAAAAAACTTATTCTTTCCTATCGACTGCTCGATGAATGCACCAACGCACTTTTAAACACGGACGAAGAGATTAACCTGCTCAACCGTGTCTGCACAATAATTTCAGAATCCGGCGTATACCGAATGGCATGGGTCGGTTTCGCCATGAACGATGAAAACCTGTCGGTGAAGCCGGTCGCCGCCCGCGGGGTTATCGACGGTTTTTTCGATGACCTGGTCATCAGCTGGAGTGAAAATGAGCATGGACGCAGTCCCACCGGTACCGCGATACGAACCGGCAAACCCGCCATTGTCAATGATATCGGTAAAGAGAATAATGATACCCCATGGGGTACAGCCGCAATCGCGAGAAATTATCATTCTTCAATTGCCCTGCCTATTAGGATTGAAAATTCCGTTATCGGAGCCCTTAACATCTTTTCAAGCGGCCCAAACGCATTCAGCGCGGAAGAAGCAGCAATACTCGGCAGGCTGGCGGGAAACATCTCCCTGGGTGTCCAATCGGTTCGGTTTAAGAAACAGTACATGACCGACCTCGACAGGCTGCAACACTCCGAAAAACGCCTGAAAACCGTCATCGATACAAGCCCCCGGGCAATTATTGTGATTGATAGAAACAACATAGTAACCCTCTGGAACCCGGCCGCCGAGAAACTTTTCGGCTGGAGCAGCCGGTCGGTGACAGGTACGCAACTGCCGATATACAACAACGGACTTACTGAAGATATCTTCTCAATACTGAAGTATCTATGGGAAGGACTTTCCATAGAAGAGATAGAAACCTCGGGTGTTACAAGGGAGGGTATAACCATCGATATCAGAATTTCGGCGGCCCCGTTGCTTGCTCCAGACGGCACTATCGACAGTGTGCTCCTTATTATCGCGGACATCACGGAACAAAAAACACTTCAAACCACCATTAAGGAAAGGGAGGCCTTACTTAACGGTATATTCAGGGCGACACCGGCCGGTATAGGACTGGTGAAAAACCGAATCCTTGGATGGTGCAACAGTTTTATGAAAAACCTCACCGGATACACGCCTGAAGAACTCGAGGGTAAATCTGCCCGACTGCTGTATCCTGACGACGATGAATTTGAAAAGGTCGCCAGAGTCAAACATCCTCTGGTGGAAAAATACGGTGTGGGAACCATGGAAACCCGCTGGGTCAGAAAAGACGGTACCGTGATCGACATACTTCTAAGTTCGTCGTCGCTGGTCCCCGGAGACCTCTCTGCCGGACTGGTGTATACCGCACTGGACATAAGCGAACTCAAAAAATACAATGCGTTGATAAACCACCAGAAACAGGAACTTGAATCCGCGGTCAGGGATCTGCAGATCACCAATGTAAAACTCGAAGAGATAAACCTCGAACTGGCCCGTTCACATGAAGAGCTTAAAGCGCTAAACCGCCAGTACCAGGAAAGTGAAAAGCGCTACCGCCTGCTCGCTGAAAACTCAATTGATGTGATCTGGACCATGACCCTGGACGGCCGCTTCACTTACGTGAGCCCCTCGGTTACCGCCCTTGCGGGTTTCACCCCTGAAGAAGTGTTGTCCATGGGCCTGGAACAGTATATCACACCCGAAAGCTACAGCTTCGTCATAGAACAAATCGCCCTGGAACTGAATAAACCGGTTGATGAACGATCAATATCCTTTAAGGCAGACCTGGTCCAGTACACCAGGGAGCGGGGTCCAATCGATATAGAAATTTCATGCGCTTTCATTAACGATCAAAACGGCAACCCGGTGGGTATTCAGGGAAGTACCCGTGACATTGGCGAGCGTAAACGCGCTGAAGAGAAGATAAGGGCTTCAGAAGAAAAATTTTCCAGGGCATTTCACACTTCACCGGATTCGATAAATATAAACCGTACTTCCGACGGGACATATATCAATATCAACGATGGGTTTACAAAATTAACAGGCTACACGTCCGAAGAAGTAATAGGAAAAACCTCCCTTGAAATCAACATTTGGGCCGATACCGCCGATCGCCAGAGGCTTGTCGAGCAGCTCACGCGCACCGGTGAAGTCAATAACCTGGAAGCCCGGTTTCGTCTTAAAAACGGCAGTGTGAAAACAGGCCTGATGTCGGCCCGCGTCATTACAATCAACAATGAACAGTGCATACTCTCCATAACCAGGGACATCACCGAACAGAAACTCGCGCAGGCAATAATCAACAGCGAGCGCGACCGGGCGCAGATGTACTTTGAAACCGCCGGGGTAATGCTGATAACGATCGACCCGATGGGCAGGATATCTATGATCAATCAGAAAGGGTGCGAAATCCTGGGATGTGAAAGGAACGATATCATAGGAAAGGACTGGATTGATCATTTTATACCTCAGCGGCAGAGAAAAAAGGTGAACTCAGTATTTAAAAAGATAATCACCGGAGAATATACGCCTATCGAGTATTTTGAAAATCCCATTGTCAACAGCCGGGGAGAAGAACGCCTGATGGCATGGCACAACAAAGTGATAACCCATGAGGCGGGAGTGATCATCGGGGTACTCTCGTCTGGTGAGGATATAACCGAGCGGAGGGCGGCCGAGGAAAAATTGAAGAAGTCTCTGCGTGAAAAAGAACTGCTGCTCAGGGAAATTCATCACAGGGTAAAAAACAATCTTGGTATCATTTACAGCATCCTCCATTTTCAGAAAAACATTAAATCCGATCAACCGGTAAATTATGTTCTTGCGAACACCCAGAACCGAGTAAAATCCATGGCATTGATTCATCAGAACCTGTACGCGTCGGAAGATCTTGACCGGATTGATTTTTCAGTATACTGTCACGAACTCCTGAAGGAGTTGATAAAAACAATGAAGCCGCCCGGCATAAGGATCTCCACTAAAATAGACGTGGACACGGTAAACCTCAATATAGATACGGTGCTTCCCTGCGGACTTATAATAAACGAACTGGTAAACAACTCCCTGACTCATGGTTTCAAAAACCGCGATACCGGCACCATAAAGGTTGAATTCCATTGTGGTGAGGACAACCGGTGCGTACTTTCAGTAACCGACAACGGCCAGGGGCTTCCGGAGGGGATGTCGCTTCAAGAAGCGAAAAGCCTTGGGATGTTCATCATCAATTCCCTCACCAAGCAATTGGGTGGAAAAATCGAAATAGAGTCCGATAAGGGGCTTTCGATATCCATATTTTTTGACGTTAATTAATACGCCTTCGACAGTTTTTTCAACAGTTCCCCCACGATAAAGATAATCAACACCAATTGCCGTCACAGATGACAACTGATTCTCCTGCGGAAACATGTAAGGAAAAACCTTAATGCATAATCAGGGTTTACCCTTACAAAAATAATTTTTTTCCCGCAGGCTGCCGTGGTAACTTTATTTCGCCTGATGGATTTGCGATCTTTATGCAGTGAATTTCTTAAGATCCGGGTTTATATTTCATTACACGTACGAGACCAGCCGTCAGCACCAGTACAATTTTCATAAAGAATAACGGAGAGTGAAAGTCATGGGCCGGATGAACGTACTTGTAGTAGAAGATGAGGTACTGATAAGACTGCACCTTGTGGATGTACTGCGCACCCTGGAGTGCGAAGTCATAGGGGAAACGGCATACGGAGAGGAAGCTGTTGAGATATTCACTGATCGCAGGCCGGACCTGGTCCTGATGGACATCCGCCTCAAGGGTACAATGAACGGAATCGAAGCCGCGAAGCTCATTATATCCATACAGCAGGTGCCGGTGGTGTTCATCAGCGCCTATGATCTGGAAGAGTCCCTGACCGGTGAAAATATACCCTGCTTTTTTTACCTGACCAAACCGGTTGACGAATACATGCTCGAACCCGTCCTGGAAAGGGTGCGGGACGAACATCTGCACCTTCCAATTTAATTAACAGCTCTAAACCCCCGGTAATTTCCGGTTCAGTCCCGTTCTCCGGCGTATTTCCCCTCGGAACGCAGACGAGCTTTTTCCTCTTCCTCGAGGATTGAAAAAGCGACTTTACCCACTAGGGTTTTCGGCAGATCATCTCGAAATTCTATCTCCCTGGGACAGCTCCACTTCAACAGGTGTTCGGCGCAATGCCTGATCAGTTCCTTTTCCATTTCTGCGCCTGCTTTATCCCGATTCTTCAAAACGACAAATGCTTTCACCCGCGATATCTGCGCCACATCGGGAACCCCGATCACGCAGGCCTGGTCCACCTCAGGATGTTTGCGTAAAACCTCCTCCACCTGGCCCGGGTACACGTTCATGCCGGAGGACTTTATCATCCTTTTCAACCTCTGCCTGAAATAAAAGAAGCCGTCCCCGTCCATGGTAGCCATGTCGCCGGTGTGAAGCCATATCTTCCCGTCGCCGTGTTTCTTCAGCACCCTCTCGGTTTCCTCGGGCTGATCGAGATACCCCATCATCACCGCCGGTCCCTGTACACAGACTTCCCCCTCCTCCCCCAGTGGCGCCTCCTCGGTAGTGCCCACTTTTACCACTTTGGCCAGCATGTCGGGGAAGGGAATACCGATACTGTTTTCACGGTATTCCGTCATGGGCATGGCCATGATAGCGGTGACCGCTTCGGTGAGGCCGTACCCCTCGCGCAACTGGACATTCCCTCCCTGGCGGCATACCAGGGTCTCGAAATTCTCTTTAACCACACGCGGCAGGGAGTCGGCCCCGCTGAACGCCCCCTTCAGATATGAGAGATCGATTTTCTGAAAATCTGCGTTTTTACACAATGATTCATACAGGGTGGGCACGCCGATCACAAAGCTGGGACGCTTTTTCCTGATCAGTTTCGCGACCTCGTCCGGAGTAAAAGTGGGAACCAGGATGCTTTTCCCTCCTCCCATGAACGCCGCATTAACACAGACCCCTAATCCGAACCCGTGAAATATCGGCAGTATCGCGAGCACCGAGCTGGAACGGTCGAGCCCGCCCCAGTGGGCGACCATCATTCCCTCGCTTATGAAATTCATGTTGGAAAGCATTATGCCTTTGGGTACGCCCGTGGTGCCGCCGCTGTAGAGTACCACCGCAAGGTCATCGGGCCCCGTGTCCGCCGCACCGACCCGGCTGTGTGCTCTTGCTATCATGTCCTTCCACCAGGTAACCCGCTCATCACGAGGGACCTTCGGAATCTTTCTCCCCCTGGTCAGCGTGAAGCCGACGGCCTTAGCCAAAGGCAGGTAGTCCTGGATACGGGCCAGCACCAGGTTCTTGCATGTGGTTTTATGCATAACTTCGTTGAAGCTTTTATAGAACGCGTCTAAAGTCAGGGCGAAGGTGCTTTTGCTGACGGTTAAATAAAACTCGATTTCTTTGGGGGGCGACAGCGGGTGAATCATCGAGGCAACGGCGCCGAGTTTATTGACCGCGTAGAAACAGATGATGCCCTGCGGGCATGTGGGCATTGATATGGTCATCCGGTCGCCCTTCCCCAGTCCCATCGCGGCGAGCGAATCGGCACACCGGTCTATTTCCTCCAGAAACTTCCGGTAGGTGGAAGTATATCCGAGGAAATCATAGGCGACTGAGTCGGGATATTTTGATGCGGTATCCGCCACCGCTTTATAAAGGGTTACGGAAGGATACGTGATGTTTTCGGGTACCGATCCATAGAATTTCAACCAGGGTTTTTTCTCGTACATGTAAATATCTCCTTTGTGGGTAATGATGAAGCGAGCCCGGTAATCGGTCCCAGCGGAAGGACTCAATACGGATGTATTACTGCGTATGCTTTCTCTGCTTTATAATCTCCATGAATGCGTCTATTCTGGTTTCGATCTGGCTTTCGCTGAAGTTTCTTTCATCCACCATATCGGCTTCTATGATCAGACTGGGGATGCCCATATCCTTCTGCAGCATCTTTTGAATATGGTACTGCCCCAGTGAGTACGGTTTGCAACTGCGGTTCGAATGCATCACGAATCCCTCGGCATCGTATTTCTTTATCATTTTTTTAACGATTTTAACCATTTCGTCAACGCCGATGTTGAGATATATCCTGGTGTACCCTTCCACCATGGATTCAAGAAAATCGTCTTCCCTCAGATACTCCATCTGCCCGCACCATGCGGAGGTGTATGTGTCCGCCACCAGGCACGCGCCGTGCGAAGCGAACTTTTCCGATAGCCATTTCGTCTTATACCATACGGGAAGATTGTCCCACATGAGACGGTATTTTTCATTCGGGACGGACCCGATCCCCTTCGCCGCCCTCTCGCGCATCTCTTCCAGCAGCGTTTTATAATAGTCTACCGCCACCTGGGTCCCGCGCAGGGTAACGATGAGGGCGAGGTGAAAAAAAGCGTCAAAGGCCGATAACGGTGCCGGTTTATTCATGGCGGTATCCAGCACCTCCTGCCACAGACGCTGTCCCTCCATAGAGAGTTTTCCCACTTCCAACATTCGGTCCTGGTCGAACTTCTTTCCGCACGTGTTTTCCAGAAAGGCGATATATTCAAAAACCTGTTTTCTTACGTAGTTTTTCGCTTCGTCAGAAAATTCCGTATGACAGAACGGCGTGTCGAAAATAAAAAGCGGAACATTGTAATGCCGCGCCTGCACTTCATACCACTTCATCACCGTGCCGCAGATATTGTTGCCGCACACCAGTACATCCGGTGCAGGCAGCCCTCCGATAGGCCCGCCGTTGACAATTGAAGAGGCGATATCAGATCGGGCATAGGAACAGAGATCACGGCAGTATCCCATCTCCTCCGCTTTCTCGCACAGGTCGACACCCATTTTAGAGGCTCCGATCATCGCGCCGTAGTTCTCCGGATACACGGGAATTATATCCATGGCGATGAGCGGTTCCACCGGGCCACCGCTCGTAATCCAGGCCACCTTTTTTCCGTTATCACGCGCGGTTTTTGCGTCTATATAATAGGCGGTCATGATCTCTTTCATCTTTTTGACAGATCTGACCTTCCTGCTGTCGTCCCTGGGTTCCACCGAGGTTCCGGACTTTGTCATCAGCTTCCTCCTTTGTTCAAGAATTATGGAACAAACCGCACAGACACGTTTTACCTCAGCATTTCGATGAAAGCCTGGAGCCTGGTCGCCGTCTGCCCCTCGGAGGGCAACTCCTGCTCGATTTCCAACAGCATGCTGGGTATGTTTTCCCTGTCCAGAAATTCCTTCATATAGGGATAATCAAAGGAATGAGGATCGCAGAACTTGAGAAAAATAAATATAACGCCCCGGGCTCCGTGCTCGCCGGCGATCCTGACCAGATTCTCCCCTCTCCCCGTCATGGAATAGTGCTTCGCTGGACAGACAGTGCGTCCCGAGTAACGTGTCGCGATGGCTTCGATAGGATCTCCCTCCTCCGGTATACGACCTTCGAAATACCGGGACCCCGTGCAGAGATCGTCCCATACCACATAACCCCCCGATGCCTCTATCAAAGCATAGATCTCAGGGTGGTCGCAGATACCCCCGACGAGCAGCAGCCTCTTACCGCCCTTCCCGGCGGTACGGTCTACGGTCATCTTTTCTTTTTCCAGTCCGGCGATATACCCGGCGACCCTTTCGGAAAAATCCTCCCTTTTCATTATCATTGAAGCTTTGACGACGGCGGCTACGTCGGCACCGCTGACTGCTCCAGGGACCGCGCTACGCATCCGGTACAGGGTATGAAGCCGTTCCCGCATCGTGTTATAAAGCGCTATTGAGCTTCTGAGTTCATCATCGGTAACGGGTTTCCCCCGATAGTTTTCAAGTTCACGCCTGAACTTCCTCAAAACGTCCGTCATATAGGCCCTTGCGCTGTCGGTATCAAGTTTAACGGGCAGTACGATATCGGTATGATAGCTGAACGAGGTATTGAGCCTCCATATGTCGGAAAGCCGCTGTATCGAATCGCAGGTATGAGGGAATACCGCCCCGTCAAGAAAGGAAAGCCTTCCCGAAAGCGCATCCTCGAGGGCCCCGCGAACCAGGGAACAACTGTAGGCCTGTAGATGCGCGTCGGCCATGGAAATCGGGCCCTTATTTCCAAAAAGCCTCATCGGGTGTATACCCGCGGCGTGGATTATCTCTTCCGGGGTGTATGAACAAAAATAGCCGAAAATCTTTACCTGCTCACGGGATTTCAGACTTGAGGCATAGGCACCCGGATTATCCACCGCATTGTTAAATTCCCTGATCGCCTCCATGCTTGTACACTCGCACATATTATTTACTTGACAGTGTACGATATTATCGTACACTGTTCTACATTTATAAAGGGCTTGTATTCATATGTCAATAATATAACAAATATGTGAAAAAAAATGAGTATCTGCTCATAGTTTTATGAATAAAACAGTCCCGAAAAAAAAACTCATCCAGTCCATTCACCGCGCCTCGGACATACTGGATATCTTCATAAACGAAAAGAAACCCCTGGGGATTACCGATTTTTCCCACAGGCTCAAACTTCCCAAAACCACCATATCCAGTATTGTACAGACACTTCTGGAACTGGACCTGCTTGAACGCGACCCACTTACCCTGCGTTACCGTCTGGGGCCCAAGCTTTTTCAGCTGGGTATGAAATATGCCACCAATATGGATCTGGTGCTCATAGCAAGGGCATGGATGGAACGTTTGTGTTTTCAGTTCAGCGAGCCCGTTAACGTGGGAATGATGGTAGGAGATAAGGTGGTAGTGGTTCTGCGCGTGGAGCCTGAAAACCGTTTCATGGTGTTCCCCCAGTCCGGGTCGGTAATCCCGACTCATACCACCTGCATCGGCAAGATCCTCTTCGCCTATATGGAACCGGCTCAGCGTGATGAAATCCTGGCCGGCTATGCATTCGAAAAACTGACCGAAAATTCCATAGACAACATGAAGTCTTTCATGGAGGAGTTGCAAAAGGTATCCCGTGAAGGCACAGGTTTCGACAACCAGGAGTCCATCAACGGTCTGGCCGGTATAGGGGGGCCGATATTCAATTATACCGGGCAGGTAATGGCGGCGTTCGCCATAACCGGCAAAGCCGACCATATCATTCAAAACCGTAACGAAATGATGGAGGCCGTGAAATACACTTCTGCTCAGATATCCTCACAGCTGGGATATAAACAACAGTTATAAGTACATTACTTTTTCTGCTTTTCATTATTGCCGAAAGACAGGTGAATGAGTATATTTCATTAGCACTCGATGCTTGAGAGTGCTAATGCTGGCAGGACAGATTCATTGTCAGTCTGAATTATTCATAAATCCTCATGCGCGCATGGGGATTTTCTTTTTGAATTTATAAGTTACGCAGTGTGATTCGTATCACCATGTTTCAGAAATCACTGCAGGAGGGTCTTCCCGGTGACGGCTCAGGTGGAACTTTCCCTTATTTCGTTTTCATATTCCAGCTTTTTATAGTAGTTGATAATATCATCTTCTATTTCTTTTTTCAATCCCGGCAGTTTCTCTGTGATTCCGGGGACTTTAAGCAGAAGATACTTCTCTAGTATATCCAGATACTGTTCGGTTGGAGGCAGCAGGTATTTCTTCAGGTATGTGTAGTTCTTCCAGCTTTTATCCTCACGGAATTTCTGCATTCTGAACCGCATCTCCGCCTTTATCTGATAGATTATCAGATAAAAGGAAATATACTGCCCGTTGTCGGCTTTCAACACTATTTCAGAAAACGCTTTCTCTTTCTGTTCCCTGTTAAGCTTTGAGAAAGAATGGTTGTATATATAACCAAGCTCAAAGTTCATATCATAGCCGTATCCGTAATCCAGGGCCTGCGTGGTTTTTTCCAGAAGTGCCTTCTGACCCGGCAATAATGAAACGAAATTTTTTACCTGCTCCTGCGCACAGGCTGTAATAAACAGCGAAGCGCATATCGCAATAATCGAAAATACCTTCATCAAAATATTTCTCCGCATCATCGAAAATAATCCGGTTTCAGGATATAGTCTTCAGGAACATCCCGTACCGTCTCCCTTCCCAACAGTTCATTAATACGATAGGCGGGGATTCCTATTCCCGGCCGTTTGATGCTGATATCGTCAGCTTCCAGTTTTTTCCCACGAGGGATAAACCTCCTGCTAAAAAGGCTTCTTCTGGCTGAATTTGCAATCTCTTTTTCCGAAAAATCGAAATCGAGGTGCCCGTCCCCGCATATCAATGCCGCTTTTTTTACCGATGAAATGAATCCGCGGAATTCACCGGGATCCAGGGAAACCTCGCGGTCGGGACAGTCTTTATCGCCACTCAGCATGAAATGTTTCTCAAAAACCCTCGCCCCGAGCACGGCCGCTATCCCGGCGGCATCGGCACCTTTTGAATGGTCTGAAAACCCTGTTTCACATTTGAATCTCCGCTCGAGTGCGCATATGCGTGAAAGATTGGCTTTGTCTGGAGGAAGGGGATATAGCGATACGCAATGAAGAAGGATTATTTCGGGTGTTCCCCCTCCCGACAGCAGTTCTACCGCCATTGCGATTTCTTCCCCGGTGGAAATGCCTGTTGACATTATCACCGGTTTTCGTGTCTCTGCTATTTTTTTCAGCAACGGGTGGTTGGTCACCTCGGAAGAAGCGATTTTATACATCGTTACACCGATAGATTCAAGTATTTCAACCGACTGGATATCGAAAGGGCTTGAGAAAAACACCATACCGCAGCTCTCCGCCCTGTTTTTCAGCACTGCATAGTCATTGCGGCACAGAGAGAATTGTCTGAAAAAATTTATCTGTGACATATCAACGGATTTTTCGCTTCCTTCTTTAAGCAGTGAGGTTGTGTACTTCGAGTACATCTCCTCGGGCACCATGGTTTGAAATTTAACGGCATGGGCCCCGGAACCATGTGCGGCTTCTATCATATTCAGAGCCTTTTCAAGACTTCCGTTATGATTTATCCCGATCTCGGCGATAAAAATAAAATCATCCTTTATCATTTCCCTGATCCTGCTCATTCCTGTTTTACCCCCGCGGCCCAGCCGATGTGCTGAAAAGCCTTTCATGCGTATCTTACGGTATCCTATCATGATTTTCGTCGAAAAATCAATTTCGGTTGATATCGAATGCGGCCTGTGGAAAAAAAAGTACTGTCAGACAGGTACCAATACTTTTACACCTCACCCCTCATTACCTGTAGAATTCATCTTACTTCAGATATACTCACATATAACCGTCCATTATGCTTTGAAGTCGTGAGCTCTGTTCTTATACCCTGATGTCAATGTGCATACTGAATTCAAATCTCTATTTTTAATTGACACTCCCTCTTAATGGATTATGGTAATTTGGCTGAAGTGAGCCGGGACTTTATTCAAACCATGCCGGCCTGAACAACAGTAGTGCAGTCGGCGTAATCATGCGGTTTCATCAGACCGCATATTTATGAAAAAACCACGAGGTTCAGTCATGGGAAAAAAATTCATATTATCGCTCGATCTCGGGACCACCGGAAACCGTGTGTTCTGCTTTGATGAAAAAGGAACTCCTCTTTCAAGCGCTTATCGCGAATTCACCCAGTATTTCCCCAGACCGGGGTGGGTTGAGCATAACGCCGAAGAAATATATTCTTCCACCTGTGCCCTGATCACCGAGGCAATACGATCGGGAAATCTCCGTCCGGATGATACGCTCTGCATAGGAATAACCAATCAGCGTGAAACGGTGGTCCTCTGGAACAGGGAGACGGGTAAACCTGTCCATAACGCGATCGTATGGCAATGCCGAAGGACAGCCGATCTGTGCAACGGTTTAAAAGAACAGGGCAAGGAGGAGTTGTTCAGAAATAAGACAGGCCTGGTTATCGACGCCTATTTCTCGGGAACCAAATTACAATGGCTGCTGGACAATGTCGAGGAGGCCCGCGAACTGGCCGCCGCCGACAAATTGAGGGCCGGAACCATAGATACCTGGATGATATGGAAAATGACCGCCGGCAAATCGCATGTGACCGATTTCACTAATGCATCACGTACCCTTATCTTCAATATACGGGAGAAAAAATGGGATTCCGAACTTCTGGAAATCCTGAACATACCTTTGAATATCCTGCCCGGGGTTCAGGAATCGGCCTCCGATTTCGGTAAAACCGTCGGCCTCTCCTGCCTGCCTGACGGGATCCCCATCGGGGGGGTCGCGGGCGACCAGCAGGCCGCGATGGTGGGACAGAACTGCGTTTTCGAAGGCACTTCCAAAAATACCTACGGTACCGGATGCTTTATCCTCTTCAATACAGGTAATCGCTTCGCGCTGTCAAAAAACGGTCTTTTGACCACGATAGCCTGTGACAAAAACGGGAAACCGGTATATGCCTATGAAGGATCGGTTTTCGTCGGGGGTGCCGTAGTCCAGTGGCTTAGGGATTATATGAAATTTTTTGCGAACAGCACGGAATCAGATAAAATAGCCGTTTCACTCGATAAAAATGACGAAGTCGTTGTGGTACCTGCGTTTGTGGGTCTTGGCGCCCCCTACTGGCGCATGGATGTCAGAGGGGCGATCTTCGGTCTGACCAGGGATACGACCAGGGAACAGATCGTCCGGGCGGCGCTGAAATCCATTGCTTTTCAATCAATGGACGTGATAGAGGCCATGGAACAGGATTCCGGTAACAAAATACACGAACTCAGGGTTGACGGCGGCGCAACGAAGGGGGCTTATCTGATGCAGTTCCAGTCCGATATACTGGGTATTCCCGTTCTGCTTCCCGAGATCACCGAATCAACAGCCCTGGGGTCGGCATATCTTGCCGGTCTCACGCGAGGACTGTATTCATCGATAGATGAGATCGCTAAAAACAATAAAATCGCCGTAAGCTATACCCCGACAATGCCGGCAGATGTCAGAACTCGCGAGAAAAAACTCTGGAGAGACGCAATAAAAATGTTGCTTTAAATAAGTACAGCGTAGTATAATATTATCTGATTAGTGCCGATTAAAATATGCTCCCCGGAATATTGTAATAATTACGGGCATCTCGAGAATTTAGAGTTTTCCGAAATACAACATGGAAACATCTTAATTTTAATATTTTCAGGTTCCTTTATATTATTTTCAGAGGAATAGTTTTATCGTATATAATCCACTATGTCTCTCAGGAGGAAACTATAATGGCAAAACCCCTACTTGGAGAAATGCTGCTGGAAAGCGGAGAAGTGTCCCAGGACCAACTGGACAGCGCACTCGAAGTCCAGAAAAAGGAAGGTGGGCTCATAGGAATTATACTGGTCAATCTGGGGTTTTTGCCCGAGAAGACACTTGTTAAATATCTTGCGATGCAGGCCGAACGGGTCGTTAAATCCGAGTGATTTATTACCTCTTCTGGTTGATCCGTTTATAGATCAGATCATTGGTTAGCCTGATGATCTTTTCTATTTTAAATGGTTTCTTCAATATACTGACCAGCCCGCCGTTGAGTAGCTTTCCAATATTGGGTATGTCCTCGACACCGGTTATTATTATGATGTCCGTTCCCGGACAGACCCTCTTGATTGAATCAAAAACCATGTCGCCTTTCGGCCCCGGCATCAGGTAGTCAAGAAAGACTATGTCAATATCCTCAAAACTGCAGATCTCAACCGCGTCTTCTCCATTGGCGACAGCCACCACCTGGTACCCCATATAATCAAAGGCTCTCGTAAGAATTTCTCTTATGGGTTCTTCATCATCTACTATGAGTATCTTCGTATCACCGATAAACAGTACGTCGCCGGCGTCGTATCGTGTTTCCCTGTCCGCTCCGGGTTCAATCCTGTTGAAGAAGAGACGTATCTCCTTGCCGGGTCCCTTTCCGCAGTCTATCTCCATCTTCCCGCCGTGATTACTCATTATACCGTGGGCAATTGCCAGGCGCAATACAACGCCCCGGCTCTCTTCGTCGGAATATTCTCTCAGCCTGCCGGTCGTTTCTGAAAAAGGATGTATCACCGTATCGGCTATCTCACGAGTCATAGTGCGTCCGTCATCCCTGATACTCAGAACCACCTCCGAATCAAGTGATCTTGTGGAAACCACCATCTCGCCTCCGATCTGCGGATCGATGGAGTGAATCGAGTTCTGAAAAAGATTGAAAACAGCTTCCCTGATCCTCTCACGGTCGACAAGCACACGTGGATTACTGCCCAGAACGAGTCGGAGGTTTATATTGCCGTTTTTTATCGCGGTTTCATGAATTGAAACAACGTCCGTAACGATATCATTAAGAGCATGATAAGAGAGTTTGACATTTCTTTCACTGTAAAAAACCTGCAGGCTGTCTATAAGCTTTTCGGCGCGTTCCGTCTGTTCGTCTATCTTCTTTGCCGCATTCTGAATATCCGGCGACATGTCGGTATTCATGAATATCAGTTCGGCGTACCCTTTTATTACCGCGAATATATTATTGAATTCATGTGAAACTCCCGATGAAAGAACTCCCATGCTTTTGATTTTATCGGAATAGTTTTCGTTATGAGTATTATCTTCACGTCTCTGATGTTCCGCAAAATTCTTCTTCAATAACCCGCCGAAACCTATGACACGGCTTAAAAACTGGTAATAATTAATATTTGCCCTGTGTTTTACCGTTTCCGCGTCGGCAAAGACCATACCAATCAGACCGGCGTGCCTGTCCCCGCCGATCAACGGCATCAGGATGATTATGAATCCGCTGTGGGGATCGCTTTCATCGATAATTCCCGGAGCGAACAGAACGCTTTTTTTCTTGATCGCCTTCCTTACTGTGAGCGAAAAGTTCGGGATGCTGTTGATCTGATGGTCAAAATCTTCTCCCAGTTTCTTAATGAGAACCAGTTTATCCTCTGACTCAATAGGCATATAGACCGCGATCGAACGGGGCTTGAACTCCGTATTTAAAAGATCAACGGCGTCTTTTAAATAACTATCCAGATCGGAGGTATTAATGATACTGTTAAGCAGTGATAATATGAGGTCGAACTGGCTTTTACTCAACATTTAGCTTTCCCGCTGCTGCCTAGAACATGCGTATTCTTATGTTTGATCATTCTAATAAGTTCTTCACGGGCCGGAGCGAGATATTTCCTTGGATCGAAATTCGATGTATCTTTGTTGAGTGCTTCCCTGATTTTTGCCGTTATGGCGAGGCGGCCGTCTGAATCGATGTTTATTTTGCACACGGCCGAACCGGCAGCTCTTCTCAACTGGTCTTCAGGTACACCCATGGCGTCTTTAATCGTTCCACCGTACTTGTTTATAAGGTCTACATATTCGGGGACCACGGAAGAGGCGCCGTGCAGCACTATGGGGAATCCGGGAATTCTTTTTTCGATTTCCTCGAGAATATCGAACCGTAATTCCGGCGGTCTTTCCCCTGGTTTGAATTTGTACGCACCATGAGAGGTCCCGATGGAAATAGCCAGAGAATCCACACCTGTTTTTGCGACGAAATTAACCGCCTCTTCGGGCCTTGTGTAATGCGATTTTTCCGCGGATACCTCGTCTTCAATTCCTGCCAGAACCCCTATCTCGCCCTCTACGGTTACATCATACTGGTGTGCGTATTCGACCACCTGGCGGGTAATTTTTATGTTTTCTTCAAAAGGCAGGTGGGAACCGTCAATCATTACCGAGGAGAATCCATACTCCACACAGGACTTGCAGAGTTCAAAGGTATCGCCATGGTCCAGGTGCAGCGCTATCGGGATGGGGGCTCCCGCTTCTTCAGCCATTTTCACCGCACCCATGGCCATAAACCGCAACAGGGTTTCGTTCGCATACTGACGGGCGCCCTTGGATACCTGTAATATCACCGGCGATTTTGTTTCTGCACAGGCCATGATAATCGCCTGCAGCTGTTCCATATTGTTGAAATTATACGCCGGGATTGCATAACCGCCTTTCATGGCCTCACTGAACATTTCACGGGTATTTACCAGCCCCAGTTCTTTATAGGAAACCATATACCGCTCCTTGAATCTCTTATTTTTTGAAGCGACCGCTTTCCGGCCGAATTCGAACGAAATCCCTGGACCGTATAGCGGATATTATATCGCGATTTCGTCAAGCCATCCGAATTTATCCTCAATTTCACCGGTACGGATCCTGCTCAACCGGTCATAAAGTTTTGTTATAACCGGACCCGCATCCTCGCCTTTCCCGAAAAGGTAATCCTTTCCTCTGTAATGAATCAGATTTACGGGCGTTATTACGGCAGCGGTCCCGACAGCGCCGATTTCATCAAAGCCTTCTATTTCGTCGATAGAGACTGGTCGACGTTCCACGGTCATTCCCATATCTTCAGCCAGCTGTGCGAGACTCTTGTTGGTTACACTCGGAAGTATGGATTCCGAATAGGGGGTAATATACTTGTTGCCGGCGATGGCTACAAAATTGGATGTACTGAACTCATCTATGAATTTCTTTTCTTTCGGGTCCAGATAGAGTACGATGGGATATCCTTCTTTCTTACCGAAAATCTCTCCTCGAAGTCCGGCCGCATAATTACCCCCCACCTTGCAATCACCCACACCTTTGGGGGCCGCACGATCATATTCTTCCACTACCAGCGCCTTAACCGCCTTGAAACCGCCTTTATAATAAGGGCCGACCGGTGACGCGAAAACAAGAAAGATATATTCATCCGCCGGACCAAGACCCACTCTGGGCCCAACTCCCAGGATCAGGGGCCTTACGTATAGACTCGCTCCCGATTCAGAGGGGGGTACAAATCGAATATTGGCTTTTACCACCTTGTGTACCGCTTCCCTGAATACCTCTACCGGCACGATCGGGGTAAATATCCTTTCGCAGCTGCGCTGCAGCCTCTTCGCATTCTCTTCAGTTCGGAACGAAACAATTCTGCCGTCTACGGTTTCAAAGATCTTCAGTCCCTCAAATGCCTCCTGTCCGTAATGCAGACAGGGGGCCGCCATGTGGAGTGATATGTTTTCATCGGACACCAGTTCCCCATCCGACCATTTACCGTTTTTAAAGAAATAACGGATATTAAAATCAGTTTTGACATATCCGAACGGCAGTTCACTCCACTTGAGGTCAGCTTTTTCCTTGTTTCGGGTTTTCATTATTTCTTGTCCTGAACAAAAAGTTTAAATCATAATAAAACTAAACCAGCATAGAAATATTGTCAATCATAAACGCCTGCGGTCCACCGGTCGACCACCAACACACATCACAAACCGGCAGGGGAGATTATTACTTGATACTATCGATGGGACCCTCGATGTTTCCCTCGATAAACTGCAGTGCATAGGGATTATTCATGCTGAAAAACGAATCCGCCTGGTCTGCCAGGATTATTGAAGCGTTGTACAGGAGCGCAACCTTCATTGCTATTTTACGAGCAACCTTTACATCATGGGTAACTATTATGGACGTCGTTTTATATGTACCCGCTATTTCAATAATAAGATCGGCGATTGAATCTGAAAGAATTGGATCAAGGCCGGCGGTGGGATCATCGTAAAGGATTACGTCGGGATTCATACATATCGCCCTTGCCAGCCCCACCCTTTTTTGCATACCTCCGCTCAGCTCCGAGGGTAATTTGCCCTCGTTACCTGACAATCCCACTCTCCTGAGCGAATCAACGACCAAGGCCTCGATGTCACCGAAGCCCGTCCCCAGCCGTCGCAGCCCGAAAGCGACATTGTCGAAAACATTCATCGAATCGAAAAGACCCCCTTTCTGAAATACATAAGAGACGGTAAAGGGCCTTTCCCCTTTTGCATCGTCCGAATACGCGTCGTGATAATGCCGCATGTCCATCCCGTTGACGTGTATTTCTCCTTCATAGTCCCTGATCAGACCGGCAACGGCCTTAAGTAATACCGACTTGCCGGAACCGTTTTTCCCCAGAAGCACCATTCTTTCCCCCTCGCTTACTTCAAGGTTCACATGGTCGAGAACGGTCTTCCCGTTAAAAACGATACTCAGATCCCTGACTTGTATCATTTATATTTCCGGTTATGGGACTCTTTCAGCGAATATAGGATATTCAGGTATGAGATATAGCGGTCACTGTTCATTCTTCCTTTTTCAACCCTCTTCTTGATTTCGCAGCCGGGTTCGTGATCGTGCGTGCAGGGACTGAAAGAACATTTTTCACCCAGCCTGCCGTATTCATAGTAAAGGTTCCCCATAAGGTTAGGATCGATGTCCATCAGTCCGAATTCCCTGAGCCCCGGCGTATCGATAATCGAGGTACCGTCGGCATAATAGACCATTTCCACATTCGTCGTGGTGTGCCTCCCCTTACCCGTACTTTCAGAAACATCCCTTATGCGCAGATCCAGATCAGGGTAAAGATACTTCAGGAGACTGGTTTTACCGACGCCCGAATTGCCGACCAGCAGCGAAACATGTCCATGTATGAGTGCGCGGAAATCATCCATTCCATACCCTGTATGAGCGCTTACTATGGACAGTTCCACGTCTGTGTCCTTATAGTATTCCTTCACATCGGTAATCATATCCTTTTGGGCAAGGTCGACCTTGTTGATGCACAGATGCACCGGTATGCCTCCGCTGGCACCGCGAACGTAAATTCGATCCATGAAACGGAGATTGAGTTTTGGTTTTTTGAACGACATTATGACTATAATCTGGTCCAGGTTGGCGGCAATAACATCTTCTTTCTTGTTCTTCCCTTTTTCCTTCCTCGAAAAAATGTTTTCCCTTTCCATGACTTTACTGATGACTCCGCAACCGTCATTCTGCAAGGAAAACAGGACCCTGTCCCCCACTGCCAGAGGGTTGCTGTATCTTTCTGTATTTTTATTCATGCGCATTTTACCGCGCAGAACACAGTTTATCCTTTCACCCTCATAAAGGACTGTAGAATAAAGACCGAATACTTTAACAATTACTCCTTTCCTGTCCTTCATGAATAATCCGGAAATACCGATGTCACTTCTTCTGTAGAATATGGGGTACCATGAATTCGCAAACCAACCTATCGATACACAACATTGATTACGGCAATCCCTGAAAAAACCCGGGTGAGCATTTCAAGAATGAAAGATCATTAGAACCTTCGCTTAACTTATCCAGACCCAATTTACCGTTTTTAAAAAACTTCATTATAGAGTATTTTACATCAGATTAAATTACAATTTATAAATCTCTACTTCTTCCTTACTCTCTGCTAAGCTATTTTCCATATCGGTAGTGCGTTAAACACGAAAAGCCGGCTAACCCGGCTTTTCGTATTTAACACTATTCCAATCAAATGAAGATCATTCACTAACAGGTATCTGGGTCGTCTCGCTAAATTCCGCCAGCCGAACAACCTGATACTATAACACGGCAGAACCCGTCCTTACTGTTTCGGCAGAACCTTGAAGCTTACCCGTCTCTGCTTGGGATCTTTCGGGTCAACCCCTTCCAGCAGCTCGGAAGATCCAACGCCTTTGTAGGTCATCTTCGGAGAGGATATCCCCTGTCGTTTCAATGCATTATATACCGCGGCCGCACGATCAGTGGAAATTTTAATGTTTCCGGGTTTGTTTCCGGTCGGTTCTTCAGGACCGCGCGCATCCGCATGTCCCGTTACCTGTAGAACATAACCTTCAGGAAGCTTATCGATAATACCTTTAACCACAGGAGCCGAGGCCTTTGCCCACAAGTCCCATTTCTGGGCCGGTACCTTTGAACTTTTATAGTCAAATCCGGTAACAGGGATCTTTGCCAGTTGTTCGTTTGAGGTCGAAACAATAGCGACATTTGGATCTGAAACATCCTGTTTTTTCACCTGCTCGGTTCCACAGGCAAACATAAACGCAACAGAAACGGCTAAAAGGATTATAGTGGTTTTTCTCATATTATGTATCACCTCATTTTTGTGTTAAAATTTGCATAAGCATTATACAATTTCCAACACAGATTTTAAGAACGAAAAACAGTCATGTCAACTATAAAAATAATAAAAAATTTTCATGTTTGTAAAAACCAGGAAATCGGGAAAAATTTTAAAAAATACTAAAGATTTTTCCCCGTTCTACCGATAAAAAGATCACAAGGTTTGATATAGTAATTTCCCTCCCGATTAGTTACTATATTAAAATCTTGGCACTGCGCGTAACATAATGATCTATATGGAAGGCAGGATAGCCGCCCAGCTATTCTGCCTTTCGTATATTTTTTCATTCCAGGCTCAGGGAATTTTCATCAGTGCTACAGGCGTAAATCCCGTCAGATCTCCGATAACCAGTCCCAGGCTTCCGATATCAGTCACCGTGAAACGAACCAGGTATTCCATTCCCGGATGCAGGTTGAGGCTTTCCTTCATAAACTCCTTTCTGTCTTTCATCTTTTCAATATCGAAGATGATATCGGTGTTCTTTCGGTCATAAAAAACAATTCTATTGAAAACCCGGTCGATGTATTTCAGTCTCAGGCGCAGGGTCACGGTCTTATTCTTATACGATGAGACGTTATCCGCTATTTCAGACAGCAACACCTTCTCGTACTCCTGTGCGGTTATACGCTGCGCGGTAATGACCGCCAATATCGCGGACAGGTAAAGTACCAGTCTGAATGATTTTCCGGAAGCTGTCATGGGAATAGCGTTTTTTCGTTTCTATACTGTATTTTCAGTCTGATTTCGCTTTTATTAAAAATGCAAGTACTTTAAACAATCCCTGCCATGTTACCAAATCACACATTTCAGATGAACACCAGCCTTTTCGGTCATCCCTTGAAACCGCATACACTATCGGAAAATTATCGTGATTGAGGATAAAAAAAGCCGGTGGGAACCGGCATGTTGAGAGATTAATTGTTATGAAGCAGCCAGAGGTTTAATCCGCGATTAATCATGCAGATTACGTTGATGCATCCCGCTTCTGTTCTGATGTTTCTGGATTCTGCGGAATAGAAACTCCATCATCACCCACAGCAGCGCGGACGCCCAGAAAGTAAAAAATATTTCAGTAAAAGTGAAATTCATTTTCTTCGCCTTAGTATATAAATTAATTACGCATGATCCGTTCCAGAGTGATAGATTAATTGAACGAAACCCCTGATATCATCAATGGTATTATTATCCTTATATGATTCTATATACAATTAGTTATCAGTATATCTCAATCCGGCAACACGTGTATCACATCTGCAACAACTGGTTGATGTGTGGAGTTGCTAAAGAATAAAAACACATTCTTGAAATTGAATATTTATCTTGACATACTCCTAGTGAACGCGCTTATATTTTTGAACATCCAACATCAGTACAGAATTGGATCAGGCCATACGGTTTTCCCAATACCAATGGCCTGCCATCATCGAATTTCATAAGGAGTTTTTTATTATGCGCAGCGATAAAATGAAAAAAGGGATCGAAAAAGCGCCGCACCGGTCGTTGTTCAAGGCCGCCGGCCTTAGCGATGAGGAAATATCCAAACCAATAATAGGTATTGCGAACTCGGCAAATGAAATAATTCCCGGACACATACATTTAAACAATATAGTCGATGCGGTCAAAAAGGGAATCCTTGCAGCCGGCGGTACTCCTTTAGAGTTTTCCACCATCGGTGTATGCGACGGCATCGCGATGAACCATATAGGCATGAAGTATTCCCTGGGTTCACGGGAACTTATAGCCGATTCCATCGAGATAATGGCCATGGGACATCCTTTCGACGGAATCGTGATGGTCCCCAACTGCGACAAGATCATACCCGGCATGCTTATCGCGGCGGCAAGGCTCGACATACCGTCGATTGTTATCAGCGGCGGTCCAATGCTTGCGGGTGAATACAGAGGCGGCAAGGTTTCCGTGTCGACGGTATTCGAAGCCGTGGGCAAAGCCGCAAAAAAGACCATTTCCATGGATGAACTCTACCAGATCGAGTGTGCCGCCTGTCCGGGTGCCGGTTCTTGCGCCGGGCTGTTTACCGCGAATTCCATGAACTGTCTGACCGAAGCCCTCGGAATGGCCCTCCCCTACAACGGTACGATCCCGGCGGTAATGGCCGATCGTATACGACTCGCGAAGGAAACGGGAAAAAAGATCATTGAACTGGTGCAAAAAGGGACAACGGCGCGGAAGATCATCACTCAAAAAGCTATTGAAAATGCATTGGCCGTTGATATGGCCATCGGCGGTTCCTCGAACACCGCGCTCCACATTCCCGCGATCGCGCATTATGCCGGCATAGAGCTTACTCTTAAAGACATCAATCCCATATCAAAACGTACTCCTCATCTCTGTACGCTTTCTCCGTCGGGTCCCCACCATCTTGAGGACCTTCACCGTGCGGGCGGAATACCCGCCGTAATGAACGAGCTCATGAAGCATAAACTAATACACGGCGGATGCCTCACCGTTTCCGGCGGGACGCTTCAACATACACTGAAAGGGAAAGAGATTCTCGACCGTTCGGTGATACGACCCGTCAGCAAACCGGTTCATGCCGACGGCGGTCTCGCGGTACTTACCGGCAACATTGCACCCGACGGATGCATAGTGAAACAGGCCGCGGTTGATCCGTCCATGCTGCGGCACAGTGGGCCTGCAAAGGTCTACACATCGGAGGAGACTGCGATAAAAGCCATTATGGGGGGAAAGATCAAAAAAGGTGATGTTATCGTCATCATATATGAAGGCCCCAAAGGAGGCCCCGGCATGAGGGAAATGCTTACCCCGACCTCAGTCATTGCAGGGATGGGGCTGGACAAAGAAGTGGCCCTTATTACCGACGGCAGATTCTCCGGCGCCACGAGGGGTTCGTCGATAGGACATGTTTCCCCCGAGGCCGCCTCCGGTGGTCCGATCGCCATAGTCCAGGATGGAGATATCATCGAAATAGATGTACCGGCGAAAAAATTGAACGTCAAGCTGTCACAGGAGATCATTGAGAAAAGGCTCAGGGCATGGAAGGCCCCAAAGCCGAATATATCAACCGGGTACATGGCCCGCTATGCCGGACTTGTTTCCTCAGCCGACAGAGGAGCAGTATTCGAAAGCTGAAGTCACACCATGCCATAAATGTGATTTCCAACGGTGATGGTTGTTTCCTGGAAGGATAATCCGGTAAAAAAACCACCGCAACCGGCGCTCATGGCCAGGGGTCCCAGTCCCCCCAGTTTTCCAGGTAGTTCTTGAACGCGGGGAAGCGCTCCTGGTTCTCGCTGACATACTGCCAGGCCTTTTTAACAATATCCTGTTCTTTCTGTATCGAGATTTCACCCAGCAACACACGACTCCTTAAAAATACGAAATAGGTGTCCAGTACATCAAAGCTGCAGTAATCATTAATTTCCCTTACTTTACCCTGCAGGTACATATCATAGACCTCATCGCCGGTTGTTTCCATTTTACCCGGTTTCCCCAGCACCTTCGCCAGCAGGTTTAGCCCACCCTGCATTTTTACGGCACTGAAGTTTGAAAGCCAGTCATGCAAATCTATGTGTTTTGTGCCGAAACGGTACCGCGTTCCGAACTTGTCCCTTAAATGCCGCTTGGTGTGAAATCCGTATCTGAATGCCATCATCTCGAGCAGGGGTATATCAAAACCCCGGCCGTTAAAGGTAACAAGCGCGGCCTCACTGTAGATGCTTTCCACTCCGTGCCAGAACAGCCTTACCATTTCCCTGCATCTGAACTGGGGCTCATCGAGCAGAACCACATCGTCCAGCGTCAGGTCTTCCCTGATCTTTGCCACACAAACCGCCACGGGAAATTGAAAAGTAACCGGAATGAAGTAACTTGTTCCACCGGAGTTGGTCAGGATCTCTTCCTGGAACTTTTTAACCGCATTCAGGTCATCGATATCCATTCCCGGATATTTAACCTTTTTTATAAGTCTGGTATCCGGAACCGACTCCACGTCAAATACCAGGTATTTTATGTCTGTATTTCCCACCTTCGGTCGCTTCCCCCCGCAAGCAATCGGTTCCACATCGCATCCAGACCTACTCAATGCATTATCTTCACGAGTATTGCCTGAACACAATGTAAAAATACAGACAACTCCAGATGGGAATAATTGTCAAGTTTATGTCGTATGGAATACAAAAAAGCATGCATTCTTTCGGAAACGCATGCTCTTTTCGATCTGGACAGCCGGTCTGTCTGTCAGCAGTTAAAAAGGAATAGTAGATATTATTTCTTTTTAAACTTTGCCTCCATCTTCGTTAAATAGTCCTTTATATAGGGATCTGTTTCCTTCTCTTTAGCCGCTTTCAATGCATCGATCGATTTTGTCGAACCTATCCTTGAAATGGCGAGCACGGCGGAATATCTCACATCGGCGCTGGAGTCGTTTAAAAGCGCGGCATTCAATGTTTCAACGGAACTTTCATCGCCGATTAGCCCCAGTGCAATGGAGGCATAAACTCTGACCTTTGGACGGTCGTCGTTCTTCAGGAGATTAATAAGCTGAGGAACAGCCGTTTTCTCTTTCTCGCCTCCAAGATAATCCGCGGCGGCAACAATTTTTCCTTCATCGTTACTCGATAAATCAGCTATATATTCCTGAACCGATTTCGCTTTCTTCTGTTCGGCCCCCTTGTCCTTCACTGCTTCCTGTGCCGCGGCCACGGCCATCACTGCCAATGTTAAAACCATCGATAACAAGATCTTTTTCATACCAACCTCATTCTTAGCGAGATTTAATATTGTAACAAAAAAGCGATGGATTACTACGTGTCAGCAAATCCTGTATATTTGTATTGTTTCATAATAAACCCTAATAAAATTTTTATGTCAATAACTTTATATGGAAAAACCTGTAATACAAGTTATGATTGTTGATCAACCCGTTTATAAACCGGTTGTCGTTTCATCTGCTGTCAGGCTTTCCTTAGTCTTTACCATTTGAGCCTGGTTTTTAATTACCAGTACCGATCACTTCACCGTTAAGTATCACGGTATATCTGAATTCCGTCACCTTCTTAACCATAATGGAAAGACTGCAATAGGTCTCCTGTGACAGCTTCACCGCCTTCAGGAGTTTATCTTTTTCGGTCGTCCCCTCGACAAAATAGATCATTTCTATACCTGTAAACACCCTGGGGTCCTTATCGGCGGTATCGCCCCTGACTTCCATATAAAACCTTTCAGGCATAGCCCGCATCTTTCCCAGTATGTGTAGTATATCCATCCCTGAACATCCCGCAAGGGACTGCAGAAAAGCTTCCTTTGGAGTATGCCCTTTGCCCTCCCCCCCTATTTCCGGATCGCTGCTGTCAAAAATTATACTGGCTGTTTTGGACCCATTGGGAGCGTCAAATTTCATTTTATCCTTCCATACAAGTGAAACCTTCATTCCATCCCCCTCTGAACAATAAAAAAACTTCGTCTTAAAAAATGTACCCAATACCGAAATTGCGACATTAATAAGAGTTGGTACTGCCTGATAATCATTTATGCAACAGAAATATTCACATATTTCAATTATACCGGCATCATCACATCCAGGTGTGCATATCCCCCGGGAAACTCATCGCATAAATTGCTTTCAACTGCCGCTGGACCGATACCACCGGTCCTTCTGAAATATTGTTTTCCGGTAAAATATTTATTTGACAGTCCTGATGATTTGGCAAGGATTATCCATAGTGGGAGAAAGACTTTCTGTAAAACCACGAAAGTGCGGATTACCCCGGGGTATTCCACAGACCACACACTCGGAAACGCGGTAAATGCAACCTGCATTCCTGATGGATAACTGCCATGAATGAACCCAACAATCTCGAACCGAAAAATACCGAATTCGCCTCACTGCTTGAAGAGTCCCTGCTGAAGGGCGATAACTTTTCAGTCGGCGACAAGGTGACCGGCAAAGTGGTGTATATTACTCCAGAGACCGTCTTTGTGGATATTTCAGGTAAAAGCGAAGCCATAATAGATGCCACTGAATTCATGGATGAAAACGGGCAAATGCCCCTTACCCGGGGAGATGTAATAAATGCGTACGTTGCCTCAATTAAAAAGGGTGAAATCGTGCTTACCTCAGCCATTGGAAGAGGCATTATCGCACCGGAACTTATAGATAACGCCAGGAGAGAGAATATACCGGTTGAAGGCACCGTCGCCGGACTGACCAACGGAGGGTACCGTGTGACGGTATCGGGTATCGAGTGCTTTTGTCCTCACTCCCAGATCGACATAAAGTCACCTCCCGCTCCGGAGGAGATGCTCAACAGAACCTTTACATTCAAGGTACTACAGGTATCCGAAAGAGGCAGGAATATAGTGCTTTCCCGCCGTCAGCTGTTACAGGAAAAACAGGAAGCACGGGAAGCGGAACTAAGAAGCGGGCTTCACGAGGGCGATACGGTGTCGGGGACAGTCGTCTCGGTCCAGAAATTCGGACTCTTTGTTGATCTGGACGGCGTGGAGGCACTTGTTCCCAGAACGGAAGTGTCGTGGAGCCGTAATGCGGCGCTGGATATCTTCAAACCAGGCGAAAGGATTACGGCCAGGGTCATTACACTTAACTGGAAAGAAAAAAGAATTGTTCTCAGCATCAAACAGACGGAGTCCGGTCCCTGGGAAAAAATAACGTTATACAGTACCGGTCAGCAGGTGAACGGGACTGTAACCAACATAATCCGTAACGGCGCCTTTGTTGAGATAGAACCCGGGCTCGAAGGTTTTATCCCCATTTCCAGAATGAGCCCGGTTAAAAGGGTGAACAAACCGGAAGACGCGGTTGCCGTCGGCGATTCGGTCATGGTCAGAATTATGGAAATAAATCCCGCTGATAAGAAGATGTCCCTTGAGCTTTTAACCGATGAACCCGATCCCTGGCAGGAGTCAACACCGGATATCACTGATACGCTGTTCACGGCGGTGATCGAATCGATACGGGCGAACGGAATCTACGCAAGGCTCCCCAACGGAATGGCCGGGTTCATACCCAGGGAGGAGTGCGCATTGAAGAAGGGTATGGAACTGCAGAACGCTTACAGTGCCGGGGGTGAAGTAAAGGTGGTGGTTAAACAAATCGATAAAGAAAACCGGCGCCTTAAACTCAGCGAGGCAGGCGCATTAAAACGTGAGGAGCGGATGGAATTTGAACAATTCATGAATTCCGACCAGTCCCCCCAGCAGGAAGGGAGCAACTTCGGTATGTTATTCAAACAGAAATTCGATGAGATGAAAAACAGAAACGAAAAAAACAAATAAATTTGACGTATTTACGCGATTACAGGCGGTTGCACCGGACAACAACCGTCCTATCCTCACACAGTGCGACAATTGCCATGATTAAATTGAAAAACGGGCATGTGGTTGGCTATAATAAGGATATCGATATTTTCCTACAGAGCCTCGCCGACGCCATCATAAGAGAATCCATCAGCGCGACGGTGTCAGGGACGGGGAGTGGAACCGAGCATATCGAAGAGGTCGTCCTTAAGGAAATAATGGACAACTGTATTCTCGTGACCCATCAGGTATTTGAGATTTTTAAAACCAATGAACAACTAGCCAGGTTTCTGACCGCCGGTTTTCTTTTTAACTACACCGTTCTGTTGTTTGAACGGTTCAGAAAAGATTTTACCGATACTCCTGACACCGGCGAAAAAGGCCAGGTGCATTAAGAAATTTGCATGTCTTCAATGGTGATATAAAACCCACCGATCTTGGAGCTGAAGTTCAGCGCCGCGACGACACTTCCGGAATTGACACCACTGCTCCTTTCGGGCGGTGAGATGCTGACCTCGCCCGATCCGCCCCCCAGCGCGTTCCCGGTGATTATATTGGCCATCTCCCCTATCAGGTCATAATCGGCGTCATTCCCTTCCCCCGCGGCCGCTCCCAGGGTCTCCCGGACCGACGAGACGGTTTCTCTTTCCATAAAGAGCGAAATACGTTTTTTCCCGTTGAACTCCATCATCATGTCAACCCCGATCATGTCACCGTCCATGCCGGCGGGTATATCTCTCTTCAAATACAACCTGCTTCCGAAAAATATCCTGAACACCTTGCGTGCCGATTTTTCCAGGCTTCTCTGTAAACTGTACATGGATTTTTCCTTCATTCTCAATAGCCCAGCGGGCTCATGTTCGAGTCGATCTCAAGGAGGTCTGCCCTGAACACCTCTTCCATATAATGATCGGGTTGATACGAGAATTTCATTAATAAGATTATTCCATTCCTGATGCTATCTTACACGATACAACACGTAAAACCTCTCCATGACCGGACGCCATGTATGCCCCGTATATCGGTCATATTATCATCAGTATTTTATTTGAATATGGAAATCAGGTTTACAATACCTATCCGGGACTTTTATATGGCATTTATTGAAATCCACACGGACCAGTATGGTTATTAAAGCGGTTTTATTCGATATCGACGGGACACTGGTACGGTTTGACGGTGCCGGTAAAAGGTCCCTGAAAAGAGCGACAGAGGAAACCTTTGGAACCTCAGGGGTGATGGACAGCGTACATTTCCAGGGAAAAACCGACCCGCTCATCGTCTACGAGTCGCTTATACCGGTGGGCATAAGCAGGGAAACCATAGATAAAAAGCTTGAACTCCTCAAACAGAAGCATTTCTCATTTCTAGACCGTTATATCAGGGAGTCGCAACCGATTTTGCTTCCAGGGGTAAAAGAACTTCTTGAACGTTTAAACGGCGCCCCAGGTACCCTGACCGGCCTGCTGACGGGTAATTTCGAAGGAGGGGCAAGGATAAAACTGAAGGTGTTTGATCTTATGGATTATTTTAAGTTCGGAGTATTCAGCGATGATACCCCCGTGCGCAACCAGATGCCGGGCATTGCACGAAAAAGGATACAGGATCTTTTCGGATGGGACATTCCCTATCACGATATGTTCATAATCGGCGACACCCCGTTCGATATCGAATGCGGCAAGTCGGCAGGAGCGGTCACCATAGCCGTGGGGACTGGATGGACCGAACGCGAAATATTGCAGGGCCATCATCCCGATTATTACTTTGACGATCTTGCCGATACTTCGAGAGTGCTGAAGATACTGCTTCCCTGAGGTTTGTCAGGTTCCCGTTATTACAGCAGGGACTCACTGCAGATACCAACTAATGCCTGCGGAACAGTTTGTCAAAAAATGAATATATCTTTTCTGCCTGTGTTCTTGTTTTACCTTCCGCGATGATTCGAAATACCGGCTCGGTGTTTGACGGGCGCAAATGCACCCATCCGCCCGCAAAATCATTTTGATGATCAAAATCGATCCGCAGTCCGTCGATATCGGACCGCCGTTCTTTACTGAAGGTTTCAGCGACCTTTTTCAGCAGATCCCCTGCGCCGGCGGAACCCAGTGTGATTTTGCCCTTCTTCATGCAGTACCGGGGCAGAAAAGAAACCAGTTCACTCACCGATTTGTTCCTTTCCGCCATCATATCGAGCACATAACCTATCCCGGCAAGACTGTCCCTTCCAAGATGGACCTCGGGCGATATCACGCCGCCGTTTCCCTCCCCGCCGATCAATGCCCCACGCCGGCGCATCTCCTCCACCACGTGTATCTCACCCACCTTTGACCTTGCCAGCGTACATCCGTGCGCCGCCGCCACGTCTTCCACCGCCCGGGTGGTTGAAAGATTTACCACCACCTCTCCTCGCTTTTTCGAGAGGATATGCTCCGTTACGAGTGTGACGGTATATTCCTCCCCGATGGGTATTCCTTTTTCATCCACTATCGCCAGCCGGTCAGCGTCCGGGTCCTGGGCGAAACCGATATCGGCCCTGGAACTTTTTACCCTGGCTGAAAGCGCTTTCAGGTTCCCGGGCAACGGTTCGGCACCGCGGGGGAATCTTCCGTTCATGGTGCAGTAAAGAGGAATCACCTCGCACCCCAGAGATTTCAGCAGATCGATGGTGATGACCGATCCCGCACCGTTTACCGAATCAAGCACAACACGGTATCTTTTTTTTCTGATTCGTCGGGGATTAATTACGGCACGCACTTTTTCACAGTGTATGGCCGCGGCATCGCTGTTCGATACCAGTACGCCGGTCCTGTTCCATGGAGGGTAACTTGTCTCTTCTTCCATCATCATGAAGAACCGTTTCATATCGGCCGCGTTCAGAAAGGTCCCCTTTTTGCTTACCAGTTTGAAAGCGTTCCACTCCACGGGGTTATGCGACGCCGAAACAATCACACCGCCGTCTGATTTCAATTTTTCCACCATGATCTGCACCGTGGGAGTCGGGACTATACCGAGATCTATGACATCGCAACCGGACAGCATGAGTACCGACCTCAGCATCCCGGAAACGGCCTCTCCCGTGGGCCGGCTGTCTCTACCCAGTACAACCGTACCCCGACGGCAAAAGCGGGCGAAGGCTCCGCCAACCTGTACCACCAGCTCGGGTGTGAGGGTATCCCCCACAACCCCTCTGATTCCAGAAACGCTTTTCATCAGCCGTGAGGCCATATCAGCTACGCCGGCTCCTTCTGGTCTTCTTTCGTTTTACGCCGCCCACGGTGATCTGTTCGGATTCATCATCGGGGCTCTTCCTTTTCATCAGAGGCACATCGCTTTCCACCAGCGGTATGCCGCCGGCGCCGAATTGTTCCACCTCGGGGTGGTATTCCTGCCCGATTTTGCGGTACTCGAATTCCTCTTCAACCACCTCTTTAACCTGTACCTTCATGAGCAGGTCGACCACATCGTGCTTCATCCTTCCCAGGGTCTCATGAAAAAGTTCAAACGCCCTCAGTTTATATTCCACCAGAGGGTTGCGCTCGCTGTACCCCACCGTCCAGATACCGTCCCGAAGCTCGTCCATCTCAAGCAGGTGTTCCTTCCATTTGTTGTCGATTACCTGGAGAGTGAGCATTCTTTCAAGGGACTTAAGGGCTTCAGGGTCCACATCGGTCTTCTTCTCATCGTATTTTTTAAGACAATCGCTTTTTATTCGATCAATCAGGTCATCATAGTTCATCCGGCCGGTGTCGTCATCAGTTCCATCCAACTCGAGCATAAAGGTGTTACGCAACCATTGTTTCAATCCCTCGATGTTCCACTCTTCATGATGGGCGCGACCACCGGTAAACGTCTCCACACCGTCCTCGCACACCTCTTTCACGTATTCCCGTATCGTATTCGATATATCCTCGCCCTTAAGTATCCTGTCCCTTTCCTTATAAATGAATTCCCTCTGTGAATTCATCACATCGTCATATTCCAGAAGGTGTTTACGAATGTCGAAGTTTCTTCCCTCAACACGTTTCTGGGCATTGGCTATCGCTTTGGAAACCATCCTGCTTTCGATTTCCTGTCCTTCTTCCATACCCAGCCGCTGCATTACCGACGATATCCTGTCAGATCCGAATATACGCATAAGGTCGTCTTCCAGCGACAGATAAAAGCGGGAGGAACCCGGGTCACCCTGGCGGCCCGATCGACCCCTCAGCTGGTTATCGATGCGCCGTGCTTCATGCCGTTCTGTTCCAAGTATATGCAGTCCGCCGGCCTTTACCACCTTCTCATGGTTACCGAGCCACTCCTGCCCGGCCCTTCTTATCTGCTGCCCCTTCTGCTTGTCCTGCCCCACCATTTTCTCGACCATGGAATCCGAACCGGTGAAGTCATTCCTCAATATGGCCAGCCTGAACTCATCCCACAGGGATGCTTCGTGCACCGGAACGTGCGATTCCATTTCGTCTATGTAGGTACGCCTGCCGCCCAGCACTATGTCGGTACCGCGACCGGCCATATTGGTGGCAATGGTGACCGATCCTGGCCTTCCCGCCTCGGCGACGATCTGGGCCTCCCGCTCATGGTATTTGGCGTTAAGCACGTTGTGAGGAATGCCGCGGCCTTTGAGCATCTTAGACAGCTTCTCTGATTTTTCAATCGATATGGTACCCACGAGCACGGGTTGTTCCCTGGACCGAAGATCCTCGATCTCGGCAACGATGGCGTTGTATTTTTCCCTTTCCGTTCTGTAAACACGGTCGGGATAGTCCGTACGGATCATTGGTTCGTTGGTGGGGACCACTACGACATCGAGACTGTATATCTTCTTGAATTCAACGGCTTCGGTATCGGCGGTTCCCGTCATTCCGGCAAGCTTGTTGTACATCCTGAAAAAATTCTGAAAGGTGACGGTCGCCAGGGTCTGGCTTTCCCGCGCGATAGTGACGTTCTCCTTGGCCTCCAGCGCCTGGTGCAGCCCGTCTGAATAACGCCTGCCCGGCATCAGGCGGCCGGTAAACTCGTCCACAATAACGACCTGGCCGTCTTTCACGATATAATCCACGTCCCGCTGGAAAAGCGCATGGGCTTTGAGGGCCTGGGTAACATGATGCACCAGTTCTATATTCCGGTTGTCGTAAAGGTTGTCGATCTTGAGGAGTTTTTCCACCCTGCGCACCCCCGATTCCGTGAGGAGCGCATTCCTCTCCTTCTCGTTGACTTCGTAATCCTCCCCATCCCGCAGGCTCGGGATGATCTTGTTGACCAGATAATACTTTTTAGTGGATTCATCGGTGGACCCTGAGATGATAAGCGGCGTGCGGGCCTCATCAATAAGAATCGAGTCCACTTCATCGACAATCGCATAATTCAGCTCGCGCTGCACCCTGAGGCTCAGATGCTCGACCATGTTGTCCCGGAGGTAATCGAAACCGAATTCGTTGTTGGTACCGTACGTTACGTCACAGCCGTAGGCATCCTGGCGCTCGTATGGATCCAGATCGTGCTGAATAACTCCCACGGTGAGGCCGAGGAACTTATAGATTGCCCCCATCCACTCCGCATCACGACGCGCCAGGTAGTCGTTCACCGTTACTACATGCACGCCCTTTCCTGTCAGTGCGTTGAGGTATACCGGCAGGGTCGCGACCAGCGTTTTCCCCTCACCAGTCTTCATTTCGGAGATTTTTCCCTCGTGCAGTACAATACCGCCCATGAGCTGTACATCGAAATGCCGCATCCCGAGGGTCCTCACCGATGCTTCCCTGACCACGGCAAAGGCTTCCGGAAGCAGCGCATCCAGGGACTCTCCCATCTCGAGCTTTCCCCTGAATTCAGCGGTCTTGGCTTTCAGCTGGTCGCTGGAAAGCCTCTTTATGTCGGGTTCCAGCGAGTTTACCAGGTCCACATAGGGACGCATCCTCTTGATGTCTCTTTCATGTTTGGTCCCGAAAAAGAGACTCAGAATCTTATCTATCATGGTTTACCTCTGCTTTCATATTGCAAAACGACCGGGACAGGACCGGTCCCGTCAGGGCAGGGTTCCTGATAGGTAAAGCACCCTGCCACCGGTTCCCTGCTGATGAAATTTATCCGTCCGTTGGTACTGTTTTACCGATTATAATCCGAGTGCGGTCCTGTATTGTGTGAATAAAACCCACACCGAGGTTACATTATCAAGCATCTTTTTTTAATACAGGATCAGGTCGTCGCGGTTGATCACCTCGTCATAGTAAGTGCTGCCCAGTATGCGCTTTATTTCATACGTTTTTCGCCCCATTATCTGGACAAGTTCATCCCTGGTATAATTCACGATACCCTTGCCGATCGGGTGCCGGCGCAAGTCCACGATTTCCACGGCGTCCCCCAGGTCGAACCGGCCCTCCACTCCGGTGATACCCGAGGCCAGCAGAGACCGTTTCGATCTGCTCAGGGCCTCTACCGCACCATCGTCTATTGTCAGCCTGCCTCTGGTCTTCATGTTGAACGCAATCCAGCGTTTGCGGCTTTTCATGGAGGCGTTGTTCCCGATAAAGAATGTTCCCAGCTTCTCACCCGAGAGTATCCTTCCAATAACACCTTTCTTTTTCCCGTTTGCGATCACCATAATCTCGCCGGATTTCATTATTATTTCAGCAGCACTGAGCTTCGTCAGCATTCCGCCGGTGCCGTATTCGCTGCCAACCCCTCCGGCCCATTTACGGATCTCCTCGTCTATTTTATACACCTCGTACACCGGCGACGCGTCGGAAAGTTGACGGTAAAGGCCGTCCACGTCGGAGAGTATGATCAGGAGGTCCGCTTCGACAATGTTCGCCACGTGGGCTGAGAGTGTATCGTTGTCTCCGAATTTTATCTCTTTTATCACGACCGAGTCGTTCTCGTTTACGACCGGAATAATCCCCATTTCCAGAAGGCTGTTGAAGGTGTTTCGGGCGTTGAGAAACCGCCGGCGGTGCATCACGTCGTCTTCAGTCAGTAATATCTGGCCTACGTCATGTCCCCTTTTCATGAAATACCTGCGGTATTCATTGATAAGTATGGTCTGCCCCACCGCCGCCAGGGCCTGTTTTTCAGGGATTGTGAGATTCTCTCTCTTTTTACCCAGCGCGCCGCACCCCGCGCCGATGGCGCCCGAAGAGACGATTATTATTTCGTATCCCCTGGCAATAACGTCGAGTATGTCCGCAACCAGCCGCGAAATGCGCCTGCCCGATATGAAGCCGTTATCGGTGATAGTGGAAGTACCCACCTTTACCACGACACGCTTCACTTTTCCGAGAACCAGTTTTCGGGGCAAGGTCTTACTCCAGAAGACGATCTATTACGCCTGCAAGCATCTGAATGTTGTGGCCGGTTACCGCAGATACCGGTACGATATAATCCTCTTTGATTTGGTCAATAACTTTCCGTACGGCGTTTTCGTCGGCAAGATCAATTTTCGTGACCAGGACCGCTGAAGGCCTGCTCAGCAGTTCCCGGTTGTACGACTCAAGTTCGGCCCTTAACAGGTTAAGGTTGTACAGGGGATCCTGCTCCTGTACGTCAATGAGGTAAAGTATCACCTTTACCCGTTCTATATGACGCAGAAAGGAAAGTCCCAGACCATGACCCCGGTGCGCTCCTTCAATAATACCGGGGATATCAGCGATTTTATAGGTGGTGCCGTCCTCTTTCTGTACCACCCCGAGGTTCGGCACCAGGGTGGTGAAGGGATAATCGGCTATCCTCGGTTTTGCGTTGGTGAGAGCTGCCAGCAGGGTCGATTTCCCGGCGTTCGGCAGTCCCACCAGCCCTACATCAGCAATCAGTTTCAGGTTCAGGGTAAGGTTTTTTCCCTCTCCCGGCATGCCTGGCTGGGCGAACCTGGGCGCCTGATGGGTTGAGGATTTGAAAAAAGCATTGCCTCTGCCCCCGATGCCGCCGCAGGCTATCAGGACCCGGTCGCCTTCCTTCAGCAGGTCGTGAAGAAACTCGCCCGTTGCCGCATCATAAATTTCTGTTCCCGGAGGGACCTTGATGGTCAGGTCTTTCCCGCCGGCACCGTGACGGTTAAGTCCCATTCCCTGTCTGCCTTTTTCCGCATTGTATACACGGTCACGGAAAAGGTGTGAAAGGTTGGTATACGAATTACTGGCTTCAAGGTAAACATCGCCGCCCTTTCCCCCGTCCCCTCCGTCGGGACCGCCCTTGGGAATATACTTTTCCCTGAAAAACGAAACCGCACCGGGGCCTCCGTTGCCCGCCTTGACCGACAGTGATATGGTATCGGTGAATCTGCTCAAAAGTGACCCCTTTTAAAAATAATAAATCGCGTAGCGATACGCGATTTATTTGGTTAAATTTTAAAAATCCTTTCGGTGTTGCGGTTTATGACGCAGGATAAATGGATACTTTTTTCCTGAATCTGGTCAACGTTTCGTATTTTACCACCCCGTCCGCTTTGGCGAAGAGCGTATCGTCCCTTCCCCTGCCCACGTTATGACCGGGATGGATTTTCGTCCCCCGCTGACGCACCAGAATAGTGCCGCTCTTTACCAGTTCGCCGCCGTATCGTTTTACTCCCAGCCTTTTGGCGTTGGAGTCACGGCCGTTTCTTGTCGAACCACCGCCTTTTTTATGTGCCATCGTGTACCTCTGTATTCACTTTTTAACCGCGCCGTCGTCTACTCCGCAATAACGCCCGAATAACGCGCGGCAGTCAATCTTCTTTAAAAACAAGTTCCAGGCTTCCCGGGTAAGACTTTTCGATTTCCTTTAATCCCAGGATCATCGTCGCAACGATTACTTCAAGCTTTTCAACAGCTTGCCGGTCTCTCCCGCCGGTTTTTATTCTGGTACCGAGGTACCCTTTCTCGGTTTTCACCGTCTGGGGTAACAATGCGACCCCTGCAATGCCGGCCAGTGCCGTTTGTACTACGGCTGAGATTCCCGCACAAACCACATCGGCGCCTTCATAACCGTATCCCGAATGCCCTTCCATTGTAATCACCGCCTCGGGAAAATCATTCCGCATTATTTTACCCTCGCGGGACAGATTTTGGAAACGCACCCTTACCACGGTATTAGATAACGGCTACCTCCTGTATCTTCAACTGTACATAGGGGGGCTTGAATCCCAGCGTACGGGTGTAATTTTTCCGCTTTTTGAACTTGACGCCGCGCACTTTTTTGCCACGGGATTCCCCGAGTACCTTCGCTGAAACCTTGACATTGTTAAGATAGGGTTTTCCGATCATTACTGATTCCCCGTCCACGTACATCAGCACCCTGTCTAATGTCAGGTTCTCGGATTCGGTGGATATCTTGTCCACATCTATAGTCATGTCCTTTTCGACGCGATACTGTTTGTTTCCTATTTCAACGATTGCATACATGTTGTGCCCGCTCCGGATTTCATACATACTTAATAATAAATAAGGGTAGTAAAATCACCCTCTGGGCCCACCTGGATTCGAACCAGGGACCCTCTGATTATGAGTCAGATGCTCTAACCGACTGAGCTATGGGCCCGTAAGATGGGACAGAATATTATACCTCTACTTTTTACGTCAATCAAAATCCTGAAAAGTAAAGAATTTTGTCCCCCGATATCGTCTTCAGAGTCATTCGTACTCAATTTGGGCCACATACGGCGATTTTGATCTGTAAAAACCGTAATAAAACCGTTTCTCATTGATCTGAACCGCATCGTTGTACGCTTCGACCACCCCCACGACGTGCACTATGGCTGCCACGAGAAACAAAAGACCCGAAATAATCATTTTTGATTTTAATTCGGTACTGCTCCCTTCACCGAACAGGGATAGATAAAGGTAATAACCTGAAGCGGCATACCCGGTGCCCGTGACCAGGCAAAAGGCAATCCCCTTGAGGTCTTCCCTCAGATAAATATGCCCCCCTCCCGGTACGATAAGCGAAAGCATGCAGGCAAGCCTGGGGTCCTTTTCCTGGTGTCCGCTCCCATCGTCCCGGCGCTCCGGCGCCTTTCCGCTGAATTCGTCATAGGTGCGCTGATGCTGTTTCTCCTTCTTTCCCGCGGCTTCCTCCACGGTCAGCGCCTGTACGGTCGTCATAAAACCGAAATTAAAGAGCAGGGTCAGAATAACACCGGCCGAAATGATCTTGTTTCCCACGGCGCAGACAATCCCCCGCATGCATAGTGTATCGTGTTTTTTTATCATCATTACGCTCCGAACAGGATCTGACTTCAGGTGTACGGTGCAGGCCACGAAAAAGGCCGCGGGATTACCCAATCGGCATGATAATCCTTCAGATGGATACGTGTATATAGCAGATTGAGGTAAAATCAAGAACTTTTCGTCCGATCAGAGAAAGGAAACCCTGTTTCTGCCCTGCTGCTTCGAGCGATACAGGGCCCGATCGGCTCTATCTATCAGGGTCTTGTTGTCTATATCGGTATTCGGTTCATAGAGCGTCACTCCAAGTGATACCCTTACACCGATCCTTTTGCCGTTACACTCGAACTCGAAGCCCTCTATGCTCTTTCTGATGCGTTCTGCCACCGACAGTGCGTCTTCAAGTACGGTCCCCGGCAGGATCACGGCGAATTCTTCACCTCCATAACGCGCCGCGATGTCGATCTGCCGTATATTATCCACAAGTATCTTCGATACGGCTTTCAGCACCTCATCACCGCAGGTATGTCCATAGGTGTCGTTCACCTGCTTGAAGTGGTCGATATCCATCAGAAGGACGGAAAGCGGGATTTTTTTCCGGTATGACTTCTCGCGTTCTTCTGAAAGTGCCGCCTGAAAATAATGGTGTAGCTTAAGCTTCGTCATCATGTCGGTAGTGGCCATTTCATAAAGGTAGGCGTTTTGAATGGCGATGCCTGCCAGCGAGGAAATGTTCAACAGGTATTCTTTCTCTGATTCGCTGAAGTGCTGCTTGTTTATCCGCTCACCCAGTATAATGATACCGTTGAGTTTCCCCTTGCCCATCACGGGTACTACGAGCATGGGCGCAATCCTGTTGAGAGTCCTCATGGACTCTTCACCGGGTCCGACTATTTCATTAAGTTCTTCCAGGGTGTAGCAGCGAAAATGTTCTTCCAGAAACCTGATCAACCGGGAGTTGGAATGTATTTCATATTCTACGGAATGATCCAGATCGAATCCCTTGTAGTTTCGATGGAGTATGTAGATATCGAGATCCAGGCCCTTTTTCAGAAAAATACCCACCTGAAACAACTGCATCTGGCCCATGCAGGTGAGCAGGATGGATTCGATCAGAACATTGTAATCAAGCGTCGAGTTCAGCCCCTTACCGATTTCGATAAGCTGCTTCAACCCGTAGATCTTTCTTTCATACTGCTCTATCTCTACGGGCAGTTTTATCTCGACATCATATTCCCTTTCATTATCCATGAGATATCTCTCACGTTTATGATCTGCGCAAAAGAATCAGGCGAAATCGTCGAATACACGGCATGAGTATTGTACAGGGGTCAGGTTTATTTTTCAAGCCGGTTATTTCTTACCGGCCGTTTCTAATATCTCCATACGCCTTCACCCTCCGGCCGCCGGCGATAAACCGATGTTCACCGTTTCAGGTTCCGTTTACCGGGACTTACACAGCCTCTACTCCGGCAATGACTCCACACGGCGCAGTGCTTCCCTCAGGTCGATCCGTCCGTCATAGATCGCCTTGCCTACTATGCATCCCTTAAGCCCCTTCACCGTATAGCGGGCCAGCTGAATTATATCATCAATGGAGCTTACACCACCCGAGGCGATAAGCGAAATGCCCGGGACCCTGTCGAGTATTTCCCCGAAAGCCCCGAAATTGGGACCGCCCAGCATCCCGTCGGTCGATATATCGGTATAGATGAATTCTTTCAACCCGCTGTCATGCAGGCTTTTAATGACATCGAGAGACGAAATTTCAGAAACCTTTCTCCATCCTTCGACCGCCACTTTCGAATCCCTGGCGTCCACCCCGGCGACGATGTAGTCGCGATACCGTGAAAGCAGTTCGACCGCTCCGTCTTCAGCCACCGCGGTACCCAGGATGATCCTGCGTATGCCCGCACTTAAATAAAGTTCTATGGTTTCGGTGTTCCTGATCCCCCCGCCGATCTCGATCGGGATCGACACGCTCCCCGCTATCGCCGCCACGATGCCATGGTTAACCGGCGTTCCGGTAAAGGCCCCGTCCAGGTCCACCACATGTATCAACTGTGCACCGGCGGCTTCGAACCTTTTGGCTGTCGAAACGGGATCGTCTGAGTAAACAGTCTCCCTGTCGGGATCGCCCTGAAGCAGCCGTACACACCTTCCGGCCCGTATATCTATCGCGGGGATTACGAGCATACAGCCCTCACGAAATTCTCCACTATTTTAAGGCCAATCCTGTGGCTCTTCTCCGGGTGAAACTGCGTGGCGATAAGATTTCCTTTGCCTACTATGCAGGGAAACCGCACGCCATAATCAACCTCGCCCATTATCCATTCCCTGTCTTCCACCACAGGATAATAGCTGTGAATAAAGTAGAAATATGAAGGACTGGGCACTCCCGCAAGGAAAGGAGATTCCCTGACGATCTCTACGCTGTTCCATCCCATATGGGGCACCTTCAAATCCTTTCCGCTGAACCGCACTACTTTACCCGGTATAATATTCATGCCCTCATGGATGCCGAATTCCTCACTGGATCTGAACAGGAGCTGGTACCCGAGACAGATGCCCATAAAACGGCCGCCGTGCGCTATGTATTCGACCAGCGGACCTATCCAGCCCATGCTTCTGAGGTGTTCCATCGCCATGCCGAACGCCCCGTCACCAGGCATAATGATTCCGCTGGACCGGGAAATCGACGAGGGATCGGAAGAAACCCTTACTTCTCCGGTGTATTTCTCTACGGCTTTGACCACCGAACGGAGGTTTCCCATGCCGTAATCTATAACGGTGATCACAGGGTGCCCTTGGTTGATGGTATGTCACCCGGCCGGTCCGCCGTCACACTGAAGGCCTTTCGCAGGGCCACACCCAGGGCCTTGAATATGGACTCATGCGCATGGTGGGCGTTTTCACCGTAGAGAAGCTGTACATGCAGGTTGAACTCGCCATGCTGGGCAAAGGCCCTGAGGAATTCCACGGTTAGTTCTTCGCTGTATTTTCCTATGACCCCCTTCATACCCCTTCCCGAATATTTAAAAAACGCCCTGCCCGAAAGGTCCACCGCGACCATGGTCAGCGAATCGTCCATGGGAACCGTTGCGCTGCCGAACCTTTCTATACCCGCCTTGTCTCCCAGGGCTTTTTTAAAGGCCTTGCCGATACATATGCCGACGTCTTCCACCGTGTGGTGGTCATCGACCTCGAGATCGCCGCTGCATTCAACCACCAGATGAAAGCGCCCGTGACGGGCCATGGAGTTGAGCATGTGGTCGAAAAAGGGTACTCCGCTCCTTAACGCCGATCCGTTTCCATCATCGAGGTTGAGCCTTACCAGTATATCTGTTTCACTGGTGGTCCGTTTTATCTCTGCTTTACGTATCATGATTTCAGGTAGTTAAAACACTAGATTATATTTTTAAAAAAAAGCTCGCATACCCGCAATGGGTATACAGACATCACCGACATTGCAGCCGTCGGCCCCGCCCGCATCGAATCAGTATTCAAAACCGAGGCTGAAGGTAATCTGGCGATCGCCAAAGGACTTATAATAATAGGGCCAGGCATAGTCAAGCTTTAAAATGATCAGAGGGTACAGGGTCAGCCTGAACCCGAAACCCATATCCATCTTGAAATCCTGGAACTCTCCGTTCCCTGAATTAAAAAACCTGTACTCCTCATCCCAGGCGGATCCGAAGTCGGTAAAGAGCACTCCCCCAATGCCGCCGATACGGAAAAACAGAGGCCACCCCATTTTAATGCCCTCAATGAAAATAAACCTGAATTCAATATTCCCCATGAAATAATGATTGCCGCCGTATTCCTGAAAAGGGTGTCCCCGAAGCGTATTGAAACCGCCCAGATAATAACGGAAATTCCCGCTGTCGGCCCCGAATATCCTTCCCGCGGCACCCCTGAAAGCGAAAACGTATTTTTTTGAAATCAGAAAATATTTCCTCATGTCGACGTTCAGCGTAGTGAATTCGTAGTCCTGTCCGGTAAGGTTGAATGACTGTCCCACTTCTATCTGGCCCCTGGTCCCGTCAACCGGCACCATATAACCCCAGAGCACATTATCGAAGTTCAACGAAAGGGAAACCTGGTTCAGGTTCGCGAAGGTGTCGGGCCGCCCGCTGTTCTCTGAATAATCCCTCTCGTAACGGCTTGATGATCCTTTTATGTTGAACCGGAAGAACTTGGAGAAGGGGTAACTCGCCACCGCGTATACACCGTAATGCTCCATGTACAGTGTGTTGAGATACACATTGTGTATAATGTCGTTGATGCTGCCGAGGGTGAAGATGCCGTACGGGTTCCTCTGCCTGAAGATGCCGATCCCATAATCCCAGCGCTTCTTTAAATAATAATATACCGCATCGAAATTTATATCACTGCTGTCGCCGCTGTAACGGAGGTAATCGCCTGTCAGTATTATCCTGTGCTCGCCCATGTAATCGGAAACCGCAACCCGGGCGAATCCCGCAAATCCGTATCCCACGGTCCCACCAATGCCGAAAAAGATCCAGTCAGGGCTCATGTTCACCGTGTAATCATCATATACCGAACGGGACAGGTTGAAATAGGGCTGCGGGTATTTTACCCCGATGTAGTCGGTATCCCTGGGGAAATTATCCTCGTATTTCCCCTTTTCATCCAGCGTTTTCACGAAGATATCGTACCCCAGGTTCTGATACGCCACGAGCGCGATCTTGCGTTCGCCGGGGAACCAGCGGGGATAATAAATCCCGCACAGTACATCGGTAAGCCTGCGGTCTTTTCCCGATTCGATGTCTCTCACATAGGCATTGTAAATCCCGGTGTGGTTCGATATATAAAGGATCTTTTTATCGTCAGATGAGAGGTCGGCCTGGAGCGCACTGCCGGTTGCGGGAATTATAAGCTCCGGCTCGCCGCCCGCAAGCGGTATGCGGAAGATCCCGTAATTCACCTGCTCGAAGTTACCCTCCCTGTTCCAGTTTGAGGAATAGAGGATAAACCCGTTGTCGGAAGACAGCTTGGGATACCGCTCTGAAAACCTGTCAGCGGTAATTCTACGCAGTCTCGAAGTCTTCAGGTTATAAACGAAGAGGTCTGAAGCCCCGTTCAGTATCCCCACAAAAGCTATCATGGTACCGTCCCTCGACAATGCTGGGTCCATGATCCCCCTCAACGGGAACCGCAGTTCTTTCGCCACACGCCCGTTACGGGAATCGACCAGAAATATCACGTCCCTGCCGCCTGACTGGGAAACGAAAACTATGTGGTTACCATCGGCGCTCCAGCTGAGATAATTACTCTGCAGGTGCATGCCCTCAAATTTTGCAGAGGTGCTGCCTCTCACCAGGGTCTTGACCTTTTTTTTCTTTTTCCCTTCAACATCGATGATCGACAGGGTGGAATAGATATCCTGGTTTGTTATAAAAGCGATCTTTTTACCATCAGGAGAAACCGCCGGACAGACATTGAACGATGAACGGGTCTTCTGATGGTCGGTCAGTTTGGTCCCCTCCTCCTCCGCAAACCGCTTTCCCCTGACTATGGGGTAATACCGCTTTTTGAAAAACCTGATGAATTCCCCGTTTATTTCTTCCAGGGTTTTTCCGGTAACGGCCTTGAAGGCTTCGTCCACGTCCCTGAGGTCCCTCAGGTCGCGAAAGAGCTCACCCATGGCGTCCCTTCCATAGTGCTTTTCCAAAAAAAAGTAAAAAGCCTGGCCTTCTTTATAAATGAGGTAGCCGCTCTTCACCCTCATCTTCGTGAGGTCCATGAGCGTCGCATACTGGTCATTGAAGAATACGTCCCTCATCACCATGTCGGCGGTCTCATCAAAGCCCAGGGACAGGTATTCAGACATACCTTCTATCAGCCACAGGGGCACTCCGCTGTATGAAAATTTCGAGCGGACCGCGCCGGAGGTATCGTCGAACAGCATGTTATAGTGAAAAGCATGCGTCAGCTCGTGCACCAGCACATGGCGATACTCGGCGTACGAGCCGGTAAAAGGGACCACCACCCGGTTCTTGAAAGCCTCGGTGAATCCTCCTATACCCTCCCCTATTATCTGCAATAGTATATTGGTTTCCTGGAAGTCGATGTGGGAGGGATACACAACTACGGGGATCACCTGAGTCAGTTCGTGCTTCAGGCGATCGGCAATATGCACATAGCCTTCTTCGACGATCCTGGCGGTATAGCGGGCAAGATCTTCAAGTCCCGCGGGATAGTATATATTGAAATGAACGGTCTTGAACACCTTCCAGTCGAACACCTCACGGTTCACCTTGTTTTTCCCGAACGAAAACACCATTACAGGTGCAGATACCAGCAGTACTACAATGGAACAACGTATTATCCGGCCGGTGAACCAGTTTAGCGCCATACCCGTGCGTTTTCAGCCTTCAGTGTATTGTTACTATGCCCTTCGCAATGCAATCGTACCATTTAGGATTCAAGGATTACGATCTGTAAAGAAAATAATACCGGTCAAAGGACCGGCACCGGTTCAGAAGGGAATGATGCCTCAACGCAATACGGCAACGGCTGACGTGTAAGATTGCGGGTCCCATTAATAAAACAACCACGCACATGTTTTTTTGTTGCGAATTAATGTCGGTTTCCAATAGATTATACCAAGCCTGCGATGCTCGTGATAGGTCATTATTCTTTGAACCAACAATGAGAGTATGGGATCTCAAAATTTGAGTGTTGAAACCGGGCTTTCTCTGAAAGAAGGTTGATGCACGCGTGCGGGAACCCACCTGTGGAGACAGGTTCTAAAGATACTCGCCTACACGGCATACGCGGGCCTTTGGTATACTATACAAACCGATCCGGCATAATCCCCCGTGTCTCGGGTTAAAGCACGGGTCAAAAATCTGCCGACAGGCATCAACCATGGGATCTGACTTCCCTCCTTGATGATGCCGGCAGATTAAATCAGCAAAAACAAGCGGCGCAGTTTGCCTGACTGAACGGAACACATACAGACCACCATGGAAACAATCTTCGGAATCAAATGGAAAATCGCCGACTATGTCGAGGTACTGCTTATAGTGGTCCCGATTATTCTGCTCGCCGCCTTTTACGCGCTCATACGTTATTACCAGTATCTCAACAACAAAAAGAACCAGGCCAGACAGCTTTTTCTTTTTAAATTAAAGCAGCTGGGACTGAGCAATTTTCAAACCAAGGTCCTCTACAGCATCATCAACACACTGGCGATGGCCGACCCTAACCGTATACTGGAAAGCCCGGAAATGTTCGAATCGGCCATAGGCGACTTCCTCAAGTTTCTGAAAAACAAGGGCGAGAAACGCGAGTCCATTTCAGCTATCTGCAAGGATATGATCATTACCTATGAACGGCTTTACCACCCGGCCGTCTTTAAAGACCCCATGGAAAGCATCGCTGAACTCGAACCGGGACAGTTGCTGTATATAAGCATCAACGCCAGCAAGACAGTCTTTATAGGTAAACTGCTGGAGAATGACAGCGAGTCCATCACCCTTAAAATTTTCAGGCACGACCAGGAGATCGGCATCCCCGAAAACGCGGACATTACCGTATACCTCTGGAGGGCCGGTGATGCCGAGTATAATTTCAATTCCACCATAACCGAGGTCGGTTTCGACAGGGTGGTTATAAAGACAGCCCGGGAGTTCAACCGGGGAAAAGAAGTACGCAGGCCTTATGTAGACGTGGTGATTCCCTGTGTCGTCAAAGAGCATGAAGAGGTTGAGCAAGAAAATAAAAAGAAAAAGAAACCCGAAATCACCGGCGTCATTTACAAGCTGCATGAGGACGAACTGATAATAAGAACCGCCAGTAAAATGGATTACCGTAAAAAATATGAGCTGTTCTTTACCATTTCCGATTTTAAAATGAAAATTATCGCCATCGTTATAGCCGATCGCACCCTGCAGGAAGAAAATGTATTTTATTTTACCTTCCGCTACATAGAGATATCCGACGCCGCCAAAAACCTTTTAAAGAAATACATCACCGACCGCATATAAGGGACAGCGTGTCAGCGGCGCCGCCCGTTCCGTGCAGAGTTCAGCTCGAACATGTGAAAAAAGATGGATCCATCGCCTTCCCCATGGGGGGGGTGTTCTGCGTGTAATTTCGAACTCTGGTATGCGGTGAATTAATGTTTGACCCAATCCCGGAGTACCGTGGTATAATATGCCATGACACCTTTATCGAACTCCAGGGGAAATCCCGAAAGCGGCGCCCCTCCATACTATCTGCAATACAGGGAATTCTGGCAGCACAACCTGCAGACCCTGCTGGAAATGACCGACTCCCTGGAAAAAGCCGTACTGAATCTTGAAAACAAATACCGCGATTTCGACGCGCAGTACCATGATATTATCGGGCGCCTTGACGCCATAGCCGCGATACACTCGGGTTACAACTGCCTGCTCGGCAGAAACTATCTTCTGAAACTGAAGGCGCTGCTGCGTCATTACCGGAAGCGCTACACACAGGAAGGCATCAATTTCAACATCATCTCTTTTCTTCAGGCGCGTATTAAAGAAACACTGGAAGAGAGTTTCAGGGATTTTCCGAAAATGCATCACGCGGCCGGAAAGCAACGCAGGGGCCCGGAGAAAACAGCCGCCCATAAGCCGCAGCGCGAACCACGATACAGGTGGCAGACCTTCAACAGGAACGGTTCATGGTGCATTGTGTCCTGCCGCGGGGCGGAGATATATTCGAGTGAGGATGCGGTTTTTACCGAGGGGCATGACCCCGTGCATTTCTGCGTCAGGAGTCCTGAGGGCGATATACCGCTCCATGACCTTTTTTCCGGGGAGTCACCGCCCGCCCGGTCGCGCTTCAATTACGTTATTGTAATAACCGGTGAGGGATGGACCGCCGCGTTTGCCGCAGACCTTCCTGGAAAAAAAATAACGGCCGGCAGGGACATTTTTTATCAACACCTTAAGCCCGTGAAAAAAACCGCCTTCGTTTCAGGAAAGATACGGCTCTTCGGGGAGTACCATTACCTGATAAAACCTTCAGCGCTTTACTGAAAAGCCCGCCGGCTGCCGCAATTAATACTCCATCGCGTCGTCCCGGCCCAGAAAATAGAGGGACTTGATCTCCTCGGCGGACACCTTGCCCTGCCGGATGATTTTCAGGTTGTCTGCGCAGATATCTATGAGCGTCGACCTGGGATGCCTGCGACATAGTTCATCGATCAGTATTATCAGGTCTATCGTGTCACTGTAATTCTTGATGATCTCGTTCTTTCTGAAAATGGGGACTTTGCTGATGCCGTGGTAAAGGTTAGAAAATATCAGCGGTGCTTCCACCCTGCTGATCACTTCAAGCAGAAATTTGCTGCGAGGGAACCGCACCGCAATTGAATCCGGAGAGCCTTCGAATGTCTTTTTCGGCAGGATTACGGTAATCTCACCAGGCCAGATGCGGTTCAGAAAATCATAATCGGTTTTCGTGATGCAGGCAAGATCGTCCAGCATCCTGAAGGAGCAGATGAGCCTCTGAAATCTTTTCTTCTGCCTTCCGATGGCGGCGGATATCCTCTTTTCCATTTCAGGCCCCGCCACACCGACGATCGCATAGATGCTGTCAACCGGCATGAGCACCATCTTGCCTTTTTCCAGGGTATGCACTATCCGTCCGATCAGTTCATCGCTGATGGAGCCGTCTTTTTTCAGTTTTTTAACTGTTGTTATCTCACTGGTCTCAGTGTGCATTTCTGCACCTGCCGTCATCACAATTATACTTGAAACCCAGCAGATACGATGTTATATACCCCGCCACATCATGACGGCATATCCGCGAATAGGCAAAATGCGCATGCAGGCACTTCAGTTTGTTCACGTCGGCTGTGCCGCCGATACCTGAATTCACCGGTTTCATCTTGTCCAGAGGCATTACCGGCCCCACATAACGATTAAACACCGCTTTCCTGAAATAATAGAAGTGGGCATGAGCGCGGATCATCAGTGAGGACAGGTCCTGGTCGTTGTTTACAAATTCCGATATTTTTTCTATGAAGCCCCGGTCCTCCAGACGGTGAATCTTTTCATTCAGGAACGGGCAGGTAAGCCAGATCAGGTTGGAAAGCGCCCCATAATTCATTGCCGCTCCTTCGGCCGGGTTCTTACCAGGGTGCATGAGCATTATCCTTGGGTATCCGTAATTGCACCGCTCAACGACGCCGGCAATATTAACGTTGTCGCTTTCCAACTGCCATCGTATGGCGGTCTCATCCCTGTCGGTATAACTGTATCTGCTCATGGCTCCGGAAATCCCCGGTGTATCTTACAATTCCTCTTGTTCGATACGGCGGCTTGCCCTGGCCATATAGATAAGCACGACCATTGCAGATATTACCCCCCATAATATACGCAGATGATAGAGGTCAGGGAAGGTGTCTTTCTTTTGAATATCGCCCGGCGCAACCGCCGGGGACGACGGCAGTGCCCCCCGGAGGTAGATGATCCTTGCGCCCGGCATTGCATATCCCGCTTTTATGAATTCATCCCGCCCGATCGCCCCTTTGGAGTAACGCATCAGGGTATACGCAAGTTCAGCGTTCTGCTTCTTCAATTCCTCTATCCTTTCCAGCAGAAGGACCCTGTTTCGCTCCAGTTTCAGGCGCTCAAGGAACCCGCTTTCACCGAAGACGAAAAAGTATATCCCCAACATTACCATTATCAGAACGAAAAGACGCAGCCTGTAGCCCTCTCTATCCAATGCTGTAGAACACCTCACGGCCCCGGTACTCCGCCGCTATGCCCAGTTCTTCTTCTATGCGCAGAAGCTGGTTGTACTTGGCAATGCGGTCGGTCCGTGAAGCCGAACCGGTCTTGATCTGTCCCGTATTCATGCCCACGACCAGGTCCGCTATGGTGGTATCTTCGGTTTCACCGGAACGGTGCGAAACGACCGCGGTGTATCCCGCTTTTTTAGCCATCTCTATGGCCTGGACCGTTTCGGTCAGCGTGCCTATCTGGTTGAGCTTGATAAGGATCGAGTTGGTAACCCCCATTTCTATACCTTTTTTCAGTCGCTCGGTGTTGGTCACGAAGAGGTCGTCGCCGACAATCTGTATTTTTTTACCCAACGTGTCGGTCATCAGCTTCCAGCCTTCCCAGTCATCCTGCGCATGACCGTCTTCGATCGATATGATGGGATATTTGTCCACCAGTTCCGAATAAAATTCCACCATCTGCTTGCCCGTTCTCTCGCTGCCGTCGCTCTTCGAAAAAATATACTTTTTCTTCTTTTCATCGTAGAACTCGCTGGCTGCGGGGTCGAGGGCGATGAAAACGTCACTGCCGGGCTTGTATCCCGCTTTCTGTATCGCCTCGACGATGAGATCGAGAGGTTCGGCATTGGATTTCAGGGACGGCGCGAACCCTCCTTCATCGCCCACACCGGTGGGATACCCTTTGGATTTAAGCACCGACTTGAGGTTATGGAATATCTCGGCCCCCATCCTGAGCCCGGTGGCAAAATTGGGTGCCCCTACCGGCATAACCATGAATTCCTGCAGGTCCACATTCGAGTCCGCATGGGACCCGCCGTTCAGAATATTCATCATCGGTACGGGAAGCTGGCATGCCCCTACCCCGCCCAGATAACGGTAGAGCGGCAGTGAAAGGGTTTCGGCCACCGCTTTCGCGCAGGCCAGCGATACCCCCAGGGTGGCGTTGGCGCCCATTTTCGCCTTGTTCGGCGTCCCGTCGATCTCGATGAGGGTCTTATCGATAAGTATCTGATCCATCGCGTCCATTTCAATAAGGGCGCTGTAAATGGTCTCATTGACGTTTTTCACCGCGGTGAGCACGCCTTTCCCCAGATAACGGCTTTTATCGCCGTCGCGCAGCTCAACCGCTTCGTGTTCCCCAGTGGATGCTCCTGAGGGAATGGCCGCCCGTCCGACAGCGCCGGAGGAGAGCTGTACCTCCACTTCGATTGTAGGATTTCCCCTGGAATCCAGGATCTCCCGCGCATGAACATCGGTTATAATGGTCATAATTCATCTCCTTACACAGACGTATTCTGTATGCCCCGAAACGACGCACTCGCCGGGACTCCCCTGGCCTGAATGAACGAATTCGATCCGCCGGTAACACGTCTATTCCCCCACAGCTCAGCAATTATATCAAGAAATTTTTACACCTCGTTCCAATAGAGAGTTTTGTTGACAGGAAGTGACGACTTTGAAATACTTTCACCGCGTCTAATGCGCGTCAGGGAACACCGTATCACCGCGGTTATCGCGACTCTTCCCGGCCGCTTGCCGCGGGGAATCATCCGTGTTCCCTGTATACCGAAATTGTACTGAACGTCATGAGTCAGAAAAGAAGTCCCATTCAGGAGAGGCTTGACCGTTACAGGTCGGGTGAGGTTTCGGAATCAACTCAGAAAAAAAGAAAGACGTCCCGCATACTGCTGTTCGTGAACCTGCTTCTGATCATGGGAATCTTTCTGATAATGCGTAAACCCGAGGAGAACCGGTATCTCACCTCCACCGTCGAATTCGACGGGGTCCATTATCGTGTGTCGATCACCCGCGACAAGAAAACCGGGTATCTCGCCTCCATTACCCTTCAACCGGCAACCAAAGAGGCCCTGACCCGGAGATACCACCGCGCCGTCGCGATCGTATCGCTTAAGTACCGGGACACAGTGCTGACCAGAACATTGCTCGGGCCCGACATCCCTACAATGTCCCTGCTGCCCGGAGAGACTAAAAACTTCACGTCACCGATAAACGACCTGCCGCTGAGGGAATACGCCAAAACCCATCCAGAGGCGCTGGTCCCGCCCAGAAAAGCGTTCATTTTCAGCGAAACCCAGTTCATCCCGCTGGACGCGGTGATCACTCTGCAGACCGGCAAACCCGTTTCCATTTCACTGAACTTCAAGTACGAGGTACCCTGATGCCCGACAGACCCGCATGGGACGACTACTTCATGAGAATAGCGAGCGACGTCGCCACCAGGGCGACCTGCATAAGAAGACGGGTGGGCGCCGTCGTGGTCAAGGACCGAAGGATACTCACGACCGGATACAACGGCGCCCCGGCGGGGATCACTCACTGTACGCCTGAAACCTGCCTCAGGACCATCCATAACGTACCCTCGGGGGAAAGGCATGAACTGTGCAGGGGCCTGCACGCGGAACAGAACGCCATAATACAGGCCGCCCTGCACGGGGTCTCGATTAAGGGAGCCTCCATCTACGTGACCCATCAGCCCTGCTCTATCTGCACTAAAATGCTCATCAACAGCGGGATAACCAGGTTCGTGTTTCAGGAACCCTATAACGATCCCCTGGCGGAGGAGATGATGGAGGAGGCCGGCATCGAGGTGCATATCCACAAGAGCTGACACTTACTGTACGGCCAGGAACGGCATGTCGCGACGGCACCTATATTTCACCGGTTTCTATTTCGGTTTCTCATCAGCGATCATACAGGTGGTTCTGATCAGGGAATTCCTTTCGATATTGAGGGGAAACGAGCTGATTATCGGGATCATCTTCGCCGCCTGGTTCTTCGGCATCTTTCTGGGCGCCCGCATGAGCCCCGAAGGCGCTACCGCTGAAATGGAACGGAGGGTGCAGGTTGCAATGGTACTGTTACCGTCAGTATCCCTTCCCCTGATATACGGATTACACGCGGTCCCGCTTCTATTCCCCGCGACGCCCGGCACCTTTTACTCCATGGGGACCGAACTGCTCCTGGCGACGGTGTTTTCCCTGCCGGCAAGTTTTATGGTGGGGTATTTCTTCCCGCCCGTAGTGTCCCTGCTTTCCAGAGAAAGAACCGGTTCGGCCGGCGGGTCGGTCTACATGATCGAGTCGCTGGGCGCCTTCTTCGGCGGCGTTCTGTTCTCGTTCTTATTTATCGATCTCGTCAACCCGCTTGCGCTCTGTACGCTCCTCATCGCCGCGTCAGTACTCAGCGTATCGTTCATACGCGGCCGCGTGCTGCCCGCCGCCGCGATACCGTTTCTAGTTGTAATAGTGTTTTTTTCAGGGCCCCTGGAACGAGCATTTTTCGGGAAGATATGGGAGAAAACACACACCGGGCAATTCATCGACCACCGGAGGACCCGCTACCAGACGGTGGTGCTCGAGCGGACGGAAGGCCAGTACAACCTGTACGGCGACGGCATCTATTATTACAGCATACCCGATCTATACGGCGCCCGTCCCCTTTTTCATCTGATCAGGTGCCTGGGTGCGCCTGAGAACGGCAGTGTGCTGCTGTCGGGTGGCGGGCCCGGCTCACTGGCCGTCAGCCTGGCCCGCAGCGGTATCGGTGAACTGCATTACTGCGAAATCGACCGCGATCTGGTAGCGATGACCAGCTCCATCAGGGAACCGGACGACGGCGGTTCGACCGGTAAAAAAATAATAATCATACCCGAAGATTTTCGGCATTACCTGCGGCACGGCGCCACACGCTATGATATGATCATCCTTCTCTCTCCTCCTCCCGAAAACGCGATGCTCAACCGTTTCTATACCTCCGAATGTTACCGCCTCGTCAGGGGACGCCTGAAGAACAACGGCATATTCATCACCAGGATACACGGTTTCGCCTCGTACATGAACCCGGAACACCGGCGTTACCTGGCGACCTGCTATCGGAACTTCTCCGCAGAATTTCCCTCCGTAATGCACACCACGGGCGAAGAAATGTTTTTGATCGGATCCCCCGGGAAGGGAATGTTCAGGGAGGGCCACGGGAAAATGATCGAAAGGTACGCGTCGTCGATGATGCGCAGACCGGGGAAAGGGGTACACGATGAGATAATCAGGGACTTCCATCCCGCGGAGCTGCTCATGTGGTTTGAAAAAAGCAGGCTCGACCAGTTCACGCGCGAGATCGTCCCCCTGGCCGGGGAAATGCGGCTCAATACGGACCTCTCGCCGCGCCTCTACCGCAGCCACCTGATATATACGGCCCAGCAGGAAGGGTCCGCGCTCTATCGCATGCTGGACAACCCCCTGCTTTATTTTATTCCTTTTCTCGCCGCAACCGTGTATCTATTCCGCCGGATACGCCGACGGTACGGCACGCCTCTTTACCGCGGCTCACTGATCGCGCTCACCGCCGGTTTTGCCGGCATGGCGGCGGCCATCATCATGATACAGTTCTACCAGGCCTTTTACGGCGTCGTGTACTACCGCATTTCCCTCATCAACGCCGTTTTCATGCTGGGGCTCACGGCGGGCGCTTTTATCGCGTACATGAAGAAGATCGTTTACTCGCGCCTGGTCATGGCGGCGGTCGTCGCCTCACTCCTCCTGCTTTTGCCCTATGCCTTTCTGAGGCGGGAATATCTCTTCTGGACCATTCTGCTGCTCTTCTCGGCCTCGTGCGGCGCCGTGATCCCCTCCCTCTTCAGGGTCTACAAGGACGAACCATATCACCGCACCGCCTCCCTCCTGGATGCGACGGAACACTACGGGTCCATTACCGGCTCACTGTTCATCTCCCTGGGGCTTATACCGCTGGCGGGAATTCCCGCGACCATTCTTCTGTTGACTGTCATCGCGTTGGCGGTTATGCACTATGAATACATTACAGGAAGGCGGTAATGCAATTTAAGTATCATGGTTCGCGGGGACGGAGGGGAACATGAGATTGGAACGGCTTAAGGCGTCGGTACACCGGTGTTTCACGGACGCTCGGAGACCGCACAATGATGAAACGGGTAGACGAAATATCAGGTCCTTTTATCGCAGTCGTGTACGGGACAACGGTCGCAGGCGCATTCTTTTCCCCTGCGTAAGGAACGCACTATCTTCATCACGGCATACGCCGCCGCCACCGAGACGATTAGTATCAGTAGTATCTCTTGCATAACGGCACACAATATTTACAAGATACATTTTTCCCGGCGGATGGTCAACACCGATGGGAAACAGAACCCCTTTTCACCATAAAGGAAGGGGATCGCTCAGCATACCGCCGAGTCATCGTATTCCATGCGCTCGCCGTTCCATTCCTTGCCGATATGGTACTTTTTCCTGACGCGCCTGTTGTTGGTGAGTATCACCGTCGCGTCGCCGGGGGTGCGTTTTCTGCAGAGATCGTGGAAGTATTCCTCTGCCGAATAGGGGCTCACGAAGGAACGTTTGCTGTCCTGGGATGTGCCGCTCAGTATAAACACATGATACATGGGCGCCTCCGGGAAACCGGTATGCAAAACCGGGTTTTAGTACATCGCACCTGTATGAGACACAGGATAGTATATTTTTCACGTACGGAGTAATTGTCAACACAATATACCCTGTCCGCGTCCGGATACTACACCGAAACCACCCGGCGAACCGGTTCTTCAATGACAAAAGACATGTCAGTGCTGTGAATATTATAAAGGTCAGGAAGCCTTACTCTGCTTCTGATCGAGGGGACAGACGATCAGCATGGATTCACCTTTTCTCATGTCGGTGGCCATGGAAGAAAGCGGGCCCCAGAATTTGCACAATACTTCCCCATGATTTAACGAAACATGATACTTACACTGCTTACAGTCTTCCAGTCTCATAAACAACTGTTCTCCGGGTATGAATGATTACGTAAAATCAAGCCGCACAAAAATAAATCAGCATCGCCGTACGGCAACTATTATTCCTAATAATGTAACAAATATTCCGCGAAAAACCATATTTTTTGAATTTTTATTCCCGTCATACGATACCGACGTGTGTCTGGTAGGCATTTTTTCTTTAATTTTAAAAAAATTTTTTTAAATTCAACACCCTTCCCCGTATAACCTTCAAAAGCAGAATAAACAATTACAGTGTACAAAGGAGAAAGCCATGCAGAATTACACCGCCGCCACCATCGAGGGGTTCGTCACCCACGAACCGATGCTCCGCTCCACCAAGACCGGTAAATCGGTATGCACCTTTTCCATCGCCGTAAATCATTATTCGCAGCCCGACGCGCCGCCGAGGGTTTCGTACATCGACGTTGAGACCTGGGAGAAGGTGGCCGATATCTGCGGCAAAAACGTGTCCAAGGGCAAGCGTATCATGGTGATCGGAAGTTTGAAACAGGACCGCTGGGAGGGAAAGGACGGTAAGACACAGTCAAAAATAAAACTGGTCGGCAATCAGATACGCTTCCTGGACACCCTGCCCGAACGCGCCCGCAGTGAAACGAAGGAGGGACAGGAAGAAAATAAAGGAAACGCCACGGCATAATCTCAATCTGAGCCCGTTGTTTTTACTTTTGCCCGCAGGCGGGCGTAACCGCCCGCCTGTTTTTTTTTCTTACCCGGCTGTTCGAATGTTGATGTATCACCGCAGCACCCTGATCATAGACCATCATACCGGATAAGTTGAATGGGCCGATCATGATCGGCACCTGGCATCCCCCGACCCGGCCGGCTGCGTTGTCGGCCTTATGGGTTTTAAACAAAATGCACGCCCGCCCCGACTCGAACGGGGGACCCACAGCTTAGAAGGCTGTTGCTC
>CAZUXY010000015.1:0-75538 GCA_964624235.1 uncultured Leptospirales bacterium | reverse complement strand
CCTCTTTCAATGCCTCGGTCACGAAGGCCTTGCGGCCGTACGAACCGTCGTCGGTGCAGACGATAAGTTTATCACCAATTGCGGAGAGTTCCTTTTCCATAATGAGCAGTTCCCTGTTACGGGCGCCGATCACGGTGATGAGCCTGTTGCCGGCCTCCGCCAGGGCTGTCGCTATGGGATATATGGGCGCCACACCGATGCCGCCCCCCACGCAGACGGCGGTGCCGTAGTTTTTGATCTCGGTGGGATGGCCCAGAGGGCCGGCGATATCTTTGAGAGTATCACCCGCCTTGAGTTCAGAGAGGTGTTCGGTGGTTTTTCCGACGATCTGGTAATAGAGCATGATGGTGCCGTCGTCACGGCTTGAGCCGGCAATGGTGAGGGGAATGCGCTCCCCGTATTCGTCGATACGCAGAATGATGAACTGTCCCGCCCTGCGGTGTTCGGCCACGTAGGGCGCCTCGACGATCATCTTCCCCACGTTTGGTGATATCTTCTCGTTGCTTTTGATAAGGTGCACGGGATACCTCGGGATTTAAGTAGTGTAGTTGCCGCTACGGCCGTATTGGCCCATGGATCATCCGTCCGTACCCGGCAGAAGGAAAATAATTCTTTTCAGACAGGTATGTCAATAGTTTTTATTCCAGGAATATCATCGCGTGCAGCACGTTTTCGGTGAAATCTATCCTTGTCAGCCTGTCCAGCTCGATCCCGATGGCGTCCAGAGAGGGGCGCACCCGGGTCCGGTCCGTACAGGGCAGGCCCTTCACACAGGCGCATTCACCGCAGAGGTTACAGCTTCCGGGGAAGAGGGCGAATACGTAAAGATGGTCCCTGAAGAGTTCCTTCTCACGCGCCAGCAGCCAGTGGAGCACCTGGCGCTTTTCTTCTTCAAAACCGCCGTCTTCCAGCGCGAACTTGACCAGCAGGGCTTTTGAATAACGCCTTGTCCACTCCGCGGCCTCGCGCCATCCGGGCGCCTGGGGAGGGCAGGTGGGCCGCAGGCCGTACTCGGAGCACGCGCTGCATTTCCACACCGGTCTTGGAGAGACGACGATGTCCGCGGCATTGATTTCCCTTTCATAGAGCAGGCGCATTGCGGCAGCCTCCGGATTTCGCAAAAGTTTCTTTTATCCAGTATACTGTGGCGTTGACAGAAATCCATTTTTTTATAGACAGGGAACAAATTACGGGTATGGTAATGAGGATGCCTGCAGACCCAAGAGGTTTCAGCTACAAAACCGGCAGGAGTTACGAAACACCCGCGGGTATTCGGGACATGTTCAACAGGAGTGTGAGAATAATGGAACACGTACGACGATTGGCCTGTACAGTAAGAATTCTTACCATAATGACGATTACTCTTTTGCTTTCAGTTCCGCTCTCTGCCCAGGCTGCCTGGAACTCCGCCCCGACGGAACACGCAGTGAAAGGAATCATCAACGTGACCTCTTCGCTTATCGCCGATTCTTTCGTACCCATGACCCATTACAGTACAGGGGAGTGGAGGATCAACGGCGTTCCTGCCTGGTTCCAGGTGGACCGTCCCTTCGAGGACCCCGATATAGAGGGAAACGGCCTTTACGGCTGGGCCGGGGCCCTGGGGGGAGGCTATGCGTTGAACGACCGTCTTCTGGTGTACGGTGTCGCCGCGATGCTTTCCATGAACGGCGGTATAAAGGGAAAACTCTACGGAGACACGGCGGGAGAGGTGAAGGCCGATGCGGAATATGCGCTCTTTTCATTATGTACAGGAATTGGATTCGACCTGATGACGAACAAAGGACCTCTTTCGGTGCCGGTATATGCCGGTGTATTTGTACAGCGCTACGATGCCACGGTGAAACTGCCTGAGATTGGTTACACAGTTCCTGTAATCGGGAACCTTCAGGTTGACGTCGAAGGAGACGGTATGCTCTTCGGCGCAACCCTGGGGATCGCCGTATCCTATGACCTTTTTAATTTTCTCCGGCTGACCCCTTATTATCTCTACTGCCGTAGCTTCAACAAACCCGAACTGAAAGCAACAATTTCTGATTCGGCATTCCCACTTACACCGCAGGAAACCATCGAGATCGACCCGGTCAATGCATCCCTGGTGGGGCTGTGCATCACGTTCATCTCTAAGAAACGGCTCTCCGTGAGCCTTTCGGTGGGAGGGATACTTTCATCGTCATCGGGATTTTACAACGATACCTTTCTGGACGGTCTGCGCATGAAGTCCGTGGTGCTGGCATTGACCTACCGCTCGGCGCCATGATGATTCCCCCTGCAGTACCGGCATGACGGCATACCTTCCCGAAGGTAACGTTTATAGGCCTGCGGAGGATGCATTACCAGTTAGGGTAGATTGAGTGTACATCTATATGTATTGACAGGTGCACGCGGAAATGCGAGCATTTTTACAAAACGGATCGGAGGAAATATAATGTCAGGTAAATTCAGAAAGAGAGATTCATCAACCGGCGCCCTGTCCGCGTTCCTGATGCTGGCGGTGCTGGTACTATCCCTGCCCGCCGTCGCCAGCAATCTTTCGGACGCGACCCAGTTGCGTGAAAAGTGCGAAAAAGAGATCAAGGTACTGGAAGTGCCGGTCAGGAACTTCGGAGACGCCGCGGACCTGGAACAGTACGCCAGGGCTGAAAAGGCGGTCAAACTCGGAAAGGTGAAATTTATACAGTCGAAGTTTCCCGAGGCTATAGAACAGTACAATGAATACCTGAAGCTGCAGCATAGTCTTTATAAAAGTCTCGCACGGAAATACACCGCGCATACCCAGAAAATCGTAGATGACGTCGCCGCCGACCTGGTGGATCATGTGGACAACAAGCAGGTGGAAAAATACCTCAGGCTGGCTCATCAGAACCTGAAAGACGCCCAGTCGGCCGCCGGTTCACCTCATACAAAAAACGCCATTGACCTGTGCCGCAACGCCAAAAACTACGCCTTCGGCGCGTACAAGCTGGCGGGAAAGACCGTCCCCCCTCAGTACAGCAAAGACCAGGCCGACAACGCAAACAAGGTGTTCGGCAAATAAACAAAGCCATAAAATCCATCACGCGCGTCTTCAGGAAAAGGGGAGCAAAAGCGATGTACACGCACTTTTCTCCCCTCGTCCCGAATCCCGTGGGTTTTCGGTATTGCCCTTTGTGCGGCGGCCAACTGGCGTATACGATACCCGCAATTAACTCATGTAGAGAATAGCCCTCTGTTATTTTATTTCCTGATATTACCGCACTGCTCGCCGGAGTATCCGGGCTGCCCGCCGGTCGTTCAGGTAAAAAGCAGATATTTCACCGGCCATGATATTCCTTTATTTTACAGGGAAGCGGGTCGATAACCTCATTCCCCTTCGCTGATCCCGCACAGTCTTTTGGAAAACTTCTGTTTTTCCTTCAAATCGATCAGCCGTGATATCATGATCCGTTGCGCCTGAGGTGAACCCGCGCCGTGCATGGACTCGGTTAGGTATCCTACGGCGGCTGAACCGAGCGTGATATTTTCTATCAGCCTTAAAATACGCATACGATTTTCGGTGGAAACATCGTCTGTACCCTTGAAATATTTTTCCACAAGCCCTCCGACCTCCGGTGATTTGAAATCATCCTCGGACGGAAGGGTTACCATAAGGCCGCCGGCAATGTCCTGCGCCAGCCGGGCGATTTCATAGGGGAAGCGTGTTACGTTCTGCTTGTGCACATTGGCCAGCAGCGGGTCGACATAGTACGTGCCGCTGGGTTCTCTGTGCCCCTCTGAAGCGCATGCGATACACCCGCAGTACAGCGTTTCGTTCAGGTGGTTCATCTCGATTATCTTGTCCCTGATATGTGACGCACGGTCGGCGCCGTTGTATTCAGCCGCCGTCTGGGCGGCGCCGATGAGTACGTCGCCCACACCGACCTTGCAGGCGTAGCTCTGCCGATGATACGAGGCGAACTGTTCTACCAGACGGCCCGCAAACCCGTATTCCCTGAGCATGAAGATTCGATCCCCGGGTACAAATACATCATCGAACACGATCAGGGCTTCATGTCCGCCGAAGGTGGTGTTTCCCAGGTCCATTTTGCCCTTTTCCAGCTTACGAGTATCGCATGACTGCCTGCCCATGATATAGGTGATACCCGGCGTATCGCTCGGCACGGCGAACGAAACCGCGTAATCGGCGTCTTCTGCGCTCATGCTCACCGTTGGCATTACGATCACCTCGTGGGAATTCACGGCGCCGGTCTGGTGCGCCTTCGCTCCCCGTACAATAATCCCGCCGTTTTTCTCTGCGACGATTCTCAGGTACATATCAGGATCGCGCTGCCTGTGCGGCGGCAGCGACCGGTCGCCCTTCGGATCGGTCATGGCGCCGTCGCACACCAGATCATTTTCCTGCACATATTCCAGATATTTCAAAAACCGCCGGTGGTATTCAGTCCCGTGTTTTTTGTCTATATCAAAAGTTGTAATAGACAAAGCGTTAAGCGCGTCCATACCGACGCATCGCTGAAAACAGCATCCGGTGTGCGCACCCAGCAGTCTTCCCATCTTGCTCTTTTTCACCAGGTCTTCCACACTCTGATGAATGTGGGTGAAACGGTTGATCTTCCCGCCCGTGATATGCGATACGGCGGTCATTATGTCTTCGTATTTCGGATTATGCGCCAGCGCATAGGTCATCGCTACGGCGTTCAAGGAGGGCCGGATGATCGGATCATCCACTACATTCTTCACCCTCCGTCCGAACATATAGACTGCCAGGTCAAGTTTCCTGAGGCTTTCGATATATTCCTGCGGTGTTTTCATAACATGAGTTCACCCCGACTTTATTAGTTAAACCCTTCACGGCAATTGCCGGTCCCTGACGGCATGTTTCTCCGGTAAGGTCCGCCAAAAGACGCCGCTGCCTGACCTAAACGCGTAACCAGACCTCCAGTCATGCCCAATCATGCCAGCTGGTTTCATTTCATATTTCGTTTTCCTGCACAGGTACTCACTGATAAATCCATCCCCCGTTCTGCTTTTTTCCACCGTGAAACCCGCCCTGGCCAGCATGCCCTCCATAATCCATCCGAAGGTGCTGAACTCGTCCCTGATATGGGTCTGGACCTCGGCCTTAAACTCCTTACCCGCAACGGCTTCATAACCGTTGATCCAGTCATTAATCCTGGTGATGTACTCCACCGGATGAAAATGAAATACAACATCGAATATATACAATACCCCTGAGGGCTTGAGCATACGGTTTATCCGCAAAAGCGCGACCTGTTTCCAGAAATCCGGAAGATGATGAAGCGCCGCTTTCGTGATGACCAGGTCCGCCGCACCTGTCGCATGTTCATAACTTAAAAATCCCGACCGTATGAATTCAATATTGCTGATTTTTTCTTTAACCGCTTTTTCCGAAGCCTGTTGTATCATGGCTTCGGAAACATCCACCGCATATACCCTCTTAAAATACTTCGCGGCGTGAAGCGAGACGGCTCCCGTACCGCATCCAAGGTCGACCACAGTCATATCATGAGTATTCCCCGCCGACAGGAAATACATCATTCCCTGAAATTCTTTTTCATAGTTCCTGAACTTCCGATGGGATAAATCATACGTTGCGGCCCTGGAATCGTCCGCATAATCGACACCGCAGTGCCTGAGTTCGTTATAGATCCAATTGCTCATATCAGTACCTCCGTGTGAAGCAGTCTGCATGAAATTTATTGCGGAAACACCTTCATCTGCAAGTATTTAAATTGTATTCCTGATCCTCAACTGCGATATTTCAGGACAAGATTGTTTATCAATGAATTTCATTTTTTAAATTACAAAATGCGCTTGACAATCTGTGGAAAATTTCTACCGTCTATAAAATTCATTTAATCAATTTAAGGAATTGATTCAAGTAGCGCAATTTCTCTGAACAGCAGAGAGTGGTGCTGATGAAAACTGAAAAACATAATGCCCATCACCGCACAAAAGCGGGCACGATAAAGGACGATACTTGAGCCCATAGCCGAAGCTATGGGCTCTTTATTTCTCCATGACGGGACGGTGTAGTCGGTATGCTGAACTCAGAAGTACTGGTGCTGAACACAGGATTCATACCGCTGAGGATCACCTCGGTAAAGGAAGCGATCTGTCTTCTGACCGCCGATAAAGCCATACCCGTGGTTGAAGAAGATAACTATGTCCGCTCACCGTCGATGTCGATAAGGATCCCCTCGGTAATCTCTCTCAAGGGGTACAGCAGTTTCCCTTCAAAAAAGGTCAATTTTTCGAAACTGAACGTCATTTACCGGGATGACATGAAGTGCCAGTACTGCGGGAAACGCTATTCAATGAAGTACCTTACGGTGGACCACATCATCCCCCGCAGCAGATGGGAACACCTGACGGGCAAATCCCTGAAATCGGGTTTTTCAAGCTGGATGAACCTTGTATGCGCATGCCGGTGGTGCAACAGCCGCAAGGGGAACCGTCTGTTGCATGAAATCGGATGGAATATACTCCGTGAACCCTTTGAACCTGAATACATGCCGCATCTGGTTATTAATACCGAAAAAGCCCACAAGAGAGGCTGGATGCCCTTCTGTTCCGTTAATGTAAAACTAATCGATATGATCGGGACCCATCCGCTTCCGTGTGAAATTAAGCAGCCCTCCCTCCAGTAAAATACCCCTCTGCCGTTCGGTAATATTAAGCAGAAGCCTGATATCATGTCCGCCGGTTGAAACGGTAACCACGCCCCCGTTTTCAACCAGTTCCCTGATTCCCGACAACGAGAAGCGCATGCCGCTTTCGAGAAGGTCGTAATCACTTTCATTTTCCAGCACCAGAGGAAGTATGCTGAAATTGATCAGGTTCGCCGAATGAATCCGTTCGAATGATTTCGCAACAACCACGCGTACGCCCAGATGCATGGGGCATATCGCGGCGTGTTCACGGCTTGATCCCTGTCCATAACTTTTTCCCGCAAGCACCGCGGTGTAGATGCCCTGGTTTCGAAGGTCCAATGTACTCCGTGCGAATCCCGGGTCCACCTGCTCGAAAACGAACTCCGCGTATTTTGGTATATTCGAACGAAAAATAAGGCGAGGGCCCGCGGGCATGATATGATCTGTGGTGATATTATCGCCCACCTTGAGTCCTATGACCATCTCCATATAATCTTTTAACTGTTCCGTACGGGGCGGTTCCCCTATATTGGGACCTCTAATGATTCTCTCCTTTTGTTCTGACGGAGGGATAATCATGGAGTCATCTATCAGGAATTTTTCGGGCACCGGCAGAGAACGCGTATCGATATCGATGACATCAACAGGGTTAACCAGGTATCCCTTAATCGCCGAACAAGCCGCGGTCTCCGGACTGGTAAGGTAAACCTGGGCCGTCAGTGTGCCTGAACGTCCTTCGAAGTTACGGTTACTGGTTCTCAGCGATATCCCGCCCGTAGGAGGGGCCTGGCCGGCACCGATGCAAAACCCGCATGTCGATTCCATGATGCGCGCCCCGCTCGAGATCAGATCCGCCAGCGAACCGTCGCGCGCTATCATTTCAAACACTTGGCGGGAACCGGGCGCCACAACGAAGCTAACGCCGGGGTGTATTTTTTTGTCCTTCAATATCTTGGCAACTATGGTGAGGTCTTTATACGATGAATTGGTACAACTGCCGATGGCCACCTGGTCGATTTTCATTCCCTGGATATCGGCGACTTTTTTTATGTTGTCGGGAGAATGGGGGCACGCAACCATGGGCTCCAGCATGGAAAGATCAATCTCGAGAGTGCGATCGTAACGGGCATCGTGATCGGGTATTATTTCTTTCCAGACCGTCTCCCTGCCCTGGGCCATTAAAAAACTTCTGGTCACCTCATCGCTGGGGAATACCGAGGTGGTAACGCCGATCTCCGCACCCATGTTGGTGATGGTGGCCCTTTCAGGCACCGACAGACCCCTGATCCCGGGGCCCGTGTACTCCAGCACCATCCCCACATTACCCCTGGTGGTTAATATCTCAAGCACCTTCAGGATAACGTCCTTGGCGCTGACACCGGAGCGAAGCGCTCCTTTAAGTACTATATTCACCACCCGTGGACAGACGAGATAAAAAGGTCCGCCTCCCATCGCCACGGCAACATCCAGGCCTCCCGCTCCGATCGCTATCATCCCGAGTGCTCCGTTCATAGGTGTATGTGAGTCCGAACCAAGCAGGGTCGCGCCAGGTCGCCCGAAACGTTCAAGATGAACCTGGTGGCATATCCCGTTACCCGCCCTGGAAAAGTAAATACCGTACGACGCATTCATGCTCTGCAGATACCTGTGGTCATCGGAATTCTCAAATCCCGTCTGGAGTGTATTGTGGTCCACATAGGAAACCGAGAGTTCGGTTCTTACACGCGGAATACCCATTGCTTCGAACTGGAGATACGCCATTGTACCGGTGGCGTCCTGGGTTAGGGTCTGATCAATGGATATACCGATTTCATTCCCCGGGCCCAGGTTTCCATCGACCAGATGAGCCTTTAAAATTTTATCACAGACACTGTCTCCCATCGATTCTACTCGTGAAGTCTCTTTGTAATTACAATTCTGGTCTCTTACCGGAAGCGGCAATCTGACGGAGTATACGGCAAAAAGCTGAAAAATTTCCCCTGACCTTTTCATACACTTCGCCTGCATCGGTTTTTACCGCAGACTGTTTTTCAAGTTCGCTATGTAAAACCTGCGCGGTTTTTTCCAAATCCAGATTATCACTGGTACCCAGATTAAGCAATTCCAGTGAAACAGGGGAGCAATCAGCCAGTCTGGAATGATATTCAGTTGGATTGAGGGCAACCACCCGGCAACCGGCAGCACGCGCTTCGTAGAGAGTGATGCCGAAATGCGCAATCAGCAAACGCGATGAAAGAAGAATCTCTCCGTATTCACGAGGTTTTGCATCTTCAATGACTTTACCATTTTGTATCACAGTGCATCTATCCCCCCCGAGGACTGCAAGACAGGTATTTTCGGGAAGAAGTGAGCTGATCCTGTTGACATATCCCCCACTACCGGAACTTCCAGGGTAAAAGGCAACATCGATCCATCGGTCGTATCTTTTTTTCCGGATATTTTCCAGGGAACGGTAAAAAGTATAACCATAGAGGAAGCACTTTGGGAAAGTGTACTCCCGGCATGAAGGGACAGGCAGCAGGTCAATGAAATAATCGGCACCTGATCTTCCTTCACCCAGATCATCAACAGCGAGGACCGGCGCATACCGTTTTAATTCATTCATCTGAAACGGTGTTGAATCACGCATGTCCCGTATTATAAGGTCCATCGGTTTTTTTTCAAAAACCCGCTCACGCATCTCATTGCTGAAGAAAACAGGTGTTTCTGAATTCCAGAGAAAAGCTTCTATATCCCGCTCATTGAAACAATGCCATATCAGCGCCGCCATCCGCTGTATGTGACCGTTGCCGAATTCCTGGTTCCAGGAGGTTTTGACGGCAACCGTGATGTGTCGAGATCCGTTCATACCTGCCGGTACCGGTTCATGCTAGGTTTCCGCATGGTCCATGGGGCGTTGTTTGATTCGGCTGTTGAGCTGCATAAGATCGGGGTTCGCTTTTATAAACGCGACAATTTCTGAAAGAGGTACGATGGTACCGCGATAAGTTTCCTTATAGACTGCTTTTGCGAACTGGTAATCTTCCGGTGTATCCACGGTCAGCCGCATGTCGGGAAAAGGATTCTTAAAATTCACCAGAGGTCTCTCAATATGGAAAAGTTCCGGATGCTCTTTAATAAACGGGGTAACGTGTTCCCTGTGATAGGGCTTCACTCCCTGACGGTAAGCTTCTTCCAGTGCCTCTTTTTTAATAATCTCCACCGCCGTTCCCAGGGGAAGGTTCGGTATGGCGCAAAGATCCGCACAGGTTTCCATCGCGATTTCCAGCGACATCGAGGCGTATTCAGGATCGGTAAAGGGGTTGTCACCGGTTATCCGGGCCACGTAGTCGCCACCGTACTCCCTGGCCGCAAGGTAGTACCGTTCGAGCACATTAACCTGTGAGCCGATAAAAACATGCACTCCCATTGCAGTAGCAAGTTCAATAATTGCCCTGTTCTCGTCACCATGACATGTCGCCATCACGACTTTTTCCATTCCCTCTATGGCCTGGGCCCTTTCAATGACATGTGCGAGCAGGGGCTTACCCGCCAGATCCAGCATGGATTTTCCTGGCAGCCGTTTAGACTGCATCCTGGCCTGAATAATGGCCGTCACCTGTGGCTTTATCTTTTTGCCGTTTCGGACACCGTTTACAACCATCGGTTTTCTCTGTTTTCGATTATCAGGTTTTTTTAAGTAATTAGAGATTAAATGTATACCACTCGTCGCAGGAGACACAATCCGGTTTAAGGGGATAGTTTTTCTTGTAATCATTTAAAAAAGCGGGAAGTGATTTTTCCCAGATATTACCCAGCGATTCGTTGTTGAGATCACCCCTGCTCGCTTCACCGTCGATATCCTGTTTGCAAAAGCCGACATGTCCGTCAGACAGTACCGCAAGGTCCCGCTGCAGGTGCCAGCAGGGTATGCGTTCAAGAGGGGAAAGATCGGAATAACGCCGGTCCTGGATTTTTCCCAGGAAGGTGTTCTGCTTCTGCAGTATTACAGGTACCCTGTGTTTTTCCCAGAAATCATAATACTGATCGAGAAATGATTCGGTTTCGTTTATCTTCATGATCTGCACATAGAGGTTTTCTCTGTCGCCGTTCTTTTCTTTCAACGAAAGGATATTTCTGCTTACGGTGTCGAAATAATCCTTTCCATGCAGGTTGCCATAGGTTTCCCCGTTGTAACCATTGATATTCACGATGAGATAAACCCTTTTATCACCGGTACTGTTGAAAAAGCCTGCAAAATTTGTATCCGCATAAATACCGTTGGTTTCGATGACAAGATTTTTTAATATATCTTCTGCCAGGGATTTTTCCATAATTTCATAGAAATTTTTATGCATCATCGGTTCGCCTGAACCGCCCATGCATACCGAATAAGGAAGCCCGATTTCCCGCAGATCCCGGAGCAGTTTCAAGTAGAGATCTTTTTCCATGTCCCCGCGGGATTTCTTCAACCTGGTTCTGTAGCAGAAGATACAGTCCAGATCGCACCTGCCGGTCAGTTCCACTTCGATGAAAGAAGGACCCACAAACAGGGTCTCGGGCGCTTTTTCGATGAGGGATTTCAACTCAGTATAGCGTGGAACCGTTCCTGCTGTCTTCAGGAGTTTCTCCATGATCCTTTTTTCCCTGGGTTCCCCCGAGCGGAAACTCAGACGCTTGTCCCGAATGTCCGGTTCTTTATAAAAAAGCTCGGCATCGAACTGGTTTATATTTGACCGAATAACCTCACCCAGAGGTAGCATGGCATTCTCTGAAGACGGGATCGATTCCAGGAGTTGTCGTGAAAAAATCTCAGCGGAAAAACCAGAGGGTAGATTTTCGGAATAGGTGAACTCGGCGATATATTTATTATGCAGTTTCAGCATCTCTGAGATGATTTCCGGGTCCAGGAAGGGCGAGTCGGCATACACCTTCGTCAGACTGTCGGAGCCGGTTTCGGTAAAAACTTTTTTCCAGAACGAGATATCGTCTTTTTCCTCCCTCCTGAATACTCCGTTGCCGCCGTTAAGCTTGCCGGCGTAATGCGCAGGCACCGCGTAGATTATTTTCTCAAATACATTGAGCCTGCTCAATCTGTTCCCCAAAACATCGGGAAGGTATTCCCCCTCGAAGCTCAGGTCCCCGTCGCCCATCCCATCGGCGACATAGATTACTGCTGCCGAGGTCACTCTGCACTCCTATCCGCGCACATAGTTTTCCATATAAATTTTAATCTCCGAGCGCTGCCGCCGCTGCCTTATCCATTTGCCGAACTGGTCGGACATCTTTTGCTGAAACAGCATATTGAATATCCGCTCCTTTACGTTATCAAAGGTTATCGGCCGCCTCCCAAGGTACTTAATGAGATGATACCCAAACCCCGACTTCACCACACCCGATATCTGTCCGGGTCTGTTCATACGAAAAGCCTGGTTGGCAAAATATGGATCGAGTTCCGCTAGGGCGACCCATCCAAGGTCGCCCCCCTTGGCCGCCGAACCCGGATCCTGCGAATATTTTGCTGCCAGCGATTCAAAGGACTGCCCTCCGGCAATAAGCTGCTGAAGATTTTTCATTTCCGCATTAACCCTTTTTTCTTCAGCAATGGTGTTGTTTGCCGGACGTATCAGTATATGCTTCAAATGCACTTCATAACCGAGTTTGTCACGGTTGGCGTTGTACCACTCCATGGCCTCCCTGGTCGTGGGTGGGGAAACACCAATTGCCAGCGACATAACCTGCTCGGTCATCAGGGAAATCTTCAGTTCTTCCCGGTAGTCTTCATAGTGCAGCTTCTGTGTCTTTTCGATCCGCTTTTTAAAATCTTCAAGATTGGTAATGTTCATTCTCTGCATAATCTTTTTAATCTGCAGATCTATCTTCTGATCGCTGATAATGATGTACTGCTCCTGAGCTTCCTGGACCACAAGATTTCGTTCTATCAACCTGTCTATTATCCGGCTCATCTCATACGACAGTTGCTTCTGGGAAAGCCGCTGCCGGTTATGGGTTCTGCTCAGCTTTTCAAGAACCTCGCTTTCAATTATAGGGCTTTCATTTACCACGGCAATTACCCGGTCGAAGGTTACCCATGGATAACCGGTACCTCCGGATAAGAATATCACCAGCATGAATACAGGCATAATCATTTTTTTCATTCTCATTATTCCGGTAACCATTTTTTTAATACTCGGGAAACGATTTCAGTACGATCCAATAAAATGGTATTCGGTGTACCATTCCCATCGGTTTATCACGGCTCACTATTGCCGCCATAATCATTATTTTCAAGGTTTTTTTACTATATCAGGGTGTGCCTGGCACCGAGTTTTTAAGATCGTTTCTTTTCAATTTCCGCTTTCTTCTTTTTATAAAGCATATATTCGATCCCGTCCACCAGCGCCTGCCATGACGCTTCTATTATGTTCGTAGAAACCCCTACTGTTCCCCAGTGTTCCATTTTCTTCTTTTGATCGATCAAAACCCTGACGGTGGACCCTGTGCCGTCCTTTTCGTTAAGCACACGTACTTTATAATCGGTCAGAGCCAGTTCCCCGATCTCCGGATAGAATTTTTCCAGCGCCTTGCGGAGCGCGTTGTCCAGGGCCTCAACGGGTCCGTTTCCGTTAGCGGCCGTATGTTCAATCCTGTTATCCACCTCGACCTTTATGGTAGCCTCACAACTCAGCACTTTGTTTTCATTCTTTTCCGTAATTACCCTGAAACCCTTAAGATTGAAAAAGGGTATGTATTCGCCGGTTGATTTGCGTATCAGAAGCTCGAAGGAACCTTCAGCCGCCTCGAACTGGAAGCCCTGATCCTCCAGTTCCTTGATATGCGATAAAATGCGTGTCGGCAGCTCAACCCCCTCCTTGAGGTCGATTCCCATCTCCCTCGCCTTAACCTCGATATTGCTCTTGCCCGACAGCTCTGATATCAGCACCTTGCGTCGGTTCCCGACTTTTTCGGGATCAATATGCTCATATGTCCGTGTATCTTTTTTCAGCGCCGATACATGGATGCCGCCTTTGTGGGCGAAGGAATTGTCCCCCACATAAGGTGCACGTTCATTGTGAGCAAGGTTGGCTATTTCGCTTATATAGCGGCTCACCTCGGTAAGGTTCGAAAGACTTTCCGACGAAGAGCATACATAACCCATCTTCAGAATAAGATTGGGCAGAAATGCCGTCAGGTCACAGTTACCGCAACGCTCCCCGTAACCATTTATAGTCCCCTGTACCGAGCGGGCGCCGGCGAGTACCGCGGCGATCGAGTTGGCGACGGCAACGCCGGAATCGTTATGATAATGCACACCCACAGGGATACTGCCAGCACTCCGCACTACCTTCCCGGTAATGTCCTCAGCCTCCCGGGGAAGCGTACCGCCGTTGGTATCGCAGAGTACCAACATATCAACACCCGCGCCAATCGCCTTCTCCACGATCTCCAGGGAGTAATCAGGGTGCCGTGTAAAACCATCATAAAAATGTTCACAATCCAGCAAAACTTCGAACCGGCGGTCTTTCAGATAGGCAATCGTACCCTGTATCAGATCGATATTTTCCTTTAAACTGATACCCAGGGCTTTTTCAACATGAAAATCCCATGTTTTTGCCACTATGGTCAGGGTTTGCGCGCCGGAACCGACCAGTGCCTGGAGCAAATCATCGTTATCATAGGTAAAATGAGGCCTTTTCGTCGCCCCGAACGCAGCTATCCTGGAATGATGAAGTTCAACCTTGCGTATTTCAGAAAAAAAAACGTTGTCTTTGGGATTAGATCCAGGCCAACCGCCTTCGATATAGTCGATATTCAGTTTGTCCAGTTCCCTGGCGATCCTAATTTTGTCATGCAATGAAAAAGAGATGCCGTAGGTCTGGGCCCCGTCTCTTAAGGTGGTATCATATATAATGATGTTCGATCCTGATTGATTCATCTGTTGTTTTTTCATAAGCTCATGCTTCAGATGGTAAAAGACTGTTGTGCCGACCAGAGGCCCGTAGTATATCACACAAAATATTTCCGCAGAAACACTGCTGATTTCTTTAGCATCCCGATATTACCATATAAAAGGAAAATGCATGTTCATTAAGAAAGGCTGATAATTCAAGTAATTTTTCCGAAGGAAGAGCGGTCCGTATCTTGAGCATCCCTGTTTTACACATAAGGTATGAATCAATATATAAAGGACCGGTTATTTTAACAACTCATTCTAGAATATTTTCTTGTATTAAAACCGGGAAAATATTTATAATCCGATGGGAAGGCCGTGAATCGATGTCCGGTATGCCTCTTACATCCAGTCGATGAGTTTGTAAAAAAATAAATTTCCGTCATAACACGGAAACCGGCCGGTGAGAAAAATAACCGCATGTCTCCAACTGGAAAAAAGACATTCAACGAATACCGCCTTCATCTGCTGCTGGCATTGCATGCGCTCTTTGTCTTTATGCTGTTCCTGTTTTTAACCAGAACTTTGATATTAAACCCTGCCGTATACATCACCGCTTCTCTGGTCTATCTCGGCCTCATTGTGCTGAGTTTACTCGCGGTAAAAAAAAGCACGGATACACTCAGTCAGAAGATAGTCCAGCTTGAGCACGATAACCGGTGGAAAGGCCTGATGATGGACACCACTGATGAGATATTCGTGGTTCTCAACATGTACGGTCAGATCGTGACATATAATTCGGCATTCGAAAAACATTTTCCGGACCCCGCACATGAACTGCTAGGAAAACCTTTGCGTACCGTTCTTTTCCCTGATCTGCAAAACGACGCAACCAATCTGAATTATATCCTGCTGGAAAAATTCAGAAGCGTTTTCAGGGGAAATGAAACTGATTTTACATTTTCAACATCCGCCGGTTCTCCCGGCGATATCAAAACCATTTCATTTAAAATGCTGCCTGTTTTAAAAGACCAAGAACTTCAGAACATACTGGTAAGCGGTCATATTTCCCCCGATGACAGGATCACGAACAATTACTTGGTTTCCGAAAGCGCTTATTATGTAATGGATAATGACGTAGGTTCACTTTATCAGCTTTCCTACAGGCTTACACGCAACCTGGGCAAATGGTTTTCCAAAAACGAACTCCATCTCATCCAGATGGCACTGCATGAAGTGCTGATCAATGCAGTGGAACACGGTAACCTTGAAATAGATTTCACGAAAAAAACCTCCCTAATGCAGTCAGGTGCCAATTACTGGGACCGTGTGATTGAGGATTGCAATAAAGAGTATCTGGCGAAACGAAAAGTGTACATATACTACACCCTTGACGGGGAAAAGGTGTGTTACACGGTAAAAGATGACGGCAAAGGTTTCGACTGGCGCAGGTACCTGGAAATGGAACAAGAAGTCATCACCACAAAACTCGATGAAGACTATCACGGTATAGGGCTGTATCTGGTTAAAACGGTCTTCAGTATCCGCTTTGAAGAATGCGGGAACGAGGTTATACTTACGAAATATTTTCCCGGACGGAGTTGACACTGCATGGCCATACAATACCGCAATCCTGTACCAACGGTGGACATGATAATCGAAATGGACAGCGAGTCCCACGGCGGCAGCAAATCAATAGTATTGATATACCGCAAAAACCCTCCGCACGGCTGGGCTCTGCCCGGCGGATTCGTAAACTACGGTGAATCCCTCGAAGATGCGGCGGTACGGGAGGCCAGGGAGGAAACATCACTCGATGTTACACTGGTTCGACAGTTTCACACTTACTCGGATCCTTCCCGCGACCCTCGTCAACATACCATTACTACCGTATTTATCGGTAAAGCCGGTGGCACTCCTGTCGCAGATGATGACGCAGGTAAGGTCGGAATATTCCATATCGATTCCATTCCGGAAAACATGTCATTCGATCATGCGGCGATACTTGACGACTACCGCAAAGGTAAATACTGAATATTCAGAAAGGAACGCTTTATGGACAAATCGGGTATAATACAAAAAGCCACCAGACTGGCAATGGATGCTCTTGTGAAATTTACCAAAGCGGATATCAGACTCCATGGAAAGGAAAACATTCCCAATCAGCCGACAGTCTTTGTTGTGAACCATTTCACCAGAATGGAAACCTTTTTCTTTCCCTATCTGCTCATCAAGAACTTCAATATGGAAGTGCTGTCTCTGGCACACCACAGTTTTTTTTCCGGTGCCTTTGGTAAATTCATGTCCTCGCTGGGAGCCATTTCAACCCGTGACCCCGACAGGGATACTATACTTACTGGAGCGCTCCTCAGGGGGGACCGTTACTGCATGATCTTTCCCGAGGGGCAGATGATAAAGGACAAGAAGCTTGTTGAAAAGGGAAAATATCTAATTTATAATTCAGGCATACGCAGGCCGCCCCATACCGGGGCGGGTATAGCAGCACTTAAAGCGGAGTTCGTGCGATCGAGCATTCGACAACTTTACCAGTCCGGAAATGAAAGAGACCTCGCACCGTATTTAAGTCACTTTAAGATCGATGGTATAAATGAGATTGAAAAAATAATAAACCTGGAAACCTTCATTGTACCAGTCAATATCACCTATTTCCCGGTCAGGGCACGCAATAATATAATCAACAGGATCGCCAATCGGTTCGTGCACAATCTCCCTGAAAGGATCGAGGAAGAACTTGAGGTCGAGGGAACCATGCTTATCGACGGGGTGGATATCGATATCAATTTCGGTTCGCCGATCGGAATGCGCCCCTATATGAAGTCAAAGTCTATCAGTAAACGAATTGCCCGTCCCGGCGGAATTGCCGACCTTGAGAAAAAAACTATCGAGCGCGGCTTCCACATTTGCGGGCTCAAACTCATGTATCGTTACATGGACAGCATTTACGGAATGACCACGGTCAATCACGACCATGTTTTTGCCTTCATCCTGGGAAGATACAAAAAACATAGAATTTCACAATCGGACTTCAGAAACCGTGCATTCCTGGCCATCGATGAAATCCGCCATGTAACCATGCAGTCGCATCATTCGACCCTGAAATTAAAACAGAGTTACCTGCTGACGGACGACCCGCACGGAAGATATGAAGATTTTCTCGACGCTGCAAAATCAGACGGCCTCATCTATGAGGAGAACGGGTATCTTATTAAAAACAAAGAACGTTTCACAAAACCTTACGAGTTCCATACGGTAAGAAAGGACAACATCATCGAGGTTTTATCGAATGAACTCGAACCGGTGAAGGAGGTAATAAAAAGCATCGATCGGATAATGCGATACCCTTCCTTCTGCATACGAAGAAGGCTTCGAAATCTCGTATACAGGCGGGATCTTGAAATATTCAACAACGATTATCGTCGGTATTTCCGCGAAGGCGAGAGTAAACCAGAAAAAATCGGATGTCCTTTTTTCCTTAAAAAGTTCTTCAACCGGAAAGGTGTGTTGCTCATCCACGGTTACATGGCCGCTCCTGAAGAAATCCGCACCCTTGCCCTATTCCTTTACTCGAAGGGATATACGGTTTACGGCGTACGCTTGAGGGGTCACGGAACCTCGCCCGATGACCTTGCCGGCCGTCAGTGGAACGAATGGTACGAATCGGTAAACCGCGGCTATGTCGTTTTGAAGAACACGGTGAAACGCATGGCAGTGGCGGGATTTTCAACCGGTGCCGGCCTGGCACTCCATCAGGCGGCGAACAAGGGGAACGCTTTCAGCGGGGTGATCTCTATTAATGCGCCGCTCAAGTTGAACAATATCGGCTCAAGGTTTGCTTCCACCATCGTACTGTGGAACAGCTTTCTGGACCGCCTGCACTTTAGCCGGGGTAAAATGGAATTTGTAAGCAATGAACCGGAAAACACACATATCAACTATTTCAGGAACCCCGTGAGCGGAGTACACCAGCTGGAGAAATGTATGAATGTGCTGGAAAAGAAACTAAAGGACATTGTAATTCCTACACTTATCATCCAGGGTTCACACGACCCCGTGGTCAATCCTGAAAGCGGTATAGATATTTTTGAAAAAGTGGGAACAACCGATAAGGAACTATGCCGCCTCCATGCGCTTCGTCACGGTATAGTCAACGGAGAGGGCTCACTCAAGGTATTCAAAAGGGTGGAAGAGTTTTTAAGGGATGTAATGCCGTAGGTTCCAGATATATCTTTTATATTTTCACAATCACACCCAGTGATACATCCGCAATAAAGAACTTATCCTTCAATTCAAGCGAAAGCGCAGAACTTTTCAGATTGTATTCCGCCTCAATGTAAGCGCCCGAGAGCGCTGCGGTCATCGAAACCGAATCGGTCAATATGTAGTGCAGACCCAGTGTCGTCAGAAAAGCATCAATAAAACTTAACGTCCTTTCTGAGTAATTAATAGCCTGACTCATCCCTTCGTTGTAGAAATAAGCCCCTCCCGCGGTAAGTGAAAACCGTTTATCAATGGTCAGCTCTATCCCCCCTCTCACGGTCACGGCGGCACGTCGGTTTATCGTATTTTCTTTTCTAATAATGGTTACCGTATCTGTGCTGAAATCCTCGTCCACCGTGAGGTCATCTTCGGTATGGGAACTCTGAAGCGTGTATGCCCCTTCCAGAGCGAATCCCAGTATTTTATTCACCCGGCGGTATCCTCCGATCGATATTACCAGGTTCCCGGTATAGGCAAAGGTAAACGGATAGCTCCTTTCATCATCGGATTCCTGCACCGGAATGTAACTGGTATAATCGTAATGAACCTGTTTGTTCTTAAAAACAAAGCTTCCGGTGCGCAAGAGTAACCCCGCCTGGGAGTCTCCGGAATCGAACAGAAAACCGAGGGCGGGCTGTATGCCCAGTATTCTGGTTATTTCCCTGTCGATATTCAGTTCTTTATCAAGCGTCCAGGCAGGCAGCAGGTAATGGTTCTTTGTGGTCTTTTTGTTTTCCCTGAAATATCCCAGAAAGAGCTGGAATCCGATCGAACTGTGATCGGTCAGCGGCACACACAGAGCTCCCGTAAGCACGGGGCTGATGGATTCACTGATGCTTTTTTCCTTTTGGGCCGCGGAACCCAGCTGAATCTCGATTCTGTTTATCGTCCTTTGGTATAGTTCAGAGCCCGAATCGCTTATGGAAAAACCAATGATATTCCTGCCGGTGCCGAAAACCGCGGAGATACTCCCCCCTATAACAGTCGTCTCCGGGTCTTTTTGCTTTAAATCAATCGGGGCATCCACGGAATAGTCGTGATGATCAAGCCAGCGGTACCTTCCATACGCTCCGATTGCACTTTTTTGCCGCGAGAAGAAGAGCAGGGCGGGATTTCGCGTTACATCAAAGGGTCCATCCGAAACAACGGTGTTCAATGTCCCCATGGTGGAACCCTTGATCTGGGCAAGAACGGCACAGGGTAATGATACTATAAGTATAAGGACAATGGCTGTTCTTTCAATAAACATAGGGTGCCATACTGATGTTTATTCGTAGAGAAAAGAGATATCCACACCCTCCTTTATCTGCAGTAATGCAATAGGGATTACTTTGGATTCGTAAAGGTTAAGATCCTCAACAGCCTTCATGGTAACATCAATTGCTTTTGAGTTGAACTTGGGATGAGTAAATGTGATGGAGTATGATAATTCTTTCTTCCCCTTCATTTCTTTAGCGATATATTTCGGCCAGAAATGGTAATATCCTTTAGTGGCCTTGTTGGTAATATAAGGATTGTTCCAGCCTTCATCCAGCATCGGGGCCGGCTTCCCTTTGAACAGCAGCGATACTTCTATATCCGGTATTATTGAAAAAGTCGTCTCTTCCAGCACCTCTCCCATAATATGAGGGAGAAAACGGTCCATATCGCCGACCCTGGCATAATCGGTGTGAGATGATAGTTCCCGCCGGTTTTTAATATTCTGAATAGCCTCATGGATAAGAAATAAAATATCGGTTCTCTGCTGAAACTTGAAACGAGACTCAAGTTTGCCGTGTATGATCCCTCTCTCGCTGGTAATATATCGCGGGGGAACACGGTTGAGTACATACGCGATGATATCCTGTTCATTTACCGCCGATCTGGATATTTCGTTATCTTTTTTAAGCACTTCCCGCACCACGTTATTCACGATATCTTCCATGAGATTTTTAACTGTCATTATACTGTCTCCTTCTTTTCTTTTTACTGAAAGAAAGCGCTATGACATCATTCATATTCTTAACCATGTGAAATTTCAAGCCTTTCTTTATGTATGCGGGAACTTCGGAAAGTTCCTTTTTATTTTCCTCAGGGATGATTATCTCTTTAATTGACGCTCTGCGCGCGGCAATCACTTTTTCCTTTATACCCCCCACCGGGAGCACTCTGCCACTCAGTGTGAGTTCACCGGTCATGGCTATGCCGGGCTTAACGGTAGAGTCGGTGGCCAGCGAATAGATTGAGCATGCCATGGTAATTCCCGCCGAGGGACCGTCTTTTGGCGTTGCACCGGCGGGAACGTGAAGATGCAGTGTTTTGTTTTTAAACATGCTTTTTGCTTTTTCATTGCTCGACAAATGGTGCTGTACGTAACTGTATGCTATAGTGGCAGATTCGCTCATCACCTCCCCGATCTGTCCGGTGATTTTAAACGTACCCCCTTTGGCCGATTCCACCCCTATCGATTCCACTATCAGGGTGGCGCCTCCGAGCTGTGTCCACGCAAGACCCACGACCAGTCCCGGTCTGTCGGGTCTGTTGATTTCTTCGTCAACGTACATTTCCGTTCCAAGGTATTTACTGATGGTTTCTCTTTTTAACGGTCCATGCGGGATCTTTTCCCCCCTGGCCAGCGTTGAGGCCGTCTTACGACAGATTTTCTCTATCTGCCTTTCAAGATTCCGCACTCCCGCCTCTCTGGCCCAGCCGTTTATTATCCATTTAAAATCCGGCGTTGATATGACTACCCTGTTTTCGGACAGTCCATGGCGTTCCCGCTGTTTGGGCAACAGGTACCTTTTTGCGATTTGAAGTTTCTCTTCGGTAATATAACCTGAAAGACGGATTATCTCCATCCTGTCCACCAGTACCGGTGGGATGGAATCAAGGGTATTTGCCGTGGTTATGAAAAACACATCACTGAGATCGAAGGGAACATCAAGATAGTGATCACGAAATTCCTGGTTCTGCTCGGGATCAAGCACTTCAAGCAGCGCCGAGGCCGGATCTCCCTGGAAGCTCTGGCTCAGCTTGTCGATCTCGTCCAGCATGAAGACGGGATTACGTGATTTGCAGATGCGAAGACCCTGAATGATCTTGCCGGGCATCGCTCCGATATAGGTTCTTCTGTGTCCTTTGATCTCCGCCTCGTCGCGCATGCCTCCCAGGGACATCCGGAAAAACTTTTTATTCAGAGCCCTTGCAATGGACTGTCCCAGCGACGTTTTACCCACACCGGGAGGGCCCAATAGGCAGATTATCGATCCCCTCGCATCAGGTTTGAGTTTACGGACAGCCAGAAATTCCAGTATCCGTTTTTTCACGTCCTCCAGGGCATAGTGGTCCCGGTTAAGAATTTTTTCAGCCCTGTTTATATCTACCATATCATGTGTCTTAACGTTCCATGGCAGGGAAAGGATAGTATCTATATAGTTTCTGGTGATCGAATATTCAGAAGAGTTGACGTCCATCATCCCCAGTTTCTCGATTTCTTCATCGATTTTTTCTTTCACCTCTCCGCGCAATTCCAGTTCCTTGACTTTTTTCTTCATCTCTTTTGCTTCACGGCTCCGGTCGTCATCATCTATACCAAGCTCGGTTTTAATCGCCCTGAGCTGCTCCCGCAGAAAATACTCTCTCTGCTGCCGGTCGATCTTGTCGTTGATATGGTTCTGGATTCTGCGCTGTACGGTAAGTACCTCCATTTCTTTCTGTAAAAGGTGCAGCACCTTTTCCAGCCTCTGTTTGACGTTTACGGTTTCAAGCACCTCCTGGTAGTCACCCTTCTCCAGGTTCAGTATCGATGTGACGAAATCCGCTATCTTACCCGGCTCTTCCACATTAACCATGGTAAGCTTCATTTCCTCTGTGAACAGAGGATTATTGTCGGAAAGCATTTTCAGCTGGCTCAGAACGGCCCTGGTAAGCGCTTTAAGCTCGATATTTTTCTTCGAAAGCTCATCATCAATATATTTCACCTCGGCGATTATGTCGGGCTTCTCAGCGATCAGGTTGTCGATGCTGAACCTTTTAATACTGTTGATCAGCACATTAACACCTCCATCGGGGAGGTTGATCTTTTTCAGTATTTTTGCGGCCGTTCCAAAACGATAGAGATCGGTTATTTTAATGTTTTCTGAATCATCATCCCTGAGGAGCACAAGTCCTATGGTTCGCGTGGTGTTGATCACCCTGTCGATAGTTTCCGAGAACCTGCCCTGAGAAATTATCAGGGGTGTTACGATACCGGGAAAGATCGGCCGGTATCGTATGGGTATAATACTCAACTGCAACGGAAGCACATGATCTATGGCAATCAGATCGCTTTCAAAAATCTGCGTGTTGAATTCCAGATCCTTGTCTTCCATTATAATATCATCTTTGATCATTCGTAATCCTCAATACTTATGGTGTATCTTATTGACAGACATCATCCACGTTTTACATCCGTCCATTACTAAATATAGTAATGAAGAAGCGCAGTCAAAACTTTTTTCTTGTACTCTTTTTTGTAAACAGAAACCGTTGATTGCGGTAACAATCTCACCACAAAACCTGTTTGTATGCACATTATCATGATGACTGTGTGACTATTCCGGCCAGGTACATAAAATTCTTAAAAATAATAACACCATGAGGGTGATGATCGTCGCTGAATTCGGGATGGAACTGTACACCATAAATCAGCCTCATCCTGTGACGCACCACCTGTATGCACGATTCGTTCTCCGCCAGTTTCTCGAACTCATCCGGGATACGATTTATGGTAAGCTGATGCCGGTTGTAGACAATGATCTTTCCCGGAAGGCCCTGAAAGATTTTATCATCCCGAAGCGCTGTAACGGCTACATATCCCCTCTCATGAAAGCCCATTTCAACTATTTCAGAACCGAAAGCCCTGCAAAGAAACTGAAATCCTCCGCATATAGCGAACACCGGTATCCCGGTATGCCTTAGAAAATCAAACAGGTTCTCCATCTCTTCCATTCTATACAACGATAATTCCTGATGGTATCCCGTCATCACCATTTCCTGCGGAGAGATCATACCGATACCCGAAGCGGTCACTTCCCTGAATGGAAGCACGCGTATGTTCAGGCTGGAATGCCGGTTCACAAAACCCCCCACGCTGCGCCACAACTGGGGAAAAGACCTGTCCGTTCCCATTTCGATAACCAGTATGGTGCCCTTTCCATCGCGGTGAGGCGGCGTATTCCAGAACATGGTGGTGTAGATCGCACGCGGAAAACGGTTCACCGCAGCGAGGGTTACCAGCGCCAAACATGATAAGGCGACTATTACCACTACAAAATCAAACAATGATTAACTTCCAATGATTCAGTTTATCCCCTCAGCCATCAACCGGCGAGTTCTTGTAATCTTTATGGTGCTATGGCCCATGGAAACTTGAAAGAATCATTTATAATTACCATGACGTTAAATTTTACAAATTCGCAGAGTATATGATAAATACTCAATTCTTTTTTTCACCGGCGGTGAAATTCCATCATGTCGGAAAGAGGAAAAACGAGTAATACACCGGAATGCGGTTACCGTTTTTTCTCCCCGTTCTGTCCAACCCGGCATTGTCCTTACGGCCTTCATTCATCCTTTTGCGGCGATTATCGTTAATGTGCATATAGTCCGTCGCGTCATGGTGTGCCCTTTTGCATCGGTTTACGGTGATGAGGGATAACCCCTGCACATTGGTTATGAATCAAATATTCAGGACAGGATCATCATTTATGCTCTGAAAACCGGGAAAGACGGGACCCCCCTGGGAAAAACCGCGTAGAAGTCTACAATAACAGTTACGGGATTTATATCGGTGAAAGGGTATTTCTTGCGCACCAGGTCCGGATACACAGCCCGGTAGCAATCGGAAATAACTGCTTCATCGGAATGAAAACGCTGGTTTTCAGACCGCTGATCGGCGATGGATGCATCGTAGAACCTGCATGCTTGTGGAAGTACAACTGCCTGAAAAACGCATTGTCCCGGCTTGAACGGTCCTCAAAAGTCAGAAGGATGCCGATGATCTTTCGGCAGTAAACGACCGGTATGCATTTAAAAACATGAACCGAGATGTAGTGTACGTAAATACCGCTCTTGCAGAAGGTTATCACGGGGTTGGTATCATTACGGAAGAACCGCACAAACAATAACACCGGCCACGGATTCAGCACATTCAGATCAATCCGTGAATAAACGCATAAGTTCACCCGGCGATGATATGATCATACGCGCACCGAAGGACCTGAGTTCTTCTTCATCCCTGTACCCCCACAGGCATCCTAAGGGATACATATCCGCTGCCACAGCGGTTTCCATGTCGGTGCGGGTGTCCCCGGCAAGAATGATGTGTTCGTTTTTCTCAGCAAGCACTCCGGCGACGCGCAATGCGAGTGAGGGATCCGGTTTTTTCGGAAATGATGGAAGCGCCCCCTGCACGGAATCGAAATCATGTCCCTTGAAGAAATAATCCGTCATCCGCCGTATGAAATCATGATCCTTATTCGAAAGCACCGCCGTTTTAACGCACCTTTCCCTCAGTGCATCAAGGAGTTCCATGATTCCGGGATACGGTTTGGTCGTGCGGTTCCAGCATTGGGCATATTCCAGTCTCATAAGCCTTACACACTCGGCAAGGACCTCCTCGGTGGCTTTCTCTTTCGGCACGAGCCGCCGCGCAAGGTTCTCCACACCATAACCGATATTATAACGATAATCATCCAATGCAATAACGTCCAAACCCAGGGCCGACAGCGCCGTGTTCATGGCATCGGCTATATCCTGAAGTGAATCGACCAGTGTACCGTCAAAATCAAAAATAACCGCCCTGAATTTCATATCAGAGTTTTTCATGTACCGCTCCCGGTTCCGTGTATCATTGTCGCGTAAGCCTGATGATGATATCACTGTAGTGGGGATATGATGAAACCAGATCTTTCCTTATACCGATCTCAAAATCGGCGAAATCAAAACCAGGAGAGACGGTAGTTCCCAGAAGGGCGAAGGACCCGCCCTCGGAAAGCACCAAACCCTGCCAGACCCCGGCCGGCACCACTACCTGAGGCAGCATCCCATCACCGATGTCGGGCCCCAGTTTGATTGTATAACCACTCCCGTTAGGGTTGAGCACCAGCATTTCGACGGGGTCACCAAGGTAAAAATGAAAAATTTCATCGCTTTTAATCCTGTGTATACAGGAGAAATTTCCAGAAGTGAGCATAAAATATATCGCTGTCGAGTATACTCTCGGTCCTTCATACCGCGGCGGCAGGTTACTTGCTGCAATCGTTTCTTCAGAACGATAGGTTTCACGGTAATACCCACCTTCCGGGTGTGGTTTCAATCCAAGTGCCCTGATAATCCTGTCTGCTGTCGACATAAAGCCACCACATTTTAGTTCATGGGTAACATGAATAACTTGACAATACTAGCGCCGGGGCCTATGTGAGACAATAATTTATTCTATCTTCAATAAGAAATCTACTTTACGGCAGCACAGATATACTGCTGGAGAGCATACGCCCGTACAGGCCGTTATATTCACATACGGTAAATAAATCACCACAGGTGCCGTCATGGGAACACCTTACCACCTGCTGAAATACAACAAAAAAGAGAATGATACTTTCACCGTGATAGCGCATCGCGGCGCTTCAGCCTATTATCCTGAAAACACCCTTATCTCCATCGAGGGCGCTATTGAAATGGGCGCCGACATGGTGGAAATCGACGTACTGCTCAGTCGCGACGGCGTCCCCGTTGTAATCCACAACGAGAAGCTTTCACGGCTTACCGGCGGCAGGGGGAGGGTCGCCCATTATACACTGGCCGAGCTGAAGAAATTCGATGTCGGCTATATTAAAAAAGGGTTTAAAGGGGAAAAAATCCCCACTCTTGAGGAAGTGCTCTCGCTCTGTAACAACACCATCGCCCTGAACATCGAGATCAAATCAGGCGCCGTAATGGATCTGGTCAACGGCGGCATTGAGGAAAAGTGTATGGAATTGGTGTATTATTTCGGCATGCAGGAACATGTGGTTTTTTCGAGCTTCGACCCCCGGGCCCTGCTAAACCTGAAAATAATCGATCCCGATATTCCGGCGGCGGTCCTGTATGATGACCGTTATTTCCATAGTAAACTGATGCCCTCCCACATCGTGGAGCATCTTAAGGCCGACGCATTCAACTGTTCCAGAAAAGAACTTACGCCGAAATGGATAGCCGACTGCAAAAACGCCGGTATACCTGTTAACATCTATACGGTCAACGAGGCCTCCCAGATGAAGCGTTTTATCGGTCTTGGGGTAAGCGGGATCTTTACCAACCATCCTGATATACTGTTAAAGGTCATCGAAGAGAACAAGAGTACCATCATACTCTAAAAAACTCCATATGCCCCTTTAGGGTTTCCGCGGATTTTGCGACTTCCACGGCTATACCCGTAAGTTGCTCGGATCCTGCTGCATTTGACTGGGTAAGATCGCTGATGCCGGTAATGGATTTCACCATTTCATTGACGGCTGTTTTTTGTTCCGTTGTTGCGTATTGTATATCTCCCGCTTTGGTTTTTACCAGATCCACATCCTTTTTTACACTGACATTGAATTCAACCTGCTGCACCATCTGTTTGAAAATGTTTTTCATCATTTCTGAAACCGAATTGATTCCCTCTATTATGGAGATTATTCCGTCAATGGAAGTGGATATTGTTTTTCTGCCCTTATCGATTTCCACGCCGTTGAACTTGATAAGACCATCGATCTCTTTAAGACTCGACGAGGTCTGGTCGGCAAGCTTTGAGATTTCATCGGCAACTACGGCAAATCCTCTACCGGCTTCACCGGCCCGCGCGGCCTCGATTGCGGCGTTTAAGGATAAAAGATTAATCTGCTCTGAAATGTCGTTGATTATACCGACGATACCCATTACGTCTTCAGAGCTCTTCCCCACTTTATCCATGCTGATGTTCATGGTACCGAGCGAATCCCTCCCCCCGATGGCTTTTTTCGCCATCTCCTCGGTATTGCTCAGGCTCGCTTGTAAATTCTTTCGCAAAAGCTCCAACCTGGCGGACAAATCCTCAAACCGCTTTGAAAACTCCTCAAGAAGGTTGGCCTGGTCCGCTGAACCCCTGGAGATATTTTCCATACTGGAAGCAAGCTCTTCTATTGCGGCGGTTATCTCCTCCGTCGATGCGGATTGACTCTGCAGATTGTTGGAAAAGTTTGCAGTCGTGGACGACATCTGATCCGAGGTGGATGCAAGCTGAAATGAAATATCCCGAATGACTTTTACGATATCCCCGATACGGTCAACAAAAGTATTGAACGTGTTACCGAGACTGGACAGCTCGTCTCTACCGTTTACATCGAGCCTGGTGGTGAAATCACCCGCGGAAATTTTCTCGATGGTCCTCTTGAATTCCTGCAAGGGAACCACTATGCTGCGTGTTATGAAAAAACTGGCAAATATCGCCAGCAGAAGCACGGATATTAAGCCTGCCGTAGTAAGAATGCCGATTAAATAGAAAAAATCCCTGGTTTTGGACAATGCCAGCTTTTCCGCTTCTTTGACGAATTCATCCATCTCTTTAGTTGGGGTACGATCAATACCCTTTACCATTTGATCGATTTTTCTCGAACTCAGGGGATCGTCCGGATCATAATTTTCCAGGGCTGGAAGGTATTTTTCCAGCAATTCCCGGTGGGAATCTGCAAGTACATCGATTCGCTTCAGCATTTCCGGAGATGAATCAAGCTGTTTTCTTAAACCCTTTAGAATACTCTGCACCTCTTCGGAACTTTCCTTGAACTGCTTCAAATATTTTTCATACATCACCTGGTCATAACCGCGCAACAGTGTGTTTTTCCATTCCTGCACCTGTATTTTAAAAACCACCTGGGCCTTTCTTGCTTCATTGATTATCCCCAGAGCGGATTTGGTCGATTGATAGGAAAAGATAAAAGTCACAATACTGACAACACCGCCTCCACACATAAGCATAATCAACAGTGCAATCATGACCATAAGCCTGCGGCCGATAGTGAGTTTTCTTAAAATAACCATAAAAAACCTCCCATGACCATTACCTGATGATTTATTTTAAGCGGTGAAGACAAAACACTCAAATAAAAAATTCAAATATGAATTTTCTACGTCTCAGTGCTGTTCTTCAGGGGAGGTTCTGACTGTAGTAAGGGTGAATGCGGGGAATACAATCAAGAAGGAACACTCAGTATCTCTTTCTTTTTCAGCGCGCGATAATGTTCAAACGAAACTGACAGCGCCCGTACCGCTTCTTCAAGTGATTCAAAAACGGGAAGTTGAAACTCGTTCCGTACCGCAATTATCCTCTCAACGGCATTGGGGATATAAATGGCCGCCGGCTTTTTATACTTCCTGCACATATCAACCAGGTCAATTATGCCTTCGATCACCACTTTCTGCCAGATGTTGGGAACCGCCAGCAGTCCGTCCACCTCGTCCGATGACAACAGAATAGAATAGATCTCAAGGAAGGTTTCCTTCGAGAGGGTCGGTCCCAGGTCGATCGGATTCCCTACGTTATAGAGTTTACCTGTATTGCGCAGTTTCTCACGGATTTCCGGTGAAAGCGACGCCATCGAAAGTCCCGATTCCATAATAAGGTCGGCCGAAATGCCGCCGAATGCGCCGGAATTGGTGAACACGGCGATCCGGTCACCCTTCAGGAGGGGCATATGGGTGAAAATCTTTGGAATGCTGAATAGCTCGCTGACCGAACGCAGCCTGATTATACCCGCCTGCCTGCAGGCGTTGTCAAGAATGACGTCATTGTTGGCCATACCCGCAGTGTGGGACATGGCCGCACGTGCCCCTTCGCCGGTGCGCCCTACCTTGAACAATAAAACCGGTTTTTGTACGTTCCTAGCGGTCTCAATGAATTTACGCCCGTCCCGGATGTTTTCCAGGTAGAGACCGATCACCTCGGTATTGTCTGTGTTGAAATATCTAATAAGGTCCGACTCGTCGATATCCTCTTTGTTGCCGATGCTTACCATTTTATTTACGTTTGTCACATCCCGGCGGAATGAATCCATGATAAGAACCCCGACCCCGCCGCTCTGTATAACATAGGATATGGTACCCGGCCTGTCGAAAACCTCATCGTACATACCGGGAACAAAACCGAAGAAAGAACTGAAACGTTCATGTGCATTAAGGGTGCCGAGACAGTTGGGTCCCATAAAACGTATGCCGAATTCCCGCGTGTATTCATTTATTTCATCCTGAAGCCGCGACCCGTGCTCACCTGTTTCCGCGAATTCGGCCGTCTCAATGATGATATTCCTTATACCTTTCTCACCACACTCCCTGACAAGCCGGGGAACGGTATGCGCCGGTGCGATAATAACCGCAAGGTCGATCATATCTGGAAGTTCCGGGACCGAGGAGTAGCCCCTGGCTCCATGCACATCTTCTCCCCGAGTGTTGACTACGTAGCTCATCCCCCGGAAATTCAGATAACTGAGAAACTGAGCAATGGTGCCCCCAAGATTAAAAGGAGAATTTGACGCACCGATTATAACAATAGATTCAGGATTAAAAAAGCTGTCCATAGTAGGGCGACCCTATCGATCGGAATTTTGTTTTCGGTTTCTTAACCGAACTGATGATGCACGCAGGCTGATAACATATTTAACAAAGACATTAGTTATTTCAATGAAAAATTATTATAAAATATTATATATCAGCTTGCGGTATTTTTCCCCAGTTTTCGATCAACGGTACCCTTCCTTTGGGTTCCGGTTTTTCCTCTTCATACATGAAATTTTAGCCGACTGCAAAATGAAGGATATGTAGTAATATTTTTATCTTGAAAAAACACTTTATGTTGACAAAAATGAAAATCGCCTCTAATTTACATCACTCCATCGGCTCACCGTCAAACCCACACCGGCGAGGCGGCTTTCTAACTATGCCCTGGACGCATTATGTCAGGTGAACAAACAGCGAGGTAACAGCATGTTTAACCGTGAATACGAGTCAATGCCGTTGAACAAACTGAGGGAACATCAGCTTGAGCGCCTCAAATGGTCGATTTCCCACGCATACAATAACGTCCCGTTCTACCGACAGTCCTTCGACAAGGCGGGCTTTACACCCGACCGGTTTAAAAGCCTGGACGACCTGAAACATGTCCCTTTTCTGATGAAGCAGAACATGCGCGATAATTACCCCTTCGGTCTCTTTGCTGTGCCCATGGACAAAGTGGTGCGTATTCATTCCTCTTCGGGAACCACCGGTAATGCGACTGTAGTGGGTTACACCAGGAAAGACCTGGATGTCTGGGCCGAGGTCATGGCCAGGACCATCGCCTGTGCCGGCGGCAGTGAAAAAAGCATTGTTCAGGTGGCATACGGCTACGGCCTTTTTACCGGGGGTCTCGGTGTTCATTACGGAGCCGAAAAGATCGGCGCCACGGTAGTCCCCATATCGGGAGGAAACACAGAACGTCAACTGATGCTGATCAAGGACTTCGGCACCACCATGCTGGCCTGTACTCCCTCTTACGCGATAAACGTCGCCGATTATATAGAAAAAAAGCGTCCCGATTACGATATAAGAAAAACAAAGCTCAGGGCGGGAATCTTCGGGGCGGAACCCTGGACAGAGCAGATGAGAAAGGAAATCGAATCGCGTCTGGGAATCGACGCGTATGACATTTACGGCCTCAGCGAGGTCATCGGTCCGGGCGTTTCCTGCGAATGCAGCGAAAAATCCGGGTTGCACGTATTCGAAGACCACTTTTATGTAGAGATCATCAATCCTGAAACAGGAGAGATTCTGCCGGAGGGGGAAAAAGGCGAAATAGTCTATACCTCCCTCACCAAAGAGGCATGTCCGGTCATACGCTACCGTTCCAGGGACATTACCCGTATATACTACGATAACTGCAAATGCGGAAGATCACTGGTTAAAATGGAGAAGGTCACCGGCCGGTCAGACGATATGCTCATAATCCGCGGCGTGAACGTGTTCCCTTCGCAGATCGAAGCGGTGCTTATGGAAACAGAAGGCACCGAGCCCCATTACCAGATCATCGTTGACCGCAAGGGAGCACTGGACGACATCGAGATCATGGTAGAGGTGACCGAAAAAATCTTCTCAGATGAAATCAAGGTCCTTACCGATCTTTCAAACCGCATCCGCCAGCGCATGCAGAGCGTGCTGGGGATATCGGCCAAGATAACCCTGGTAGAACCACGCTCCATAGCCCGCAGTGAAGGAAAGGCCGTCAGGGTGGTCGATAAAAGAAAACTCTAGCTTCATCCACACGCAAGTTTAATTGATGGGAGAAAGCATAAGACACACGACATATACCATATTACCGGAATAATGAGGCATCTTCCCGTATTACGCGGATTTGATTCCATACGGGAGAAAATACATCACAATGGGAGGCACCCATGAACGTTACACAACTATCCCTCTTCCTCGAAAACAAACCGGGCCGTCTGCAAAACGCGCTGAGAGTACTTTCTGAAAAGAATATCAACATTCTCACCCTGACCATAGCCGAGGTTGCCGATTTCGGCATAGTTCGTATGATCGTGAACAATCCCGACGAAGCGGTACGCGCCCTGAGAGAACAGCATTTCACCTGTTCGGTTACTGACGTTCTGGCTATTGAACTCGAAGATGTACCGGGATCTCTGGAAAAGGCCCTGGATTCTTTCGGCAAACACAAACTCAACATAGAGTACATGTACGCATTCACGGAAAAAAGAGGTGACAAAGCGGTCATGATATTTAGATTTGACAACATTGAACAGGCCAAAAAAGCCCTCTCCTCTGAAGGGTATAAGATAGTCAAAAAAATCGACATCCTCGGAGCGTAACGGATGCAAAAGAAGGTTCTGTTAGGAAACGAGGCCATTGCACGCGGGGCGTGGGAAGCAGGATGCCATGTAGCCGCCTCCTACCCGGGTACACCAAGCACCGAAATAATGGAATGCATCGCACGGGATTATCCGGTGATAAAATCCCAGTGGTCCCCTAATGAAAAGGTCGCCCTGGAAGTATGCGCCGGCGCCTCGGTGGCCGGAGCGCGGGCGCTGGCGGCCATGAAACATGTGGGACTGAATGTAGCCGCCGATCCGCTTTTCACCTTCTCATACACCGGGGTAACAGGCGGTTTTGTCATTATCAACGCCGACGACCCAGGCGCCTGGAGCTCACAGAATGAGCAGGACAACCGGCATTTTGCCCGGGCGGCCAAGCTCCCAATGATCGAAGCTGCAAGCCCCGCGGAAGCCAGGGAGTTGACCATCAGGGCCTTTGATATTTCCGAACAATTCGACCGGCCGGTGATCGTAAGAATCACCACCCGTATCGCCCACTCCCAGGGGATCGTGGAACTGGGTGATCGCAGGGAAGTTCCGCTTAAGAAATTCGAGCGTAATCCCAAAAAATACGTCATGATCCCCGCCCATGCGCGTCCGCGACACAAATTCATCGAAGAACAGATGATCAAACTGAAGGAATACTCCGAGAAGTCAGACCTCAATACCATTGAATGGAAAAACACCAAAAGGGGGATCATAACGAACGGTGTGGCCTATCAGTATGTGAAAGAGGTCTGTCCCGACGATTCTGTGCTCAAGATAGGGTTCACCTGGCCCATGCCCGATGCGAAGATCAGGGAGTTCGCCGACAGGGTGGAAGAACTATATATAGTGGAAGAACTGGATCCGTTCATAGAGGATTATGTCAGAGGCCTCGGGTATAACACCACAGGGAAGGCGGTGATACCCATGCTGGGAGAGCTTACCCCTGAGATTGTCGACATGGCCCTGAACCAAAAAAGACCGATGAACGATATACCCGCATACAGTTCCGCCTTGCCCGGTCGGCCGCCCGCACTCTGCAAGGGGTGCCCTCATGGATTCGTTTTTGAAGTATTGAAGAAGCTCAACCTGGTGGTAAACGGCGACATAGGATGTTATACCCTCGCGGTGCTGCCCCCATATTCGGCCATGCACAGCCAGGGATGCATGGGCGCAAGCATCGGCATGCATCTGGGTTTTGAAAAAGCGCGGGGCGATGAGATGGCCAGGAATTCCGTCGCGGTGATCGGCGAGTCGACCTTTATACATTCGGGAATAACCCCGCTTATCGATCTGGTGTACAACAAGGGAACCGGCACCGTTATCATCCTTGACAACCGGGTGACCGCCATGACGGGCCACCAGGACAATCCGGCAACCGGACGTACGCTGAGCGGGGAAGAAACACACGAACTCGACCTGGAAATGCTGGCCAGGGCCGTAGGGGTTAAAAGGGTGCGCAAGATCGACCCGAAAAACACCGGGGAAATGGAAAAAGCCCTTATAGAAGAGGTGGCCGCCCCTGAACCTTCGGTTATCATTTCTTCCAGGAAATGCATTCTAACCAAGTGAGGCGTCCATGAAGAACGTGATTTTCGCAGGAGTCGGAGGTCAGGGAGTCATACTCGCCGGCAAGATCCTGATGGAGGTGGCGAGAAACGCCGGCTATGACGTCAAGGAGTCGGAGGTACACGGCATGGCACAGCGCGGAGGAAGCGTGGATTGTCACGTCCGTTTCGGAGCAAAGGTCTACTCCCCGCTTATCGAGAAAGGCACCGCCGATTACCTCGTTACCCTTGAACTCCTGGAAACCCTGCGTAAAATTGAATACCTGAAAAGCGACGGTACCATCATCGTAAACCGGGAAAAGATCAATCCTGCTCCCGTTGAGGCGGGACTTGAAAAGTATCCCGACGACATTGAATCATGGCTCAATGCAAAAGTTAAAAACCCGGTTGTTGTGGACACGGATTCTGTCCTGAAGGAAGTGGGGACAAAGCGTGCGCTCAATATCGTAATGCTGGGCATGTTGTCAAACTTTCTTGAATTTACCCAGGAACAGTGGAATGCCGCAATCAGTACCATGGTCAAGGAAAAGTTCATCTCAATGAACCTGAAAGCCTTTGCGATGGGTCGGGATCTTTATAAAAGGTGATGGATCCTTCATGATGCGCTCGATATTAAACATCATTCTCCTCATGGGTCTTTTTTTTACAGTACATTGCGCAAAGTATACCTCCAGTACAGAACTCAGCACGGGAAAAGCCCTGAGAGGTATAAAAAGCGCCGGTATTATCATTCGCCTGTCCGAAAGCTCCCGTATCCCCAGGACGGAGTTTCAGCAAAACCTCTCCCAGTGGCTGAATTCTGCAAAGCAGATGAGAAAGCTGATCCTTGTTGAAAACTGTTCTGATTCCATAAGCATGTATTCTGAATCAAACAGGTTTTATCAGCTTTCAGGGGAAAACGGCGCCTTCCTGGTATTCAAGTCGCGTGGTATCATCAATCTTTATCTACAAAAGAACGAAACTGAATTAAAGAAGATCATGGCTGAAAATACCCTGGACGGGCTTATTATTTATGAAGTTTACCCTGTAATTTCGTTCGAAATGCAGTTCATGGATTTTGATTCCGCGATATGCATCGTGGACCGCAATCTGAATACCGTATTTCTGGACCACCAGTCCAATCGTTATGAGACCGATGAAATCAGCGTCGATAAAATGAAGAAAAACCTCCTGGACAAAACCAGTGACCGATTCTTAGGTAAAATCAAGGAACTTGGCCTCATAAGAATGTAACCACCGCGGCATATCCGTAATTTCATCTATTATACACAGAATTCTTACGGTTAATCCTGAAACACAATTATTAATTTACTTTATAACATGAGTAAATCTCGTCCCTGTTTCAAATCAGATAAATTACGAGAATTTTCAACATATGTGATAAAATGTAATCATGTACCAGGTTTCAGACTATGCCACAGGGAATCGGGATATGGATACCGGCCAGATACCTTTTATCCGCATTGAACCGGCAAATGATGCGGTTATTACCGGTATCGTATCTATACCCGGACTGCTCGAAGGCCTTTTATCCGGGATTTCCGTCGATGAATACGCGGTCCGAAAGGCTGAGTTCTTTTCCGAGGATAATTTCCGCGAGCAGTTCTTATGCGACGCAGAGCTGGCCAGGATTAACAGCTTCAAGTCTTTAAAAAAACAGCTGGAATGGCTCAGCGGCCGGTACGCGGTGAAAAAACTGGCTTCATACAGCCTTTCACTGGATGTACCCCTGCAAAAAATTGAAATCGCATATGCCAGAAACGGGATCCCTTTTCTTAACCTGGCGCCAGTTTTATCTATTTCTCTCTCCCATTCCGGTGATTACGCAATGGCCGGGATCAGCATCGATCTGCATCAGACCATAGGACTCGACATAGAAAAGGTACAATCCAGTGTATCAACGGAATTCATGAAAGTGGCGTTTACCGATAAAGAGATCTTTTATCTCAAAAGCAAATCCGCACAGGAAATATTCATACACTGGACCATAAAGGAAGCATTTTTAAAACTGATAGGCAAAGGTTTCCACGAGACCCTGAAATCCCTGGAATATACCGATGGTTTATTACGATACAAAAAACGGGTGCTCCAGGGTATAACCATACACAGCAATGTTATGGATGATTCTTATGCAGTAACGGTGTTGTCATTGATCAGGGGACTCAGCAACAATGTAATAACCCTCTGACGGTTTGCATACCGGTTTTCCGTATATATCTGCCGCCCAATCATACTACTCTTTACTGAATCTACCAGGTCAGTTTCCCCCCACAAACTGAACAGTAATCGTGACTTAATAATTTTTTAAAAAATTGTTGACATCTGATCAACAACCAATTATACGGACTGACCAGTCAGTCCTTTAATTAGAGTAAATGTCATGGATAATGAAAACCATTCCAGATTATATGAAAAATCCGGCGGTCGCCGAATACCGCTTTACGCCGAGGTGGGACGTTATTTCACCCCTGATGGACATTTCGAGAGCACTACTTTCAGAGATGTAATCAGGGGGTATCTCAACGAAATAAAATCACAGAATCAGTCATCAGCGGAATTTCATACGTCGGCCCGTCAATGGTTAACATCATATCTGGAAGAGGTTATGGATTATCTGGATGAAAAGGATATGGGAAACGCATCGTATCAGCTGTTCAACATCGCCATGGAAGAATGTGCGGAATACGGGGTGGATTCAGTTTCCTTCAACCCCGCAAGGATCAAGCGGTTCATGGCTATGGCGAGGGAGAATCCCGATATCGCCGAAAGGTCCCGTGTGTCTCGGGATGATAAGCGTAAAAAGATTTTTGATGCGGCCCTGCAGGTTTTCTCCGAGGACGGTTTTCATCGTGCCACCATCGATCGTATCGCATCCGTTTCGGGGGTCGGTAAAGGATCGGTATACCGGTATTTCCCCAGCAAGGAAGAGCTTCTGGACCAGTTGCTCACAGAAAGCTTTGCTGTAATCGTTGATAGAGTCAGCCGTGAGCTTTCCACCGATGGTGACATACTTTCCCAGGTACGTACCATGATAGAGTTCTTGGTTATCTATATAGGAGAGAATCCTCATGTGTACAGATTAATTCAGAGCGAGTCCATGAGTCAGCAATCCGGGGGAAGGAACCTTTTTTACGATTACCTGATCACCCATCTGCCCATGCTCAAGGAACGAATTGTCTCTCTCAACAAAAACGGTAAACTTAAAACGACCGGTTTTTATACGGTCTTTTACGGTGTACTGGGGTTCATTGACGGAGTAGTTACCAAATGGTTCAGGTCGGGAATGGATTACTCCTTACGTGATGAGATCCCCATTATACTGGAAGTGCTTTTCAATGGCTTTGTAGGTGAACAATGGACGCAACAGCGTTTTTATATACCACCTGAAGAAGATACCAACACAACACCAAGCTGATCCTTCTCTAATTAACACACCCTTTATATGAAAAAATCCAATAACAAAAGGAGTTGCTCCCATGTTTAAACGTATTTTCGGATCACGCCTGCCACTGCTGGCGTACAGTCCCACCAAGGTATTCGATGAGCGGTACATGAGAAGTTGTTTCATCGCCGGAGCTTTGCCTGTGCTCGACACGGAACACATGAACGAACCGGAAACCCTGGCTATAGTCGAACGTCTAAGCTCTCAGGACTTCCTGTTCGGCATTCGGGTCGGTATAAACGATCGCATGGTCATAGATTATCTGTCACAAAACCATGTTCAGAACTGCGATACGGTTGTATTTCATTATGATCATATCGATGAGCTTGACGGGTTTACCTGCGATCTCTACGGATATCATGTGCTGGTTGAAACAAGGCATATCGGTATAAACAGTATACTCAACAAGCTTAATCCGACCGCCCTGGTTTTAAAAGGAATCGAAGCCCAGGGTAAGGTTTCGCGGCATACCTCATTTATCCTCATGCAATGGTACCTCTCCAACAGCGACATCCCCGTAATCATACACGGAGGAGTAGGAATGCATACCGCCGCAGGATTCTTCGCCGCGGGTGCATCGGGAATCGTACTGGACAGCCAGCTTTATCTGACCGATGAGTCTCCTCTTTCCGAGGAGTTTCGCACACTGCTTTCTACTCTCGACGGGGGTGATTCTATACTGCTGGGTGATTCTCTTACCGTCCCTTACAGGTGTTTCCGCAAGCTGGGTACCGCAATCATTAAAAACTTGAAATCCAGGGAACTGGAAATGTCCCCAGAGAGAGAATCGGATGAGCTTTTGTATGATGAAATCCGAACACACTTTACTCCCATGAATTCCGATCGTTGCACGCCTGTCCAGTCGCTGTTTTACCTGGGCCAGGACGCGGTGTTTGCCCGGCATTTCGTGAAGGTGCATTCCAGACTGGAAGATGTAATCGCCTCGCTCTTTCAGAATATTTCCCTGCAGGCAGGGGAAATCGATAGCCATGATCCCATCATACCCGACTCCGCACTTGCCAGGGAACACGGTACGCTGCTTCCCATAGTGCAGGGACCGATGGCAAACATTTGCGACAGCGTTGCGTTTGCCGACAGGGTCTGCCGGGAGGGCGCACTTCCTTTTCTCGCTTTGGGAAATCTCCCGCCGGACCAGGCGGAAAAACTGCTCCGGGAAGCGGTTAAAGAATTACCCGCGTTCGGTACCGGTATTATCGGATTTGCCGCCATGGGGGAGACCCTCAGCCGTCATTTCGAACTGGTAAAAAAATACAAAATCCCCTACGCCCTCATCGCCGGTGGTAATCCATCTCAGATACTGGATCTCGAATCCGCGGGAATCAAAACCTATCTCCATGCACCTTCAATGACCATTCTCGACGGTGCAGTTAAAAAAGGATGCCGCCGGTTCATTTTCGAAGGAAACGAAGCCGGGGGCCACATAGGATCCCTGACCAGCATGGTACTCTGGGAACTGGCAGTTGAGTATTTCCTCTCAATTTCATCCCAGATACTTCCAGAACTCAGCATACTCTACGCAGGCGGTGTAGGAACCTGTTTCGGTTCGTATTTCATCAGCGGGATGGCGTCTCATCTTGCCCGTGCAGGAGCAAAAATCGGCATTCAGGCAGGCACTCCCTACCTCTTCAGCAAAGAGATTGTTGAGAGCTGCGCCATCACAGAACGTTATCAGAAGTGCTTAATGGAACCCTGTGAGACGACGGTAATCGGCGGTTCGGTTGGTCTGCCTTCACGAACGGTTACATCACCTTTTACGGAAAAAATCATCACGAATGAACGTGAGCGTCTCAGACAGGGCCTGTCCCTTGTTGACCGGAAGACCGCCTTTGAAGTGGAAAATTTCGGTGCATTATTGATCGCCGCCAAAGGGTTATCCCCTCAGCGGGACCCCGATGGACGGATAAGCCTGGTTCAACACAGCGACGAAGCACAGTGTGAAAAGGGAAACTTCATGTCGGGCGAGTCCATGACTTTTTTCAGCAATCAGCTCACCATCGGTGAAATTCACGCTTTTTTAACAGGAAAGAAGCAGAGACTTTACGACAATCTCAACCGTCTGGAAGCATCCACAAGCGATGCATGCCAGATATATGATGAAATAGCGATCACGGGAATCGGATGTATTTATCCGGATGCCCTTTCTAAAGAAGAATTCTGGAACAACATCATCGACAAAAAATACTCCATAAAAAAACTCGATACTGAACGCTTTGATGCAGAACTTTATTACAGCAGTAACCGGAAGGACGAAGACAAAAGCTACACAATGATCGCCGCCACGGTCGATTCATGGATGTTCAATCACGAACGGTTCGGGTATACCGAAGAGGAAGCCTCTACACTTTCCCGAAGCCAGAAAATGATACTGGAGGCGGCCTTTCAGGCGGTTGAAGACGCGGGATATACAGGAGAACATCGTTTACCCTCTGACCGAACCTCCATTGTGGTAGGCACATGTCTCAGTAACGAGCATTGCGATGATCTGAAATTCAAATACTGCTATCCCGAGTTCAAAAATCATCTGGAGCGAATCCCCGAGTTCACTTCCCTTGATTCCGAACTACAGTCAGATATCCTCAATACGTTCCGAAACGCTCTCAGCGCGGTACCCGAACCAAGATTTCCCGACGGCGTTGCCATCAATATCGATGCTTCCCGAATCGCGAAACATCTGGGAACCCGGGGGATCAATTACACTGTCGACGCGGCATGCGCGACCTCCCTGGCGGCTGTCGAGAACGCAATGAACATGCTGCTTCAGCATGAAACCGACATCGCAATTGCCGGCGGGGTGCAGACCACACTGGCGCCGGAAACCCTGGTAGGTTTCTGCAAGATGGGCGCGCTTTCCGCGGAAGGGTCCTATCCCTTCGACGCGAGAGCCGATGGTTTTGTGCTCGGCGAAGGGGCCGGTGTGGTGGTACTCAAACGACTCAGAGACGCCGTACGCGACGGCGACAGGATATACGGGGTAATAGCCGGTATCGGATCAAGCTCCGACGGCAGGGGTAAAGCGATTGCCGCTCCGCGGCAGGAAGGACAGATGCTGGCCATACAGCGCTGTTTCAGTAATGCAAAGAGGGACATCTCCCCCTCGGACATCGGTTTTATCGAAGCACACGGAACCTCAACTCTGATGGGCGACTACACGGAAATATTGACCCTGAAGTCCTGTTACCACGGTTCATCACCGATCGCGGTCAGTTCCATAAAATCACAGATCGGTCACCTGCTTGGAGGCGCCGGTATGGCAGGACTGATAAAAACAGTTATGGCGCTCGGGCACCGGACATTGCCGCCGAACGGGTTGTTTGAAAAACTTTCAGATAAATTCGACCTTGAAGGCTCTCCTCTCTACATTAACAGGATCGCCGCTGAATGGAAAACCTGCCAGGGGAAAGACCGTATGGCCGCGATCAGTGCTTTCGGATTCGGAGGGATAAACTATCACCTGATAGTACGCGAATATACCGGCAACACTCAATTACTGAAACGACACATTTTTAATAAAACTGAATTCGATTATAACGACCATAGAATCGTGGCCGTATCAGTCGGAACAGTGCTGCCGGGTGCCAGTAATGTGGGTGAGTTGACCACGCTCCTCGAAGAAGGTAAAGAGGTTTTATCACGTATACCGGAATCCCGCTTCCATAACCATAGTTACGCAAATGAGTCTGGAGAATTCAATCTGCCCATGCTTAGTGTCGGTGTGGTAACCGGTTACGAATTTGAAAATCTAAGATACCGCATCCCTCCGGCTACTGTCAATTTCATAGACCGCAATCAGCTCTTCGCCCTTGATGCGGCCGGTCAGGTCATCGAAGGCGCCGGTCTCAAGGAGATATTAAAAAACCACGGGAATAAAGTCGGCGTCATCATCGGTACGGCGACGGGGGAACACCACCTGGGACAGATAATAAGAACCCGGATACCCCTGCTTCATAAACTTATCATGGGCATGGAACGTATCCCTGAAACCACCCGGCGATCAATTGCCGGGTCCCTTGCGGCGAGTCTTAAAGCGAGGTATGCTGAAAACACCGAGGATACCGTTCCCGGCGTTCTTTCAAATATAGTTAGCGGCAGAATCGCCAACATCTTCAACTGCAACGGCCCAAACTATACCATCGAAACCGAGTGTGCGTCCGCGGCGGTGGCGATGCGTACGGCCATACTGGAACTGCGGAGCGGTCATTCGGATTTTGTAATAACCGGCGGTGTAGACACAAACCTGAGTCCGCCAAACCTGATGGCATTTCATAAAATAAAGGTGCTCTCACCCGATAAGGCACGGTTCTTCGATAAAAATTCCAGGGGCCTGGTAATGAGCGAAGGATGTGCGCTTTTACTGCTTACCACCTGGAATAAAGCCCGGGAGCACGGGATGCGTATTCTGGGAGAATTTTCGGGTTTCTCTTTTAAATCCTTCGCGGCGGAATCGATGCTGAGCCCTACCGTACCCGGTTTTGTCGAAACCATGGAAGAACTGTACCGTAACCAGGCCGTAAGAAAATCCCAACTCGACTATTTCGATGTGTTCGCCTCTACCCATAAACTTGTGGATTCCTGGGAGAAAGAGGCGCTTACCTCGGTCTTTACCCGAGGTTTTCATTTCGGGAACAGTAAAACCGAACTCGGTTATTTTCGTTCCGCCAATGCGGCAGTAGTAGCTGTTAAGCTGCTCATCATGAGCAACCGCCGCATTATTACCCCGCACCATTCATATAATAATGAAACATCAATTGTGGAAAGCGGTTCCATACTGGTTCCTCCCCTTTTCTGTATCGATTTACGACACAAAAGCATGATTCACAGCGCCGCAAATTTTTTTGGTCTGGGCGGAATCGTGGGACATGCCGTCGTCAGTACCTTTCCCGGCTGGCTGCGGAACCAATTCGAGACAAGGAGTACAGATATGATCAACGCAACAAAATCAGATTCCATGATTAAAACCGACGACTCCGGGCATACCGGAGAAAAAATCGCCGTATTACTGACCGGCCAGGGTTCGCAGCACGCCGGCATGATGAAGGAACTCTATGATACGGTTCCCCTGATCAAAGAAATAATGGACCGGGGTGATTCCCTGTTTTCAAGTATGAGAGGCTATTCCCTCCTTGAAATGATGTTCGGCGATGATTCCCGTATCAATCTTACCGAGAATACCCAGCCTGCGGTATTCCTGTCTTCGGCGGCGTTGTTTGAATACCTGAGGCAGCGGGGATTTACACCCGATCATTTCATAGGGCATAGTCTGGGAGAGTGCACCGCCCTCTTCTGCAATGGTATGCTTTCCTTTGAAAACACCCTGAAACTCATTATGGCCCGATCCGAGGCAATGAAAACTTCTTCCGACCAGACCCCCGGCGGAATAATGGTTCTATTTCAGAACGCCGGAGATACGGCGTCACTGCTCAGGGAATCAAGGCTTACCGACGTATGGATCGCAAACAAGAACAGCGAAAACCAGACCGCGGTATCGGGGAGCATCGCCGGAATCGATGCTTTCTGCGATTACCTCAATCGGCGGCAGCTGATGTATAAAAAACTCCCCCTTTCATGCGCTTTTCATTCTCCCATGCTTTCCGATGCGGCCCGTGGGCTAGAAGAACACCTGAAAAGCGTCCATTTCGACAGTACGGCGCGATTTGAAAGGATTATTGCAAACGCAACGGCCTCTCCCTATCCGCAGAGCGGTGAAGCGGTGAAAAACCTCCTGGTAACCCAGGTCGTATCGCCCGTTGAATTTATTGATTCAGTACTCAACCTTTACAACGCCGGCGTTCACCAGTTTATTGAAATCGGTCCTGATAAAACACTTACCAATGCACTTAAGAATATAATCAAGGGACCATACCGGTCGTTACCGGCCGTTGATCCTAAAGCTGGAGAAACAGTCTCTTTCAACAAGCTGCTGTCTCATCTTCTTGATAAGGGCAGGATCAGGCCGGAGACTGTCGGGTTGAGTCAAAAGGCGGTTATACACAGTGTCCTGCCCGAGAAAGACACGGTGCTACCCGGAGTATCCGCGGGGTATGATGATGACAGTTACAGGGATTTTAAAACCCGCAACAAAGAACGTATTGAAAAGATACTGTTCGATGAATACATGAAAGAACAGCGGGAACTGATGCTTGACGGCATAAGAAGGTACGGCTTCTACAGTGAAAAGATCATGATTACCGGCGTTTCAGTAGGACTCCCCGGTAAGGCGCGGCGGGTCTTCAATGACGACAACCTGGACCGTCTTATCGAGGGAAACAACTTCATTGATCCACTGGATCCTGACGACAAGGAACGTCTGCTTGATAAAAACATCACCCGTCTTCAGAAGAGTCCCGACGGTAACGCCACTTTCATCGAGATACTGAGCACCAGTGAGGTGATCCAGCTCGCCGGCAGGCTCGGCTACTTCAACCTCAAGGATTACGGGATAGATGAGCAGTTCGACGACTGTGTCGCCCTCGCCATCGCTTCCGGTCTTGAGGCGCTCAAGGACGCAAAGATACCCCTGGTGGTCAGTTACCGGACCACCGGAACGGGGAGGCGCATACCGGAGGGTCTCAGCCTTCCGGAAGAGATGCAGAACACCACAGGAGTTATATCTACCGGGGTGTTCACGGGCTGGGAAACCCTGATCAGGGAACTGAATACTTATTATTACAACAAGTTTTATGTGAAACCCTATCACGAACTTGAAAATATCTATTACCACCTGATGGAATGCGTAAGGGACGCAGACATCAAGGAACAGATAACCGAATGGTACATGAAAATCCGTGAAAGAAGAAAAGTATACGGAAACTATCGCTTTGATCGTGATTTCATGTCAAAGGTCGCTTCACTCGGCGCCGCCCATTTCGCACGCCTCATCAAGGCGAAGGGACCCAATACCCATCTTTCCGGGGCCTGTGCATCAACCACCCAGGCGATTGCGGTTGCGGAGGACTGGATCAGGACGGGGCGGTGTAAAAGGGTCATTGTTATAGGAGGGGAACACGCCACCTCGGAATTTCAGAATCCCTGGATCGGTTCCGGCATGCTCGCCCTGGGAGCCGCCACTACCGAACCCGTTGTTTCCGACGCGGCTAAACCTTTCGACAGCGGCAGAAAGGGCACCATACTCGGAAGCGGCGCCGTCGCCATGATACTCGAACGCGGTGACAGTGTAAAGGAAAGGGGTATGCAGGGTCAGGCTGAGATACTGGGTACCTTAATCGGCAACAGCGCGTATCATACAACCAGGCTCGATATAGATCACATTGCCCGCGAGATGAAAAATTTCATAGATACTATGGAAAAGCGGCACCATATTACACGACAGGAGTATGCAAAAAAATGCATATTCATGTCCCACGAAACTTTCACTCCCGCACGCGGCGGCAGTGCAGATGCCGAAGTAAGGGCGTTAAAATCCGCCTTCCCCGAGGATTACCGCAATATTGTAATTACCAACACCAAGGGATTTACCGGTCATACCATGGGAGCCGGTATCGAAGACGCCATTATGGTTAAATCGCTGCAGAAACGCAAAACTCCGCCTATAGCAAATCTTCGAAATGTGTCCGATGAATTTAAAGACCTTCGATTCAGCCGCGGTGAAACATGCGATGTTGAATACGGACTTCATTTCGCTGCGGGGTTCGGATCACAATTTGCCATGCTTTTTTTACGAAGAACCGAAGAGAATAAAACAGAAGATAACATATCTTACCGGCAGTGGCTTACACGTATCTCCGGCAATGACAATCCACTGCTTGTAACAAGAAATAACGTCCTCTGTGTTGAATCTGACAGGCCCGATAGTGAAAAACCTTATATTGCCGCCAAGAGCGGACACACAGAGGTATCACCCGTTCAACCGGTGAATGTTGCAGATGTGGATGCAAAGCCACAGGCCGGTCATTTCATGGTAACGCAGGTTAAATCCATTATCGCCGGTCAGACCGGCTATACCGCCGACATGCTCGAAGACGATCTTGACCTCGAGGCGGACCTCGGTATAGACACCGTAAAACAGGTGGAGATCTTCGGTAAAATCTCCGCGCACTTCGGTATTGAGAACACCGAAGAGGTAAAGCTCCGCGAACTCAACACCATCGCTAAAATCGCCGCGTTCGTAGGGTCACGCAGCATTGAGCCTGTGCACCAAACGTCGAGCCATTCAGTTGAGAAAACAACGTCTCCCGGAAAGGAGAGTATCGGTACGATAAAATCCATTATCGCCGGACAGACCGGCTACACCATCGACATGCTCGAAGACGATCTTGACCTCGAGGCGGACCTCGGTATAGACACCGTAAAACAGGTGGAGATCTTCGGTAAAATCTCCGCTCACTTCGGTATTGAGAACACCGAGGAGGTAAAACTCCGCGAACTCAACACCATCGCTAAAATCGCCTCTTATGTTGAAAGTTTCAACCTCGCAGCTAAAAATATAACCGCTCATGTTGACGACCAGACTTTCAAGCTGAATGCCGTAACACCCACGGCCGAAACATTGCCGGGTTATCCAAAAAAGATACGGCGATTCAAGGTAGATTGTGTTCAAGAAGATAGCGATCAAGGCATTCCCTTTGATTTTGCCGGTAAAACCATCCTCATCACCTCAGACAATCACGGTTTTACTGAAAAGATAAGTGAAATCCTGAAAAACAAAGGGGCATCTGTGATTAGTTTGGGAACCAGGGACACCGATTACATTACTGATTTCAATGACCCCGCCGTACTGGGAAAAACAATAAAAGTTATTGCGGCGAAACATTCGTCTATAGACGGTATCGTGCATCTGCTTCCCATTGACTATTACTACATGAGGAAGAACAGCGGTACCGAATCCCTGATGCCGGTCGTAAAATCACTTTTTATAATAATTAAAGAACTCTACGGGCCACTCGACCGTCCGGATACATTAATCAGTGCGTTGAGTTTCAATTCGGTGGTTTTCCCTTATGCACCGGATTGCCCTCCCATATATCCGGGATTCGCAGGAATTGCAGGTATGCTCAAGACCGTAAACAAGGAAATGAAAGGAACCCTGGCAAAGATAGTCGATTTTGCTATTGCCGATCCGGCTTCCGACATTGACAGGATTGTACACACTTACTTAGATGAACTACAGTCCGGTGATACCAGGGTGGAATCAGGTTACCGTTACGGAGAGCGGTATCAGCTAAAACTCCGTGAAGCACCGGCAGAAAAGAACGAGAATATAATCAACCCAGGCGATACCCTGCTGATAACCGGCGGCACCTCGGGCATTACTTTTCAGATTCTCAAACGCCTGGTGGAGATATATGAGCTCACCCTGATTATTTGCGATTATACCGACATCTCCGAACTGGACAAAGGATTCCTGGCCGATACACTGGATGAAACATCGATCATGGAAAAGGTCAAACAGTCCATGGAAGGAGCTAAACCTCTGGCGATAAAAAAGGAGGTCGCGCGGATTATGAAAATCCGCAGCAAACTGCGGAACCTTGAATACCTTAAACAAAAAGCCGCCGTTACCTACCATGCCGTGGATGTGGCAGATTATAATGCCCTCGCCGCCGTAATAAAGAATCACCGTAAAATCGACGGTGTGCTGCATGCGGCCGGCATGGAGGAAAGCCAGTTCATTACCAAAAAAGGTCTGCCCTCTTTCAATAGGGTTTTCGATACAAAGGTGGCCGGCGCGATTAATCTGATTAAACTCCTGAAAAACAGAAAATACCGGTGCTTCATGGCCTTTTCATCAGTTACCGCACGGTTCGGTAACGAAGGCCAGGTTGATTACACCGCGGCCAACGATATGCTGGGACGCCTGCTCCACCGCGAGCAGCAACACAATCCTGAATGCATATACAGGGTAATCGACTGGACCGCCTGGGACGGTACCGGCATGGCGACTTCGGAAACCGTGAAGAAAGTGCTTCTCGAAAAAGGTATAGATTTCCTCGCGGTGGAGGAGGGCATACGATTCTTTATGGATGAACTTGCTGATAGGAATACTCTTGAGGCGGTGGTTACCGGTACAAACAGCGCTTTCGATACCGACAAACTGTTTGCAAAAGCGAAGAAGGTCTCCGCTCCTTTTCTCGATTCATTGCTCTTCCGCGACGAAACGGGCGCGGTTTATACCCGTGTACTCGATCTGCAAAGAGACCTTTTTCTCTTTGATCACAGCCGTAAGGGGACTCCCATTTTCCTGGGGGCTACCGGTATTGAAGCCATGGCCGAAGCGGCTCAAACCATGGCCGTAACAGGTCACCGTCTTTCCAAACTCACCGGTTTTACCATACCTTACGGGATAAAAATACTCAAGGGACGCCCCAAGGAGTTGGAAATACGCGCCGAAATGGACCGGCAATCGCCTGACGCTATCCACTGTGAAATCATCTCACGGTTTAAACGTCCCGACGGTAAAATAACAATAGAAAGAACTGTTCATTATCGTGGTGCATACCATTTCAGCATCAATGAACCGGAATCCATCAAGGTCCCCATTCCAGAATTCAAACCGGTCATGTATAACGGTGATCTGCAGGATATAGTATACCATCCGGAAAGGCTGTTTATGCACGGGCTGTTTAAAACCGTAGAAGATATCCTCTCATTCGACGGTGCTACACTGATTACACGGATACGCTGTTCCAGCGACAGGGAATTCTTCAAGGGCATTGTGGACCCCGAATTCATCACCAATGTTCCGGTAATCGATGCCATGTTTCAGACAGCCGGAATGTTTGAAGTGCTTACCACCAACGAGATAATTCTTCCTTATGCATTCGGGAAGATGAGCTTTTACCGGCCGGTGATGAAAAACCACGAATATCTCTGCATAACCGGGAAGACCAAATCCGGGGAAAAAACCAACGTTTATGATCTTTATCTTACGGACTATGACGGCAACCTGTACCTCTCGATCGAGAATTTCGAGATGATAAAGGTCGACAGGGTTTCAGAAGACTTCCAGGTGAAAAACCTGTTCCGTCTTACTTCCTGAAGCGAACCCAGCCCCATACATTAGTCAGGCCATCCTCTCGGATGGCCTTTTTTTTATACTCTGGAGACGGCGGGATTCGAACCCGCGTCCTGCAACACACACCCATGGCGTCTACATGCTTGTCCCTTTCTGAAAGTTTAGGTGCTGTTTCCGGGAAAGGGCGCCTTCCACAGAACCGGTTTCCCTGAAATTTCGCTCAGGCTCCGGGAACTGAACCATCGCTATCCCCTGATTATTACGCCCCATGAAAGCCTCAGAGGAGAAGAACCTTCAGGAACGCCCGCAGGCTTTAGGCTGCGAGAGCTAAGTTGTTGTTTGCGTGTAAATTTATTCCGCCATTATTTACGAGATGACGGCAAGCTCGGCATGCAGCCAAGGACACATCATTACAGTCGAAACCAGATTCGTCCCCCTGTTTCAGTAATATAGCAATCAAATGGTACATCGTCAAGCGGTTTATCAGGATACGGATTACAGGGTCAGGGTCCTTCCCACCCGGCTATCCTTGCCCACAACCACCAGGCTGCGTAGGCCTTCCTGTTCGCATTGAGGGGCTGGCTGTGGGCTGAAGAGCAGTCGTACCATTCCCCGGCATGGGCATCCTGCCATTGTACAGCCCAGTTAGCGTCACGGCTCCCGTTGCCATCGCTGTCATAATCGCAATTATCATTAGGGATCCTGTCACCGAAATATGTTCCATCGGGATCATACGTTTCGATATCGGCAAAATCATACAGCACCTTATGGTTCTCCCTGCAAAAAATCCTGATCTGTTCGTTTCTCAGGTGCAGATTTCCCGTGAACCCGGTGCCGTCCAGATGGCCGGTCATATACACAAACGTGACGTGGGGAAACTCCTTCTCCAGTCCCTCCATGAGCGTGAGGTAGGTAGTAATATCTGCTTCGGTTGCACTACTCACCTGGCCGCACCACGACCAGACTATGACATTCACCTGGTGATTGATCGACAGGTAATTCCTAGTTGCGGCGGCCCATGATATTCTGTTGGGATTTCCAAGGTCGCTGGCTCCCGAAAAAGGCGTATCCCTCAGGTCCAGTGCGCCGCCGCTGCCGCTGTTGTTCCATGAATAAACTGAGCCCTTCCATAACGCAAGTCCGGTCATACCGGTTGTCAGCTGGCTCCCGTGAGAGGTATGGCCGTATGCAATGTGCAGAACCGCTTTTACCTCTTCAATCCATTCCACGGGTATCTGCCCCAGATCGGCACAGCTATGATCGATTATTATACCCCCCGTACTGTTATTGCCTGAATGACACCCTGAAAATACGAACATGCCGATAATAATTGTTATCAGCGAAATGCAGCGGCCGGTTTTGGCGGTAATCATTAAGGTTATTCCTTATATTAGGGATTTCGAGTACTCATTTTAACAGACATGAACCATATACCCTGTCCAGACGGCGGATACGAATATGCTACCCGTGAAGAAGTAATAGAGGGTAACAATTAAAAAACCGCACGTTATACATTTTTATCGAATGCACACACCGAACAACCCGCTATCGAGAGATGAGGCTTTCCTTTCCCGGTATTGCGCATTTTCCCCACCATAAATTCATTATTCCCCAGTATACGGTGACACAGGGGGCACTTCCTTTCCAATACCGCTGTAACACCGAAACAGTAAGGGCATCCATAGAGGTGAACGATCTTTTCGTCTCCTGCTGTCAAAGCCGTGGATTTCATCCTTTTGCCGGGGGTCAAAAGGGTACCGCACAGTATACAGGGGAAATTTTTTGAGGAGCTGGCCGCCGTAGATAACTGATCCTTTAATATTTTTTCCGATAATCCACCATGCTTTTTTCTAAAAACCGCAAGAGCGATCCCCAGTATGATAACTGCCATTATAAAGCCCAGTGTGATAATGAAAGGATCCATGCTGAAGATTAATTATGGAGGGTAATGAATATGGTCCCGGTGCGGATTCGACACACCGGGACCCCGGTTATTAAACTATCTTTTAACTACGGCAACTCTAAGGTTTTCAACATCCACTTTGTAACCACCCGAAACCATAACGTATCCCTTATGAAGTTGTGAGGTATCGGTAATCTTTGCCATAAACCATGCGTTGGTCTGCGCTTCTTCCAGGTTCTCCGGTGCACGATATACACTTTCATTTCCCTGCATATCAAAGGCTATAACGATCGCACCCAGCCGTATATCGGCTTTTGCGGCAATACGGGTCGACCAGTAATGCCTGGTCCAGATTTCTTTCCCGTCGGATATGCGCATGAATTTACCTTCATTTTTCGTCTGCGGCCCGGGAGCTGTCACCATTTTGGCGAGATCACACCGTATCCAGGTATTACTCCCAAGGGTTTTGTCAGAGACAAAATAGTCTTCCGCCTGGACAAAATGAGCATCTCCTGCGGCCCCTTTACCGTAACTTTTAGGTTTCTTCGCGGCGGCAACCGAACCGTCGTCCTTGTTCAGGGTTAAATTGGTGGCTTTATCGGCAACGCGTCCGAATAATTCCGATTTAATACTGTCACGCGTTCCCCCTCCCCCGCAACCGGTCATAACCAGTATAAAAACCCCAGAAATCATTAATAAGCTGAACTTTCTCACTTTAATCCCTCCTGCAATCATTAATAATCTCACCGAAGAGGTGACAATCTTATATGCTTTTTACTTCAGAATAACCCTGATGGCTTTCGGATTGACTTTATACCCACCGGAAACCATTACATATCCCTTGTAAAGATCTGAAATATCGGTGATTTTTGCCATGAACCAGGCCGTTGTTTTGGCCTCTTCATAATTCTCCGGAGCCCGGTATATGCTTTCATCACCTGCGATATCCAGTACGATTACAAGGGTGCCTATCTTTATATCCGCTGGAACCGCCACTCTGGTTTTCCAGAAATACTTCGTCCATACTTCCTTCCCGTCACCGATCTGCATGAATTTCCCTTCATTTTTGGTTTTTATGTCGGGAGGAGTTATCATCTTTGCCAAGTCTACCCGTATCCACGTATTGCCGCCCATGGCTTTACCGGCGATGAAATAATCATCCTGCTGAATAAAATGAGCGTCATCTTCGGCGGTAAGACTGGTTAACGAAACTACCAACAAGGCAACCATCACAATGAAAGCGCTTCTCAAGAAACTCAGATCGGTTCTCATTGAGTAACCTCCTCGCTAATAAATATCATTTAAAAATAAAGAATTAATTAAGAAAAGACAGGACAACCTGCCTTGATCTTGATCAAAGTTTTAACCACGTTTGATAATGAACAAAGATAAAAAGGGGGAAAATCGAAGGCAACCATTATTCAGTGGCCATAAAAAAAATTATTAGTATTCATTCCTTGTTATAATGTTCATCGATTATATCGAATTCTGTTTGACAGTACCGATTAAACCTATACTAAAAATAAATACTTTCTCTGATCACTCATACAGGAGTTCCTTTATGGCGAATTTGACCCGTGTTGACGGTAAGAATAAGGGTAAAATCATACTTTACGCGCTCAGTACCTGCGTATGGTGCAAAAAAACGCGTTCGCTGCTCGATGAACTTGGCGTGGAATACCATTATGTATACGTAGACCAGCTTGCGGCAGATGAAACGAAATTCACCAAGGAAGAAATGAAAAAGTGGAACCCCCAGGGATCATTTCCCACCATTGTAATTAATGATGCAGCCTGTATTGTAGGATTCGACGAGAACCGCATTATGAAAGAGATCGGCGTATGAACACTACAGATCAATTACTTCCCGAGGATATTGAGAAACTCTATAAAAAACTGCATTCCGACGCCGAAGCGGCCGGATATCATCTGAATCCCGACCGTGCTTTTACCATTGAACTGGTTAAAGGACTGCTCATCAACGAAAAGAGATACGGATACTGGGCATGTCCCTGCAGGCTTGCATCGGGCAAAAAAATTGACGATCTGGATATAATCTGCCCCTGCGACTATCGCGACGCCGATCTGACCGATTATAATACCTGTTATTGCGCGCTCTACGTATCTCAATCCGTCATCAACGGGGAGGTTAAACCTCATTCTATACCTGAACGCAGACCCACTGAAGAAGAACGAAAAATTAATAACGTAAAATCACGATCCATGTCTGCTTTCGGCAGTCTTTCTTTCCCAGTCTGGAGGTGTAAAGTCTGCGGATATCTCTGCGCCAGGGATGCACCGCCTGAAACATGCCCGGTCTGCAAGGCAAAAAAGGATCGTTTTGAAAGATTCATGTAAAAGGGCGGCGTTTATACGCGGCCTGAACCAACCAATCGCGCAAAATGTTCAAATGAGCGATCGTAGGTGGATTCAGCATCAGCGGGAAAACAGCACGCGGGGAGTTCCCTGGATCTGATATGATAATTCAGGCAGTCGCAGCATGCACCCTTACGCTGACAGGATTCATAAGTGTAGTTGCATTTTTTCAGGTTTATTTCACTTTTGCATTCCATTCGATGCTCAATTCTAATCCCCTCACATATAAAAAATCACTCTCCTTCCACACCTGTAAGGTTTTGCCGGTTAGCCAGTTCTTTCAACGCCTGAAACGTTGAATAAATATGATCGGCGAGAAACCTGAAATTGATGGTTTCAAAGGTGTCTTGTTCGGTATGATAATGTGTATTCCTGTAAAACGCCGTATCGGTCAGCATGATGGCGGGGAAACCGTGATGACTGAAAGAATAATGGTCGGAATGGGTGATTCCCGGAATGGAAGAAGGTCCTACGATATCCACAATGGGAGTTCTGGAAACAGTGTCATAAATTTTTTTCCAGGTATAGGTAAATGATGCGGAAGAAGGCAGCGAAACAACCGCGAGAAAATCTCCCTTTGCCGGAAGCTTTTCCGCCATATTCCTGAAAGGGACATTCTGCGGAAATTTTTTACCTGCATATCCCATCATTTCGAGACAGACCATTAATTCAATCGGATCCTTTCTTTTTTTGGCTTTTCGTGCATAAACCATGCTTCCCATGTTTTCCCCCTGGAAAAAAGGGGGTTCCTCTAAGGTAAAAGCTATGAATCGGAGGGTCCTGCGGCACCTGAGGGGGGCGAAAAGCCGGTGCAGTTCCAGCAGAGCGGCAATACCCGTCGCATTATCATCCGCCCCTGGAGTATCCTCAACGGTGTCATAATGGGCGCCGATCACTACAATCCTTTCGGGATGTTCATAACCAGGAACATCGGTAACAATATTGCAAACCTTTCGGTCATTTATGTAATATTCCTCTTCAAGTACAGGATACACATGCCGGGAAAAACGGTTTTTGATAAAGCGTGAGCTTTCCTGCAGATTTTCGTATTTGCGTAGTGTTCTTTCCCCGAGAGAGACGGCAAGATACCGTACTATGCTTTTACTGTTTTCCAGTATTTCCTTTTTCTGCTTCGCGTCCCGCAAAAACACCTTGTTCAACATAACCAGTCTTAAATCATTTTCCGTGTAATTTTCTGATCTACAACAACCGCAATCACGCACAGCGTAAATACTGTATAACCATGAAAAATCAGATACCAAAAAGCCAAAATTCCCGATAAAGCGCTGTTAAAAGAGACCATAATTCGACAAAAGAGTAATATATCAAGATTATTTTCCATTTTAATGTTTTCGGAAAATTTCAAAACAATAGCACTCAATTAATTTCTTTTTTATGAACATGAATACTGAAAACGGTGAATAATCCTTTCCGCTTCCTTATGGTTGAACCCGGCTCCATTCCTGGTATAAATATCTCAAAAACATTTTTTTAACAAAATACCAATAAAAATTAATTGACTTTAAATTAATTTACATATACATGTTTATCAATTAATTTCATAATGAGCATACTTGTTCACCTGTTCTTCATTCCGAAAAACAACATACAGAAACAGGGAGAATCATCCAGAAATGAAATCTACTCCTGGTGTTATAATGAAACATCATGCTGAGGAAATTAATACAGCATCAAAACGGACAGTATATACGGATACCGCGACCAGGTACTCAATAAGAGAAAGACGCGATCATTGCTGCATCACCCGCAGAATGGGCATGTCTTTTTATAACGGCAACGAAATCCACAGGGAGTATGATGATTTTTTCTATAAAAACGTACCTGTCCGGGATAAAAACTATGCTGTTATCGCCGCGATTATCGATGATGACCCCTTTCAAATCAATCTTCAGGACTGCTTTGCATCACGGTTATGCGGTTTTTTGATAGAACAGATTCAAAACAACCGGTTTACCATGGGAACCGACAACAGGCTTTGCCCTGAATTCTACGAATTCTGCTCCCAGAAGATTACATCTACTGAAATGTACGCAGAAACGGCTGATCTGGATTTGCTTACCATTTATATCAAACAGGCGATAATAATTCTAAAAATGGCCCGGTTGTTGATTAATAGAAACGGTTTCGCGGCGATTTCCGAGAAAGTATATGACAAAGGAAGTCTTTATGTGCATTTGCTGACGTCATTCTGGAACAGGGTAAAATGGGAAGATATTTTCCCCTCAATACCTGAAGCTGCCCGTGAACTGAAGCGATCAAGAACCATTTTAGCCGATCTGTGTAATAAAAGGACCGGGTATTTCCCTCTGTCTTCAGTCGCCAACGAGTTTTTTGAACTCACGGGTTTCGGTAACAGCAATGATTTGTATCTGATATCCTTTCTTGATTTCTATTTTTTCACATGGCTGAAGCATTTCGGTATTATCCGATACACAGATGAGCGGAGTTCCCGACAGGTAAAGATAGCCGTAACCGAACCGGGGATTAAGATTATATCCTACCTCCTTGCACAGTAATTGAACTGTTTCCGGGTAACCATGCAGCATGCGGTTTCCCGATCGTGTTTGAACAATTATTTCAAATTCGAACCCCATATGACTTCATGCCGAAAACCTCGTTTTATTAAGGGGCACCCCCATGATGAATAGCATCTTTACTCATTTAATCAATGTACACAGGGAAAAATTCCATGGTGCTGACGAAGTCCGCCTGTTTTCCTGTCCCGGCCGAATAAACTTAATCGGTGAACACATCGATTACAACGGAGGGAAAGTTCTTCCTGCGGCAATGAATAAGGCAATTTTCCTCTGTATCAGCCCGAACTCACGCCAGCTTTTGCGTTGTTATGACCATGGATACCATCAGTATACCGAACTTTCCCTTGAACTTATACAGCAAAGTAACTGCGTCATTGATCAGTTGTGGACTTACACCTGTGGCGCTTTTCGCATTCTAGGCAACAGAATTTCCACGGGTTTCGACCTGAGCTACTACAGCACTATCCCCACAGGGGCTGGAGTTTCAAGTTCCGCTGCCATCTCCATTGTTACCCTATATGCGCTCATGCGTATTTCGGGTATGAATATAGATACCATAGAACTGGCAAGAATAGGTCAAAGGATCGAACGGGATTACGCCGGCGTTTCATGCGGAATCATGGACCAGTTTGCGGTCATTCATGGGAAAAGAGACAATGCCGTTCTACTGGACACCAGGGATCTGAACCACTCTTATCTGCCGATCAACTCCTCGCTTGTGCATTTCATACTGGTCAACAGCGGCATCAAACACAACCTCAGGGATTCAGAATACAATGTACGTCGCAATCAGTGTGAGAACGCCCTTAAAATACTGCAACGTAATGGTTTTCCAATCAGTTTTCTCTGTGATATGAAAAGCAGTGATCTTTTAAAATGCAAAGGGCTGTTGCCTGATATCGAGTTCAAACGGGCCCTTCATGCCGTCACGGAAAACGAAAGAACGATGAAATTCCATGACAGTATGATTAAAACTGACATAGTTGCCGGAGGGGCAATCCTGTACGATTCTCACAGCAGTCTCAGTGACCTCTTTGAAGTAAGCATACCTGAAATGGACCGGATGGTCGCATGGACCAGGGATATGGAGGGAATATGCGGATCTCGAATGATGGGAGGAGGATTCGGCGGATGCACCATCACCATGGTGCAAAGCCCCCGCGTTGGATCATTCATCGATGTAATGAAATCCCGTTTCCGGGAATCTTTCGGCAGGGAACCTGAAATAATCGATTGTACGCTGGAGGATGGGGTGAGAGAACTGGAACCGGATCAGATATCAACACCGAATACGGTCTGAATTACCCTCCGACCGTATTTACGGAGCCTGCAAGTGCGGCGTATTCCATGGAAAGATACCGTTTCAGTGTATCTTCACTGATATATCCTTCCTCAACGAGGATAATACCTACAGGCTTATGTGATTTTCGATACAAACTGAGAGATTTCTTCAGCTGTGCCGGGGTAATCTCTTTGTATTGCAGTAACACATCAAGCAATAACGGATTTGTCATAATAGTATATACTGGTATCCTTATAACCAATTTATACTATTATTATCGTACGGCGGGCGGACATTCTTAACCTGTAACAGGTATCTTTCGGGAAGGGATGTGGGCGATGCTGGACTCGAACCAGTGACCTCCTGCATGTGAGGCAGGCGCTCTAACCGACTGAGCTAATCGCCCTCCAGGGAAGGTATTCTCCAGTCAATAGAGCGATATTGTCAAGTATTATATACAAACACCGTCCCGGCAGTCGAACAGACGGCTTTTCTTCAGTTACAGCTCATCTTCCTGGCTTCAAACAGGTAATCTATGGCGCGATTTGCTTCCCCCCTGAGCAGATAACAAAGGCTGAGTGCTATTTTCTGGCCGCGATTTTTCTCTTCGATCGATTCCAGAGCGCATATCTTTTCATCCAGACTTCCATATCTATCGGAATAAACTCCCACGGGAATGGTTCTTGCTATATCATGATAGTGTCGGCATCGCTCATTCAAGGGAACCAGTTCTTTGATTTCTTTCGCGGATTCATCATATTTATCGAGTCTATAGAGGATATCAGCCCTGAGTTTTTTCACATTCAGGTTACTACGGTCGGCGCTTATGAGCCGGTCTATAATGCTCAGGGCCTTTTCAAGTCTTCCCGTTTCAATGCACACTAAGGCAAGTCCTGTAAGCGCCACGCGGTTTCCCGGCATGATTTCAAGAGTACGGACATAACAGGTTTCGGCCGCCTTGTAGTTACCCATACGGCTGAAACTGAGCCCCATTAATAAAACCGACATGCCGAAAGAATCATTAAGTCGCCGTGATTTGTCCAGTTCCAGCACTGCATTTTTATATTTACCCTGCCTGTAAAACAGATTTCCTATATTATAATGAATGCGAAAATCTTCACCATGCACAAGAGCTTCGTTGTAACACCGCAATGCTTCTTCCAGCTTGTCTATCTTAGAATAAATAGAACCCTGTCGTAAACAGGATTCCTTGCTGTGAGTATTTGAAGAGGGATGATTCAATTGATTATTCATATGATCTGCCCAATTGCTCAGAATTCGAATGTGTGAAATCTGTCTCGACGCCATCACACTTTGAGGTTAATGATTATTACTACTATATTCGGTAGGCAGCCGTTTAATACTGAATATAAATAAACTCGCAGTCGCTTTTACCATGGTTTGTCCACTTTTCAACAAAAGACCGGTCAAGCAGTATGGAATCCCCCTTTCTGAACTGCAGTTCTTCACCCCCAATTATAACACTGAGTGATCCATTGACCACTATGATTATTTCTTTTCCTTTATGAAGCTTTATGGAGCCCTCAACGGATTCGTGGCTCCCCATGATGATATAATAGGAATTTACTTCGGAATTTTTATCGTTTACAAGATGGTAAATCTTCATATTTTTTGCCAGTGAAATCGGGGAGTCCTTTTTTCTGACAATGGAATACCCTTTATTCCCGTTTTCCATCAACCCGGTGTTGATAAAGTATTCAATAGGTTTTTTAAAGATAGATGAGATATGCACCAGCGTGTTTAAAGAAGGTGTGATAAGGTCATTTTCAATCTGAGATACAGCACCGGGAGTCATCCCCAGCTTTACCGCAAGTTCAGCCTGGGTGATGTTCGACGCCTTGCGTAATTCCTTTACCTTTGTCCCGATTTTGAAAATATCACCGGTTTCTTTTTCCTCGAAATGGATATCCCTGTCGATTATCCTGAAAGTGTGTGGTGTACTCAGGCTGGTGGATGGACGGTCTTCCAACTTATGAATTTTAAGGGCGTAATAATCCGAGTTGGTATTATATAAGGACAAAACGATCTGGGTAATATGGGTCAAACCGGCGATGAACTCCTTGGAATGCGCTTCCTGCTCAAGTATCCAGTAAGCGATGGTGTTCATTTCATATAACTTGGGACAGGTAAACGCGAACAGGTCAAGAATGGCACGCTCGTCTTTCCAGAGCTCGTTCATTCCGGTCAGAGAATCGAATACATAAAAAGATCCATCCCGATGCTCATTCTGTATTTTGTTCATTACCGAAAGAAACTGTTTTATATCCCTTGGTTCATCGATGCAGATAATTTTATTTAAATCGAAATCCTGCTCGTTGTGATAAAAATCAAGAAAAACGGGATCACTGTTGCCCTTTCCATGGGTAAAAGCATCGATCAGGAGAAAATTGAATGTGGTGAAAATTTCACTGAAACGTTTGCAAATGGTATGAGGCGAATAATTGAAATTAATATAGATAACGAGGTTTTGAAAATCATTGCTTTTATCGAAGAACTTTTTTATAAAATATTCTACCGGTACGGCGTTGGAGATCTGCCACACTATATTGTCTCCCAGTCGTATCCCACCGATCAGTTTATCAAGATATTTCATACCTGTGCTTATCATGGTCATTCCTCTTCTAAGGCATTTTAAGAGTAAACTTTTAAAATAAATTAAACCAGAGAGCTTTCACCGTCAACTTAGATATATGTTCCGTGCTATTTTCTTGACAACACGGGGTTCCCGGCTGCATAGTGGCCCGTTGCTTTATTATTATCGAATACTTCGCATGCACCATGTTGCCGGTAAAGATCATAATTGAATCGGGAGCTGAGCTTCCCGAATACCAGAGCCGGGGAGCATCGGGAGCCGATCTCCGCGCCCACATAGAAAACCCGATCAGTATTGCTCCGGGCGGAATTGAACTGATACCGACAGGATTATACCTGGAAATACCGGAAGGATTTGAAGCGCAGATACGTCCCCGAAGCGGACTTGCCCACAAATACGGGATTACCCTCGTAAACACGCCTGGAACCATAGACTCGGATTACCGGGGTGAGGTGAAAATAATCATGACCAATCTGGGTACCTCAGCCTTTGAAATCACGCCGGGCATGCGAATCGCTCAGATGGTATTCACAAGAGTGTACCAGGCAAAATTTGTAGTTACCGACACTCTACGAGATACCGATAGAAATGACGGAGGATTCGGGCACAGCGGAGAATGAAACAGGAATCGGAAAATAAATTGCGCATAATACCAATCGGCGGCCTGGGCGCCATAGGATGCAATATGACCGTTTTTGAGTACCGGGACGAGATTATAATCGTCGACTGCGGCATAATGTTTCCCAACGAAGAAATGCCGGGTATAGATTTTGTCATCCCGGACTTCAGTTATATCGTAAAAAACCGCCATAAGGTGAAAGGCATAATCATCACACACGGCCACGAGGATCACATTGGAGCGGTTCCCTTTCTCCTTCAGGAAATCACCGCTCCTCTGTTCGCCACCAGACTAACCCTGGGATTTATACAGAGCAGGATCGAGGAAAGACCTCCAAAGGAAATGCCCACCTTCGTCGAAGTTAGACCATCAACCCCACTGCAGATCGGAAGCTTTACCGTGGATTTCATCAGGGTCAATCATTCCATTATCGACGGTGTGGGGCTGGCGATCCAGACGCCGCTGGGAATTATCGTGCATACCGGCGATTTCAAGATCGATTTCTCTCCCATGGACGGCCGCGTTACCGAGCTGTCTCGTTTCTCCGAATACGGCGAAAAGGGCGTACTGCTGCTGATGTCGGACAGCACAAATGCCCTGCGAAAGGGATATACCCGGTCTGAAAGCGTACTCGGCGAGAAGCTCGTGGAAATTTTTTCCAAATCCAGGGGAAGAATCATTGTGGCGAGTTTTGCATCGAATATACACCGTATACAACAGGTCCTGGATGTCGCCCAGAAGTATAATCGCAAAGTGGTGGTCTCGGGAATCACCATGCAGAAAAATGTGGAGATCGCCAAAAACCTCGGATATCTCTCATACAGAGAAGATCAAATTATCGATATAAAACAGGCCGGTACTCTCATCGACAAAAAACTGGTTATTGTATGCACGGGTTCGCAGGGTGAACCCATGTCGGCGCTGTCACGAATGGCGGCCGGTACCCATAAGCACTTCAGTGCGGGAAAAACCGATACCGTAATAATAACGGCTTCGGTAATACCCGGTAATGAACGCCTGGTAAACAACGTGGTGAATTCCCTTATGCGCCAGGGGGCTGATGTTTTTTACGAGCAGGACGAGGACATCCACGTATCGGGCCACGGATCGCAGGAAGAACTGAAGCTTATGATTACCCTCACCCGTCCTAAATTCTTCATGCCTATACACGGGGAATTCCGCCATCTCAAAGCACATGGAGAGATCGCGGAGTCATTGAAAATAAAACCCTCGAGAATACTGATCGCTGAAAACGGCAGCATTCTTGAGCTAAGCAAAAAAACTTTTGAGATCGCGGGCTCCATCCAGCTTAACAAGATAGTGGTGGACGGCAATGAACTGGAAGATATCGGCAGCGGACTGATAAGAGACCGAATGACCATGAGTTCTGAAGGAATTGTAATAATAACCGCGGTCTGTTCGGAAGCACAACTGCTTCAACGCCCCGACGTTGTGACACGCGGATTCATAACCAGCCGCAGCGGGGCGATAAATGAGGCAATAAAAAGAGATGTCGAGGAACACATTCATAAACTGCTGTCCGACGGCATGAAAGGAAGGGACATCGCCGGTTTTCTTAAAAAGCATCTGAAAAACAGCATTTTTAAACTTACGCGTCGTAACCCCCTCATTGAGGTCCAGGTTCTGGAGGTATAAATGCCCGGATTGCTGATGATTCTGATCTGCCTGGCGGTAATCCAGGGAGTCGCCGAGTTTATTCCTGTTTCCTCCTCAGGACACCTGGTTCTTGTTCAACACCTCGACCCGGTTAAAAGATACCTGCAAGTAATCGGCCAGGATACTGAACTCTTCATATCTGTCGCTCTTCATCTGGCTACTCTGCTCGCTGTTATTATCTACCTGTACCGTGATATCGTCACTCTGCTGAAGGGAACACTGGAAAGTATAATTAAAAGGGAGTGGAAAAACAGGGAGATACAAACCCTGTTATATGTTTTTATTGCATCAATCCCCGCCGGTCTGTTCGGACTGCTGATGCACGATTTCATCGAATCGTTTTTCTCGTCGGTTTCAGCGGTACTATGGCTTTTGATTCTCAACGGACTCATCCTTATATCCACTAAAATTATCCCCTTGAAATGCCGAAATATAGAAGAGATGGGCATTGTACGATCCCTGGCGGTAGGATGCTTTCAGGCCTTCGCTGTTTTACCGGGCATATCCAGGTCGGGAACCACCATTACCGGAGGTATGCTGTGCGGTCTGAAACCCGTAGAGGCGGCAAGGTTTTCTTTTCTCATGGCCATTCCGGTTATTGCCGGTGCGGGTTTACTGGAAACGCTGAAACTGGGACGGAAAGTTATCATGCCGGAAATCGCAATTCCTCTGGGCATATCCATGATGATTGCTCTTGTAACCGGGTTGATCTCGCTGAAAGTGCTTTTCATACTGGTGAAACGGGTCCGAATCGACCTTTTCGGTTACTATACCATGGGTATTGGGATTCTGGGGTTGATAATTTATTCATCCTGATTATGTTCCCCGAACCGTTTCGGCAACCACACATGTTCATCAAATGAATTAATTGCATCGATTTCTGGAGGAATAGCGTGATCAGCGATCGAAGGTACCGTGAAATTGCAGGGGTGTTCCTGTTTCTGCTGGGAGCACTCCTGCTTTTATCGCTGTGTACCTATTCATCCTCGGATTACGATCTGCTGAAAAGCGGAAAGTCCGTTAATAACCTGATAGGTCCCCTTGGAGCATGGCTGGGAAACATTTTCCGCATAGCCTTCGGTTATCCCTCTCTGCTTCTCTGTATACTGCTTTTCATATCGGGCTGGCACCTGATCAAAAAGGGGACAAACTCGGTATATCTCGAAAGGATGTTCGCACTGGGTTTTGGGATGATTTCACTCTCTCCCCTTTTCGCCATGTTTGAATCCAGTGCCCTGCCGCAGAATGCAGGTGGTTTTATAGGATTGTACCTGTATCGTTTTTTCCTGAGTTTCAGTGGAAAGGTCGGCGCCGCTCTGGTTGTGATCATACTGAATATTACCGGCCTTATTCTTTTGGGTTTGTTTTCATTTGATGCAATAATAAGTTCCGCCGCACACAAAAAGCTTTTTTCATTATTTAAAACGATTTATGGTTATATACTTCTGAAGATCAAGCGGGATCCTGTACCTCTTACCAAGATTGCAGAGTCACTGAATAAAAAAAAGGGGAAACCTCCCTGGATAGAAAAACGGAAGGTGGCGCTTTATCATGGCAGAATCATTACTCCGATAGAGGATGAGATATCAGAAAGGCCACCCAGGCTGCTGGAATATACTGACCCGCTTGATACCCAGGAAACGAACCCTTCATCTGCGGATGATCGCATTCAGTTGAAAGAAGATATTGCATTAAACAGCATACCTGTGGATATCAGCACCGTTTTGGAAGATGATAATAGTGAAGATTTTTATAAAAATGAGACTGAATCAAATGCAGGTGAAACAGAGGTTAACGCCGCACTGGCACATCTTACCAATACACAAAAGATCACAACCAACCGCTTCAGAATCGCCGAAATCGAAGAGGAAGAAGCCTTGCCTGATGGGGAAATCGGGACCGGAAACGCATACAATGCTGATATAACACCTCCAGAAAAAAGCGTTGTCGACGAAGCATACAGAAATGTCTCAAAAAAAACAGAAGTCCGCGGCGTTAAAAATGGCCCCGATATCCAGCAGACCTTCCTGTTCGGTGTTCCAGAGCTGGATAATTCACCTGTCGGCAGTAAAATTTTTGATGAAATCGCGATCAACCGGGATTATATCATCCCAACGGTTTTTCTACAATCATCCATGGACAGCGATTCCGCAAGCTGGAAATCTGAAGTCCATAGAAATTCAGAACTTCTGGTCAATACTTTAAGAGAATTCGGTATCGAGTCCAGGGTCTCAAACGTCAACAGGGGTCCGGTAATCACTCTTTATGAAATGCAGATCGCACCTGGGATTAAAGTCAACAGGATTGTTGGCCTTGCGGATGATATTGCCATGGCTCTATCAGGATCGCGGGTCCGTATTGTCGCGCCCATTCCGGGTAAATCCGCGATAGGTGTTGAAGTTCCCAATCAAAAAAGGGAGATGGTAACGCTGGGCGATCTTATAGGCTCCAAAGAATGCCAGAACCAGCATGGTTATCTTAAGGTAGGTCTGGGAAAAGACATTCTCGGAAAACCTGTAATGCTCGATCTGAAAAAACTTCCTCATCTGCTTATCGCGGGCGCAACCGGGTCGGGGAAATCAGTCTGCGTAAACTCAATCATTACCAGCCTTATTTATAACTACGATCCCAATTATGTACGTTTTATACTGGTTGACCCAAAGATGGTAGAACTGCAGCTCTATAATGGTATTCCTCACCTGCTCACTCCGGTCATCACTGAACCCCATGTCGCCCCAAAAGCCTTGAAATGGGCCATGTTCGAGATGGAGCGACGTTATCGTCTGCTTTCCGAGGTGCACACCAGGGACATTGAACGGTACAATCAGAAGATAAACGGTTATGGAACCCGATATGAGCATTTGCCCTATATAGTCATTATTATGGACGAAATGGCTGACCTTATGATGGTGGCCTCTAAGGAAATCGAAGGATTTGTAACCAGGATAGCACAGAAAGCCAGGGCTGTCGGCATCCACCTGGTTCTGGCGACGCAACGTCCCTCAGTAGATGTCATTACCGGCGTAATAAAGGCTAATTTCCCGGCCCGAATCGCTTTTCAGGTTGCTCAGAAAACTGATTCCCGTACCATAATCGATCAGAACGGTGCCGAGAAACTTCTGGGCAAAGGGGACATGCTCTATCAGTCACCGATGAGTTCCTTCCCGGTACGCATACAGGGCACCTACATATCAGAGGAAGAAATAATGACCATTGTGCAGCATCTGCGCAGCCTGGGAACACCCCGCTATATTGATATTGATGAAAACTTATATGAAGAGGACACCGAAGAAGACGGCGGAAACGATGATGAACTGTTTGTAGAAGCACTTAAAATAGTAGAAGAGACCAAAAAAGCGTCCGCATCATATCTGCAACGCCGCCTGTCGATCGGATACAACCGTGCCGCCCGAATTATCGAACTAATGGAGGAGCGCGGTTATGTAGGTCCGCAACAGGGCAGCAAACCCCGAGAAGTTTTTGTATAGTCATACCTTTTTTTTTTTAATGTGCCCATTCACTGCGATATCTTATTTATGGGCACCTCATAAAAATCAGTATTTTCCAAAATACCATTATTGAAAATTCTGATTTTTACCTTAACATTTATCCACAAGGTTACATCAGGTTGTGCTATTTAGAGGTTCCCTTATAAAACATCTTGACAATGTGTTAATAATGAATTTTATATTCATTATAAGGTTATACACATGCCACAAGTATTAAAAAAAGAAATAAAAGAGAGGATAGTGAATGCGGCGCTGAAAGTGTTCAGCAATAAAGGACTTTACGAAAGCACCATTGCGGAAATTGCACGTGAATCCGGCACTTCTGTCGGCAATATATATCACTACTATTCAAGCAAAGAGGAGCTTTATTATTCTATCATCACTCCGGCACTGATACAGCGATTCAAACAACTGATTTCTTCTAAGCTTACCACGGCAAAAGGAATTCCACTTAAAGCAGTGAGATCATACAAACCGATGAATCTGAAAGATGATGACCTGCAGAGCTTCTTCGGCGAATACCGCCTGCACCTGATCGCGGTACTCGATAAAGGTAAGGGAACCCGCTATGAAGGACTTCGAAATGAAATCATACACATGTTGATTAATAACGTGAATGAATACATCAAATCCATGAGGGGAATTACGGAAATCAATATGACGCCACATAAAAATGAATTACTCACAGTCATATACGCCAATCTTTTCCAGGCGGTTCTGGAAATATTAAAAACCAATAATGCTATTCAGCAGATTGCCGAAGCGTATCAGAACCTGCTGGAATACCACTTTTTCGGTATATCAAAATTTATAGGGTAAAATACTGCATATATAATGAATATATTATTCACTTATAAAGGAGAAATACCATGTGGGATAACCACGGATCGCGGATTACCAGGAAAGGATTTTTCATTTGTTCCGGTTCTTCTTTTATTAATGCGTTGATGGCGTCTTCAATTCCTTTACTCCTTTTCCGATGTTCAGATACTCCTGGCGGGATCAGCCTTGATTTGACCAGAAAAAAACAACTCATGGGCCTCAGAAACACACTGCGTATGGGACATTGCGCACCGGCGGTAATGCGGACCCTCATGGAGATAGAGGGCATACCTTTTGATCGAATGGTCCTGCTTTCTTCTGGTCTGCCGGGAGGCATCGGTAACCTGGGCAGGGAATGCGGCGGCATTACCTCTTCGATACTCTTCCTCGGTAAGGATTCGAATTCATGGATAAAACCGGGAGTGATTCCGCCCGTACTGACACAAGGCCGGTATTTCATGGAATATTTTAAAAAATCCAATGGTTCGTTTTTTTGCACCGATATCAGAAAAGCAGGAGGCATGAAAAACTGCATAAAGGCCATTTGCACGTCCCCTGAAGCGGCTATCGACATAAAATCCGGTTCCTGTGGTAAACCTTTCTTACTCAATAAGAAAACACTCGATGCGTTTTCAACACTGCAGGAATCTTTCAGGGCGTCATCATTTCATTGCGCCCATACCGTTTTGCGAGCTCTTAAAGATTTAATGACAATCAACGACATGATGCTTAATTCGTCCTGGGGTTTTATCGGTGGTACGCTGCTTACCGGCAATACCTGCGGCGCCCTTGTTGCGGGAGTTTTTGCCATCGGCATGTTGACCGGTGAGATCGAGAACAGTTATTTCAGAGTCATAAAAATGCACTTATCGTCGAAAGAAAAAGCCTCATCCTTTGATGCAAATAAATTCAACCGCGCCATGTTCACCGGGCAAAAACTGGGGCACTGGTTCGAACGAAGGTTCGGCAGCATCAGTTGCAGGCTGTTAACAAAAACCGATTTCGAATCACCTATTGACGTAAAGAAATACATTCAAAAAGGAGGAATCGAGTATTGTCGCAGCGTTGGCATACAGGTTGTCCAACAGGTCAGAGCACTATTACATGCGACTGCCTGATTCCTTATGACGCGCAGCGCCTGCGCTATCTTTACGGTTTTCAGATTATTATTGAAGATACATATATTTACAGGTTTGTCTTAATGAAACTTCATGGAACATCACAGGTCAATTTCAATTCTCATTCTCCAATAAATAACCTGCTTTGCGAATAACGCGGAAACCACCTGATTTGTATTTGACTTCTATTGTTTTCTGATAACTCCATACATCAGTGTAATAATACAATCCCATCGGTTTCATGCGAGGAACTGTTTTTAAAATAAAACAAAACAGGACATTATCCATGGAACATTTCAGAAAATGGAAACAAATTATTTATGCAGGCGGCAACGCAGGCTTCAGCATCCTCGATAACATTTTCGGCGTATACCTTATCTTTTTTCTGATCCCACCCAGAGAAACGGGGATGCCTGAACTCATTCATAACAATCCACTTTTTTTAGGAATCACAGTACTCGGTTTCATCATCATTTTCGGGAGAATTATCGATTCACTGGCAGATCCACTAATCGCACACTGGAGCGATAATGCAACTTTCCGACTGGGGCGACGCAAATTCTTTATGGTTACCGGCTCCCTTCCTTTCGCTGTATGTACCGTTCTGCTTTTTTTTCCGCCCGATTCCTCGGCTTCAGTACTCAACGCGGTATACTCCGCATTGGTCCTGGGAATATACTTTTTCTTTTATACATATTTTATGGCACCTTATCTGGCACTGATACCTGAACTCAGCCATTCCCATGAAGACCGGATATTCATCACTGTACTGCAGGCGGTATTCTCACTGCTGGGAGGTGCCGTTATCCTTATGGGAGTACCTATCCTATGGGAACTGTTTCAAAAAAACTCCATGCCCAAGGATCCCGCACTGAAGCTCACCCTCATCATCATGTCAGTAATTGCTTTCGTTCTCATGATCACCTCCGCCCTGCCGGTTAATGAAAAAAGGTATTCCGTCAGCAAACCTGCCGATATAGGGCTGCTGGAATCACTGAAAATGACCATCACCAACAAAACCTTCATCATTTATATGGTTCCCACGATTCTGTTCTGGTTTGCCTTTAATGTGATACGCTCAACCGTTGCGTATTACCCCATGGTACTTCTACAAAAAGACCAGTCATATCAAACCATACTGATGGTGGTGCTGTTCGGAAGCGCGGCGGTATGTTTCGTGTTCATTACACTTATTACCAGATGGGTGAGTAACAAAGCCATCATGCTGGCAGGATTGTTGACCTTTGCCGTTTTCATGTTCATGACCTATTTTACTGACACGACTGGGGAATATCGTGTACTATATGCAAATATCAACATGGCACTCCTCGGGATACCTGTCGCAATACTGCTGGTTATTCCGAACGCGATAATATCGGACATCAGTGAAGTCGACGGGCACGTTAACGGGATTAATCGAGAGGCCATGTTTTTCGGTACCCAGGGTCTTTTTATGAAAGTGAATTACGGTATTGCCGCGGCGATAGTTTCCTATCTCTTTGCAGCGTTCGGCAAGGACGTCGCCAGCCCTCTGGGTGTCAAGCTCGCCGGACCGGTAGGAGGGATTTTTTCCCTGATCGGGTTCTTCTTATTCCTGTCGTATCCACAAAAAGCTATCAGCTCACAGCTGAAAAGAATACGGGAAAAACTTTAAAGGCAAACCTCAATAGTGATGGTGGAAAAATCGTCACCCATTGTCTTCAGGCAATGTCACAGGGACGACTGGCCCGGTATACTGGATATCTGCTATAAAACCGGTTTTATGGGAGAAGACCTTACCGGCTCTGAAAGGTTTAAGGACCGCAAGCTCTTCGGGTACCTGTTCTGTCTTTACTATGTCCGTTTTGAAGCCGATCACTGTTTTGTTGCACTAGATAAGGACAATGATGGGAAAATCGTGGGATATATACTTGGTTCAGGTGATACACAAAAGTATCAAAAAAAATTTTTCCGTAAAATGTTCCCTTTTTTCATTCCACGTCTCTTTCTTTACTCCTGGTGGCGATATCCCGAATCATACCGTCAGGTCATGCAATGGCGCAAACTTACAGGAAGTGAAGATCAAAAAGAAATCCAGCGTACATATCCCGCTCACCTTCATATAAACATACTCCCCCAATATCAGCGGAGGGGGATAGGCCGGAGTTTAATGCGGCTTTTTGAATCCAGAATGAAGTCTCTGGGAATACAAGGCATACATCTTATAACCACCAATTACAATACCAGGGCCCTGCCCTTTTACCGACAGCATGGATATTCAGTGCTTTTACAGAAAAACGAAATATTCTGGAGCGGGATACATGACTGCAAGAAAACAATTTTCGGTAAAAAACTCGTTTTACAAAGTTAACGATTCCAGATCCCGTTGATTGCTTTTAACAGCCCGATGCCGCGGCACTTTACGATGCCACACCCCGACATGGTTCCTTCAGGGAAGGTATCGCTTGAAAACCTCGATGGCTTCATATTCCGCCATACCAAGCCGATCGTACAAAACGGCGGTGGAACGGTTGCGTTCCTCCGCCCTCTGCCAGAATTCACGGCTGTCTGCACCCGGAAACAGGGGCCTGTCTTTCTGTGACTGGTGGCGGAATATCGCACCGCGTTTGCGGGCAAGCTCTGATGGACTCAAGGGAACCGCCATATCCACATCGGCCAGATCCCATTCCTGCCAGGCGCCACGGTACAGCCACACCGTGCAACCGTCGAACCATTCCTGCTCCTTAACTATGGAAAGAGCCTTCATTATCGCTTCAAGGCATATCCTGTGGGTCCCGTGAGGGTCGGAAAGGTCCCCGGCGGCGTAAATCTGATGAGGTTTTATGGTAACCAGCAGTTTATTTATAAGCTCAAAATCATCATTGGATAATATATTTTTGACTACAGTACCAGTCTGATAAAACGGCAGGTCCAGAAAGTGGATGCATTGCTCCCGAACCCCCAGAAATCTGCATGCCGCCCTTGCTTCTCCCCGTCGAACAAGGGTCTTTATGGTTTGAACCTCCGGTAAATCCACCTGCGTCGGTTTTTTATTCAGCAGAAAATCGACAACCCTGTCACCGAGTTTTAACGTTTCGCTGTTTTCCACACCGAACGATGCCCCCATGTCCCTGATAAAATCAACGTATCGTATCACATCATGATCGAAAACCGCTATATTTCCAGACGTCTGATACGCCACATGCACATCATGACGCTGTTCAACCAGTCGGTTCATGGTGCCACCCATGGAGATGACATCATCGTCGGGATGAGGGCTGAATATCAACACCCGTTTTGGATAGGGCTTCGCTCTTTCAGGACGATGTGTATCGTCGGCATCGGGTTTTCCCCCCGGCCAGCCGGTTATGGTATGCTGCAGATCATTAAACACCGCAATGTTGATCGAATACGCCGAGTCCTTTTCCGCCGTCAGGCCTCCCATGCCGTTATCGTTATAATCCCGGTCGGTAAGTTTAAGAATGGGTTTTCCGACTTTCTGGCAGAGCCAGACCACTCCCCGGCGGACCATGCGGCCCTCTTTCCAGTCTACATTACCGATCAGCCATGGAGTTTTAATCCGGGTGAGTTCCGCTGATGCCGCATGGTCGGTCACAATTATTGCCGATGAATGCCGCTGCAGCAACGAGGCGGGAACGGATTCACTGAACGGTCCCTCGACCGCCTTTTGTATGACCGGCGCTTTGGTCTCACCCCATGCCAGTAAGATGATCTTCTTTGCCTTCAGTATTGTGCCTATACCCATGGTGACGGCGTGTCGCGGGACATTTTCCTCCCCGTAAAAATCACTTGCTGCGTCGGCTATAGTCACATGATCCAGAGTGGCCAGACGCATCTGGGAATCGATAGGTGATCCGGGTTCGTTGAAGCCTATATGTCCAGTACGACCTATACCCAGAATCTGCAGGTCTATACCGCCATGGGAACTTATCGCCGCCTCATAACCTAGGCAGTATTTATTTAACTCTGCTTTCGATACAGTTCCGTCAGGAATATATATATTGCCCGTATCTATATTCACCAGATTAAAAAAATACTCTTTCATAAATCTCACATAGCTTTGCAGTGAATCCGGCTCCATGGGATAATACTCATCCAGATTAAAAGTAACGACATTATGAAAACTCAATCCTTCGTCACGATGCATCCGCACCAGTTCTTCATATACCGTAAGCGGTGTCGACCCGGTTGCCAGTCCAAGCACGCAGGGAAGATTCAGCACCTGTTTTTCCCTGATGAGACCGGCAATCTCCCGCGCTGTATACAGGGAACCGGAACGGGAATCGGGAAAAACTATAACCGGTATCTTTTCAAAACGCAGTATGGCAGAGTCAGATTCTCTTATTCCGTTTATTTTCGTTTTTTCGTTCATTGAGGTATATTCCCGGAAGGAGTATATCCAGATTATATAATGATAGGTACATTCAATACAACACCGCTGAATAAATCAATGTGTTGTTTTTTTGTGCAAAGGACAAGTATATTTGCAGATCAAAGGGCCAGTACGAATGAAAAAATCCCTTAAAGAGATACGGACCGATATATATACTAACAAACAATAAATGGAATCCGGGAAAATCATGATACTATGTTTTCGCATTATTGATCACTGGCCTGGGGATGGCTGTATCTATTATAGAATTCCGGATAACGAAGACTGGCGCTATATTGTAAAAACGCCGACAGTATTAATTGATGTGAAATTGTTGTAAATTAATCTGATCTGCATTAATGCTATCTTTACACTTCCTTATACTGTTGTCCCTTTTTCTGATCCAGTGAACGCCCCTGATGTCAAAAGGTTTAACCATGAATAACAAAAATTAATAAAAATGAATTGACTTAATAATACTGTAATGAATAGCATTCATAATATGAGTATAATTCATTATTATTGCTACTTTTCTATTTTGTAAGGGGAATATCATGTACGAGGATTTGAAAGGTAAAACCGCTATCGTTACCGGAGCAGGTAAAAAGACCGGTATCGGATTCGGTATAGCTGAAAAACTTGCCTCATGCGGCGTCAACCTGGTTATCGCCGATCTTGGGAAACAGATTTTCAACGATGAGCTTCTGAAAACCGGTACGAAAAAAGATATGGATTCCCTTGCTGATGAACTGGCTTCTAGTTATGGGATTTCCTCTATGGCGGTGAACGTTGATATCACTGATAACGCATCCATTGCCGCCATGGTAAATGATATTTCAAAGCGCTACAGCCACATAGACATACTCTGTAATAATGCCGGTGCTACCTTTGGAGTTCCCAACACTATAGTCAGTTACAATGAAGAAGAATGGATACGCACAGTCAATGTCAATCTTTTCGGCACCTTCAGGGTAAGCCGTGCGATTCTACCGCTTATGCTTGGCAGTCCGGGATCCATTATCAACACTGCGTCACGGGCGGGAAAAGTACCGCCTGTTTTCAACAGTGCCTATGCAGTAGCCAAAGCCGGTGTGATCATGCTGACTAAAACAATGGCAAAAGAGCTTGGTGGCGCCGGGATACGCGTAAATGCCATCTGTCCGGGCCAGATACGTACCGACCTGGAAAAATGGCGCTTTGAACTCGAAGCAAATGTACTTGGCACCACTGTTGAACAAAGAGAAGAAGAGATGTGTAAAACAATCCCTCTTGGAAAAATCGGAACAATCGGAAATGCGGGAGATCTGGTAGTATTTCTGGCATCGGACGCATCGGCGTATATTACAGGTCAGGCCATCAATCTTGACGGCGGTCAGTGTATGGAACTCTAAACAATCCAATACTCAAATACAACTTGCGGAGGTAATCAATGAATAAAGTAATAGGAGGTCAGCTTGCGGCCCAGGCCCTTATAGACAAGGGAGTTGAATACATATTCTCCCTAAGCGGAGGACACATTACCCCCATTTATCAGTTTCTGGAAGGCTCACCGGTCAAAATATTCGACACACGCCATGAGCAGGCGGCGGTATTTATGGCGGAAGCGTGGGCCAGAATGACGAGAAAACCCGCCGTAGCAATGGTAACCGCAGGACCCGGTTTTACCAATGCACTTTCAGGGATTGCCAACGCACGTCTGACCAACGCCCCGGTTATACTTATTTCCGGATGCGTGGGGCTCGAGAGCACGGAAAAGCTCGATCTTCAGGACATGAGTCAGCTTCCCGTTATCGCGCCTATGGTTAAAAAGGCATGGATCTGCCATAATCCCGAAAGGATCCCCGAGTTTATAGACATGGCCTTCCGGTACGCAAACAACGGAAGACCTGGCCCCGTTTATCTCGAACTACCCTGTGATGTACTCAACGCCCAGGCGGATATGACCAAGGTTAAAAAATTCGAATCACACATAGATTCCAAACCCGTGGACCTGGACAGCGTACCCAGGATCATGGAGCTTATCTCAGCGGCGAAAAGTCCTATTGTAATTGCGGGCAGCGGCGCCTGGTATTCCGATGCGGGAAAGGAACTGGTCGAATTTGTCGAGAAAACCGGCATACCATCCTTCACCCTGGGCGCAGGTCGCGGTGTTATACCGGACACCCATCCGCTTTGTTTCGAATCGTCTCTTGCGATTCGTCCCGGGGCAGCGCTTGCCGCCAATATGGGTACCGACTGTATCCTTCTGCTCGGATCGCGACTGAGTCTTTTCTATATCTTTGGTGATATTTTCCCCAGCACCGCCAAGCTCATACAGGTTGATATTGAAGCCGAGGAAATAGGGCGCAACCGGTCGGCAACCCTCGGGGTTGTCAGTGATATCAAATCACTTCTGAAAGAGCTCAACCGCTATATAGACAGCAAGAAATCAAGTACGGCCCTCAAGAATCAGTTTAAAGACTGGGTAGAAGCCATAAAAAAGGCCGATGCCGACGGCAAGTCCCAGGCAAAACCAATGTGGGAAAATGAAGGGACACCGATCCACCCCATGAGGCTGGCTAAAGAAGTGAATGATTTCATGAACCGCGAAGATGATATTGTAGTAGCAGACGGCGGCGACACCCAGACCTGGATGGGTATGACCAGGACCATACGCTCCGGCGGTACCTATATGGATTCCGGTCTTTATGGCTGCCTTGCGGTGGGTATACCCTTTGCCAATGCCGCTAAACTCCGTTTTCCCGAACGTCGTGTGTTGCTGATCATAGGTGATGGATCAGTCGGATTCAATTTCATGGAGTTCAACACCGCTATAAGGAAAAACCTTCCCATTGTTGTGGTAGTCGCCAACGATCAGAGCTGGGGCATGATCGCCCACAGCCAGACACTCAGGATAGGCCATCCAATACCCGACGGGACATGGATCGGCAAAGTCAACTACGAAAAGCTGGTAGCCGACCTGGGCGGTTTTGGCGCTTACGTGGAAAAACCGGAAGACATTAAACCTGCGCTGGAAGCCGCATTCTCTTCCGGTAAAACCGCGTGCGTCAACGTGATGGTCGATCCCTCAACCATCAGTCCTGGAAGTGTTGCCCTTGCGAACCTGGGAGGATACAAGGTCGGCTGAAAATACCGACCCGGTGGCTTACCCCGATGAATCGATGCCGCCGAAACGATCGGTAACAACAGGGCCTTCCTCCGCCATTTAACCAGAGGAAGGCCTTTTTATTTCATACCTTTTGGGAGTATAATAATTATGATACCGACACAGGGATGCTATCAGCCTTCAAAGGGATATAGATATTACATATTTATACTGCTTTTCCTTCTCTACCTTTATAAAATGATTCTTTTAATAGAACTATCAATAACTGCTTTCATACCTGCGGCAGCCGCGGTGACCCAGGATGTAGTGCATCCGGGGCTAAGGGATGTTTCTTACGCTATTTGCGTGATTTTTCAGAACCTCCTGGGGGCTTCCCTGGGACCGATAATTATCGGTTCTATTTCAGATAAATACGATATTATTACCGCCCTTTCCGTGCTTCCCGTTTTTTTGATCATCGCTGCTGCGTTTTTTTATGCTGGGTCCTTTTTTTATGAGCGGAATCTTAATAAAGTTGAAAAAATAGAACTTCAGTTCGAAAATTAATCATGGAGGAATACCATGTTGCAGGATAAAGTTGTCGTCATTAGCGGCGGCGCTAGCGGTATTGGGAAAGCCATTGCGGAAAAATTCGGCCGGATGGGATCAAAAATCGGCATACTCGATTTTGACCAGAAAACCCTTTCAGAAACAGAAAGTTTTTTTAAGCAACGGGGTATCGATATTTATGCATTAAAATGCGATGTCAGTAATCCCGTAACATGTGCATCCTCGATTAATAAAATCATAAAACTCTGGGGAGGCATTGATATACTGGTAAACAACGCCGGAATTACCCAGCGCAGTCTGTTCAGAAACACGAAACTCGAGGTATACCGAAGAATTATGGACGTAAATTTTTTCGGCACCCTGAACTGTA
>CAZUXY010000014.1:0-79397 GCA_964624235.1 uncultured Leptospirales bacterium | reverse complement strand
GGATATTAAGAAGATAATCCAGAAGTTGAATAACCCGGATGAAGAATCACAGACAAACGCCGCTCAAGAAACTACAAATGAGTTTCTAAATCTGCGTACACCTTTGAAAGACAACAAGGACAAACAGGGCACACTCTTTTAACTAAGATCATTGCGATGGTGTTTTAATACATTTTCCCCGAATATTTTAAGGGCGTAAAAATTTCTGTATATATCGTCGATTGCTTTAACAGTATAAAATGGTTACCGGCAATTATTAAAACGCACATTTATTATATTGCATAAATGATACAGTGTGGCTGAATAAAACCCGTTTATATATCGGTATGGCGATTTTTCAGCAATGGTGTTGAAAGGTTTGGAAGGTTTAGAACATTCGGGGCAACAATATTTCTGCATGGTATGTATTATGCATATTCTTAGGTAGTAATTGAACGTGTACAGTATAATGGAGGTTTTATGACAATTGCCGTCGATATTCGTAAAGTGGAAAATAGAAAAATGATGATGGAATTCATCAAACTGCCATGGAAACTAGGGATATACGATAACGATCCTGCATGGGTGCCGCCGGTTATACGGGATCAGAAAAAATTTTTTGATCCTGAGCATGGTTATTTTTTTGAAGTGGGAGAGGCAGAGTTCTTCATCGCGTACAGGAACGGCGCACCGGTAGGCAGGATCACCGCCCATGTCAACCGCCTGTACGAAGAGAAGTACGATAAACATACAGGATTTTTCGGTTTTTACGAATCCATAAATGATATCGAAGTGGCGAAAGCACTGTTTAACACTGCTGAAGCCACCTTGAAGCGAAAGGGGAAAACGGTGATGCAGGGGCCTCAGAGTTTTTCCGTTTATGATTCAGTCGGTTTTGAAGTGCATGGAATGGAAATCACGCCGGTGGTAGGGATATTCCATTTTGCACCATTTTACAAGGACCTTGCTGAAGCATGTGGTTTCAGAAAAACCATAGACTGGGGATGCTACCTTGTTACCAAGGAAAACTTCATGAAATATGAACCATATCTCAAAACGGTCCGTGAAAATTACCAGAGCAGGCAGGACGTTGAGTACAAGCTGTTCAATAAAAAGGACAAAACGGAAATAAAAAGACGCATTCAGGACATAAAACTCATTTTCAACACGTCATGGGAAGGGAACTGGGGACATCTTCCACTGACCGACCGGCAGCTGGAATACTTTGTTCATGAGCTGTTGCCGGTCATTGTGCCGGAATTCGCGATCTTTGCCGAAAAAGAAGGTAAAACGGTTGGATGCATACTTTCTGTCCCCGATGTCAATCCGGCGCTGCAGGCATTAAACGGTAAATTATATCCATGGAGGCTCGTAAAGGCATTGCGGACGGTGAAAAAAGCAAAAACAATACGAACCATGATAATGGGAGTATTGCCTGAATTTCGAGGACAGAAGATAGATGATGTTTTTTACCTGCGGACCATAGAGGACGGGATACGACTTGGATTCGAGCAATCGGACTGTTCGTTGATAGTGGAAACGAATGTTAAGATGATAGGAGCATTGAAACCGCTCAATGCGGTAAATTACAAGACCTACCGCATTTATGACAGGGATATAAAATAATCGAATGACGGAATGGTTTATATTCATCAAACGGCCCGGGAAACCGGGCCGTTTATATTTGATTATATTGACGATTTAACTTCCTGGAGTACCAGCTTTTCCTCGGACCTGTCCAGGTAATAAATAAATTTTAACACCATCGACGAATGATAACGATAAACGAATAACGCCAGCACGATTGCAGCGATAAGGTCTACTACGTAGTGGTAACGAAGATATACCGTTGAAATTACAATCAGGGCTGCCCAAAGGGTAGAGATTTTAAAAAAAGATTTATGGTATTTGTACGCCATGAGAGCGGTGAGCAGGGAAACGAGCGTATGACCACTGGGAAAACAATCACGGGTAACACCTTCAAAAGTGGTGATCAATTTGCTGATATGATCGAAAAATAAAATTCCACTCAAGGGAAAGCTCTGGTATTGCGCCAGGGTGAACCTTGGACCAATTGCCGGACCGAGGTAGTAGCCTAGATAACAGACGTATAGACCGAACAGCAGCGTCGTGGTAACGATATGAAAACTGAGCTTTTTCCCTGTAAGGTACAAACACAGACAGAGTGAAAGGGGTAAAAGGTAATAGCTGATGTAGCTCAGCTGCAGCAACTCGGTAAGCGCCGGGATGGTGAAGGCTTCCAGAAGTTTCGTCGGGTCATGGCCCAGAAAAAGCATACGGTCCCATCTAATCAAAAGCTGGTCGATGTCATGTGGATTGACCATAGGAACCAGATAATGATGTTCGAAAAAAATAAATCCACCCACAAGAATGATGTAAATGTCCCTGAAGATGAGCAGATATTTATTCTCTTTAAAACGGTAAATAAGGGGTAGCACCGCTATAAAAGAAATGACCAGAAGATTCAGGGAGAAAATGGAAGCGCTGGTGCGGTTAAAATGTGCAAAAAAAAGTATCAATCCGTTAAGGATCGATAACAGGGCTATAGTCAGTATCTCTTCAAGGTGGTAGTGCCGGTCATATTCATATTTTGTTTGCCGCATAGTCATCAAGCACCTCTGTGAAATGAGACGGCAAAAATCCCTGGACAGAGATGAGCATTATAATTTCAAGATGGTAAAAATCAAGATAAATATCAAATTTAAGTGTAATTTACAGGGCTCTTAAATCATCAAAGATGAAAACGTTCATTACGGTATATCTGAGAAAGCCCAATAAAACCTTCTAGAATGTATAATTATCAATGTGATATCATATTATAATAATATATATGTTTCTAATGATTATTAAATATTATATGACATATATAATAATTTAGATTTGACATATTTAAATACTATTTTGTAGTAATATTTTTAGAAAAATCCGTAGTATATGTATATTATATAAGAGTGGACCGCATACAATTACCCTCGATAATCCTGTATTAATATTTTTGTCTCCAAGGGAGGTCTTATGAGTGCATACAGCTACAATGTAGAAGCATTAAAAAACCTGAAAATTGATGACACCACCATACTGGACCGGCTGGTTGATTCTAAATCGGCACGCGAGGCCCACCTGAAACGGGATCGGTCGAAGAGGGATAAAAGATTATCATTGCAGGAGGCTGTAAAGGAATATGTAAAAGACGGAGACATATTCTGTGACGGTGCTTTCTGTTATGTTCGTACTTCATTGCAGTCATATTTCGAAATAATGAGGCAGGGGAAAAAAAACCTCCAGGGTATCGGATCACCGGTCACCAATCACAGTTATATGGCCTCGTATGGCGTATGCAAGTATTCACATCTTTCCTACATCGGCGCTGAAATGCGCGGCATAGACCGAATCTATAATCATCACCTGAAAAATAAAAGGATCAATATACTGTCAGACTGGAGTCACGGATCCATGGCTTTAGGATTCAAAGCCGCACAGCTGGGCGCTCCCGGCATATTCAGTAAACAGCTTCTTGGATCGGATATAGTAAAATACAATCCTTATGTAAAAATCGTTCAGAATCCCATGAGGGACGACCCGGATCCGGTGGCATTCATACCGGCTCTCTACCCCGATATAATCTTCATCCATGTACATGCCGCCGACAAATACGGCAATGCGCGTTTTTACGGACCCTCCGTCAATGATATCGCCGTGGCGGCGGCATCCCGAAAGGTCGTAATAACGGCTGAAGAAATTGTGCCTGAAATGGACATCAGATACAACAACAAGGGAGTATGCATACCGTTCTTTTATGTAGACGCCGTGGTGGAACTGCCTTATGGTGCGGCTCCCGGACAGATGCCGGGACATTATTACTGGGCACGTCAGTGGTGGGAGAAAATGCTGCGTTTCTGTACCAGCGATGAAAATACAAAAGAATTTTTTGATTACTGGGTGATGAAGAGCCGGGATCAGTACGATTTTATCGAAAAACTCGGTGGGGCTAAATGGATAGCCGAGGCCCGTCGTCAGACGAAGGCGGCCGAATATGATAATGAAGATGACGGTTTCGATTTCGGATATGCGGAATGGACTCCGAAGACAAAAGAAGAAAAATTCTATTAATATGCTGACATCCATAAAATTTGAGGAGAAACGATATGGCAGAACGTAAACCCACAAATCCGCTCGAAATGCTGGCGTATGTGCTGTCGCTTCAGATAAAAAATCACGAGATTGTGTATGTCGGCACGGGACTCCCCATGGTTGCCGCCATACTCGCAAAAAAGACTCACGCGCCGCAGATCACCATGGTGTATGAATCAGGCGGCCAGGATCCCATGGAGGGTGACATGCCATGGTCTGTCGGGGGGCCGCTTACATGGAGAAAGTCCCCTATGATGGTGGAGATGAGCTATTCGTTCGGTCAGGTGGCCAACGGATTTATCGATGTCGGTTTTCTCGGGTTTGCCCAGATTGACATGTACGGGAATATCAATACGCATTTAATCGGTAAAGACTATCTGAACCCCACGGTTAAACTCACCGGGTCAGGCGGGAATAACGACCTGGCTTCCCTGAGCGAAAGAATGGTGCTGGTCGGCCTGCAATCCCCGGAAAAATGGATCCCGAAGGTGGATTTTATAACTTCGGTGGGACATCTTGAGGGAAAAGACACACGTCAAAAAGCAGGACTGCTGGGGAAGGGACCCGAAGTGGTAATATCCAACGCAGGTGTGTATGATTTTGAACCGGGGAGCAAGAGGATGAGGGTAAAATCCCTGCATCCGGGAGTGTCGTTCGACCTCTGCCAGCTGGCGACAGGTTTTGAACTGCTTAAACCTGAAGGGGATATTTCCGTAACACCCACTCCGTCTGATGAAATAGTTGATATAATCAGGAATGATGTTGATCCCCGTGGGATATTTACCACCATTCCGGGAATGTAGACGAAAACACACTTCTTCACGCGAAATGGCGGTTAACAACCGCCTTTTTTATTGCCGGTGTTATTGTATTATACTTGCCATCAGTAACTGCCGATGCTATATAAAAGGCGGATAGTGGAAAATATAAACTGCGGTTGAGCATGATTTTAAAATATAAGAAACTTTACTTTATTATTGTTTTTGTAGTAGCTGCGGCAATAATGGCTGATCGATCCGCGCTGCCGCTGAACAATGGCGCTCCCGACAAAGAGGTAAAGGGGAGAAAAGAGGTCATAGCGCCTGATGATTATACCAGCAGCAAACTCCCGATGGTTCTTTATTCGATGCTGATGGAAGATTCAGCCTTCCTGAAGGGTGAAAAATTCAAGGGTTCGCTTATCGGGGGCAAGATCATCGGTATACCCGCATCACTGCGATCGAAAACCGGTAAAAATGACCGCTTGCTGCTGGCGTATACCAGGTTAAACGGGTCCCGGGTATACATTATCATTCCCAGGGAAAAAATTTCTTATTTCTCCAAAAAAATCAGAAAGAAAGAAAAGATTTATTTCTCATTCATACCCGTCGGTATCTATTACCAGGCACCGCTGGTTTCGTTTCTGGATAGTTATGGTGATGAAGAAAGCGTAAAGAAAGTGATATCCGGAGGAATTGCGGAATATTATCCTGTACGGGAAGGGGACCAGTGGAGTATAATTATCGGTACCAACCTCAAGCAGATAAAATATACCATAACTGAGGTAAAGGGAAACACGGCAAAGGGGACAGTGAGGGAATCGATACCCGGTTCACCGGAATCCGAAAAACCCGGTGAATTGGTAGTGGCATTTTCCGCGGATACCGTTACTGTCCTGGAGAGCGGAACCGATGCTGCGGGCCTGCAGTTTAAAAGCAGCGATGTTATTTTGAAGGGGCCGCTCAAGATAGGCACCAGGTGGACTGTCAGCCGCGATGATCAGGACAAAAAAAGAGAAATAATAGCGCTTAATACATCAGTCGTTATCGGTGAGAAACAGTATGAAAACGTACTGGTGGTGCGCGAGGACAGTATTGTAAAATCCTCGGACCAGCAGATATACTATGCGGCCGCCTATTATTTCTACAGCAGAGGCATCGGTTTTATCGGGTGTAAGATAACAGCGGCCAACAGCACTGATACTATTAAAAATTATGATACGATAGAGGACTGGTTCATTAAACGGTCTGATTGAATTAAATTTGGAATAGCGGGAAGAAAAGAAGAGCCGGGGGTAACCCGGCTTTTCTGTTAGGGGCCCGAAGTGGGTGTTCCAGGGCCTCCTGTATATCATTAAAGGCTGAACGATATGGTTCAGACCTTGATATGAGGATCGGTTCATTACTCCAGACATTGTACAAACAAATAATAGAGTGCCTGGATGAATCGATCTTTTGAAAATATATCTTGATTACAAAGAAATTCTAAAAATTCTTTATCATCAGTGCTGATATTTCTTAAATTTTAAACGCTGACAATAATATCTATTAACCACTTCTTCCTTCATGATTTTCTATTATGATCAGCTTACATTGGGCAGAACACATTTTTTACGGACAAAGAAAAGGGCAGGTATATTGAAAAACTACATTGAGGTGGAATATTTATCAACAGAGAAAGAGAGTTGACGTCACCATATTTGGATTGTACATATTATATTATGAATAATGTCTGTTCAATTTTATAATTCCAGCAGAAATCAACCGCGGAGGAATCAGTATGGAACGAATGGCATCTATTGAACTGGCAATGAAGAACGAGAAAACGGAAATGGAATTCTATCTGAACGAAGCGAACCGGTCAAAGAATCCTTTGGCAAGGGAGATGTTTCAGCTTCTCGCAAAGGATGAGGAAGAACATTTATCCAGAATATCAAAACTACACGGAGAATTGCTGGGAAAGGGGAACTGGCCAGGCGATGTCCCGATAGTGGTCAAGGGAACACGGGTAACGGAAGTACTGGATGGTCTTGTGCGGAAGAAAGGCAGTGCTGTTGATCATAACGACGATGATGTACAAGCCCTGGAGAAAGCCGCGGTTTTTGAAGATAAGGGTGTCGGTTTTTATCATTCGCTTGCGGATGCATGCACTAATCCCATGGAAAAGAACTTTTTCAATTTTCTTTCCAAAATTGAACGGGAACACCTGGTTTCCATTAAAGATACACTGGAATACTTCAAGGATCCGGAAGGATGGATGAGGAACAAAGAGCATTCCGGACTTGACGGCGCATAAGATAATATACCTTTACATCATATTACGGGCGAAAACAGATTCATTTAGCAATAAACTTCGTTACTGTCCCAAGGGGTAACCTGAAGCAAAATTCGTTTAAGATTGTGAGACCGGAAGTTTACCTGTGATCCGGGCACTTGTCGAAAAATGATTTGTCTTTACCTGTGGTTTTCACTATCCAGTCGGCCTGCGCCTCGGGTATATAGGGTTTTCCGCAGACGCTGCACTTAATCATGGTAAAGTTTCTGCCCCATATGGTACGAATGCCGCCTTCGTCCTTCATGGGAATCGCTCCCGTGGGGCACACGTAAGCACAGGCTCCACAGCCGATACAGACGCTGCTGTCCTTGTGATAGGGCGTGCCGGGCGATTTGTCCCGGCCCCTGTTCAACATGGCGATGGCGTTCACTCCTACGACATCCTCGCACACAAGGGTACAAAGGCTGCAGGCGATGCATTTATTGCGACTTTCCTCACCTTCGTCCTTGAAAAAACGCGGTTCATCAATCCCGTATTCCCGTGCAAGATTCCTGATCACATCGGAATCGGGGACACGGGCCAGGAGCAGTTCAATTACACCCTTGCGTATTTTTCTTACCAATTCGGTATCGGTCTTGATCTCAAGTCCGGCTCTTACCGGGTAGTTGCAGGAGGTGACCAGTCTCATTCTGCCGTTCTGGTGGGCTTCAACCAGACACACCCGGCAGGAGCCGCCGCTTGCGACCACCTCAGGGTGATAACAGAGGGCGGGAATAGGTATCCCGTTCTCCCTGGCCACTTCGAGTACGCTCTGGTCTTTAACTGCTTCCAGCTTTCTTCCGTTTATGATGATCGTTATGTTTTCCATGTCCGGTTCCTATTTTATCTTCACAGCATCAAAATTACACACGTCTTTGCACACGCCGCACTTGATGCACTTGGTTGTGTCGATTACATGTAACTGTTTGCGTTCGCCCGATATGCACTGTTGAGGACAATTCTTAGCGCACAGGGTGCAGCCGGTGCATTTGTCTTTATCTATCCAGTACGTTATCAGTGATTTGCATACGCCCGCGGGACACTTTTTATCTTTAATATGTGCGGTATATTCGTCCCTGAAGTACTTGATAGTGGACAGCACCGGGTTGGCGGCGGAGTTTCCAAGCCCGCAGAGCGCTGCGTAGCTGAGCACGTCGCATATCTCTTCGAGTGCCTCGATATCGCTCTCTTTCCCTCTGCCCTCTGTAATATCGGTGAGGATTTTAAGCATTCTAGGCAGTCCGTCCCTGCAGGGGGTACACTTGCCGCAGGATTCCTCGACAAGGAAATGTATAAAGTATTTGGCCACGTCCACCATGCAGGTCTCGTTGTCCATAACAATGATACCGCCTGAGCCCATCATGGAACCGGCTTTGGTAAGGCTGTCGAAGTCAATGGGCAGATCGGAAAGCGATTTGGGTATACATCCCCCGGAAGGACCTCCGGTCTGGACGGCCTTGAACTCCTTGCCGCCGAGTACACCGCCGCCGATTTCTTCCACCAGTTGTTTAATGGTGATGCCCATGGGTACTTCCACCAGTCCCGTATTGTTGACCTTGCCGACCAGTGAGAAGACTTTGGTGCCTTTGGACTTTTCGGTGCCTAATCCGGCGTACCACTTAGCTCCATTCAGTATGATTACCGGAACATTGGTCCATGTTTCAACATTGTTGAGCACGGAGGGTTTGTCATACAGACCTTTTTCGACCGAGCGGATGTATTTTGCCCTCGGCTCGCCCACCTTGCCCTCAAGGGACCTCATGAGCGCTGAAGACTCACCACAGACGAACGCCCCTCCGCCCCGGCTGATCTTGATATCGAAATCAAACCCGGAACCGAGTATGTTCTTTCCAAGAAAACCAATTTCGCGGGCCATGCCGATGGCCGTCTGAAGGTTTTTAACGGCGAGGGGATACTCATCACGCACATAGATATATCCCTGGTTTGCGCCTATGGCGTATCCCCCGATGATCATGCCTTCGATCACCGAATGAGGATCCCCTTCCATGATCGACCGGTCCATAAACGCCCCGGGATCGCCTTCGTCTCCGTTACACATGACGTAACGGACATCGGATTTCACGTCTTTACAGGAACGCCACTTGACACCGGTGGGGAAGCCGCCCCCTCCGCGCCCTCTGAGTCCGGATGCCTCGATTTCTGAGATTATCGCATCCTTGTCCATACCAAGCGCTTTGGCCAGTCCGGAATAACCGTCATGGCCAAGGTAATCATCTATGGAATTTGGATCGATGTTGCCGATATTGCGGAGCGCAATTCTCTTCTGATGCGCGTAAAAGGGAATTGTATGATACTCGGAAATAACCTTTTTAGTGTTCACGTCACGGTAACAGAGTCTCTCGACGATCTCACCTTTTTTAAGGGTCTGTTCCACGATTTCGGGCACGTCTTTGGGGGTTACCCTGAGATAGAGGATATCACGCGGCCTGAGCGCGACAAGCGGACCGTTTTCACAGAACCCATGGCACCCGGTGGTCTTGTAACCGATGTCAACTCCGACCTTCAGCCCCTGATTCGCGATTTCTTCCTCGAAAGCCGCAGCCACGGTACGGGCCCCGTTCGCCTGGCAACCGGTACCGAAGCAGATCATAATTGTAGAAAGGTCCCTGTTATCAGACGCTTTAAGGCCTTTAATGTGACGCTCTAACTGCTCGAAAGACCTGATTGCTTCCATTAGTCATTACCTTTTACTTGCATTTGTTAAGTACATTCATTATTTTTGACGGCCTCATATGACCGGAATAGTTCTCATCTACCACGACCACCGGCGCCATTGCGCAGGCACCCACGCAGTTCACGCTTTCGACCGTGAATTTACCGTCTGCGGTGGTATGGTTCCTTTTAACGCCGAGACCGCGCTCTATGGTTTCCAGAATCTGACCCGAGCCCTTGAGATGGCAGGCGGTACCCATGCAGACCTTGACGGTATGTTTCCCCCTGGGTTCCAGTGACAGTGCCTTGTAGAAGGTGCCCATGGAATAAATACGGCTTTCAGACACATTAAAAAGTTCACTGAGCCGCTTCATCCCCTCTTCGGGTACATAATGGAATTCTCTCTGAAAGTCCTGTAAGATTGCAAGCAGCGATTCCTCGGACTTTTCATAACGGTTTATGATCGCATCGATACTTTTGTTGGTTATTGACATTATTCATCCCCTTCAGAACGTGTGAGTATTTTTTTATAGTCGGCGTCCACGGCGGCCTGGATATGCGCGATGTCATGCTCGGTCAGGTGCCTGAATCGGCCCTGGCCTCCAAGGTATTCCTTGACCGGGAGTTTCCTCTCGGGACGGTATGAAAGACGATATTTGCCGTTCAATACCTCATAGAGGGGGAATATACACGAATCGACCGCAAGTCTCCCGTATTTTATCGCCTCATTGGGCTGTATTCTCCATCCTGTGGGACATACGGAAAGTATATGAATATACGCCGGACCCGGTGTATCGGCCGCTCTTTTAACTTTTTCAAGCAGGTCGAAAGGAAAGCTGGGACAGGCAGTCGCGACATAGGGGATATTGTGCGCCACGGCTATCTGGGCCATGTTCTTTTTCTGTGTGCTCTGGCCGATGCTCTTCTTCCCCGCGGGGCTGGTGGTGGTGCTTGCACCATAGGGAGTGGAGGAGGAGCGCTGTATGCCCGTATTCATATAGGCTTCGTTATCATAACATACGTAGACCATGTTATGGCCGCGTTCCAGGGCTCCCGACAGCGCGCCCATGCCGATATCGGCCGTGGCGCCGTCGCCCCCCATGGCGGCGAAGTTTATTTTCTTTTCAGGCAGCTTGCCCTTACGCATCATTGCCTTCATGCCCGCCTCGCATCCCGAGATGACCGCGGCGGAGTTTTCAAAGGCGTTGTGTATCCATGGCACCTTCCACGAGGTCAGCGGCAGCGGCGATGAGATTATTTCCATGCACCCCGTTGACATCGCTATGATGGTGTCTCTTCCGAGTGCTTTCAGCACCAGGCGCACGGCCAGCGCTTCGGCACATCCCTGGCAGGCCCTGTGTCCGGGGGCGAAGTTTTCAGCCTTGTCTACAAGGCGTGCTGAAAAAACTGAAAATCTGTCCATGGCTGCCTCCTTAACCCCTCAGTCCGTAGAGGGTGTACCCTTCAGTATCGCCTGTTGCGGCCTTTTTCTTACCCTCGAGGATAATATTCCTGAAATCCATTCGAGACACGTCCCTGCCGGCAAGACCGGCTACATAATTAACAATGGTCGGCGCACCCTCTTTTTTATACAGGGCGGACCGCAGTTCGGATGCGACGGGACCGCCCGGTCCGCCGAAGCTTATGGCGCGATCGATGACGATCAGTGACTTCTTGCCAATAACGGCTTTATAAAAGTCATTGAAAGGGAAGGGTCTCCATAACCGGATTTTAACCACTCCCACTTTTTCTCCTTCCTCTCTCAGTGCATCCACCACTTCCATCGCTGTTTCTCCATATGAGCCCATGGTGAGGATGCAGTATTCCGCATCTTCAGCGCGGTAGGACTCAATGGGTTTATAGTGTCTTCCGGTAAGCTTTCCCCATTCGTCCCATGCCTTGATGATGTGAGGGTAAGAGTTGATGACACCTTCTTCGCGGTGTTTCTGGGTCTCGGTATATATGTCGGGCATGCCGAAACATCCCATGGAAAGCGGATTGTCCGGATGGAGGGTATGTTTATATTTCACTGAGGGCAGGTATTTTTTGATGAGATCGGTGTCTTCATATTCCACGGGTTCGATCATATGGGTAAGTATGAAGCCGTCCAGGTTTACCGCCACCGGGAGCAGTACATCGGGATTCTCGGCAATTTTAAATGCACAGAATATATTGTCGTATGATTCCTGTCCGTTTTCCGTGAATATGTGTATCCACCCCGCGTCGCGTACCATCATGACGTCGCTGTGGTCGTTCCATATAGAGAGCGGACTGGACAGTGAACGGTTTGCCAGCGCCATCACCATGGGTAGCCGCATGGCGGCCGCGATAAAGAATATTTCACTCATGAGCGCGAGTCCCTGGGAACTCGTCGAGGTGAAGGTGCGTGCGCCCACCGCCGCTGATCCGCAACAGACGCTCATCGCGGAGTGTTCACTGTCTACGGGCACGAATTCGGCGTCAAGATCGCCGTTCGCCACGATTTCACTGAGATGCTCGACTATGTGGGTCTGCGGTGTAATGGGATACGCCGCTATCAAATCCACATCGGCCTGGGCAACGGCTTCTGATATCGCGATAGAGACTTCAATGCCCTTGCGTATGGTCCCCATGGCTTATTCCTCCTCACTGATCATGGTGATACAGCCGACGGGACATTCCTTTGCGCATATGCCGCAACCTTTACAGTAGTTGAGGTTGGCCACAAAATGCCCCTCGGTCGCCCTGATGATGCACATGTCCGGACAAAAAAGCCAGCATACGCCGCATCGGATACATTGCTCTTTCGCGACTACGGGCCGCTCCGAGCGCCAGGAACCTGTTTTGTACTGGCTGGCGTTTCCCACTTCGGTCACTACCGCTCCGACCTCCAGTTCCTGCCATAAAATTTTATCCATCGGTTTGGCCATGTCGTTACTCCTTAATTACAATCTCGTTATATGCGCGTTCCAGGGCCTTCATGTTCCTGGCGCCCAGTTTGCTCCCGAAACGTTCCATGAGGGGTTCCCGCACATCATCGATGGTTATTATTCCCGTTGCCTTGATAAAGGCGCCGATCATGGTGGTATTGACGATTACTCTTCCCAGTTCCTGAGTTGCGATACTGTTCGCATCCACCACGGCGGTCCTGATACCGGCTGTGCCTGTTGCGGTGAACTGATCGGGGGCTTTGTGGGTATTTATGATAATAATACCGCCTTTTTTAAGTCCATCAGTCGGATCAAGAAGCGCCAGCAATCCGGCGTCCAGGACAATAACCACATCGGGATTGTATACCTTGGCCCTGATATGAATCTTTTTATCGTCAACCCTGCAGAATGCGACCACCGGCGCGCCGCGGCGTTCCGGACCGAAACTCGGGAACGCCTGTGCAAATTTACCTTTGTTGATAGCAGCGGTCGCTATCAATTCGGCCGCGGTTACCGCGCCCTGACCGCCCCTTCCGTGAAAAATTATTTCTTGCATACGTTATCCTCGTAAATCCTTCCGCCTGGGCGGAAATTATTAAGCCGTCTTAGTGGATACATTACAACAGCGATTATGTCCTTTCGCATGAAATACATTTCTGTCAACCAGGAATAATCCAGGCAGATACCCGATGATCGGTTGCTTTAAGCACTGGAGTGTCTGACGGAAAAGGAACCGGTCTGCCGGACGACCCGGTGTCTACATTATACATCACTGCTTGCCGGAACGCCGAATACGAAATCCCGGTTGCAGATCACTGCGCCATCTTAATTCAGAAAAATCAAACGTTAACCGATCATCTGAGACCTGATACCGCACACGTGATAAAGATAATAAGCAATACATTCATTTCCACTGCCTATTAGCAACATGACAATCGTCTGTGTCAAATAATTCTTAAAAATTTCCTCACTTTCCTCATTTTTTATCAATTAGTGCGCGCCGCCGATAGAGAAACCCGGAACGGAATAAGAAGTACCATCATGGAAAATTTATCAAGTAGTTTTTAATTAAAGTACCTGGTGCATATATACTATATCAGCAAATATAATTCAAATTAATAAAACGACTGCCTGCATCACTAGGGAGGGTTCACAAGAAGTGTAACATGAAATTCGAGTATAAAGGAATATCAGGCGGTTGGTGACCCGTGTACGACAATTGGGCCGTTATAATGGTTATTTGCTTGACGTGAAACGGGAAAACAGCCAATTCATACAGACATTCGGCAGTGCATTACCAGATCAAGGAAGGATGACAGAGTGGGTCTCAAACGACAGCTGGGGTTTTATACCGGTGTTTTCATAATCGTGGCCGATATGATCGGTACCGGGATTTTCATGACTACCGGCAATATCCTTTCCATGACCGGCGGCGCCATGATAGTGCTTCTGCTCTGGGGGACCGGCGGTATAGTCGCGATCACGGGTTCGCTCTGTTATGCCGAACTGGCGACCATGTGGCCCGATGTCGGTGGGGAATATGTGTATCTGAAAAAGACTTTCGGTATGCTCCCCGCTTTTCTAACCGGCTGGATCTCCCTGGTGGTGGGATTTTCAGCCCCCGTCGCCACCAGTTCGCTCCTGGTGGTCCAGTACATCAACCGTTTTATGCATTCTATCGCTGATGGCGCGGCAAACGCCCCTCTGCCGCTTGACTGTCTATGGACGCAGAAGGGGATAGCCGCGGGTATCATTGTGTTTTTTTCACTTATGCATATTATCGGAGTGAAGAAGGGTGGATATTTCCAGAATGTGCTTACGGTGCTGAAGATACTCCTTGTGGTTTCTTTCATCGTCTTCGGGTTTATCATGGCGGATTGGGGCAATGCCGGCAGGCTGACGGCTGATTATCATGATACCCTAAAAGGAGTCGGGAGTATTCCGGTCCTGGGACTGGCGCTCCTCATAGTAATGTTTGCTTACTCCGGATGGAACGGCGCGGTGTATATCGCGGGTGAGATCAAGGAACCTAAACGAAACCTTCCCAGGATACTCCTCTGCGGTACACTGCTCACTACGGTATTCTATATACTGTTGAACATGGTGTTTCTGCTCGCGGCGCCGGGAAAGGAGATCATGGGGAAGGATGAGATAGGCGCTATCGCCGGTCAGAACCTCTTCGGTCCCGGTATCAGCGGTTTTTTTACGCTGGGGATTGCCTTCATATTGCTTTCCGCGGTTTCGGTACAGATGATGGTTGGGCCGCGGGTATATTACGCGATGGCAGGGGACAACATGATGTTCGGGTTCCTGTCCCGTCTCCATCCGCGCTACGAAACCCCGGCCTACGCGATACTCATACAGATGGGAATGGCCCTTTTCTATGTATTCACCGGCAGCGCAATGACCCTGGTCATCTACATGGGATTCGCCCTGAATATTTTTCCCGTGATGACTGTTATCGGGCTTATATACCTGAGAATACGACGGCCTGATATCGAACGGCCCTATCGTGTGCCCCTGTATCCCCTTGTCCCGTTGGTCTACCTGACACTGTCGCTGGTCATGATGGTGGCGGCACTGATGAACTGGACCACTACATCGTTTTTTGCGATAGGGGTGGTGGTGCTGGGAATACCTGTATTTTATCTGTGGCGCAAACTGGTTAAATAAAAGACAGTTCACTGATCCGCAAGCATGACCCCCGCACAATCCGTCACCTGTCTGATACCTGAAAGAAGCGGAAGGACGCGGACCAATTACCGGAAGGCGTTAGGATTCATTTAGTTTTAATTATAATAGATTATAATGGAAGGAGGTGCTATGGCACTTTTAATAAGGGAAAATGAAGTAAAACAGGTCCTCTCCATGGCGGATACGATCAACGCGATCGAGCAGGTTATGAAAGAGCATACCCTGGGACTGGCGGTCAACATTCCCAGGGAACGGACCCGCATACAGAAGGGTGCACTGCACATTCTGCAGGGTGCCGTGGAAAGCCACGGTGTTTTTGGCTACAAGGCGTATACCTCTACCAGGGAAGGGATAAGGTTCCTGGTGTATCTTTATAACTCCGAACGCGGGAACCTGGAAGCGGTAATAGAAGCCAACTATATGGGAATGATGCGTACCGGCGCTGCAAACGGTGTTGCCGCGAAATGGATGTCCCGAAAAGGAGCATCGGTGGCGGGGATATTCGGCGCGGGATGGCAGAGCAACGGCCAGGTGGAAGCGCTGTGTGCGGTACGACCCATCAAGAAGGTCAAAGTGATCGACCTTAACCGTGAGACCCTTGAGAACTATTGCCGCGTCAACAGTGAAAAACTGGGAATAGAAGTGGTGCCTGCGGCGAGTCCCGAAGAGGTGGTGAGGGGGAGCGACATCGTAACCACAATCACCACCGCGGCACGGCCGCTCTTTTCCCATGAGATGGTGGAACCGGGGACCCATATCAACGCAGCCGGATCTAATGCCCTGATCAGAACGGAAATAGATGAAAAAACCGTTCAAAAAGCCGACATCATTGCCGTCGATGCGAAAGATGTGGCCGCGAAGGAATGCGGCGACCTGTTGCCGCTGCTCGAAAAGGGAAGGATAAACTGGAACCGGGTCGTCGAACTCGGGGAGATCATCGCCGGTAAGGTGAAGTCCCGGGAGAAAGATGAACAGATCACCCTGTTCGAGTCCCACGGCATGGCGGTGCAGGATCTTATCATGGGAGCCCGCATCCTCGCGAAAGCGCGGGAGAAAAACCTGGGTATTGAAATCCCCCTGGGTGAATGAGAGAATGAAGCCCGACCTTTCGATGACCGGATGGGCCGTTGTATCGTACATGTTTTTTATAACGGCATGGGGCATCCCGCAGATACTATTCCCGCTCACTGCCGGGGAGGGGGACCTTCTGCATCATCTGTTATGGGGGATTGTATACCTGGGACTTGCGGGCACTGCCCTGCCTCTATACCTGTCAGGAAAATACGGTATGTTATTGTACGATCCCGATGTGCCTCAAAGGAGTTTTATAATCGGGATCGCCGCACTCCTGGCGGCCGCCGTTATAGGCATATTCCTGTCCGGATCGTTCGATCAGATCATGGAGAACCGGCCCCCCGCCCATATTTCTGTTAAATACCTGCTTTTGTGTGCACCCATGGCCATGGCACTGGCACTGCAATGCTTTTTTATTATTCCTTCCGCCGTCACGGCGTTACTGGGTGGACACAACGGCGCCAGGAGCCTTGCCATCGTGGTTTCGGCTCTTTGTCTGGGACTTGGTTTTTTCGTGGATGATGGTTTGACGTTTTCGGGGAATGCGGTGAATATGACGGTACTGGGTCTTTTTTTCGGGACCGTGGCCGTTCTGACCCGCTCGGTGTATCTTACCGCACTTATACTGTTCCTCGTAATGCTGTCCAATAACCTGGCGGAAGCAAAGTACCATTATTACCCGTGGTATGCGACGGTGACGGGATTCGCGGTATGTCTTACGGCCTTCCTGATGTTTTACCTGCGTGTGTTGCTCGATAAACGTACAAAGAGGGAATAAACCCAGGGGTCTCACAGGACGCCGCGGTGTCTAAGATGGGTCAGAGTATTCTCAGCACGACCATGGTTATATCGTCGTGCTGGGGTGTTTTGCCGGTGAAATCCTCAACGGATGATATAACCCCCTTGATCATGTCGCCGGCGGGCCTGCCGAAGCGGGAAAGCAGGGCAGCATGGAACCTGCCGGCGCCGTATTCATTGTTATCGCCGTTCATTGCTTCGATGATTCCGTCAGTGTACAGCACAAAGTAATCACCCTTTTTTAAATTAAAAGAAACGGTGTCGGTCATTCTGGAAAATATGGAGTTACCGACCGTGCCGAGGGCGATACCACCCGCTTTCAGTTCCTTTATCTGTTTGTCCCTGACTACCAGGGCCGGCAGGTGTCCTGCGCTTGTGTAGCTAAGCTTGCAGGTATTGGGGTCGAGGATCCCGTAAAACATGGAGACGAAATAGATGCTGTCGGTATTCTCATATAGATACAGGTTCATCTTTTCCAGGGTGTCTTTTGGATTACCGACCCCGCCGCAATGGGTGTGGAGCAGCGTACGGGCCATGGCCATAACCAGCCCCGGACCGACCCCGTGGCCCGAGACGTCCGCGATGGCCACACCCAGCCTGCCGTCACCGAGTTCAATGAAGTCGTAGTAATCTCCTCCTGACTCGGTCTGGGCCTCATAATGAGCGCCGAAATCGATATTTTTCACTACGGGGTACGCACCGGGCAGCAGCGCGGACTGGATTTCTCTTGCGGTTTGAAGCTCTTTCTCCATCCTCTTTTTCTCTATCATCGCTTCCTGGCCCTTTTTCAGTCCGGCGCTCATGTGGTTGAATATATCGGAAAGCCGCCCCAATTCGTCTGTTCCGGGAATTTTAAGCCGCACATCAAGGTTGCCCCTTTCAATTTCGTAGGCGCCTTCGGCAAGCCTCGACACCGTTCGAATGATGAAGGTCGGGAAAAAGAGGGCGATAATGATGCACCTTATGAGTATGCTCACGATGAGATTGATCATCTCGCTGGTGTTCGCCCTCATCTCGCTGAAGAACTGGGATCTTTTGAAGAAAACCCCTATGATACCGTTAAGGTCTTTTCGAAAAGAGGTAAGGGCCAGCTCTTTGATTTTAACCGGTGAGGTTACCGGTATTTTATACTGAACGAGAAAATAGTAAAACTGCTGCCAGAGGCTACGCTCGTCACCGGATGCCGTACGATATACAGCATAGGATTTCATGGTTCGGGACACAACTCCCTTTACTTTTTCAAGCGTCGTTCTGCCTTCGTGAACGGAATTCCGGATGCCGGTGGTGAGGTCGGTGATCAGCTGGGTCCGGCGCGCCGGTGGAACGGTCGGGAAGAATATCTTTATCGCAAGGAAACGGGCAATGCCGGCAATACTTTCCGGGGTGTTGAGGAGGATGGAGTAATTGAAGGAAGTACGGTTTTCCACCAGCCTTTTGATGAAAAGCTGCTCAAACTGATGCAGGGTCTTGTTCTCCATGATCAGATCGTCCTTACCCTGCGGCGGCCTGCGGGTATTCCCGTTCCGGCGCTTCATGAAAGCGTTATATGCCGTATAGAGCTCCTCCTGGCGGCCGTTTATGCGTACGGGTACGGTGTTGTATACCGGCATTCCCACGATGACGAATTTGATGTCCCTGGCTACCATATCCCCGCTGTAAGTGATATAAGTGCCGGTGTCGGGGGAGTTCATGTAGTGGGCATAGATGGAGGGTTTGAGCAGACGGTCTTCCCAGCCTCTTTGCAGAATATCGCCCCTTGCGCGGGCGAAGTACAGGTATTCGGCGGAATATTTATGGCGCCAGTCGGTACTCACATCTTTCCAGTCGACCACGATGCAGTAAGCTATATCCAATATGCTTTCCCTTACCACAATGGAGGCAAAATAGTCGGCCATGCCCTTGAGCGCTTTTGCGGACTGGCGCGACAGGGTATACGTCCTGTAGGGCGTGATCCCGTAATCCGCGGGTCTTCTCAACATCTTAACCGTCCGCAGATAAGTTCCGGCGTCTTCCCTGGTCCCGTTGAGAATGGTGCTGCCCAGACGGAGTATCTCATCCCTTATTTTCGCTGTGTACTGGGTGTACGCCAGCAGCCCGATCATGACCGCAACGAACACCACGGCAGCGCCGAGAATGAGAGAGAACTTGAAACGAAGCCCGAAACGAACACTCCGGATTGATTTACCCTGTTTCATGCTCCCGCACCGGCTTATTTTTCAAACCTGGAAAGGAACAGATTATACAGTGACGAGAAGGCGAAACCGGCGATAAAGCTGTCGACGGCAGCGTAAAATATATTAATGAGAATGCCGGGGATGCAGCCGGTGAAACCGTTTTCGATATTGTTCAGTATGGACAGGCCGCCGCCGGGATGCAGTGATTCGAACAGCCTGACCATTTCGAGCCCGAAACCGTTGATCGACGACCAGACGAAAAGCACGGCACTGGGAACCGTTACCACGATCAGGGCCGTTATGGAAAACCATTTTACGTTAAGCTTCATTTTATATCTCCTGGTCCAGGGAGTGCATGGTTGGTCACAAAGAAGGTTCGGTTTTCTAACGTCGTTTAGTAAACGTAACCGTATTGACTCCCTTTTTGTATTCCGACCGAACCTCGTCCATAAGTGTTTTTACTATATATATGCCAAGGCCGCGATTTTTACCGGACCTGAAGTGCTTTACTATATCAACCTTTCCGGCGGACGCGAGGTCGAACCGGGGACCGCTGTAAGTAAACCGGCAGGTTACCGTGTTTTTATTAATGCGTCCCCGGAAAGAAATGTTCCCGCTGCCGGTGGATACGCCCGAATGTTCAATGATGTTGGCGGCTATCTCATAGGCACTGAGTTCAAGCTGATCGATGAACGACGCGTCGACTCCCACACCCTTGAGGTAAGCGGTGAAGGAATTCCTGAAATCTTCCAGTTCTTCCGTATCAAAGAGCAGCCGATAGGCGAAACCCGCGGGGTCTTTTCTGTTCATAAACAGGCCTGTGTCACCCCAGGGCGGTCTTCTCGTCGTCGTAAGTCTTGAAGAGGTCCAGAAACCCCAGCAGTTTCATTATGTCCTTTACCTTGGTGTTCATGCAGCACAGGCGGAGCTCTCCCTTCGAACGATTAAGGAGGTCGTTCGCGTTGATGAGTACACCCAGTCCCGCGCTGGCGATGTATTCAAGATTTTTCATATTGATGACGAAAATACCAGGATTGCCGGCGATTTCATCTTTGAGTTTTTTATGAAAACCCGGCGCGGTTTTCACATCCAGCGTGCCGCTGATTGTAATGACGGTAAACTTTTTATTTCGCGACAGAGAAACGTTCAAGGTGGACATGGATTCCCTCGTAAGAAGCAGGATGTTTTAGAATAATGATGGCGGCAACTGAGGAAATGTCAAATATAATCCCGAAACAATCATAGGTTTATAGTGGGGAATGACCTGAGACGTGCATGAATTTCACTTTTCCTGCGTTTTTTTGTTGAATTGTACAGCGGGTAGTGTGAGAACATTGATGTCCGGTATCAACCGATTGAAAATCAGAAACATAACGTATGGAGGGCTCCATGGCGTCGGAAAATCTTGATGATCTGATGAAAGCGGTAGTTGAAATGAAATTCAGCGAAGCCGGTGATATCACACGAAAAGCCCTGGAGTCGGGCACCTCTGCCGCTGATATACTGAATAAAGCGCTGGTCCCCGCACTCGACCGTGTGGGGGTGCTGTTCCGTGACGGGGACTACTTTCTTCCTGATGTACTGATGTGCGTGAAGGCGTATGAGAATTCCTACAGCCTGATCGAACCCGCCCTGAGGGAAGGAAAGCATGCGAGCAGGGGTAAAGTGCTGCTGGGCACCGTCGAGGGCGATATCCACGAGATAGGCAAAAATATCCTTGCCGCGCTGTTGCAGGGAAACGGTTTCGAAGTGGTGAACATCGGCGCCAATGTGAAAGCCTCGGTATTTGTCGAGAAGGCCCGTGAGAACAGACCCGACGTTATCGGAATGTCGGCACTGCTCACCACCACCATGCCCGCCATGAGAGAAGTGATTGACGCCTTCAGAAATGAGGGCATGAGGGACAGTTTCAAATTCATAGTCGGCGGCGCTCCCCTCAATCAGGCCTTTGCCGACCAGATCGGTGCCGACGGTTACAGCGAAGACGCCCAGTCCGGCGTGGACCTGGTCAAGAGGCTCATCGGGTAGGGGGACGCCATTATACTACGCCGCGAACAAAGATGTGCGTATCATGCCGGTCACACCTAAGAATGCATCAACGGTAATCCTGATCAGAGATCAGGCGCGCAAGAGGATAGGGCCCTTCGAAGTACTGATGGTGAAGAGGAACTCGTCGCTTTCATTTGTGCCCGGTGCGTATGTTTTTCCAGGAGGGAGCATTGACCCGGAAGACTGCAGCCCCGAAAGCGCCGGTCTGGTGTACGGTATGGACACCAGGAAAGCCCTTGAACTGCTTGACGACATGGATGAACCGGAAAATGTTCTGGGAGCATGGGTAGCCGCGGCCCGTGAAACCTTCGAAGAGGCGGGTATACTGCTTGCCTGCAGGAGCGATGGTAAAACAGTACCACCCGCGGATGAAGGCTGGAATGATCGGCTCGTACGTTACAGGGAAATGCTCCTTGGTAATTCAATTTCTTTTAGCGAAATTCTTACAAGGGAAGGCCTGATGATCGCGGCTGACAGGCTGTATTACTTTTCCCACTGGATCACACCTGAAATTTCACCTATTCGTTTCGATGTGCGGTTTTTTCTTGCGTTAAGCCCGGAAGGACAGGAACCGTCCTGTGACGGTACCGAGCTTATCGGTTTCAAATGGGTTACACCCGGCGAGGCTCTGGAAGGATTTCAACGTGGACAATTTGACATGGTGCTGCCTACACTGATAACCATGGAAGAATTGTCGCGTTTCGAAAGTTCAGCGCAGGCGATCACCTCTACCGCGAAGAAAAAAGTACATGGTATCCTCACACGGGCACGCGAGGTCGAAGGCAGAATCACCGAGATCATGCCCGACGGCAGGGTGGTGGAAAACCTGCCGCCGCTGCTGAAGTAAAGCTGATGCCGGAATCACCGCTGTGATCCAACTCGTAAGTCGAAGGTATTGAAACATCTCACACTCATCGAATTATTTTCCAGGTCTTTTAGACCTGGTGGTTGCGTTCCCGTAATGGACCTGTACTAAAGGACTTAGTTCGGATTAACCGGCTAATGCGATCGGGTTTTTAATGAATGGGCCTTGGATCATGGAAAGGTTTCATGTTAACGTTACCGCTCTTTTTACAAGGGAGTCATTTGGCTTGCATGTAAAGAATTGTATAAATGAAACCGTAACGAAGTTAGCACTTTTTTAACCGCATGCCGGGTTGCGATATAAACCGGAACAGGGATATATTGAGATAGGTATTTTTTCTGTAAGGAAAGAAACTGGGGGAAAGCGCAATCATCTGAGCACAAAAAATAAAATATTGGACAGCGGTGCCGTTACGCCGAATTTACGTAACCGATCATCAGACCGATGGGCCATTCAACGGTACGCTGTGTATAGGGTGTGCCCCATGCGGTGCTCAGATCGGCCTCAATAGTTTCAAGGGGATCCTTGCCCGTTGTTTCGAGATAGCGCTGTGTCGCCGAAAAAGATCGAAGATATTGTATGAACCTTTCGAGGGTCCATTTCGCAGACATGGAGAACGCAGGGGTCTGCACCGTCTTATAGGGGAAGGACATATTCCGGTAGTTTTCGTGAATATGGTTCACGTCGTTTGGCCAGTACCCGGCCAGTGTTCCACCCGTCAGCTTAAGGCATATACCATCGATAATTTCATCAATCTTATGCATCCCGTAGTACCATGCGGCTATCACCGCGCCTTCGGCGCAGACGCGTTTGACCTCACGATGAAATGCTTCCTGGTCGAACCAGTGGAGGGCCTGTGATACGGTCACCAAATCCACAGTATTCTCATCAATGCCGGATTGCTCGGCAGGGACCACGCGGTAATCGATGTTCGGACGGCGTTCAGCATGTGAAATCTGGTTATCGCTTATATCGGTGGCGACTACCGTTCGGAAATACGGGGAAATGGAAACGGCGGTCTGTCCGTTACCGGTGGCGCAGTCCCAGGCTACATTTCTCTGTTTTACGAAGGAAAGAATGAAGTCGATCAGTTCCTTCGGATACCCCGGTCGTGCGCTTGCATAATAGTGGGCTTGTCCCGAGAAGAGAGTGCTCTTATCCATACGAAACCGCCATGTGTATTCGTGTGTGCAGAAGCTTATCGCGAAGAAATAAAAAATTCCAGTATACTGGTTACTTCTGAGGACCAGTAGCGGAAGTCATGAGCCGCGTCCGGTGCGGCATTGAAAACGACAGCAAGGCCCGGATGGATTTTCTTCAGCGTATTATGGAACAGTTGTGTCTGTGCAAAGGGCACCACCGGGTCCTTCATGCCGTGGCCCAGATATACCGGCATGGTCCATTCATCAATCCTTTTCAGAGGATTGTCCTTGCCCTCCCAGCGAGCCCTGTATCGGTCCAGGGGGCCGTAGAGAGCGTTCATGAGCCTGTCGCCGGGCATAACGGTCTGGTCGAAATCACCCGACAGGGCCGCACCGGCGGTAAAAAGTCCTGGGTTATTGAGATGTATCAGGGCAACGCCGCGGGCCCCGGTGGAAAGTCCCAGCAGAAAGTTTCTCCCTCCCTGGCGGAACAGGCCCCGTTTCTGCATATCGGGTATGAAAATTTCTTTAATCCAGCGTCCGCCCGGGATGGGTCCCCATCTGACCCATGACTGGGTCTGGGGATAGTACTCCGATTCGTACTGGCTGACAGTCATGTCGGGAAAGACCAGACGAAAGCCCCGTTTGCGGGCCTCTTCAATAAGGGGAGTTTCACGGTGCCAGCGTGTACGTGAGTACTTCCATCCGGGGAGCACCAGGATATCGCCGGAATATTTCCCCGCACCCTTCCCGGCGGGAATATAGAAGTCCACCAGCACCAGGGCCGGATCCTTTTCTCCCGGTGTCGATGGCACGTAGCCGGTGAAAAGTCCCTCTTTCAGCAGGGGCGTCGCGGTCCGGGCGCTCCACCCGCACCGGGGAGCAGGGGCCATTGAAAGAATGACAACCAGTGAAAACGCCAGGGCGGGAATAAATGCGCGGGATTTCATATGGTCACTTTTTTATACGCTCGGCGAACATGAGATTCGACCGGTTCACGCCGAAATTATATCCGTAGCTGAAGGGTAGCGGCCCGGTGGATTTTTCCTTCACCTCTTTCGCAAAATCGGCCTGGTATCGGTGAGCGAAGAGCGGTACAGGTCTGGTATACACGCCGTGAAAGCTGAGTTTCCAGATGCTGCGGTCGAAAAAGCGCAGTGCCACACCGGAATCGTCTTGAAGTATGTAATCGCTGTGCGACAGCGTGAGTGTGCGTATTTTCGTGAATTTCTGTTCGTTATGCATCAGGTACGAAGCCGATTTAATAATGGTCGTGTACCTGTCATAGGTTTCCAGATAGGGAATAAAGTTGGTGTAGGTTTTAAGGGAATTGTCAATAACGTTGAGCTGAAAATACCGTACCCGTTTTACAGATCCCCCGTTCCCCTTTCTGAAAAGCAGTTCCACACCGGTCACCAGGCGCGGGTCGCGTTTAGCGGGTTTTTCAGAGACGAGGACACCTGTTCCGTCGATCCACACATGCCTGGCGGACAGGACTTCGTATTCCATCCGGGAAAGGAAAAACATGATGACGCTGGTGATGCTGTTGAAGGAGTTGGTGCTGATCTCCCTTTCCATGCGGAGGGTCTTGAAATAATTCACGTTGAGGACATTGTCCAGCGCAATACCGAGTCCACTGAGGCCCGCTGGAAGTTTATGCTGCGGCACGTCGTGGGCGCGCGGGATCGAACCCGGGGATTCCAGCCCGAACATGATATATTCGGTGCCGTCGGGGAAGAAGAGCAGTGCATTGATTATATCAGGTCCGCTGAAGGGATAGAATATCGCAGGGGTGTACTTCTTGGGAATGTGCTTTTCCTTCCATTGCACTATCTTCTGGCTGTTCCCCTCCTGCAGGCGCGCCCAGGAGGCGGACATCCTTTTTTTATAATTCTGGTACTGAGGGCCGGTTGCGTAGGCATTCAGGGACGAATCGGAGGGCAGGTCCCTGCCGGCGATGAACCGTGCGGTTTCATAGACTTTACGGTCTTCCGCAACGACTCCCGATGTTTTATCCTTGATCGGGGAATCACCCCGCGAACGGTCGGGTGCGCACCAGAGAATCAGAAGCGACAAAACTCCGGCAATGACCGGCATCAGCAAATGCTTTTTACTGTAATATGGCGACAGATGTGATTTCTTCATGAAAAATGTCATACTCCTTCTAAGAAAGATCGGACTCCCTTCCGCGATTTCACGCCGGTCCAGCGGAAATCCCATGATTTCAAAAAGCATTTGTCAAGGATAAATTCCCTGAATGAAAGAGCCATGCGTTCTTCATCGGCATGGCTCTTTTTGTGCTTCGCCTTTCGGCGGTACACGTTCCTGGGTGTTTCCACCTTGGGGGGCTTTTTGATGTTCAGGCGTATCCCCCTCCGTACTTCTTTGACTTTTCTGTTCACGGGGTTCCTCCTCGGTTGCGGGATGAATATAACGAATATTCCCTTACGGTGTCAAATATTAATCAGGATGGTTGATGCAGTGATTGTGTAAAAAATCAACAGCGGTAGTGAATTCGATTGTATGCATTCACAAGTTTGGCATAATCATGCATGGCTGAACAAAGTGTCGGCGGCATCATGCTGTGCGATGGCCGAACGGTGTATGTTCGGCGGAAGGTATCGTAACTACATCATGATGTAGGTCAGTGTTTATCTGGATTACTGTCGCAGTAAAACTCTGATTTTACCATCTGCGAATAGCGTTATTTGTGCTTCTCCAGCAGCCGGACTATTATTAAAAAATGATCTTGAAGAAACGGTTTAAAATTCCGAGAAATTTTGGTCTTGAAATATTACTACGTATTACCGGATATCGACTGATGTTAATTTTTTTCGCTGTAAAAATATCGGCATCCATGATAACGTAAAAAATAGAAGAATACTTAAAACTTCGCCGTTGCCTTCAGAGGGGGGAACCATGGGCGGTAAAAAACACTGCATCTGCCTTGCCGGCTGCGGAATGATCGGCCACGTGCATGCCCGGGAATACCTGAATTTCCGGGAAAGGGTAGACCTCTACATATGTGACAGCAACGTTGCCCGGGCCCGGAAAGCGGCCAAGGATTACGGTGCCGCGGGAATATATGAAAATCTCGGTGGTGCGCTTGCGGATCCGAAGATTAAAGCGGTCGACATCTGCCTGCCCCACCACCTGCATTATGGATTGGCCATGAGCGCGCTGGAGGCGGACAAGCAAGTCCTCATAGAGAAACCCCTGGCCAATTCCCTGGTGGAAGCCGATGCCATGATTCAAAAGGCGCATCAAAAAGGACTTATCCTTGCGGTTCTGGAAAACTTCAGATACGAGCCCGCGGTAGAACGGGCGGTGGAATTGATGAAACAGGGCGTGATCGGCGACCCGTTCATGATCACCATCCATGAAGTGTCATATACCATCGAGATGACTTCACATATGAAGACCTACGCATGGCGCATGAGGGCTTCCACCGGAGGAGGGGGGGTACTCTTCGACCGGGGGGTGCACCTTATGGCTATGGCGAACAGTCTGGGCGGCCCGGTGAAGAGCGTATACGCCGTCACGAGACGACCCGACGCCAGGTGGGATGTGGACGAAACCTCGGTGGTGACCCTGGTTCACGAGAACGGTATCGTAACGAACGTGATCCTGAGCTGGAATGTCCGTACACCGCCGCCGGTGCCGCTGATGGCGGTATACGGGAACGGAGGAAGCATTGTCGAAGTGCCTGAAAAACGTCTGCCGGGACACCTGCAGTTTGAGATCGGCGAGATAAAGGTGTTCAGCGAGCGGGTGAAGGATTACTATCGTGGTGTAAGCAAAGAGGTCGTCAGGGGTGTCCAGGAGTATATGAAGCATCTCGATGATGACGAAATACCCGAAGAGTCCGTTGAGAAGTCATTTGCATCTGGTGTGTCCATGGACATCATTGCCGAGTTTGCGGGATATAATGTTTATAATGAAGCCATCAGGGATTTCCTCGATTGTCTGGATAACGGCAGGGCGCCAAAGGTGGGTGGCCTGACAGCGCGCACTGACATTGAACTGGTGTTTGCGGCGTATGAATCGGCGATGACCGGGATGCCGGTCACGATCAAAAAGGTGAAGGATAGCCGGCGGGAAATGCTGTACTGAACAGCATAATCATTTCGTAATTATTATTAAATCCGGACAATCGTGATGCCCCTGGAGTATATCGGGAAGCTGATTTCAAAAGAGAATATTGATCTTCATGGTGTTGATCACTCGACCGGTTGCGGATTCCGCAGCAGCGGTCCTTCTGCTGATGATCGGTATATATAAAGGGCCCGCAACCGGCAGTGAAGGCGACCCGTTTATCCAATGCTCTCGTAAAATTCTTTTAACACATGGAACGCCTGTTTGCGTGTCTTCTTATCCTCGGACAACAGGCCCTTGCGGTTATATCCCCTCTGGAATGAGTTGGTGCGCAGCGGGGTGCGGAAATCGTAAAGTATCCAGGGAGTCATGCCGCGGATATTGTCAATTTCCCTGATTTTCCCTATCTGTTCTTCATACACACGGCGCTGCTTTTCCTCGGTGAAAAATTCGTTATCCCCTCCATGACGGCCCGCGAGTGCACCGGCCCCTGTCTCGCTGATGATGAAGGGCTTGTTCAAAAAGCGGCCTTTCTCGAAAAGAAGCGGCAGTTTCTCGATGCCGGGAAGATACCACCCAAGATACTCGTTGATGCCAACCACGTCGAGTGCCTCTGAGAGCGTGTCGGCCACGCTGTGTTCTTCCCAGTTCACCAGGCAGGCCGCGGAGATCAACCGTGTGGCGTCCAGTTCGCGGGCGGTTGTCACCAGGTTTTTCATGAACACATAGCGGCGGGGGGTGTCCTCGTTTTCATTACCCACCGACCAGATGATGACGCTGGCACGGTTGCGGTCGCGCACAATCAGTTCGGCAAGCTGGTTTTTCGCGTCGTTCAGGGTGTCGGGGTTTTCGAAATCTATGGCCCAGTAGACCGGGATTTCCTCCCACAACAGTACACCCAGTTCGTCGGCCAGGCGGGAGGTCGCGGCACTGTGAGGGTAGTGCGCAAGGCGAAGAAAATTGCCGCCCAGTTCCTTTACCAGCATGAGATTTTCGCGTATTTCATCTTCGGTGAGTGAGCGGCCGTTGGTAACGCTCTCCTCGTGGACCGAGATCCCTTTCAGGTATATATCCTTTCCGTTGAGCAGTATGCGGTCACCCCGTGTGCAAATGTCGCGAAACCCTACACGGTCGGTCACACGATCATCCAGAAAACCTGCAGTGACGTCATAAAGCCGGGGATGGTCGGGGCTCCACAATTCCGGGGAGAGCGCAAGGTCCGCAGCGCCTCTTCCACCGCGGACGGGTATCTCTGCTTCGTCGATGAGCCCGTTGATCTCGACTGAGGCCGCTCCGTCAACGGTGTCGGATATCTCCACCTCGCAGCGGACGGTATCCGATTTTCCGGGAATTATCCCCAGGTAGAAGTTCCGTATAAAGACCCCAGGCGTATAGATAATCTCTATGTCACGATGAATGCCTCCGTAATTGAACCAGTCGTGATTGTCCATGGGTAACTGGTCGCCGCGGCGGGTATTGTCGACTACCATGATTATACGGTTTGTACCGGCCGTCAGGTATGAGGTAAGCTCGACACAGAATCCTCCGCCCCCGCCGCGGTGGGTGCCGAAGTAGTGTCCTCCGACGAAGACCGCGCAGCGGTAGTTGGCCCCCCCGACGTGCAGAAAGGCGCGTTCTCCTTCCACGAGACTGTGAGTGAAAAGACGGGTGAAATACATGGTTCCTTCGTATAGGAAATACTTATCGCCGGTCATGTTCCAGCAGCATGGGAGGTCCATAACCGGCCATTCCTCGAAATCAAAATCCAGCGGCACAAACTGCCGGGCCATGGAGGGGAGGTCCATCCGGCGCGCATCCTCGCGGGTAAAGGTCTTTTCGTCCAGACCCAGCATGCCGAAATAAGGGAGATACGCATCGTATACGCTATCTGATGTGCTGAAATAGTGCCAGCCGTTCCTGAGCCCGTGGTTGCAGGGGTCAGGCGTGTAATGCCAGGGACCGTTCAGGCTTTCACGTCGCCGTCCTCGGTCGGTAATGAAGCTTTCAACGGTAATGAGCTTTTCCATGAAAGGGGACCATGGGTCTCTGAGGTGTATGTTGTCGAAAGGACTGGTTGTTTTTTCCATATTCGTCTCCTGTATCTATACCGGGGCAGTTACGACCTGCATGATACGGTGTTCGCTTGAGCGGTATCATCATCCGTCACCCGGCGCTCCTCGATTTCCCGTATCATGTTTACATAAAACTACCTGTTGAGAGGATACCATTTCATAGAGACCGCCGAAGCTTATGGTTCCCACCAACACGTGGTTCAGCTTCCACACCTCTGTGCAGTAAACCATGAAATACAGTGAGAAAAGGATAAAGTGGACGTTGGTGGCGGCATTGTTGAGACTGAAAAACCGATCTGCCAGGTCTTTGAGTTGTTGTAGCGAAAAGGTCCTTCCATGGCACCCCCGGGATCGGTGATGGTCGACGGCAGGAGCCACCCTAACAGTCAATCCACAGGTTTTCAAGCAAAGAAAATGTGAAAAAACATTTATAAGCGAAATTTTCCGGAGATAGAGGCGTCTATATTTTTTCAACTACTGATCTTGCGCCATTTTTCCCTGATGAACACACCGGTGCGGCCTGGAAAGTTTTTCAGATAATCTTCCATGAAACCGCAGGAGAGACAGACGCAGGTGGTCAGGGACGCCCTGCCGAAGAGTGATGTCGCGATATATGAACGGTCGCTGTGTTTGAAACGGTCTTCGTTAGTGTATACATCGGTGCTTCCGCACTTTGGACATTTTCCTGTTATTTTCATCGGTTACCGCCTTTTAAAAAAATTGCCAGAGCATGGTTGCAGGATAAAATAGATTTTTTTACGGACGAAAGCAATAGGGCGCTAGTGTTGGCCGTGAATCGGCTCCCTAAATCCACTTCAGTACCACACCGAATACCAGTATTAGCAGCGCGTTGAAACCGTACAGTGCGGACAGCGCAACAATCCTGGACCGCCGTGTTTTCATGTCGTACACACGGTATGCCACCAGAAACAGGGGCCAGTAGGCAACGAGAAAAAGCAGAAAAGGGAACCTGGCACCCCACCACCAGTATTCCCAGGTGAGAGCGCCGATACAGTTAAGCACCGCTTCCACCAGGATGCAGAGGGCCGCAAGGATTGCGGCAATAGCCGTACGGTTGGGTATGCCCGCGATTTTAACGAAGCGATCATCCGGGAGCACCCTGACCGCCGCGAATCCCATAATGAAAAACATCATGGAGATTTCAATATTGAGACCGATCAGGATCTGGTATGCAGTGGTCCCCGGGGTGCCCCAGAGAGGGGCGTATCCGGAGATGCGAAAAAAAACGGCGTTCCATAGCTCGGCATGCCACTCCATCCCCCAGAAAGCCAGAGCGCCGCAGATCACGGGCCAGTTCTTTTTACCGATCTCGGTGAAGAGAATATGGATGAGTACCAGCAGAAAGGGAATGAGGTACCACTGGAAATATGACGGGTCCCTGAGGATTGAAAGGGCCCTGGATGCGGAAAGTGCCATAATAAACCTCTCGTTTAAGTTCTGAGCTATAATCCCGACTGAACCAAATGCTACGGGTGTATCTACGACGGGTTTGCCATTGTCGCCCGGTTCGTCAATTCACCCGCCATGGCCGAAAGTTCCTCACTGGATGAGGCGATACCGGTAATCACTTCAATCTGCTCATGTACATTGCTGCCGACCGCGGCGCTCTGCGCCGCCATCTCACGAATGGCCGCCTGAATGGAATGAAGCATGGTATTTATGCTTTTAACCGATTCCGCGCTCTTGTCCGCCAGTTTCCTGATCTCGTCGGCAACCACGCCGAAGCCTTTACCCAGGTCACCCACACGTGAAGCTTCGATGGCGGCGTTAAGGCCCAGCAGATTGGTCCGATCGGCCACCTCGTTGATAAAGCCGATTACTTCATCCGTTTCCATTACCTTCTCCACGGTGTTCCTTGAAATCTCCTCCATGAGACGGCCCGCGGTGTTCAGTTTTTCGGCGTGTTCCATGAAGTTCTGGATGGCATCGGAAAGAGCCAGAGACGAACCGCTCAGTTCCCGTGCGGTCTCACGGATGAAATCAAACAACTCCGTCGACTCGGTGGTAACAATGCAGCCAGCAACGTTACCGTTCGATTCGAATACGGGAAGCGCGCAGGCCACATAGGGGATCCCATAAGCCGATTTATCCTTTGTAACCTCGACTACAAGCCGGCGCTTTTCCCTCATGCAACGCTCGCCGACGCTGCCCCTGGTGAGTTTGTCGCCCTTTTTGCGTCCAAGGTTGATGCTCTTGCCCGGTACATATGCCAGGTAAGCATCATCTTCCAGTATGGATACCCCCATGTCAGAAGCGGTAATCTGGTTGATATATTCGGCGACGGCGGCAAAATGGTGTAGCACCTCTCTTCCTTTCATGGGGATACCTGTTGATGTATCCATGGTTTCACCTTTTTATATATTGGAATGATCGTGCAGAGGGAACAGAAGCATTACTGATATATATATCGATATTTTACCGGAAAACTGTACTATTGTTGTGCGCAATCTATAACGGTAATCAGGTGTAGAGGGTAGATGAATCAGGAAGAATTGGTCCGGGAATAGTGTCCATCTGCAGTTGCATACATTAAAAAAACAAAAATATATTGAAAGAATGGCCGTTGTCAGTTACTTTCACCATATTCAGATCATCGGAGGTCACTAAATGAAGCGGATTTTGCTGGCAAGTTTGATACTGTTCGCCACGATAGCGTTGACAACGGGATTCAGTTTATTCAAGAAAAAAACCACCGGCTGCATAGAGGGAAACTGTAAAAACGGGAGGGGCATCTACGTATGGGAAGACAGCGCCAGCTATTCCGGCGAATTCAAGAACAGCACCATGCACGGGAAGGGGATTTACACCTGGGCAAGCGGGCAGAAATACAACGGCGATTACGTCAACAGCCAGATGCACGGCAGAGGGATCATGACATGGCCGGACGGTCAGAAATATGAAGGCGAATTCAGGAATAACAAGATGAACGGCCAGGGAACAATGTCGTTCGCCGACAAGAGGGTGTACACGGGTGAGTTCAAAGACGGCATCATGGAAGGTAAAGGGACGATGGTATATCCCGACGGCAGGAAATATGTCGGTGAATTCAAGAAAAACGATTTCAACGGGCAGGGTATCCTCTATTATCCCGACGGGACGAAGATCGAAGGGAAATTCGTCAACGGTATCCTGATCAACGAGTAAAGGATTTACAGTTTAATGCTGATCCCCAGTACCGCGGTCTGGGACCAGTAATTCTCACCTACCAGTGAGCTTTTTATAAATGGGTTGGTACCTCGGGGGGTGCTGCCTGAACCGGGCCCGTGGGTACCTGTGCTGTCGCCTGCCGAAACCGGGGCAAGATAATAGGCAAACTGATATATGACGAAAACCGAAATATACGATCCCAGGCCCAGTTTTGCGCTGACACCAGCGCCAAAAATCTGATAATCTGCAGAATCATAACCATACGAGCATGACGCCGTGATGATGGAGCCTTTCCCTGGATAGAGAGAGAAGCCCAGGTGTCCCCTTATAGTAGTATAGGCAGAGGAAATGGAGCTGTACTCCAGGGAAGTATGTTCAATACCGCCGTCAAAACTGCCCTTGCCATTAATATAAAAGTTGACCTCCCCTGAGAATATCCGGTTCTCGGTTTTTACAAGGATACCGTTGAATTCGTATTCCGATGTTTTATTGCTCCCGGACAAAGAAACATCGGTTTTCCCCAGATGAAGGGAAAGATCACCGAAAAATTCATTTCCCCGATAATCATATTCACCGGCAGAATGACGGTATCCTGCCCCAATATCTATCCAGGAAATGGGGTTAAATATTACTTCTAAACCCGCCTGGTTGTAGTTGAGCAGGCGGTAATTCCCGCTGCCATCGGTGACCTGATATCCCTGGTATCGATAGAAGCCTGGTATAATTTCAACAACGGGGAAAACAAAGCCTCCTTCGGCAAAGGGCTTAAGGTAAAGGTTCTCCGGTGCTACTCCGGATGAATAGTTGCCGTTTATACCCGTGCGGAAATACCAGTCCTCAATGAAGGCAGCCGCAGGCCGGGTCGTCAGAAGCAGTGCCAGCAGCAGTGATAGGACAAACCGGTGGATTACCCGTTTGTTCATGAAATAACTCCTTTCATGGAAATGGTCTCCGCAGGGAGCGTATCACCTGCGGAGACACGAATGCAACTTTTTTTGGTTATTTCCCGGCTGCTTCCTTGCGGTTCTCACGGTTTTCCTTTCGGACTCTTTTCATCTCCTTTTTCATTTCTTTCTTTTCACGATGTTCGCGAATCCTTTCACGGTTTTTGAGTCTGGTGGTTTCACCCTTGTTTTCGGTTTTCTTCTCGTTCCTTACTGCATCCTCAGCCGCAAACGACACTGAAGCCGTGAAGAACAACGGAAGAAGAACGGCGATAATTTTTTTCATAACGTACCTCCTAGGTAAAGTGCTTGCGTAATAGTGTTGTGCAACTACACTGCTGTAACGTTCGGTATCGCATAGAGGGCCACCTTTTTCATGTATGACAGGAATTTTATTGCCGACCTGTATGACCGCCACGCAAAAGACCTCATCGTCTTTATATATTCTTATGTAAAATCCCAGCAGGCGGCCGAAGACGTACTTCATGACGTGTTCGTGAAGCTGATGGTATATTCACGCAAAAAGGTACTCCACCGCCTCAATCCCCGCGCACTTCTTTACTCCATCGCCCGCACCCTTTCCATAGATTATCTGAGGAAAAACCGGCGAATTGTCGATGCGCCGGTGGAAGATACCCCTGTTTCGGGCAATCCGGTGCATGATGAACTTGAGAAAAAGGAAATCAGAAAGGGGGTTGAAGAAGCCCTGAATAGAATGAAAAGGAACACCAGTTCCGTCTACATCATGCGTACCGAGCTGGGGATGGGTTTTACTGATATAGCCGTAAACCTGGGAATTTCAGAGCGCACCGCCAAAAGGGAGATGCAGCGGGCGCTTTCAATCATCGCTGACAGGCTGGAGAAATCTGGATTTATCTCGTTTAATTCTGTTGTGCTGGCATTTTTAACGATTGCAATCGTTTTAAGATAAGAGGCGTAAAGGGAATAATGAAGGAACACCTCACAAAAAAGGAAATCATCGCCCTTGCGGCACGGACAGTTGATGGTACACGGGAATCGGTTTTCCGGGAACACCTGGATTCCTGTGCCCGCTGCAGGGAAACCTTCGAGAAGCTGCTCTCACTGGAAGCACCGTATTATCGAAACCGGGTGGCGCTTCCCGCGGCTGTAAGGGAAAGAATAATCGAAGATGTGGCCGCAGCCCAATCAGGGGGAGCGTTAAAGAGGAACGGGGGGTTCAATTTTAAAAAGATCGCATGGGGCATGCTGCCGGCCGCCGCGCTTGCGGTGTCTGTGGTCGTTTTCATGCTTCGTGGTGTAGCAGTTAATGAATTTCTTAATCCGGTGGTGACTGATACCGTGGGAACCGTTCTGATTGACGGATTCACCGCCCGTAAGGGGTCGGTGTTCGGGAAGGGATTACTGCTGAAGGTCGAACAGGGAGCGACGGCAGAACTTAACGGCAGCGACCACCGGTTGTATATACGAGGTCCTGGTGAGATAGGTGTGGATTCAGTACGACAATCGATATTTTCAGGAAGGCTGCGCTATGCCTATCGCATGTACGGCGGCACGATAGTCGTGGTAAAAGAACACGTCTCCAAGAGTCCGGTAATAAGCTGCATTACACCATTTGGAACGCTGGAATGCAAGGGAACAAGGTTCATGGTCGAAGTGACCGGAGAAAAGGCGACGGTGTTTCTGTTCAGCGGTTCCCTGGATATGACAGGACCGTACGGGCGCGGCGCCATGGCGCTGCAACCTGGATTGAAGTACCGCCTTCCCGATATGGCGGGCGCGGGAAGGATATCAAATACCGACATGCTGAAGGCACGGTCGATAGAACAGATGAGGCACTTCGTTTTTGAACATTCGGAAGGTTATCAAAAAGGGCGGATGACACCGGGCATGAAACGCGATGACGAAAAAGATGTGAAGGTTAATGATAGAGAACGTGACCATGAACGTTTCAGGGAAAGCAGGGAATTAAAACGCGATATGATGAAAGAAGGGCGTGAGTTGAGGCGGACGGGGAGGCCCGGTAGGAATCGATAAATGATTTTATTCAGGCAGCCTGTTGCTTCTGCGCCAGATTTTCATTCTTTCGGCTTCCCGGACAAGCTCATCCCTGAAATCAGGGTGTGCAATGCTGATGATCTTCTCGGCACGCATCCATGTGGGACAGGCAGTCATTCTGACCACACCGTATTCGGTCACGAGGTAATCCACCATCTGGCGCGGAATGGTAGTGGTGGTTCCCGGAGAAAAGCCGGGTACGATCCTTGAATGAATCTTTCCCTCCGCGTCCCTGAAGGTCGATGAAAGGCAAATGAAGGACTTCCCGCCCTGCGACCACTGGGCACCAAGCACAAAATCCCACATGCCGCCGTTCCCCGAAATCTGTCCCGATCCCAGGCTTTCAGCGTTCACCTGGGAGAATAAGTCAACCTGTATGGCGTTGCAGATGCTTACCATATTGTCGATGCGGGCGATGATCCGGGGATCATTTGTATAATCCACCGGGTACGATGCCAGGGCGGTATTATTATGAATGAAGTTGTACATGCGCTTCGAACCGATCGCGAACGTATAGGCCGCCTTGAAACGGTCTATGTTCTTCTTCGAACCGTCCATCCTTCCTGATTCGATCATGTCCACATAGGCGTCTACGAACATCTCAGTGTGACAACCGAGGTTTTTAAGGTCTGATGCGGCGATGAGTTTTCCCACCATGTTGGGCATTCCACCGATCCCCAGTTGTATGCAGCACCCGTCGCGGATGTGTTCAATTACATGTGAGGCTATCTGACCGTCCAGTTCCGTAGGGGGCAGTTCCGGTACGGCGAACGGTTCCTGATCTTCGGGAGCTTCCACGATGTAATCGACACGTGAAATGTGTACGGCTTCCTCGTTACCTCCAAGGCATACCGGCATGTTGCGGTTGATCTCAACGATGACGATGTCGGCGCTTTCGATTTTGGCGGAGGTCTCGGAATTTTGAGGTCCTAAGTTGAAAAAGCCGTTTTTGTCCATGGGCGACGTCTGGACGATGGTGATCCATTGTACATCTTTACCGCGTTTATCGTCCTGATAGTAAATTGACCGATAACCCCGGCCGATGGTTTCGTCATGGTCCCGGTCGATGATATAGCGGAAGTAAAACGGCGCCCGATGATAGAGTATGGGCGAATAATAAGCAGTCTCGACCTGGGTATGGAGTATTCTCGTCAGTTTGCTCCATTGCCAGTCCATGTAGCTGAAACTGCCGGGATATTTGATGACTTCGGGGACGGGCGGGAGTGTAACCGCGGCATAGATGCTGACGTCCTCAAGCTCAGGAGCTCGCGCGGCCAGGGCACGGTCGCATACGACGGGCTTACCGTTGAAGAAACCGTAATCAACCACATCGCCTGATCGAACGCATTTTACCGCCTCGGCGGGTGAAACGCATTTACTCATGTATTCCCGAGTACAACACATTTTTTTCCTCCATGACGGAGATAGATTCCGTTACCATGTAAGCAGCGCGACAAAAAAAGACATACCGCTAATATTTATCACGGCTGGCGGGTATTTCCAAAAATATATACTTAATACAAAAATAATAACTATTAATTTAAATATAGTTAATGGAATTAGATAATTACAAATATTAAAATGTTAAGGGACTGTTTTGAAATTGTGTAACCGGTCATCAGACGTTAATACCGTCCAACTGAAAGGTAGTTCTTATTTTTAAAAGGATGAGTATTTTAATTGACCGGAATAAGATAACTATATATATGTTAAGTAGTGAACTGAGGAGAAGATTCATGTGCGAAAAACGTGTAATCGTGCATGTGGATATGGACGCTTTCTTTGCCGCGGTGGAACAACTCGACTTTCCGGAGTACCGTGGAAAGCCCGTCATCGTGGGGGCCGATCCGCGGGGAGGGAAGGGCCGCGGCGTAGTCAGCGCCTCATCTTATGAAGCGCGGCGCTTCGGAATTCATTCAGCGTTGCCTATTTCAAAGGCATACGCGCTCTGCCCGTCGGGGATTTTCGTGAGGCCGCGTTTCCACCGTTACAGTGAACTTTCAGAACAGGTGATGGATATTTTACACGGGTTCTCCCCGCTGGTGGAACAGATCAGCATCGACGAGGCATTTCTGGACTGCAGCGGGACTGAAAAACTTTTCGGACAGCCATCCGAACTGGGCCGATCGATTAAAAAAAAGATTTTTGAATCTACGGGACTTGGCGCCAGTGTGGGTATCGCACCAAATAAGTCGATCGCGAAGATCGCGTCGGATTTGGAAAAACCTGATGGTTTGACCATCTGTCCGCCGGGGGAAGAGCGCGGATTTATGCATCCGCTGCCGATTAAAAGATTATGGGGTGCGGGACCAAGGACCGTTGAGCTCTTAAACACCAGGGGGTTAAGGACCGCCGGTGATATTGCCGCACTGCCGGTGGAAATGCTCGAGGCCACTTTCGGAAAGCACGGCAGGCATTTGTGGGAACTGGCTAACGGTATTGATGATCGGGCGGTTTATTCGGAATACGAACGTAAATCCTTCAGCGAAGAAGTAACCTTCAACAGTGATGTGGAATCTGATGATTTCATTGAACAGACAATTCTGGGTATTGCTGACAGTCTGGGGCGGAGGGTGAGGCGTGCGGCGATCAAGGGACGTACCGTGACGCTTAAAATAAGGCTGGAAGGATTCGAGACCTACACCCGCAGCCACACCATGCCTGAACCTGTCGATGGCATGAAGAACTTGCTTACCGCCGCCCTGGGACTATACAGAAAGTTCAATCGGAAAGGGAAAAAGGTCCGCCTGATTGGTATGGGCATATCGAATCTTACCGCACCGGACGGGGAAGAGTACACCCAGCTTGAGCTCTTCGGAAGGAATACGACGGAATCCGGAAATGATCCGGTTCCTTTAAAAAACACCGACGAAATTCTTGACCGACTTAAGGAACGTTATGGTGAAAAAATAACCAGGGCAACCCTCCTGAACAGGGACGATCCCCGCGGCGGCAATTCACGATGAATCCATTGTAATTAACGCTTGGTCATTTTTTAGTTTGATTTTTATTTTAAGAAGAGGTATCGCTCCACCCAGACCGTCAATCGGAAAATATTGCGTGTGGCTTCCAGTTATATGAAGAGTGTCGCATATTAAAGAAAAAGAAAGGAGATCTGAAATGCACCAACAACAAAAGACCCTTACCTTCCTCGAAGCGGCCGCTATTGTCACCGGTTTCGGTGTGGGTGGAGGCATTATGGCGGTCCCGTATCTTGCGTCAATTACCGGAATTGTACCGTTTATAGTGGTGCTCCTGACCGCCTATTTCATCAGCGCCATAATCCATCTCATGATTGCGGAAATGATGATGTGGGATTCAACCTCCAGTCAGATTGTAGAGCTGTTCGGCACGTACCTGTTCCGCGGCAAAGGAGGGGCGGTGTTTACCTGGATATTCTTTGTGTTGATCTTCTTCGCGTTTATCGCAAACCTTTCAGCGTATATTGCAGGCGGCGGTGAAATACTGCGGGACCTGCTGCGCATACCGCTCTGGGCAGGGCACCTGATCACCTATGCGATTGCGGCATTTGTGGTATTTTTCGGTCTGAAGGCGGTGGGGGTCAGTGAAAAATACGCGGTGGCGACCATTCTGATCGTGGTTGCGGTACTCACTATCAGGTCTGCGGGACTGCCCTATCGTGCCGAATGGTTTGGAAGAGGAAATGTCAAAGAAACGCTGGCCCTCTATGGAATGATAATGTTCGCCTATTCCGCACTTTTCTCGGTTCCGCAGACCGTAGAAGGCTTGCACTGGAAAAGACGGCTGGTCCCCTGGGCCATACTGACGGGTATGGCACTCAACCTGATCATTATAGCGGTGATTACCATTACATCCATGGGTGTGTCGACAGAAGTGACCAAAGTGGCGATTACCGGATGGGGAAGCACCATCGGACCCTGGGCTTTCGTTCTGGGCAGTGTTTTCATACTACTTGCCATGCTTACTTCATACTGGTCCATATCGCTGGCGCTGGCGGTGATATTGAAAGAGCGTCTCAAGTGGAGTGATAAGCTTTCATGGCTCGTCGCAACCCTCCCCACTTTACTGGTGGTGGTTACAGGGGTGCTTGATTTTCTCGGTTTCATGCGACTCGCGGGGGGTGCAATTGCGCTGCTGGTGGCCATTCTGGTAGTACCGGTGCTCAGGGCGGTGAGGAAACACGGCAATATCAGAAATCCAGACTGGACCATGGGCGTACTCGGCGGCACTTTTTTTCAGGTTGTTGCGATAGCAGGATTTATCCTGATGGCGATCGGTTCAATGGTAAGTATCGATTGAATCCGGACGCTGCGTATCAAAAGGTAAAATGCTTCTTCCTTCCGGTATTTTTCACACCGGGATCCGATGTTTACTTTAGACGAGTGATTACACCGCTAATTACATCGATGAGTTTTCATCAATTCTAAAAAATGTTAAAACCCTTGACCACCCAAGGGATTTTTTGTTATATTCTAAACAGTAATGATAATCATTGTCGTTATGAATGGTTGTAACGGTATTGACGGAGGATAAGAAACAACTGATATACAGTTCGGAATGATAGAAAGTGTATTGCATGTATCAAAGGATCAGTAAAATTGCTATTATGAGAATTTCTTTAAAGTACTGTAGTGCATAATAATACAGACAGGTTTCATCAATAACTATTGTTCAGGCCGGTGTGCTCAATACAAGTTTCTCATGATCCCTGGTACATAATACGGGGGATGATCATAATAGATGCATATTATAGTAATTATTACTCAGGTTAAAGGCAGACCTGTTTTTTATAATGCGTGGATCTGTAAATACGAAATGCTCGCGGGATGCGCAAAAAATAAATTCAGAAAAAGGAGTCTTTAAAATGGCAGGCAACAGCAATGGTGGTGGACGTGGACAAGGAAACGGGAGAGGACAAGGCTCAGGTATGGGACCCGGGGCGGGCAGAGGACGCGGCGGTGGCAGGGCGGCAGGTCCGGGTGGAGAATGCCAGTGTCCCTCCTGCGGCGCAAAGACGCCGCATCAGCGCGGGGTTCCCTGCTATGAACAGAGATGCCCCCAATGCGGACAACCCATGGCCAGGGCCTGAAAACAGGGATACGGCTAAGAGATAATGCTCCGGATCAACCGAACTCAAGCATGGACCGGTTGAGCAGTTCCGAGGTCTCGCTTATTTTCAGAAGGTGAAGTTCGATATTATTAATGGAACTGGTTTCACGTTGCAAGGACGAGGTAATAACGTCCATGGTTTCCTTGTTTGCATTGATATCCCTGGAGAGTTTCAGCAGAAAAGGTATGATACTTTCAACGTTACTGTTGATGTTTTCAGCATAGCGCCGCACCATGTCCACCATTTTCTTCGAGTTTTCAGCGAGTTTACGCACTTCCTTTGCCACCACTTCAAATCCCCGCCCGGCTGTTCCCGCTCGTGCCGCTTCAATTGAGGCATTGAGCGCCAGCAGGTGAGTCTGGTCGGCGATATCCTCGATTGAGTCAATAACCTCGGAGATGCTGCGGGTTGCTTCATTCAGGCGTTCTGAAAGCTGCAGGCTGTCCTCGGCGCTTTTGACCTCGGTGACCATGGTCTCTTTCAGTTCAACCACCGTTGAATGGATATTGTTGATAGAAAGGGTGCAGTGCTGGGTGTTTACTGTTATATCCTTCATGTTATCGTTAAGATCCCTTGCGATGCCGGTGAGCTGAGAATGCAGGCGCTGGTAGTTTATAATGGTCATACGTTCCATTATGTCTTTTATAGAGGCAAAGGTCGGCACTCTGTTTGCTCCAAGTACTTTTACGTTATCCTTTAGTGCGTTATTATATTTACTGTAGAGTATGCTGCCAGTCGCCACATAGATGGAGGCACCGATGATGAAGTCGGCATTACCCAGTTTCGAAAGGACTTCTGAATCGGGCAATTCTGTGAAGGGGATAAGCTCATAGCGCAGATTACGGATTTCATGCTCAACGCAGTACTCACGGATCTTGTCGGCCTGGACAGTATTGTTATTGAAAATACATACTGGTGAACCGGCGGGTATTTTTGCCACTTCGACATAGAAATGGGCATCAGGAATAAGTTCCAGTATAACGATCTTCTCCTTTGAAACGATCCCTGCCGCCTGCTTTACCCTTGTGGGAAGACAGAGAAACAGATCAGCGTCTTCATCATGTTTCAGGTCATCCACACCCTTTGAACTTGCTTCGAGCTGTTCGCCGAAAACAGCGATGGCCGCACGCTTAAGTTCATCGGCCACGAGCTGGGAACTGCCAACTGTCATCACTTTTACCTTTGCCATATTCGCTATCCATTTTATATTTTATGTTGTCTTTATAGTAGTATCGTCATAAAAACTTCATAAAAAAGTGACAAATATGCATACATAATAATATTTTCCCTTCCCGGGATTCTAAATGGACAGAACGCTTGAATTAATATTGAAGAAACATCATTGACAGGGACTGAATTTTAAACGACTTTTATTTTATAACCACAACATGCTACAGGGATGAAAATGTGATATGAGCGCAGAAAAAATCGTTAGAATTATAATTATAGTACTGCTGGTTGCTGCTTGCTGTGTGATCGCCGGATCGATATTTATATGTGCGTCGGCGCCGCATCTGGCGAGGTTTTCCACAGAGGTGAAAGAACATCGGGTAGAGACGGGTTTACAAACACTTACCGGGAGTGTGTTTGTTACCGGAATGAAGGCCTGTGAAAACCTATACCTCGAAAAACACACCCGCAGGGTGTATGTCACCGATCTGACAGGGCATATTCACCTTATCGACGGCGGCAATGGACCAGGTATGTCCATAGTCAAATCCAGGAAAATCGGCACCATGGTGCTGGGTATAGATAAAGGTCCGGACGGCTATTTATACCTGGGAGTCGGTACTCATAAGGGGGATGAGTGGATGGCCAAGGGCGGATCGGTTTACCGCATCGACAGGGATCTGGTCACTCTGGTCAGAGTTACCGGTGACTACCCCTCACTTAACGGCCTGGCTTTCGATGCGGCCGGTACATGCTATTTCGCTTCGAGTAATTTCGACTTTTTGAAGCCCAAGGGTCATGTCTACAGCATGAAGGTAAAGGGAACAGACGCGTTCCATCCGAAGGTTTATCTCGACGACGCCGGCCTTGCCAATGGGATTTACTGTGATCACAGAACCGGCATGATGTACCTGAGTACAACCATCATGGGGATATATACTTTCGCCCCCGGTTCAAAAGAAATGAAACCACTTTATTTTAAAACTCGTCTTTTTGAAGCAGTGGATGATCTTTGCACCGACAGAAGGGGAAGGATCTGGATGACCGACCCGGGCGACGGTTTTTTGAAAATGTACGATGTACCATCCAAAACCATAGTACGATATAAAATATCCGGGATAGGGCAGACATCATCATGCAGAATACGTGACGAACATGGCGCCGAGATTATATATGTTACCGAATTAAAGCAGACCAGGAACGCCATGTCCAAGGTGTTTGACGGCAGAGGTCTGGTAATTATCCCCTTGGAATCACTGGTAAAAGCCGCATCTAAGGGAGCATGGCACCTTAAGTAATTTACGATGCCGAATCGGGCCGGTTCCAGTAATTATCCAGAGTATTAAAAAACTGCCACCGGTGAAGACGATAAGGTGTATGAACATGGCGGCATGTATAATAACAAGAATAACGGTTTTTAAAAACCATGTAATTCTTTTTTCATGTTTCTATTTATGTTGACAAAGTTCAGCCGGTAATATTTTCACATACCGTGGCTATCAGGAACGATACCCAAGACTGGAAAGATAAGGGAGGCTTTTGATGAAAAAAACAGTGTTTGTTCCCCTTACGGTTTTAATTTTCGGATGCGTATTGATGACCGGGACCATTTATTCACAGGGCGGAGCGGATGACATCATCAAAGGGATGATGAGCCCCGAACAGATGACTGCGCTTCAGGCTCTGGGGAAACTGAGAAACGGGGAGTTGGCCGGCGACAAGGCAAAGTTCGAAATTGCCAAGAACAATCTCATTATCCTGATTAGGGATGTGAAAAGAGATTATACTGTCCGTTTACTCGCCGCCGATACAGCTGCGTATTTTAATTTCAAGAAGGCCATACCCCCGCTCAAGGCATTAATCCCCGGCGAGATGAACCCGATGCTGAAAATGTCTTTTCAGAATTCGCTGGACCGGCTCGAAGGCAGGGTTAAGGGCGACGTGTATCGCGAGAAGCCGTCGTACTCAGGGACTCCGCGTTATCACGGAACGCCCAGGTTCCACGGCACTCCAAGAAGATAAACGCCTGTACTGTAACAGTTGACATGCGCGTATTTGAATTTAATCGACAGCCGGACTATCATCCAGCTGTTGCTTTATCAATTACTCCGGAAAAATTACACTACTCTCATTATACTCAGTGATACCACGATGGACAACCGAATACCGGAATTTCAGTTTTTTTGTGAAATTCAGCGGCAAAGACTACAATCACGGCCTTGTTCGGGATAACAATAAAATGGTTTATTTTTCAAAGTATAACATCTTTGTGGAAATATTGACACGTTTCCGGTTTTGAGGTATTCTATTGATGTATGGTTTGGGCGGAAGGAGGGCGGTTTGATGGATCATACTGAACTGAAATCGGTGATCTTGTTTAACGATCTCGAAGAGGGAATGCTGAAAAAGCTGGCGTTGATTACCCTCAGGGAACACTACGCGGAACACGATTATATTTTCAGGCAAAACGAGAAGGCCGATAAATTATTCGCGGTGGTAAAGGGTGAGGTGGAGCTGGGCATTACCATTGACCAGTACCGGACCATCCGAATGGAAATGATAAAGCCCGGACACATTTTCGGTTTTTCGGCGCTTATTGAATCCGAGCAGAAGTATTATACCGCCTATGGGAAAGCGGTCTCGGACACCGTGGTGTTTACCTGGGAAGCCGGGGCGTTGGAAAAACTGTTTAATGAGGATTACCGCCTTGGATACCTCTTTATGAAAAAGATCGCATGGATTGCAAAAAACCGTCTGGAAATTAGAAACGCGAGCCTGCTGGACATATATTTGCGTAAATAGTAAAACCGGTGTTAATTCTGAATTCATATGTCCGGGTTGAAATAAGATTACAATCCGTAAGTATATTGTTTCTGGACAATAATTGAACGATAATGTACGGTGGTATATCGCTATATATATTCCATAAGAACTTTTAAGCTTTTGCTAAAGTCTCAATGAGTTAACCACTGCCGCACTTTATCGATGAGTTCCGATCGAGGATAATGTCATTCCGGAGGGATAGGATGAATGTACCTGACAGTACCAGCGGCGTTTGGGGGGATCTCATCCTGGGAAATTCAACACCTGATCTGGAGTTTCTTGCCTTGAAAATCCTTCTGGCACGACTTCGTTTGGAAGTGAAAATGAATCCCGGTACCGATCAATTACAGAAAGGTTCAGAAGAAATACGGTCTTTATTGGTCAAGAACATGCACATCCCTAAAGTACAGAAAGATCTGAAAAGAATAATCGGCTCAGGAGGAGTATGATGTCCAGGGTAACGTACAGCGGCGATGAAGTAAAACAGATGATTACCATGGGCAAGAAACTGGTTCTTGCCGCCGATGAAGAACTCCTCAGGGATATGCCCGAAGGCCACTGGATAGGCGGTACCATACCCTATTTCATGACCGAAAAGGGCGGGTGTATGTCCCGGGAGAAGGTATATGTTACTGAAATACCCTCATACGGCGGCAAAACGGTAATCAGGACCTTTAATGAACGGAGCATCAACGATATTTATAAAGATGCGCCGGAGAACGGCTTCAGTATTATAATAGTGCCAGCCGCAAGTTCTCTCCATTTATCGTTTGCGATGGAGGCTCCACAATACCGGAATTTCGCCGTATCTCCGCTAATCGGATGGGTCTCCGGCGTGTTTCTCGATGACATCGGAAAAATAAAACCGAAGGTGTTTTTCGGTGAAAAGGGGAAGATGCTGGAAGACCAGGCGGTGGTAATGCAGGTTTCTCTTCCCGACAACATGTACGCTGACATTGATATAGTAAATATTTTCGAGCAGGGGGAGGGGGACATCATCACCTTTCCCGGAACAGGATTCAGCACGACCGTTGCGATGATCAACGGCAGGGAAACGAATTTTGCGCAGTATCTGACGGAAAAAGGCATTGATACCAGGCTGCCGCTAGTGGCGAATTATGCGGGCGCCATGGTGAACATTTCCTTTCAAAAAATAAACACCGCGGAAGGTGTGGTGGATTTTTATGCTCCTGTATTTGCAGGGATAGAATACCGCCATGCAAAACCCGTTGCCGATTATGTGAATGCGTTTATTTCAAAGATGCCTGAGGATTCAGGTAATATACTGTTTTCATGCAATTGTATCCTTAATTACCTGTACTCGGAACTTGAAGGGAAAAAAACCGGCGGTATAACGGGTCCCATAACCTTCGGAGAGATAGCGTATCAACTCCTCAATCAAACACTGGTGTATCTGAGCATACATCAGCAACAGGCATAACGTCTGATGCACCTTTAATGGAATACAGCGGATTATTATTTCTTTTCAGCTGTATAAGCGGCAGTACCGGGATTCAGGCGGTATACACCGGCTTCCCCGAAATCATGGTGTGCACTATACGGATATCTTTAATTTTACCGGCCGGAACCATGAAGGGATCATCCGAGAGTATCACCATATCTGCGTTCATGCCGGGGGAAAGCCTGCCTTTAACCTTTTCTTCGCAAAGAGCAAACGCGGCGTCTGAAGTATACATCCGTAACGCCTGTTCTATGGAAATACTTTCCCGGATCTCGAAACCTTCACGAAGAACACAACAACTCAAGGCGTGAAGCACATCGGGTGACTCAATAGGCGCATCCGAGGCGCCAGCAAGGGTGATACCTGCTTCAAGCATCGACCTGAAAGGATACGTGTGTTTCAACCGGTCGCGTCCAAGCCGGCGATATAACCAGTTTCTCTCGGAATGAATGAACATGGGCTGCACCGACGCGGTAATACCCAGGCGGGTAAAGTCGGCTATGATCTGGGGATCGAGCTGTGAAGCGTGTTCCACTCTGTGTCGGGAAGATGCGGAAGGGTGCCGCTCCATCAAACGGCTATAGAGATCCGCGCAGGTCCTGTTTGCGGCATCGCCTATGGCGTGTATCAAGACCTGATAGTCACGGATATGGGCTTCTTCCATGCAACGGTATAATTCCTCATTGTCGTGTACCAGAAAACCGCGGTTTCCGGGAGCATCTGCGAACGGTTCAAACATGAAGGCGGTGCTGGATGAGAATGTGCCGTCGGCATACAGTTTTATACCTCCCACGGATCTTGCGGGGAGAGAATCGGGTTTATGGAGGGACGTTCCCCTCAGTGAATCGATGGTACCGATATTGGAAACGGTAACGTAGGCGCGGATGTGCTGTGGTATGTAATCAGACAGCATCTGCATAAGGGGTATGTCAAAGGCGCCGGCGTTTCCCGCGGGTCCTTCAGCACCAGACTGTAAAATAGTACCCAACGATGTGATGCCGTAACCGGCAAGTTTAGTAAAGGCCGATACGGCCCCTTCTCGTAAAACTGCTTCATCGGGAAACGGCATAGCCGCAAGCATAAGCGGCACGGCGCTTTCTTTTAAAAAACCGGTCGGTGCGCCTGACTCATCTCTCTCAATGACCCCTCCGGCGGGATCGGGTGTATTGACGGTTACTGAGGCGATGTCGAGGGCACGGGTATTGGCGAAGATGCTGTGACCGTCATGTTTAAGGATAATGACGGGATGGTTCGGGCAGGCTTCATCGAGGTCGTGGCGGTTGGGCAGCGCCGGTATGTCGAAATTCTGTTCGTCTAAATTCAGGGCAATAACCCATTCTCCGGGCTTCTTGAGCATGGCCGCGGTGCTGATGCGATTTTTCAGTTCTTCAATGGAAGAGACACCATACAGATCAAGATTCAGTTCAAAAAAAATGAGTACAGTCGGATGCATATGGGTGTCTATAAAACCTGGCAGCAGAGTGTTTCCGGCAAGAGGTTTATGTTCATAAAGGGACCCAAGGAATGAGCGGCAGTATGCGGTGGTACCCACTGCAGCAATAATGCCGTTTTTTACCGCAACAGCCTCGGCTACCGGGTTATCCGGGTCCATAGTACGTACAGTCCCGCCGCTGAACAGAATCTCTTTTTCCCCGCCAAACACTGGTTTATATCCTTATTATGACTGATTCACCGGTCTGATAACGCGACAATGCGTCATCATCGAGGGTAACGCCCCATCCGGGACCGGCGGGAACCACGGCGCATCCGCCGCTGTAATCGAGTTCTTCCAGGATCAAATCGTCCTCAAACATGATATGACCGAATACTTCCGGGGCATGACCCAGTGAGTTATAACGGGCGCATGCCAGATGCAGGTGCATGGCTGATGAAATGCCGAGAGGCTGATTGTGTATCACCACTCCCATGCCGCACTTTTCGGCGTAAGAAATGATTTGAAGCGCGCAACTGAGTCCCCCGGGACGCTCGGAATTAATACCCAGTATATTAACGGCGCCTATTTCAGCAAGCGAGATACAGTCGTTTATTGAAAAACATCCTTCATGAGCCATCAGCGGAGTCGTTACATTTTTCTGGACATGCACCATGCCCGTCACATCCATCGCTGATACCGGTTGTTCGGCGCAGTCGATAACGAAAGGCTCAATGGCGCGAATGGCCTGTATGGCGTCATCCGGCAGGTACGCCTGATTGTAATCGACCCTGATTTTCGCCCCTGCACCCAGTTTATTCCTGATGGATTCGATAATATCCCTGTCGTGGGAAATACCACCGCCGAGCTTGACGCGGAAACTTCGGTATCCCTGGGCATAAAACATGCCGGCTATATCAACCATCGTACCCGGATCGGTGAGAGGAATAAGCGCGGACATGGGCATTCTTTCCTTGACGCACCCGCCGATAAGATCGTAGACGGAATGCCCCGTGATCTTCCCCATCAGATCATAACAGGCCATATCCAGCAGGCCCTTGGGAACTTCATTGCGGGCTACATTGGCATCCATACGTTGTCGTATGCGTTCAATATCAAAAGGGCTGTTGCCTAAAATGTATTTCCCGAGATACCGGGAAACCGATTCGATTACCGCGTAAGTTGAAATACCGGTTTCAGGCATCCAGACGAATACCTCACCGATACCGGAATTACCGTCTTCGGTCGTTACTTTCCCGATGACGAAATCACCACCGGTCCAGGGATCCTCTGAGGGAATGGCCATTCCCAGACCTCCCGCACCGGAACTCATGACGGATTTAATTTCTTCCCTGAAGGGAACGAACAGGGGGAACAGTTCAATACGCACAACGATCGGCGCTTCAGTTTGCTTTCCATGATCGTGCATGATAGCCAGTTTACCCGTTACTTGCAGAATTTGAACAGAAATTTTTTTCGTATACACATGTCGGAATCACACAATGAAATGTGTGTAATCCGGGGTGTAATTGATCAATCTGTACTAAAAAGTTATTGACTAATATGCAACAAAGATGCATAAAGTGCAATATACTGATATCCTTTACCACATCATCACGGCTGTCAGTCTCTATGAGGTTTGCAGCGGTATTGCAGGCATACCGCGGACGCATGCAATGCTAGATTTGTACAGGAGGAGGGGCATGGATAAAATCAGGGTGGGATTCATCGGATGCGGAAGGATTTCCGATCTCCATTACCTGGGATATAAAAACAACAGGGACGCCTGTCTGTATGCCGTCTGCGACAGCGACCCTCAAACGGCCGAGAGACGTAAAAAGATGTGGAAAGTCCGAAAAGCCTATACGGACCACAGGGAACTGCTGGCGGATCCTGACATAGACGCGGTTGAGATACTCACTCCGCACAAACTCCATGAGGCCCAGGTGCTCGATGCAGCCGCGGCACGAAAACACATCTCACTGCAGAAACCCATAACACTGGGACTGGACAGCGCCGACAGAATGATAAGTGCCGCGCGCGACAGTGGTAAGATTTTCAAAGTGTATGACAGCTATGTGTGGTACCCGCCTTTCGTGCAGGTCCGTAAAATGATAGACAACGGGGAAATAGGTACTCCGGTCAATTTTAAGATTAAACTCATCGTCGGGGGATCGGGCGGATGGCAGGTCCCCTCCACAGCATGGCAGTGGAGAATGGATGATTTCAGCAGGGGGTTTGGAGAGGAAATGTTCGATCACGGCCATCACCTGTGGTCCACGTCCTGGTTTCTCATGGGTGGCGTAGACCGGGTGAAAGCCTGGATAGATACCCTGGACGGAATGCTGGACACTCCCTCGGTAGTGATGTGGAAATACCGGGACGGTGTCAAATACGGCATATGTGAGAATGTGGCCGCGACACGCATGCATATTCCTTCTAAGTATTACACCAACGATGAATGGGTGGAGATTTCCGGTACCCATGGTATAATAGTGGTTAACCGCTGCAACGGGAATATCAAATGCGGTCCGCCCGTGAGCCTGTTTAACGGAAAGAAATGGAAGCATTATAACGTTCGTTCTGATTGGGCTGATGGATTTACCGGGTCGACTCAAAACTTCATTAATGCAATCAGGGGGAAAGAAGAGCCGAGACTATCCGCTGAAGACGCAAAGGAAATTTTAAAGTTTTCACTGGCAGTGAAGAAATCGGCGTTGTTACGCAAAGAAGTATATCTGGATGAACTTGAAAAGAGGTTTCCTCTGCTGTATAACTGGAAACGCACACGAAGGGAAATACGTGAAAATCCGCTGAAACCAAAAAAACAGGGCATTTTCGGAGGGAGGAGTTCGGCGAAGTACGCGGCCCGTGCAGTTGAATTGACCGAAAAGCTGATAGATCGGTTCGACCCTGCGGCCGCATCTGGATGGGATGCGGTAATAGGATTGCATTTGCTTCCAGAAGGAGGAGTGAAAGACGAAAAATTCACTCTTACTATTTCAGCGGGTAAAGCTAAGTTGAACACAGGAAGTATTGATAAAGAGTCGATCATGACACTCGTAGTCCCGGCCGGTGTATGGGCGGCCCTCCTTCTTAAGAAAAAACGCATTGAAATAGCATACCTGCAGGGTAAGCTGAAGATTGAAGGCAGAGCTGAGGAAGCTCTCAAGCTGCGACAGGTTTTCGGGCTGTAGAAACCCGCAGTCGATGCGGATCAACCGCATCAGTACGGAATAAACTTTATGTCAGGTTCAACCTAGTCGGTCGTCTGACCTTTGAACGGCAATGTAATCAATACCACACCGGAAGATCCTGCCATACCCTGAAAATGACGCACGTTCATTCAGGACGGTAATTTACATTCAGCAGTTGTTCCCCGCGAATTTCTGGGTGCACTGCCGCCTTTTGAAATAGGGGACCACCAGGGTTTCGTAGAAAAATGAGAAAAAAGACCATGCGAATTTCTTTATCATGAGATACCTCCGTATAAAAATACATAATATTATGAGTGAGTACTCACTCATAATATACTGAATGTGATTTATACCGTCAATATGTTTTAATAAACTTTTATAAATTCTACCAATTTAAATAATAATTTCTCTGAAGCCGGGAAGCTACGATATTGACTCGCTGAAAACTGATATTGGCTATGGGAAAGGGATCGAGTATACATACAAGGATTATGGCATGAATAATGAATACCAAATATATCACTTCTAGGGATGTTTCCAAATTCAAAAGTTAACTGGTGTTGTTTATTAATGATACTTCCAATATGATGTCACGAGTGCATAATAACGTTTTTACAGAGGCAATTTATCCATAAAGGATACTGTGTAACTCTTCTTCACGAGGCAGGCGGTTTTTAAAAGCGATAAACCGGTAGAGACGAGCCGAACCGGTTTCGCTACGATCCATGGTGTTGCGATCGATGCGGTAAAGACCGAATTTAGGCCTGTAACCCTCGGACCATTCCCAGTTGTCTGTAAGACTCCAGTAAGTAAATCCTTTTATGGGGATACCATCCTGAATCATGCGATGGGTCCATACAAGATGGTCCAGTATAAAACGTGGTCGTTTTTCATCTTTCGCGTCGGCCAGACCGGACTCGGTGATGAATATCGGCACTCCCTGGTACCGCCGGTGCAACTCATTCCCGATATGATACAAGCCCTCGGGATAAATTTCCCAGCCCATGTCGGTAACGGTGCTGTTTTTGACGGTGCCGCGTTTGATAAAACCTGGAGTTGAAGGACTGAATGAGAGAATTTCCCGGGTATAGTAATTCACACCAATCCAGTCCAGCGTGCCTTTGGCTTCTTCGTGCGACTCGTCTATCGAAGGTCCGGCGGGTACCCTGATGCGGACACGGCCTGTGTACAGGGCATCGAGCATATTCCAGTTGAAGATATCATCCATGGTTTTTTTAACCAGACGGTCGATGAAGAATCCCTTAGGGCGGTAGTAAAAGAAAAAGTAAATCATTCCTATTGAAGGTGATACGGTTTTGCCGTCATGATACGCAACAGCATGTTCTTTTATTATTTTATAGGCGCGGGAATGAAGTAGAATCAGCTGTCGGTACATCGACACGGCACGGGACATGTCGGTGATGTTAGGAGGGATATCCCCTACGGCGTAACCGGCCAGCGCGTATATCTGGGCGTCTATCATGGTGCTCCAGTAGTCGACGTATTTACCGAACCTGAGTGCGCAGCGTCGTACAAATTCCTCCCACCGTGACCTTACATCAGGATTCTCGAAGCCTCCCTTCTTCGACGCCCAGAGGGGAAGGGTGAAATGCCAGAGGTTGAAGAAAACGGTGAATCCCTTTTCTTTAAGAGAGCGGAGCATAAGCTCGTAACGGTCCCATGCCTCCACGCTGTAGTGTCCTTCACCGGGCTCGGCCCTGCTCCATTCAATGCCGATCCTGTGAGCATTCTGCCCGTCACTCAAAGCACGGTTGAAATCTTCCTCGAAACGGTTATAGAAGTCGGCGGCGATTCCGCAACGGTCGCTGTTGGCAATGGGTGAGGGGGAACGGGCCTCCCACTCCGCCCAGTCGTTCCCCAGGTTGCCTCCTTCATGCTGGTAAGCGTCCTCCCCGGTCGCCCACAGAAATCCTTCAGGGAAGCGCTGCCCTTCGAGGGTGACCGGTCTGGATGCGGGGAAAGTCCTGAAATTGCCATAGAAGGCCGCCGCGGCCAAAAGCAGCACTATTACAGAAAGAATATAAAGAGAAATCGACAAAACATTACCTCATTCAAGTACAGATGATCAATCAGGAGTGCAGCCGAGCAGGGCGGATATCTCAATCCCGGCGTTTTTAATGATATTCCCGATTTCTTCAGTATGCGGCAGTATAAGATTGACCGGACCGGAAATGCCTACTGAAAATATGGACCTTTTACGGTGATCGAGAACCGGGGCCGCGAAACAGACCACCCCCGGCTTGTATTCCTCGTTGTCCATGGCAAGACGGGTTTCGCGGACGTGTTCAAGATTTTTTCTCAGGTCACGCACACTGCTTATTGTGTTTGGAGTGTATTTTTTTACTTTAGAACTTATGATCACCTGTTCCTGCTCGTCTGATGGTAAAAACGCGAGAAAAGCCCTCCCCAGAGCGGTTACCCATGCGGGTTCCCGCGTGCCGATGCTTGCACTCATTGTAATCGATGATTTAGGCTGTTCAACAGCGATGAAGACCATATCAATGCCGTCAAGCACGGCCAGGTGAGTGTTTTGCATGGTTTTTTCCAGAACACGTCTCATGACAGGTCTTATTATATTTTCTATATGGACATGTTCATTGAAAGAACCTGCCAGTTCAAGCACCCGGTAGCCAAGCGAGTATCGCTTGGTCGTATCATCCTGTCGTACGTAACCTGCCCTGACCAGGGTGGTGACCAGACGAAAGACCGATGAACGGTCAATGGTAAAATTTCCGGATATTTCGTTCAGACTCATGGGTCCCGAGGATCTGGATAGAATGTTGAGTATCTCCAGGCCTCTTTCGAGGGATTGGATTGTAACCGCCACAATCAGCCTCTGATATAAACAGGTTGAAATGCAAAATAATTTCATAATATGCAATGGCATTTTTATCCAGTGTCAATTATATTATTTTTAAAAATTAACTTGCCTAAATAAAAACCTATTGTTATATATGCAATATAAATGCATATTATGCAATATGACGGAGGAAATATGCCGGTTGTAGATATGAACAAAGCCGCTTCTTCAAAGGTGAACCGACCCTTCGAAAGGGAGCTGAAATTCATCCTGTCGCCCGACACTCATAGTGAGGTAAAGGGTTTCACGCTTCTTGAATCCATTCTGGCACCTGGAGGAGGGTGTACGGATTTTCATACCCATGAAAAATCGGGCGAGCTTATGATATTCATGTCAGGTAAGGTGACGGCGTGGCTTGAGGGGCAGGAATACGAACTTGAGGCGGGAATGGTGCTCTATGCCCCCCCGGGGGTGGTTCACAAAACACTCAACCGCGGTTCTGAGCCGGCAAGAATTGCCTGCGTGTTCGTACCCGAAATCGATACCGATTATATAAAAAGGAGCATAGCCCAGGCTGACGAAGGCGGAGCACGATAGATGGCGAACGGGAAGAAAACCATACATGAGGATTTTTTTGCGCGAATGAAAAACTCCGGCGCGACAGTAGTTCCAGAACCGGAAATGAAAGAAGTGTTGCGGCGATACAAGGTACCCGTACCCAGGGGCAGGGTTTGCACCACGGTCGATGAGGCCGTGCATTTCTGCCGGGAATCGGGTTTTCCGGTGGTCCTGAAGATCGTTTCAGACCGGATACTGCATAAAACCGAGTATGATGGAGTTCGCCTTGACATTCGCAGTGAAGATGAAATGGCCCGTATTTTCAGGGAAATGCATACGAATGCTCAGGAGAAGCCCGTTCCCGGGTACAAAGGAATACTTGTAGAGGAACAAACTAACAGGGGAATCGAGGTTATAATCGGACTTCAGCATGATCCGGTATTCGGACCCCTGATAATGGCGGGGCTGGGAGGTATTTACACCGATTTACTCGAAGACGTGGTTTTCAGGATGCTACCGGTTACACGCTCGGAAATCGGTGAGATGCTGCGTGATCTGAAAGGCTGGCCGCTGCTTGAAGGTTTCCGAGGTTCGGATAAGGTCGATATTCCGGCGCTGGTGGAAACCATCAAATCCCTCGCCGACATGGGTGTTGAGTACGCCGGAGTATATGAATCGGTGGATTTTAATCCGGTGGTGGTGTGCCGGGAAGGACTCATGGTGGTAGACGCTAAAATGACCCTCGCGGACAGTTTCAGGGCGGAACCCTTTGCGTTTGAACGGCCCCGTACCGAGTTGATGGAAAACTTCTTCAATCCAGGCTCGGTGGCAGTGCTGGGAGCGTCTTCGGTTCCGGGAAAAATAGGAAATGTCATCCTGGATTCGCTGGCTAACCATGAATACAGGGGAAGAATATATCCGATAAATCCCAATCACAGGGAAATAATGGGCATCAAATGCTATCCCGATGTTCAGTCCCTTCCTGAGATTCCGGAACTGCTGGTCGTGGTGGTAGATCTTGAACGGATGCCCGTCATCATGGACGAAATTAAACCCTTCGGAATTTCCAATGTACTGATAGTGTCGGGAGGCGGAAAGGAACTGGGTGGCGAGAGAGAGCATATAGAAAAGCTCATAACAAAGAAAGCAAGGGAATACATTATTCGGGTGATAGGCCCCAACTGTATAGGTTCATTCGACGGAAAGGTGCGGTTCGATTCTTTTTTTCACAGTCATGAGCGGCTGTTAAGGCCACCCGCAGGTCCTCTGGGGTTTATCACACAGAGCGGTACCTGGGGATGCGTGTTCCTTGAAAAGGCTGAAATCACCGGCGTATCCAAAATGGTAAGCTACGGCAACCGTGTCGATGTGGACGAGGGCGATCTCATCGCTTACCTGAGCACAGACCCCTCGACCCGAGTAATAGGCAGTTATATCGAGGGTCTTTCGGAAGGAAGAAAATTCATCGAGGCGGCACGCCTGGCCGCGGGCAGGAAAAAACCCGTTGTGGTGTTTAAAACCGGCAGGAACAGGCAAGCCTCAATGGCGGCGGTATCCCACACCGGGGCATACGGCGGCAGTTACCATGTATACCGGGGGATCATGGAGCAGGCCGGGATAGTGCTGGCTGATTCGTTTCACGAACTTTACGCATCCTGTGAGACCCTGGCGCTGCAGCCTCCGGCCATGGGAAACGCGGCTGCCATGCTGTCTAATGGTGCCGGCCCCATGGTCAACGCCCTGGACCTGTTTCCTTCAAAAGGATTGTCCCTGGTTACGCTCGATCGTGGTTCGGTGAAGAAGATGGCTGACCACTTCAGCTTCTTCTATATTGTGGAAAATCCGGTGGATGTAACCGGTTCGGCCTCGGCGGAGGATTACGAGTTCGTGATAAACACACTATTGGATGACGCAAACGTAAACATTATAATGCCTTTCTTCGTGTTTCAGGATACCCCCCTTGATGAGAGTATCATACAGAGGCTGGAAGGCATCAACAGGTTGAAAAAGAAACCCATCGTGTGCTGTGCGGCGGGGGGTCCCTATACTGAAAGGATGTCCAGGGAACTGGTGAGGGTCGGAATTCCAGTATATCCCGATGTCGCACAGTGGGTGGCCGCCGCATCCGCCCTGGTTCAGTGGGGAAAAATCGAGGCCAACGGACGCTAAGAGGAAGCAAGGTCATGGTCCCTTATAATGTTAAAAAGAAATGACAGGAGATTTCAATGGACAAACTGATAATCACCGCCGCACTGACCGGCGGTATCCATGGAAAGGAAACCAATCCAAATCTCCCTGAACAGCCTGATGAGATAATCAGGGAAGCCGTTGACTGTTATAACGCAGGGGCCGCAATAGTACATCTGCATGCCCGCGATAAAAACGGTAAAGGCGTGGGCGATCCGGCGATATTCAATGAAATCAATTCCGGGATAAAGGCACTTTGCCCTTTAATAATACAGAATACCACCGGGGGTCCGGGAATACCCATAGAAAAACGGATTACAAGTCTGGATGCGGGTCCAGAGATGGCGTCGTTGAACATGGGTTCCATCGTTTTCTTCGTGAATGGAAACGAAGAACTTTTCATGAACTGGCGCAATGAAATCGAGTTGTTCGCGAAGACCATGCTGAATAAAAACATCAAACCGGAAATGGAGGTGTATAATCCCTCAATGTTCGGTGAGGTGGAAAACCTTATACGGAAGGGCCTGATAAAGAAACCCTACTATATAAACATGGTAATGGGTGTGGGAGGCATGGGAGGATACCCGGGGACGCCGAAGAACCTGGTCCGCATGACCGATCATCTGCCCGAAGATACAGTGTTCAATGTGACGGGTATCGGAAGATACCAGATGGCAATGAACGTCATGTCGATCATCATGGGAGGTCATGCCAGGATAGGTATGGAGGACAACGTGTTTTATCGCAAAGACGAACCGGCTGCAGGCAATGCCGTGTTCGTTGAACGTGTGGTCAGACTCTCACGTGAAATAGGACGAGAGGTGGCCACTCCCCAGGAGGCCCGGGCCATTCTGGGTATGGATCAAGTTTGAAACATTCAGAGTATACGACAGTTATTTAAGGAGCTGTACCATGAGAATAGCAGTCATCAACGAAACCAGCGCCGGCGATCGAAACGCGGATATCATTGCGGCACTGGAGGGCAGGGGGCATGAAATCATTAATGCCGGAATGCGAAAGACCGGCGGATCGCCGGAGCTTACCTATATACATACCGGTTTGATCGCGGCATTGTTTTTGAACGCCGGTGTGGTGGATTATGTAGTCGGAGGGTGCGGAACCGGTCTGGGTTTTTTGAATTCGGTAATGCAGTACCCGAATATAATCTGCGGACTGGTATCCGATCCGGTGGCGGCATGGCTCTATACCCAGATAAATGGCGGGAATTGTGTATCCCTGCCCATGCTCTATGGTTATGGATGGGCTGGAGACGTAAATTACCGGTTTATTTTCGACAGGATATTCAGCGTGGAACCGGGTACAGGCTATCCGGCGCACCGGCAGGAGTCCCAGAGGCAGAGCCGAAAAACTCTTTTTGAAATCTCCCGCACGGCACACCTGCCGATGGCGAAAATATTGGATAAGCTGGATGATCAGGTGGTAAAACCGGCGTTGTCATTTCCGGGTATCATCGACATTCTCAATTTAGACACGCTCTCAGACAATGATTTGAAAAATGCAATCAACAAGCGGATATAGAACAAAATCACGCGGCTGTGTTAAGGACGAACTGATGCCGGTAATAATGAAGGGGGTATTAATCCATGAGGGATAGAGCCGAACGTGCCAGAGTGCTTTCGCGGTTTGGGTCCATTGTTTCTGCGGTAGAATCTGGTGAAATGCCTCAATTCCAGGACATCTCGGTTTCAGAAACCATGGTTCTGGGCCTCTTCAACCAGGAGGTTAAAAAATACATAGGCATTTTCGGCCATGGCACCACCGATATCGCTGAAGTGCTCAGGACATATGAGGAACACGGACTGGTAAAGACATACAACATGCGTCATGAAACAGCGGCCGCACATGCGGCTACACTGCTAAAAATGACCACCGGTGAAACTTCCGCGGTGATAACGTCAATCGGACCCGGTGCCCTGCATGCCTTTGCGGGTTCCCTTGCCGCTGTGTCAAACGGTGCCGGTGTGTACCATATATATGGTGATGAAACGACCCATGATGAGGGCTTCAATATGCAGCAGATCCCCAACGACGAACAGGGGAGCTTTCTTAAAATGTGCAGTGTCATGAGTGGTGCATATGCTCTCTATGAACCACATTCAGTGTTTACGGCCCTGAGACGCGGATCCGTTCAGACCGGTCGCAGGGGATTCAGCGGACCGTTTTTTCTCCTTGCCCCGATGAACGTTCAGCCGGCAATCATCCGTGATTGCAATCTGCTTGAACTGCCCGGGCCATACAGTGATCCTGTGGTAGTCTGTAACAGCGAAGCGATCTTTAAGACCGCGACGGAAATTGCCGGGAAGTCGAAGCGCATCTGTATTAAGATAGGACAGGGGGCGAGGGGATGTTCTGCGGAAATTATTGAACTTGCACGTTTACTTGATGCCGCGATTGTATCGGGTCCGAATGCGGCAGGTATAGTGCCTTATTCTGAACCTCGTAATATGACCGTCGGAGGATCCAAAGGTACATTGTCGGGGAATTATGCCATGAATGAGGCAGATCTGGCGGTGATTATAGGCGCGAGGGCGGTGTGTCAGTGGGACTGCTCGGGAACTGCATGGAAAAACGCCAGGAATGTCATTAATTTCAACTATGAACGGGATCACGCGGCCCATTACAACAGAACGGTTTCTGTTCAGGGTGATGCCAGATCGAATTTACAAACATGGATTTCGTACTTGAAGAAACAAGGATTCAAAAACTCAACAAACATGTCGGAATGGTTAAGTGAAATCACAGGAAAGAGATCGGAATGGAACGAATTGAAAAGAAAAAGATACTGCAATCCGGTTCTTTTCGATGCGGTATGGTCGCGCGATGTGATAACTCAACCTGCGGCGATAAAAGCGGCTTGTGATTTTGCGGATACCAAAGGTGTAATTAAAATCTTTGATGCCGGAGACGTACAGGCAAACGGTTTCCAGATCGTAGAAGATGAACGGGAAGGTCAGACCTTTACCGATACAGGCGCATCGTACATGGGGCTCGCCTCCTCATCGATTATGCTTACCGCCCTGAGCGACAGGCACAGTTACGCAATCGCTTTTTCGGGAGACGGCAGTTTCATGATGAATCCACAGATACTGATAGATGCGACTCAACACGGTGCAAGGGGGTGTATAATTATATTCGATAACAGGAAGATGGCCGCGATAACAGGGCTGCAATACGCCCAGTACGGCAGCGAATACAAGACCGGCGATACGGTAGAAATCGACTATGTCGCGATGGCCAATTCAGTTAAAGGCGTAAAGGGTATATTCGGGGGATACTCGATCGATGAGTTAAATAAAGCGCTTGATGAAGCCTTTCATCATCCCGGCCTGAGTATCGTACATGTCCCTGTATACTGCGGTCCTGATGAGCTTGGCGGCATGGGAGTTTTCGGTGATTGGAACGTCGGAAACTGGTGCGAAAGGGTACAGACTGAGCATCACAGGATTGGGCTTTAGGTGTTTTTGCAAACGATTAGATGAGAAATTATGCATGTTATACCGTGGGAACTGGTTTGTATGTTTAACATAAAAGCTACTCCATAGGCATGTTACACGCGTAATTCCCTGACACGGTTATTATAAAAGGAGTGAAACTAACAGGGCACCGGGACCGGCAGGAACCCGGTGCCTTCTGTTAATAACTATGAAGTAAGGTTGTGCCTGATTGAACGAGTTACTACGATGTTTATCGGATCTTGGCTGAAAAGTATTCCCGGTTCATCCGTGCAATATGGGAAACAGATATCTCCTTCGGACATTCGGCCTCACAGGCATAGGTATTGGAACAGTTGCCGAAACCAATATCATCCATTGTTTTTACCATTTTCCGGACGCGTTCATATCGTTCAGGATGACCCTGCGGCAGCAGCGCAAGGTGGGAAACTTTTGCGGACACGAAAAGCATGGCAGATGCATTTTTACATGAAGCGACACAGGCTCCGCATCCGATACAGGCGGCGGCATCCATAGCTGTATTGGCGGCCTCCTTGGGTATAGGCATACTGTTCCCGTCAGGAGCACTGCCGGTATTTATTGAAATATAACCCCCTGCCTGAAGTATCTTTTCCAGTGCTGAACGGTCTACCATGAGATCCTTTATTATTGGGAACGCCTTCGCACGCCATGGTTCTATAACGAGGGTATCGCCGTTTTTAAAGTGTCTCATATGCAACTGGCAGGTGGTCACTCCCTTGAGGGGACCATGGGGCCTTCCATTGATAACGATACCGCACGCTCCGCAGATGCCCTCGCGGCAATCATGATCGAATACCACAGGATCTTCCCCCTTTTTCTGCAGTTCCTCATTGAGTATATCCAGCATCTCAAGGAAGGAAGCGTCGGGGGATATGTCGCTTACTTTATATTCCTTGAAAGCACCCTTGTGGGAGGGACCCGCCTGACGCCAGATTTTTAATGTAAGGTTAAGGGATGTTTTCATTATTTATAACTCCTTTGAGAGGGTTTTTCATATTCAAAATCAAGGTCCTCTTTTATCAGTTTCCAATTGCCGATATTTTCAAATTGCCATGCGGCGACATATGAGAAATTTTCATCATCACGCATTGCTTCGTTTTCCGCTGTCTGGCACTCCTCCCTGAAATGACCGCCGCAGGATTCTTTCCGGTGCAGGGCGTCACGAGTGATCAGTTCCGCAAGTTCGAGATGGTCTGCCACCCTTCCGGCGCGTTCAAGAACCTGGTTTACGTCATCATTACTGCCTGTAACTTTGAGATTTTTCCAGAATTCATCCCTGAGTCCTGCGATCAGTGAAATAGCTCGGGAGAGACCCTCGGCATTGCGGGCCATCCCGACGTGTTCCCACATGATCCTGCCGAGTTCACGATGGAAATAATCGGGAGTACCGTCGCCCTTGATGTCGAGTAAACGTTTCAACCTTTCATTTACATTCGACTCCTCATCCGCAAATGCTTTATTGTCGGTTGTGATATTTGAAGGCTTGCTGTTGGCGATATAATCTCCCAGGGTGTAAGGGATAATGAAATAGCCGTCCGCGAGTCCCTGCATGAGCGCACTCGCACCAAGGCGATTGGCGCCGTGATCGGAAAAATTCGCTTCCCCGAGAATAAAAAGACCGGGTATGGTGCTCATAAGGTTATAATCGACCCACAGCCCCCCCATTACATAATGCAATGCCGGGTAAATCATCATCGGGTTTTCATACGGATTTTCCGCGGTAATCATCTCGTACATCTGAAAGAGATTGCCGTATTTTTCCTCAATCTTGGACTTTCCCTGTCGTTTGATCGCATCGCTGAAATCCAGATAAACTGCTTTACCGGTCTCATTCACCCCTTTTCCCATATCGCACTGTTCCTTGGAATTGCGCGAAGCAACATCCCTGGGCACCAGGTTGCCGAAAGAGGGGTATTTCGTTTCAAGGTAGTAATCCCTTTCGGTTTCAGGTATTTCGGAAGGTCGTCGCTTGTCCCCGGCCTTTTTGGGCACCCAGATCCTTCCGTCGTTACGCAGACTCTCGCTCATCAAAGTAAGCTTTGACTGGTACTCCCCGTGTACGGGTATACAGGTAGGATGTATCTGCGTGAAACAGGGATTGGCGAAAAGAGCACCCTTCCTGTGCGCCCTCCAGATGGCTGTCGCATTGCAGTTCTTTGCGTTGGTGGATAGATAATAGGTGTTGGCATACCCTCCGGTCGCAAGAATGACCGCATGGCCCGCATGACGCTCAATTTCCCCGGTGATAAGATTTCGTGTGATTATGCCCCTGGCGATACCGTCGACGAGCACGAGTTCAAGCATTTCACGACGCGTGTACATTGTCACCTTACCGGCGGTTATCTGACGGTTAAGGGCGCCGTAGGCGCCAAGCAAAAGCTGCTGGCCCGTCTGACCCCTTGCATAAAAAGTGCGTGAGACCTGGGCTCCTCCGAAGGAGCGATTATCAAGCATGCCGCCGTATTCCCTGGCGAAGGGTACCCCCTGGGCAACGCATTGGTCGATTATCTGGTTACTTACTTCAGCCAGCCGATACACGTTGGATTCACGTGCCCTGTAGTCACCACCCTTAATAGTATCGTAAAAAAGACGGTATATGCTGTCGCCGTCATTTTGGTAGTTTTTTGCCGCATTGATGCCACCCTGTGCGGCGATACTGTGGGCCCTGCGGGGACTGTCCTGGTAGCAGAAAGCTTTTACATTGTATCCGAGTTCGGCGAGACTGGCCGCCGCTGAAGCGCCGGCAAGACCAGTGCCTACGACGATGATATCGTACTTCGCCTTGTTGGTCGGATTGACCAGCTTTAATGAAAATTTATGATTGGTCCATCGTTCGGCTATGGGGCCGGATGGTATTTTTGAGTTTAATTTCATCGATAATTACCTCTCGAGCAGTGATTTAAGAAAGAAGTAGACCGGAAAAGAAATGAAGCCTCCCGAAATAACAAGCGCATAGATTATGCCAGCAGCCTTGATCACTGGCGTATACCTGCTATGGTTGAGGCCCAGGCTTTGAAATGCACTCTGAAAGCCATGTATAAGATGAAAACCGAGAATTAAGACCGCTGCGAGATACAGCGATGCATACAGGGGATCGGAGAGGGTGGCGGTGACGATGTCATACATGGTTTTTCCGACCACGTCACCGAATTTGACCTGATACCAGAAGTTCTGCAGATGGAATACAAGGAAAATGAAAATTACCGAGGCGGTAATCCACATGTTTCGCGAAGAAAAACTGCTTTGCGGCGACTCGGGCCGTACGGCGTATCTTGATGTACGCGCGTACAGGTTTTCCAGAGTCAGCCGTATGCCATTGTATATATGGATCAGGAAGGCCGCACCGAGAAAAAATTCAATAACCAGTATTATTTTGCTGAGTATGCCTCCCTCGAGCGTTTCAACATAGGCGTTGAAAGCTGAAGCACTGACATAAATGAAAATATTACCGAACAGATGAATGGTGAGAAAAAGCATGAGAAAGAAACCGGTTAGAGACATTAAAAGCTTCTTTCCAAGGGATGAAGAAAGCAAACCATTGAAAGAACTCATGGTACACTCCTGTTTATAAGATGGACATTAACGACATAAAGATCAGCCATATACGTTAATCAGGTGAATAAGTCAACACATTCTTAATTTTATATGGTGGTTTTTTATATACATATATGTGATATGTAAAATAAACAACATCTTAATATATGTGTTGCAAGTATGTATTATATATGCGTTATGCGAAATAAATAGTTTTTGGCGGAAGGATTTCACATGAAAAAATCATATTTTGTAAACCAGTATGAATGTATCATTCCAGTGACGGGTTTACTTATAACGACTCAAGAGTGATACGACTCTCGTTTGTTTTACCATGCTATGGGATTACTTCATTTACAATGTGAGTTCAATTGCGTGAGGATTTGAATTTCTTCTGGTAAGGTTTTCCTTGCCGGGTCGGTTTGGAAATGATTTTACTTGTCGATAAAATAGAATATTTTCATTGATTATACGGCGTTTAACGGTATTGTTTCAATATTCCCCTGCATTCAACATGTATGATATTTTTATAGGAATCTGACACTACTGTTATTTTAAAAGACCGAACCTGGTTAATGATGATGTTTTGATCCACCATCTAAAACAAATACTGATTATTTGACGGTAACATAGGGTAAAACAGCTAAATATTAATGCAGAGATTTTCGAAATTTAACGTAGAGTGATATTATGTACTTTATTATAGATATGCCGTTGTGATTTGATTATAATAGTGTTAAAAGAATAAATCAGGAGCAATAGTACTCTTTATGGTTCAAACTGCGGGATATGCAAAGAAACTGTTTGTGGATTTTTACGACACCGATACAGCCGTCGCGGATGAATTTTTTGACGAAAAAAAAATTAAAGAACTATTCAAACATAGCGTTGCGACAGTAGTGGTGGTATCTACGGTTCCGGTAAGGCGCAACACTTACCTCACGCTGGTTCGGTATTACGAAAGCAGGGGTTTTACAGTTCTGAACAGTTTCGTGGACCTGAAGGAATCTCAACCTTCTAATTCGCTCAGTGGTTTTTACAAAGAAGTATATTCCGCTCTTTCTAACGGGAATACCCTGGTAATATTTTATGGAATGGGCTCTGCAGGTGTATTGCTGACCGGATTCTTAATGCTTCAGCGGTACAACGCGGTAAATGCTTCGTTGCTCGTTAAAGGTCTAAATGTGAAGCTCATGAGCAACGAGCATGACATGCATATCGCGAAGGATTTTGAGCGGTATTTAAATGGAGGTTCTGCGGGTTCCCTGAATCTATCAAGACTGCGAAACACGGCAGGCAATGTACTCATATATTACGGGAATGTCCTCATCAAGACCGAAACAGGTTTACGCACTGTAACGGATGCGCTCCCCGGTAAAGACGGTACAGCCGTTAAGGAAAATAATGTCGCGACCTCTGCCGCTCCGTTGGTGGTTGATGCAGAAGAAAATGAAACCGATGAGGAACTGGTTTCATTTGAAGACGAGTTGAAAGATGTAGAGGGTGATGATGATGAATTTGAAATGGTGCTGGAAGAACCGGAAGATGGATATTTGAAGCAATCGATTATTGATTTTGAGGATGAAGAGCCAGCGGTAGAACCGATGACGGTAGTATCTGCAGAGGAATCTGTTACAGAGTCGGAAACCGCTGAAGATGCAACAGCGGCCCAATCGACGGAAGTGGCGCTTCAGTCTCAGTCCATCGAAACACCGAATGCCGCTTCAGCCCCTTTGACACTTAAGGAGAGTGAAAAATCAGCACCGGCCGGAACCGGTCGGGTTTATACCTCCATCAGATTTAAGTTAATATCAATCATATCGCTGCTTATCATTGCTTCACTATCGGGAATGATATTACTCGCGACGTATTTTTTTAAAACTGACAACGAAGTCAGGGTGCAGGAGAATAACCATAAAATCTCCGAAGTTATTGCCCTTAAGGTGGGAGCGGACCTGCAGGCTGTTATGGAACGCGCAGGTGTTTACGCAAGGGTACTGCTGGAGAGCGCGGGTCAGGGAAAGGCGGCTGAAATTTTCAGGAACCTTATACAGAATGAAAAAGACCTTGTTTATCTTGGAATTATAGCTTTTCAGGAGAAATCGGCTTCTTTTAAGGTTCTTAGCGAAGCATATAATATTCCGCTGATGAAGGAAAACCAACTTTCAGAAGATGTCATGAAGAAGATCATGGCAAGCTCTGAAAAACCGCTGCAGCGCGGCTTGCAGGGTGTAACCGCGGTATTCAACGTTTCACCCATTGCGGATTTGCCGGTTATGGGGGCGGCAATGCCGTATAATTCAGGTGATGCCGGCAGAAAAATGGTTCTGGTGTGTTATTTAAAACTTGATTCAATGTTGCGCACTTTCGGGGTATCAGGAATTACAAAAGTATTTCTGGTAAATGACACGGGTGATCTCATCGCGCACCCTGATGCCAGTATCGTGAAATCCGGGGGCAATTTAATCAACCTTCCGATCGTTAAACTCATGATGAAAAGCACAATGGACAACGGTCAGACCAGGTTTCCAGATGAAAAAGGTCTTTTCCACCTGGGATCATTCAAAAAAATCGGGGTAGGGGGCTGCGGTGTTATTGCCATGGTTGATGAGAAACAGGCCTTTGAGGAAGTGTATAACATTCAGCGCAGAAATATCTATCTGATGGGGATCGTACTTACCATAGCAGTGCTCATTGTTTTTTTCTTCGGCAACAGCCTCACCAATCCGATCATCCAGCTTCTGGGTGCGACCAAGAAGATCAAGGAAGGCGACTATAATATTGATATCAAGCCGACATCACGGGATGAAATCGGCGAACTGACCTATTCGTTTATGGAAATGGGGAAAGGCCTTGAGGAAAGGGAAAAGATGAAAACCGCTTTCGGGAAGTTTGTTAATCCGGAAATTGCTGAAATGGTACTGAAAGACGAAATCAGGCTGGGCGGGGAGAGAAAGGAAGGCGTGGTGCTGTTTTCGGATATACGCGCATTCACATCGATTTCAGAAAAAATGCAGCCGGAGGAGGTGGTGGAGTTTCTCAATCAGTACATGACGCGTATGGTGGAGTGTATCGATAAAACCGGAGGCGTTGTAGACAAGTTTATCGGTGACGCTATCATGGCAGTCTGGGGTATCCCCGTTTCAAAGGGTAATGATGTAGAGAACGCAATCAATGGAGCCCTTTTAATGCGAAAAAGCCTGGTGGAATTCAACAGCGGTCGCGGAACGGATGATAAACCATTAATACATATAGGCTGCGGGATCAATGTGGGACCTCTGCTCGCGGGTCAGATCGGTTCGGAACATCGTATGGAATACACCGTGATAGGTGATACCGTGAATCTTGCATCACGGATTGAAGCGCTCAATAAACCCTTCGGCACAGATATACTTATCAGCGAAGATGCGTATAATATGGTTAAGGATATTTTCCGTTTCGAAAAAATGCAGCCGATCAGGGTAAAAGGGAAGGAAAAACCACAGCAGATTTATACGGTACTGGGGCGGATAGATGATTCCGGGTCTCCACAAACACTGGAGCATTTGCGTAAAAGCATAGATACCGTGTTTGTTGCAGAGAAAACGGGAAAGATCGATATTGACAAAGAAGAAGTAAAGTATGAGATTATCGGCAGCAAATAATACTGCACTGGGGATTGGCGCAATTGTCGTGATCGTTTTGACCCTGCTGTTTTATCTTGATATCACCAGGAAAACAGGGGCTGGCAGGGGAGAGATGATAGGCACCATAACCTATAAAATCAAGGAGTCCCAACGCAAGTATGCATCCCAGGTGATATGGGAAGACCTTGAGCGGGAATCGCCGGTTTATAACAATGACACCATCCGAACCGCCGGTCTCTCCGAAGCGGTTATTAAACTGAAAGACGGTACTGAAATCGCTCTTACAGAAAACAGTATGGTGCTGCTGTCGTTATCGCGAAACAATCTGAATCTGGATTTTACACGGGGATCAATAGTGGCTCGCAGGGAAGGGATCACCGACTCTTCGATCAAGTCAATCAATATTAAAGCGAGCGATACCATGGTTTCCCTTGATAAGGGGAACCTGAGCATGAGCAACGCCGGTGGGAAAAACATCAACCTGGCGATAAACAGCGGCAATGCCAGAATAAAGTCCGGCGACAGTGTCCAGGAACTGGGGGTAAACCAGAAGGTAGCGATATCCGGCGACAAGGTATATGACCTGAAACTCCAGCTCAGAAATCCCGCAGCAAACAGTGTATTTTACGCTAAACGGCAGAATGAACCGGTGAATTTCACATGGGATCAGGTTGCGCGGGAATACACTGTTTTCCTGGAGATTTCCCGGGATAATACATTCACCGCATTGATTGCGGGCATCAGGGTAGATGGAAACGAAAAATCAGTGGTTGTACCGGAAGGTATTTATTACTGCCGTCTTCGTGCGGTAAATGTTAAAACAGGTACCAGGGAATACAGCGAGGTGCGATGGTTCAGGGTAATGCGGGAAAAGCCCGTGCAACTCATCAGCCCGGCAAATAACACCGTCATGGTTTTTCGTATCAATCCCCCGATTATAAATTTTCTCTGGAGCGCCGGTGATACAGATTCATCCTACCGCTTGATGGTTTCAACGGAACCGGAAATGGGGAAAAAACTGCTGACCAGGCAGTTGACAGATCCGCGTATTTCCGTGGATACCCTCGGAGAGGGAAACTATTACTGGCAGGTGGAAACCATCATCGGCACGGGTGCGGAATCAAGGAAGGTGCTGAGTCCGGTGTATAAGTTTGCGGTTGCTAAAAACCGGTTTCTCGCCTCACCGGAACTCCTTTACCCTCCTGACAACAAAATGATTGTCGGGGCAATGCTGAAGAACCAGGAATTAACTTTTACATGGAAGAAAAAACCTGAAATTCCAGAGTCACGCCTTGCGATATCGAAGGACCCGGATTTCAAGGAAACCGTCTTTACGGAAAAAAGTAAAAACAATATTATCAAGTTCCGCAAAATGCTTGATTCGGGAACATACTACTGGAGGGTGACCGGCATTTCTCAGGAGGAAGAGATCACCGCGCCTTCATCACAGAGAAAAATCAACATAGTACCCACAGGTGAGATCGCATTGCTTGCACCGTCACCCGAAGAGGTGATCGTACCGGACGAGGAGCATGACGACGCAAAGGTCCTTTTCAGATGGATGAGGACAGACGTAAAGGGAAAGTTTAAAGTCCAGTTATCGCAACAGAGAGACTTTGCACAGGTAATGAAGGAAATGCAGACCTCGGGCTTCAGCATTGATATTGAGAAGATTGCGAAGGGTGACTATTACTGGCATGTCTTTTTGTTCGATGAAACGACGGGCGACATCATAATGCGCAGTGATGCCAGGAAGCTGTCGGTGAAAGGGATGCTCCCGTCTCCGGTTATAATTGAACCGGCCAACGGGTACGTTATGAATATGATCGATAAAACCCGCCTGCCGCTGCGATGGGAAGCGGCTGAAGGCGCCAACCGTTACCGAATTGAAATATACAGGCTTGATCATGGTAAACGTCAAAAACTGACAACAGGTACTACGGCAGCCAACGAATATATATTTGATGATATGGAAAAACTGGATGTCGGCAAATTCATACTGAATCTACAGGCACAGGAAATGAAAGGCGGTAAAATATTGCGCAGAAGCGGAACCGCGGTGTCGATTTTCGAGATCACGCTGGGCGAAGGCGGAAAGAAACCGAAAATACTTTCACCGAAAGTTCTTTTTATTGAGTAATGGCACAATGGATAATTATGCCTTTTATCAGGATTAAAGGTTTTAAAGAACTGCTGTATGTGCCGGAAGAGGATAAAAAGGCACGGAAAAAACACCCATGTCCAGACTGTTTCAGCTGTCAGATGTGCAGTGACGAAAGATGTGAAAAATGCCTTCGTAACAAAGCAGGTCGCTCAAACAGGGAAAACAATCCGGGAAACGTTAAGGAAAAGTGTAATTAATGCAGAGTCTGTTGTTATTAATACTGGCGATTATTCCACCCGCGGCTTTTCTTATATATGTAATGTACATGGACCGGCGGGAACCGGAACCATGGGGTTTCATTATTAAGGTTATAATGCTGGGAGGATTGTCCTGTATTCCGGCAGGGATTATAGAGAATATATTCGCGGCATTACCTTTTTTTTCTTCGGGTGGGTTAAACGGCGCATTTACGAAATCCTTTTTCCTGATTGCTCCCGTTGAAGAACTTGCCAAGCTTATGGTGGTGCTCCTCTTTGTATGGAAAAGCAGACATTTTAATGAAATCAATGACGGAATTGTATATGTGGGTACCGCAGCCATCGGTTTTGCCATGGCGGAAAACATAATGTATGTGCTCAAGCATGGATATGCGGTTGGTTTTGCAAGGGCCGTCACCGCAATACCTCTACACACCTTCAGCGGGGTGATAATGGGTTATTATGTCGGCAAGGCCCGTTTTTCCCCGGATAAAGATATTGTAGGGAGGTTGATTGCAAAAGGATTGATAAGTGCTTTGATCATTCACGGCACCTACGATACCTTCGCTCTTTCGGGATCCTTCTGGGGATTGTTATTGCTTCCGGTGGTCATAACAATAGTGATCATCGGATTCAGATTTCTGAAATACGGAAGAACAATCTCATTGAAACAGTGGTCAGCTGTGCAATCGGAGAAAACTTCTGGAAGTTTTGCGGTTCAAGATCTGAGCACACACAGCAGAAATCTTCGACCTGAATTGAAAACAGATGCGAGCGAAGTTAACTGGAAGAGTAGTGGGCATTACAGAGATTCGAAATCCATAGAGATTAACCGGGGAACTGCAGGAATTTACAAGATTATTATTTCGCGTGTTTTATTTGCCGGATGTATCTTCCTGTGGTTTCTGCTGAGTGTGGCTTTTTTTAATGAGTCTCTCAACACCGGATTAAACCTTTTTGAGTATATTGTAGGCGGAACTGTTATGACCATACTGCCCATAGGTCTGGGTGTGGCACTGGAGTTATCCCATTACAGGGCAAAGAGGTCAGCGGGGAGGCGCACGGGAACATGATTTCTACAGAGGAAAAAAACTTGACATGACTTTTATATTTAAAATACTGTCAGCGTTCATAAGGGTTGCTAGCTCAACTGGCAGAGCACCTGACTCTTAATCAGTAGGTTCCGAGTTCGATTCTCGGGCAACCCAACAAGGGCAGAGTCCACAGGATTCCGCCCTTTTTTTATTTCGTGACGATCGCCAAATTGATACGGGTCATCGGTAATCATTACGGAACCAGTTATACTGCAATTTACTTGACATGAAAGGCGATATCATTTTAATGTCGGAATCGTCAGTTGCCACGAAACGGCTGCGAATTTCTGTTTCCAATTGAAATTTCCAGTGCATTTACGAATGGTATGCCGGCTGTCGGGGTCAGCGGAAAAATGTCTTGAAATTTAGTTTTGTTGAATTGTAAATGACCCCAGGCGAGCGTGGCGGAACTGGCAGACGCGCCAGACTTAGGATCTGGTGCCGAAAGGCGTGGGGGTTCAAGTCCCTTCGCTCGCACACCGTGCGGGAATAACTCAGCGGTAGAGTGTCACCTTGCCAAGGTGAAGGTCGCGGGTTCAAATCCCGTTTCCCGCTCAGAAAACCCCCTTCACAGGGGGTTTATCATTTTTAACTTCCATTAATCCATCTGTAGAACAAAAGAATCCGCAGGGTTTTATCTTCAATCATTATTAGATATTGAAGTGCGGTATATTAAGTTTTAAATCTTAAAGAAATCCCTGATTACCGCATTTATTTGAGAAATAACAGGGTATAATAACCATGCGTCAGGAGGAAATAACTCTAATTTTAATTGATTATTTGCCTCTGGAAATAAATAGTGGCATAATCATGGGTCGGTATTGATCTGACATCATGCCAAAAAATGGCCAGATAATTAGGACAGGTAAACATTGAGATCATAATTTCATATAAACAAATGAGGTAGAACGCGTTGATTAAATCAGAAAAAAAACTTGAAAATGCAAGAATTGAGATAGAGATAGAAGTCCCGGAAAACCGTGTTGAAAAAGAATACAAAACAGCGTTCAACAGGATACAGAGGAATGCGAAGATCGACGGTTTTCGTAAGGGAAAAGTTCCTATGAATATCATAGAAACAAGGTTTATAGAAATGGCAGACAAGGAGGTTGCTGAAAACCTCTTGCGATCAATGTACATCGACGCGGTAACCGAAAAAAATTACCAGCCGGTCAATACCCCGGAGTTCGATTTTCAAAACATATCAAGGGGCAATCCTTTCGAATTCAAGGCTGTATTTGAAGTAATGCCCAGTCAGGAAATCGGCAAGTACAAAGGTTTGACCGTCAAAGAAAGGACCTGTAAAATAACCGATGACGATATCAAGCGGGATCTGGAGAATCTGCAGGAAAGAAATGCAACCATTGCAAAAAAAGAAGAAAACAACTATGTTGAAAAGGGAAACCTTGTAAAGATAAAGCTTAAAAGACTCGACAACCTGACTCCTGAAGAGATTGAAAAAGCGGATTATAAAGAATATTCCATACTGGTAGGCAAAAGTAAAGATGAGCCTAATTTCGATAAAGACCTGATTGGTATGAAGCTTGATGAAGAAAAAGAAATAAAAATTAAATATCCGAAAGATTATGCCATAAAGGACCTTGCCGGTCAGACTGCGACCTATCATGTGAAAATCGCGGAAATCAATACCATGACCCTTCCGGTCCTTGATGATGAATTTGCAAAGGATATGGGAGAGTACGAGTCTTTACAACAGCTCAAAGATGAGATCCGTAACAACCTGGAGAAGTATGTTAACGAGAAAGCAAGAGCTGAAACCAAGAACAAGCTTATCAAAGAAATCATAAACGGCAGCACCTATGATATACCGTCATCAATGGTTCAGAAAGAAATGTCGGCCATTTTCCAGAAGGTACAGGAAAGAACAGGATATTTTACCCAGGATATAAACCAGTTCACCAGTACACTGGGCCTTAATAATGAGGAATTCACGGCAAAACTGCGAACAGAAGCACTTGAACATATTAAAACCACCCTGGCACTTAGTGAAATAGCAAAGACAGATGGTTTAAGAGTGCCGGAAGAGAAGTTTCAGGAGGTTATTGAAGCTATCGCTAAAAGGAACAGTAAACCGGTCGATGAAATTCAGAACATCATCAATGATAATAACAGCAGGGAGAAGATTGAGTCGGAACTGCTGCTGGATGTAGCGCTGGATTTTGTATATGATAATGCCGATATAAAGAAAGAAAAGCCCTTATCATTACAGGAATTCTTAAAGGAAAATTAGTTTAATTCTTTTCCGGTTGATCATGAGATGATTGCAATATACACGGTGAAGTATGATGCCGTTGCAGTGCGCGAATGTTTTCCTGTCAATGGTATTCAATCCGAAGCCTAGAATGAGAGTGCTGGTTAGTCGGTGGTCTTGATGTTACTGTTTCAGACTAATCATGTTTATTGGTTTGAAAATCCTCATATCTCATTTTAAAGAGTTATTTGATAAATATTTATGACATTCAGGTAAATTTAAGAGATTTAACTGTTCAGTCTGTTGTCGATGGGTATTATTTTAGATATTAATTGAATATCAGGGTTTTTGAGATATAACTGATAAAAGTGGTCAATTAAATTTGATAATTATCAAGAATATGTTGATATATATTACCGCAGAGAGGACTGAAATTTTTATGGAAAGGATAAAGAATAATTCAAAGATTAACATACTATTCCTTTAATGCCGAAACTTACAGTATACAACATGTAGAGGATCATTAGTGTTAATTTTAATACCAGTGAGGACAAAATAAAAATGAGTTTGGTGCCCATAGTAGTAGAACAATCATCCAGGGGGGAGCGCGCATATGATATTTATTCACGGCTCCTCAAAGATCGTATAATCTTTCTGGGTGAACCGGTAGAGGATCATGTATCCAGCCTGATAATCGCACAGCTGCTATTCCTGGAAGCGGAAGATCCCGATAAGGATATCTTCCTCTATATTAACTCTCCCGGTGGCGTGGTGACTTCAGGACTCGCGATTTACGATACAATGCAGTATATCAAACCCGACGTGGCTACTATTTGCATAGGTCAGGCGGCATCAATGGGATCACTCTTGCTGGCTGCAGGCGCAAAAGGTAAAAGATCCGCTCTTCCGAATTCACGCATTATGATTCACCAGCCGTCGGCGGGTTTTCAGGGACAGGCGACCGATATCATGATACATGCAAATGAAGTGCAGAAAATGAAGGGCAGGTTGAACGAGATTTACAGCATCCATACGACACAGCCGGTGGAGAAGATAGAAAAAGATCTGGACAGGGATTTTTTCATGTCACCGAATGAAGCCAGGGAGTACGGATTAATCGATAAGGTGATTGAGAAAAAACAGTAGACTTCAAGAGAGCGAATCTGTCACGCGTTCGATGGTTCGTTAATGGTGACGTAATAAAACAAAAATGAGGTAGCAATGGCTTCAAAGAAAAAAGAATCAGGTGAAAAACTCAGCTGTTCATTTTGCGGCAAGAGTCAGGAGATTGTAAAGAAACTGGTTGCAGGGCCGGGGGTGTATATTTGTGACGAATGCATAGAACTCTGCAACGAAATCGTATCCGAGGACTGGGAATCCTCAAGCATAGAAAAAAATTTCGGAAATCTCCCTAAACCGCAGCAGATAAAAGATATACTTGATCAATATGTAATCGGTCAGGAGAATGCGAAGAAGATACTTTCTGTTGCTGTATACAATCATTACAAGCGTATCGCAAGCAACAATGGTCTGGGTAAAGATGATGTCGAACTTGAAAAAAGCAATATTCTGCTGATAGGCCCTACGGGCTCTGGAAAGACTTTACTGGCTCAGACACTTGCGAAAATACTAAGGGTACCGTTTGCGATTGCCGATGCCACGTCTTTAACGGAAGCAGGTTATGTCGGAGAGGATGTGGAGAACATTTTGTTGCGTCTGATCCAGAATGCCGACGGCGATGTGAAAAAAGCCGAAGTGGGGATTATTTATATTGATGAGATAGATAAGATTTCTAAAAAATCGGATAATCCTTCTATCACCAGGGATGTTTCAGGTGAGGGAGTACAGCAGGCCCTGCTGAAAATTATTGAGGGAACTATTGCAAACGTACCGCCCCAGGGAGGGAGAAAACACCCTCATCAGGAGTTCATCCCGATCAACACAAAGAATATATTGTTCATATGCGGCGGTGCTTTCGTCAGTCTGGAAAAGATTGTGCAGAAAAGAATAGGGAATAAAAGCATGGGTTTCGGCGCGGATATTCAGTCAGTCAAGGAGATCAAGATAGCGAATCTGCTGGCCGAACTCCATACCGAAGATCTCATTAAGTTCGGTTTGATACCGGAATTCGTAGGCAGGCTGCCCATCATTGCCGTGCATCATGAACTTGACCTGGCGGCGCTTAAAAGAATACTTCTGGAACCGAAGAACGCACTGCTTAAGCAGTTCAAAAAAATGTTTTCTTTTGAAAACGTAGAGTTGGAATTTACCGAAGGGGCAATTGAATCCATAGCAAAAATAGCCATGGACAAGGAATCGGGAGCACGTGGATTACGGTCTGTTCTTGAGAAGATCATGCTTGATCTGATGTTCGAGGTCCCCTCCAAGGAGGGCATATCAAAAATCGTAATATCCACAGGAATGGTTGAGGGTAAAGAAGAGCCGAAAATTTTGTATAACGAAAACGAAAAAAGTGCATAAATCCTTTATTTCATGATACATATTCTCGCAAAATTATTGTATAATGTAACAAGGATGTAAACGCGCAGCACATGGTGTAGTGCCGCTGACTTCCATGAGGTTTGAATGAAAAGAAACATAGATTTTACCAAAAAATATCCGCTTTTACCCCTTAGAGACGTTGTGGTGTTCCCTCATATGGTAATCCCCCTGTTTGTCGGCAGGGAAAAATCAATCAACGCCCTTGACGCGGCGATGAGAGGAGACCGACTTATAGTGCTGGCCACCCAAACTGATGCCCAGGTGTCGGTACCTCAGAAAGAAGATATATATGAAGTTGGAACAGTGTCTGAAATCTTACAGCTTTTAAAACTGCCGGACGGTACTATAAAGGTTCTTGTCGAAGGTTTGTCCAGGGGATATATATCGGATCTGGACGAAAAAGGGAATGAGTTCACTACGGTCGGTGTAAAAGACATAGAGAGGCCGGTAGATAATCCAGCCGATGTTGAAACGTTGAAAAAAACGGTCCTGGAGAATTTCGAAAAGTATATCAGGCTGAATAAAAAGGTGCCGCAGGAGGCACTCACTACTGTGGGAGGAATTGAAGACATATCCCATCTGACCGATGTGATAGCTTCGTATATTAATCTGCGGCTGGAACTGAAGCAGACGATCCTGGAACTCGGGAACGCAAGGGAGAGGCTTGAGAAGTTGATCGAGTTGATTAATGGTGAAATCGACATCATGTACATTGAGAAAAAGATTCAGGGGAAGATCCGTAAACAGATGGAAAAAACCCAGAAAGAGTATTATCTCAATGAACAGATGAAAGTTATTAAGAAAGAGCTCGGGCAGTCAGATGACGGTACTGATGAGATGGAAGAGTTGAAAAAATCCATCGAAGAAGCACATATGAGCAAGGAGGCCAAGAACAAGGCCCTTCGAGAGCTTAAAAGGCTGGAAAAGATGCCGCCGATGTCGGCTGAATCAGCGGTGGTGCGCACTTATATCGAATGGCTGAGGGACGTTCCATGGAATAAAAAAACCAAGGACAACAGAGACATAGACCATGCGTTGAACATTCTTAATGAAGATCATTATGGACTGGATGATGTCAAGGAGCGGATTATAGAATTCATCGCCGTTAGACATCTTTCTAAAAAATTAAAAGGACCTATTCTTTGCTTCGTTGGTCCACCGGGTGTGGGAAAAACCTCACTGGGAAGGTCAGTGGCACGCGCCCTTAACAGGAAATTCATACGTATGTCACTTGGGGGAGTGAGAGACGAAGCTGAGATAAGAGGACACAGACGAACGTACGTCGGTGCTTTGCCGGGAAGAATTATCCAGATGATGAAAAAAGCATCCACGGTCAACCCGGTTTTTCTTCTCGATGAAGTTGATAAAATGTCCATGGATTTCCGGGGAGATCCCTCGGCAGCGCTCCTGGAAGTACTGGATCCGGAACAGAACAACTCTTTTGTTGACCACTATATGGAAGTGCCCTATGATCTTTCGGATGTAATGTTCATTACGACGGCCAATGTACAGCATAAAATTCCGCCGCCACTGCTGGACAGGATGGAGATAATAGAAATAACCAGTTATACAGAACCTGAAAAGCTGAACATCGCGATGAAATTCCTCCTGCCCAAACAGATTCTTGAAAATGGCATCAAGGAAAACAACATCGAACTCCCTGACGAAATGATGATGTATATAATACGTTATTACACACGTGAATCCGGTGTGCGAAACCTGGAAAGGGTCATAGCAAAGGTTTGTCGAAAAGTGGCACGGGAAGTGGTTCGTCAGGGATCTACGCATAAAGAAGTGATTGATAAGAAAAAGATACAGGGGTATCTGGGACCGAAAAAATTCCGTTATGGGAAGAAAGAGCAGAAAAACGAGATAGGACTTGCCAACGGGCTCGCGTGGACTGAAGTGGGCGGTGACATACTTCAGATAGAGGCATCCCTTATCAAGGGTAAGGGAAATATTATGCTCACCGGTCAGCTTGGAGATGTCATGCAGGAATCCGCGCATGCGGCATTTACGTATGTAAAGGCGAATCAACAGTTCTTTAATATCAAGGAAGAAACGCTGAAAAAATTCGATATTCACCTCCACGTACCAGAGGGAGCAATTCCAAAAGACGGACCGTCTGCGGGTATAACCATGGCTGTAGTCATTGCTTCCCTTTTCAGTAATCTTGCCGTTAGGTGCGATATCGCAATGACCGGTGAAATTACCTTGCGGGGAAAAGTTTTGCAGATAGGGGGATTAAAAGAGAAAGTGCTCGCCGCTCACCGGGCGGATATTCATCACGTGATAATTCCAAAAGATAACGAAAAGGATCTTGAAAAGTTACCGGACTCGGTGAAAAAACAAATGATCTTTCATCCGGTCAGCACCATGGAGGAGGTACTTTTTCTTGCGCTGGAAAGTCCAGAGTTGTTTTTAAAGGATCAGGAAAAAACAAGGCGTCTTTACGATAAATGGAAAGAAACACTGAAACCCATGAATGAATCAAAGAGTGAAGATGATAAAAAGACATGGGAGAACGGTGACACCCTGCAGGCTTAGAAAAATCTGATTTTTCAGTAAACTATTGCTTTTTGAAATGAAAAATAATCTTGTTAGATGTGTCCCTGTAAGGGTCCATATCTGAGTTCGAATATACCGCGATAACGTTCAGGCCGTTTTCGGTCAGGAACTTCTCAAATTCATCCCTACGATATGCACGCATTATATGACGGTCCCTTATGCTCTGGCTGACGCTATTCCCATAGAGTGTGTAACGGTAATTTACTTCTACAATAGTGCACTTGCTGTTTTCCATAAGCAAAAAGCCGCGCTCTCGTTCGATACGGGTGCTGCCGATGTTCGTATCTGAAACGAGGTCGAGATCCTTTTTTTTAATCTTTATTATGGGCAGTGCATTCCAGATTTCGAAAACACCTGTTCCCCCTGGCTTCAAGGCGCGCCAGGTATTCCAGAGGACCTTGTGGACTTCCTCATCGTCGGTTATATAATCCAATGAGCCGAAAAGACATGTGACGATGTCAAATTCTTCGAAATAGTCGAAATTTCGCATATCACGATTAAGAAACTCTGCAGAACCGGGAAATCGCTCCCTGGCGATTCTTAACATATCTTCACTGTTATCAATACCGGTACAGCGGATATTCATGCTGTTGAAATGGTGCAGGTGTTCTCCGGTCCCGCAACCGAGGTCCAGCAGTGACGGAAACGTGAAATTACTCTTGATCTTGCTAATGAAGGACGCATCCTTTGAAATATCGCGGTGTGCATTTTCGATCGCGAAATAATATTCGGCGAGTTCGTGATAGAGCTTCATGTATTGTCAGAAAACCATCATGGGAAATCTTTCCCTGAGTGATTCCCTGAGAAAGTTTTCAATTTCAGAGGTTGTTTCCAGAAGTAAGAGTTCAGTTACAAGATCCTCACACTCTTTAAGTTTGACTGATCGTATTATACGCTTGATTTGATACATGAAAGCGGTTCCCATCGAAAAATTTCTGAATCCAAGACCGATTAAAGGAAGTGTATACATCGGTTCACCGGCCATCTCCCCGCATATAGACAGGTCAACTTCATTCTGAACTGAAGTATCAACGATATATTTTAACAACCTGAGTATTGAAAGATCCATGGGATTATAAAGATAAGCGATTTTTTCACTTATCCTGTCCACCGCAATGGTATACTGTACAAGGTCATTGGTGCCTACGGAAAAAAAATCGGCATATTTTGATAATCTATCCGCATTTATTGCGGCAGAAGGTACCTCTATCATTATACCAACGGGTATATTTTCATTGAAGGGGATTCCTTCCTTTCTAAGATCGTCCATGGTCTCATATACGTATGTACGGGCTTTCTTGATTTCATCTATGGTTGAGATCATGGGAAACATTAATTTCGTATTTCCGTAGTGGCTCGCCCTCAAG
>CAZUXY010000013.1:42627-81380 GCA_964624235.1 uncultured Leptospirales bacterium | reverse complement strand
GTAGCTATGTTCGGAAGGGATAACCGCTGAAAGCATCTAAGCGGGAAGCCTACTCCAAGATTAGATTTCCCTTGGCCTTAAGGCCACTGAAGACCCCTCGGAGACTACGAGGTTGATAGGCTGGAGGTGTAAGCACAGCGATGTGTTCAGCCGACCAGTACTAATCGGTCGTGAGGCTTGACCATATTATAAAAAGCCCAAGCGTAAGCTTGGGCTTTTTTACATTAATAATGAGTTTGTATGTACTTTCTGAATCAGGACGCAACAGCAGGCCCGGCAGGGTCGATAATTACTCCCGTGCTCCTGCTTTTGTTAAAATCGTAACTATTTCCGCATGGCCGTTATTCTTGGCCTGTGACAAGGGGGTTCTGCCATCGTTGGTTTTTGCATTCACATCCGCTTTCGCCTGCAGCAAAATCTTCACTACTTCCATGCGTCCCTTTTCGGATGCGACCATAAGGGCTGTAAAGCCGGCATTAGTTCTTGCGTTGACGTCGGACTTTGATTTAATAAGCATCTTTACCACTTCGGGACTGCTCTTCTTTGCCGCAAGCATAAGAGCTGTGGTGCCCCTGGCGGTCTTCGCGTTTACATCCGCACCTGATGTGATTAGGAACTTAGCTATCTCCTCGTGGCCGGCTATAATCGCGAACATCAGGGGAGGGTGTGTGGAATTTTGCCGGGTGTTGATGTCCGCTTTGTTTTTAAGTGCCTGTTTTACTTTGGGTAGATTTCCCTCGCTTACCCCTTGAAGCAGTTGGGCGTTGGCATTGTAATTGCCCGCGCCGCCCTGCTGTGCCTTTATTGAACTTGCCGTACCGACTGAAAACAACAAAACTAAACATGCTGCGAGTGTTTTTTTCATGTGGTTACTCCTTAAGGTTAATGTTTTTGGAGAATTAGACAGGAATAAACCGACGACTGAATAACGAGCCCTCCTGGTGATTCCCGGAGTATATCCGTACAATGGTCAAAGTCAAGGAGTATAATTGAAAAGAAGAAATTGATGTCGCGAAGGTGAAGGTTCTCACTGATGACGCTCGCGAGGGGGAGCCGGCTGACTTCTTTTTACTCATGAAAACCGGTTGAAGTGAGTGTTGAGAATTTCCTCGTCGAGGTTTTTCCCGATTATGGTGATGAAAGAATCGACGGTATCGCGGGAAGTGTACCTTTCAATAGTATAGCGTTTTCCGACGTACTGTATCACCCAGGGCTGGTCATCGCCGGAAAACCGGACCACTCCTTTTATTCGGAAAACACCCGGAGGTACGGTTTCAATGTGTTGAACAAATTTATTCCGGTCCACAGGGGAACTGAAGACGATGGTGTGAGCGCTAAGGTTATCATGAACGTGGGTATGGTGGTTTTTATGGTCTGCAACCGTTTTTTTGGTGAATCCTTCGTCGACTCCTTCGTCAAAGAGCTGGAAGGGATTGATGTTTCCGTCTGTTGTTTCGAAGATTAGGGTTCCGGGATTTATTTCCTCGATTCTGCTTATAATACGTTCAACGGCAATCTCATCAACTAGGTCCCTCTTGTTGATCATTACGATATCGGCGGCTTTGATCTGATCCGCCGCGACCGTGAATTTTTCAAGAATATCCATGATGTTTTCGGCATCGAGCATGGTAACAATCGAATCAAGTCGAACGATGTCACTGATGTCGTCGAGTTCATCCAACAGGTTCATCGGGTTGGCCGCACCCGTGGTTTCCAGTATTATGAAATCCGGGTCGAATTCCTCCATTACTTTTGCCATGCCCAGCCGCAGGTTGCCCGCCAGGGAGCAGCACACGCAGCCCTCATCCATTTCAACAACGGCGCATTCCTCAGAGAGAAGCTTACCGTCGAGTCCGGTTTTACCGATCTCGTTCTGGATAACTGCGGTCAGACGGTGCTTTTGCATCTGGTGTTCGGTGAAATGTTTGATGAAACTGGTTTTGCCGGATCCGAGAAAACCTGTAAGGATAATCAGCGGAGGGAGGGAAAGCTTTCCATCCGCCGAGGTTCCTTTTTCGTTCAGCTTTTCCGCCGTTGTCCACCAGGTTGCGGTATCGAGAGGACGCGGGACCGGGTTTTCCGAGCGGTACCACTGAGTACTGGTGAATCCCGTATCTGAACCGTTTATCGTATCGGTTATGAACGCACGACACGAAACCTCGTCGCCGTAGGCTGCAATCAGGGAAATCCGGCTGGTGTCAGTTGATTTTTCATGAAGAAGGGAGCCGTTAGATCGGTAACGGGTAAGCAAACCCTCGCCCTCGCCCTTCATGAATCCGCAGGGCGTATCATCGGCAAGATAGGTAACACTCGATGCGATGGTTTCAAAAAGTGTGAAAAACAGGTCATACGACGGAATGTCCTGTTCCATTTCCCCTGGTGCTATAAGCTGCCTTTGGGCGCCATTGACGGTTGCGTAGACCCCGTCGACTGATTGTATCCGCATGCGGGACTGCCCGTCGACGCCAAGGATCAGTGATCTTCCATCATGAGATAACATGACAGTTAAGCATCCGATGTGGAAGTACTCCTCCATCCCCGGGTGGCTGGTAAACTCCCTCACCATGGCTAGATAGTCGATCCGTTGAGACATGAGCGCGGCATTGATTGAATATAAATCGAGCAGGGGATCGTCAGGTGCCGGGAAATAATAGAGATGAAACAATCCTGAAATCCAGCCGTGATGCGGAAACCCGGTGTTATACATGATTCCGAATATTCCCGGATAATCACCTGTTTTGATCGTCCAGCATTCTCTGTCGCCGGGAATGCGATATACCCCACGCCAGCGCAGCCGTCTCCGGACACCGGGCAAAAAATTCACCATAATGATGATATTATTCAACAGTACCGGAATGTCGTCGGGGCTTTCGGGTTTTATACCCGCGGGGAAAAGCTTATCGATGGTCATACCGTATCCGCCGTGTGGTGCTGTAAGGTCAATATAGTGTCATTGTTTCCTGTAATCAAGATGAAAAAAACAGGGCAGGTCAAAACGGCATACCACCGTCACACCCTGCCCCGGGGGGTAGGATGTCAGTATTCGACCTTTCCGCTTTTCGGACCTTTGCATTCAAAAGAAACTATTTTTCCTTTTTCCCAGCCTATGGTGAAGACACGTGTTGTCCCCACTGCGGTCTCTGATCGCTCGCATTTCAATACTTTGGTTTCGCAGGTGTAGATGACGGTTCCGTTTTTCTTTTCTGTTTTTACAACCAGTGGTTTTGAAAGCGTACAACCGCGCAATGCATCCGGAACAATATCCGGTTTGGACGCGTATTTCGCTATTACCGCGGTCATCATTTTTTCAGACTGGAAGGAGTTGATGAACTCCTTCATTTCAGGAAGCACTCCCTGTTTGCCGCACCCTGCCGTAATGACCAGCAGTGCTGAAAGGATTATTAACGATTTCCTCATGTTGAACCTCCCTGCGTAATTAATAATCCCCCGGGGGAAGAGGGGGTCCCCCGGGGGATGTAAGATGTAATGCTTATCCGAACTTGATTATATCCCCGTTGCCCAGATAGGCGGTGTCCTTTGAACGGAACTTCGCCGTACCCCTGATAACCGGGTATTTCGCTTCGATGAATTTTTTCGCGCAGACTATACCGGTGCAGTGATTGCAACCGATTTTCTCGAATTTATATTTCCCGAGGGAAATAACCAGGTCGTCATACTTGGGGTCCCAGTCTTCGAAGGGCGATACGTGCAAACCTCCGTAAACGCCGTGGAGCTTGTCGTTTTCGTACTTTATTTCATTGTATGCCGTTTCGGCAAACTGGATGATGCTCTGGTGGCAGCAGCCGGTCACGCTGACCAGCCCTTTGTCTTTCACGTTGAAATACAGCGACTGTTCGCCGTAAACCCGGCAGATGATGGGAATGGCGAATACAAAGGAGGCGAAGCCCGGTATTACCTTCTGCAACCCGGGTTGCACCGTGATCACCTTGCCCCGGTGACCGGCGTCTTTCAGATACTGCTGCCCTTCAGGGTAAAAACCCTTGGGAATGTACATGGTGATGTTGGGGTTGTATTTGAGTGTTGCCGGGAGACCCCAGTAGTGGTCAAAGTGTTCATGGGAAATGAAAAGCGCCTCGATCTCTCCGCTCCTCAGCATTTTATCGATGCCTTCACGCTTGAAACACTCATCCATCCATGTGTAAGACCACCCGGAATCTAGAAGGAACTTGCGTTTCCTGCCGTTCATTTCCTCGACCTCGATAAGTGCCGCAAAACCTCCCGCGTTTTTCGGGTTCACCGAAAGCTTTTCGGTGATGCGCCAGGCCTCTTCGAGATTATTGGGCAGAAGATGCTTGATCTTGGCGATGCCCTCCTTGTATGATCCTTTTCCGATGCCTTTTCCGTTTCCAAAGGGCGGCCAGTTGTAGTCATACTGACTGACCAGCAGGCCGCCCGCTTTTTTTATATCCCCCATGAGGGTGGCGTTGTCGAACCAGCTGGTTTCGGTTATATTGGTGACTTTAACGCTTTTGCATACTCCGATATCCTGGAGCTTCCGGGTTTTCTTCGTGAAATGGGCTTTGCGCATGGGGGAATACGAATAGACCCCCATAGCCAGCAGAGAACCGCCGGCAACCCCCATGGCCGCTCCTTTTATGAAATCTTTTCTGCTTATTTTTTCGTCTGACATGATATCCTCCTTATAAGTATTATGTCAGTATCAACCCTTCACCAGGGTGATGGCTTTGTGAAGGACGGGAAGAATCAGGATTACCAGAAAATAGAGCACGATGCCCCCCACTATACCGGCGCCCAGGCCCCATTTGAGGGAAGGAGACCATTTAACATCATCAACCTTCGCCTTTTCCTCGGCATGATCTTTGGCGATCTCCTCAGAGGTCTTGGGAACCATCTTCCACCCGGGCCAGTTGTCCATGAACCAGTGATGCACCAGCCATATGTCGATGAGCCAGATCGTGGGAATCATGGGGAACTGCTGCGGGTGTGAAAACCCTTTCTGGGTCCCGAGGAACAGATGTGATGTTTTATAGTAAAACATATACAGCAGCATTCCGGCGACGATCATTATACCGGTGCGCACAAGCACGTTCACCGGCATGCTGTATTTGGTCGGCCAGTTGCCCACATAGAATTTCAGGAACAGCGCGGGCACCAGGAAGAATACGGCCGTCTCTCCTACATGCAGCCAGCGCCAGTCGGGGGCGGCGTCGCGGCGGGTGCCCCTTATGGCCTCACCCCAGGTGATTTCCTGCGCGAAGTACAGGAAAAAGTGTATGGCGAAGGCGATGGCGATGATGCCGAAAAACGCCGTAAGTCGGCGGGCCGTCGCGTTGCGGATGAGATTGAAGGGGTAGCGCTCCCAGATGGTCTCAACGAGCCATACGGTCACCGTACAGCACATGATCCACGATACATGGAAATTGCCCGACACGGTATTGGCGAACTTTTCCCAGTAAGGGGGCGCGATGGACGCGAAATACTGCCACGGGTAATAGAGTATCCCCATGTGGGGATGCATGGTGACGAAATATACTATGGTGCTGAGGAAGAATGTCACAATCCACATGCTCACCCCTTTGGCGGGCTGGTTCAGGCTCTTCCAGGGCGCCTCTTCACAGGCGACGACCCATGAGGGGCTCAGCCACGAGGCGATCGCGGCGAACATGAGGCAGGCGAGGGCGGCGTACTCGATGGCAAAAAACTCGGTCACCCCCGGGAGTTTCGTCAACCGGGCGGGATTGAAATACGCTAGGCCGAAGTTGCCGAGTATCCCCTCGAAAAAGACCTTGATGAGCGCTACCAGCAGCACAACCGAAATAACCGTAAGCACTGCGCCTTTCATCAGGGGATGGGTATTCTCGAGCCATGCCCTTTTAAAAGGCCAGTAATTGAACAGATAGACCATCCAGATGAGAACAATCAGCCACCACCGGGTGTACATGTAACCGACATAGGGTGTATACATTCTCATAACCCCGCGGGGGTCCTGGAATATCCACCAGGTTACGTAAAAGACGACAAGCGTGAACACCAGGCTGACGAGGGCCGGTATCGGCCCCTTCCACCTTTTGACGAGCTTGCGCTCTTCAAGATAGTTGGTACCGTAAAGCTCCATGGTATCCTCCTTCGTTTTTTTATCCTTTGCCCGTATTTCGTTTTTTTGTCGATTTACGGGATCGGGTGCCGGTACGGGGTTTCTGTCGCGCCATGGCGGTCAGGAGCGCATGACGCAGGTTTTCGACGGTTTCGGTCGACGGATCGATACCGAGCCGCATGGCTTCATAGAGAATCCATTCATCGGTCAGTTCGGGGATTTCGGGAAAAGGGCAGGGCGATGGAAAGTCATTTTTCACTGAGCGAGGCTCTTCATCGGGTTCGCGGTCACGCCGGACCAGCCTGGTAAACAGACCCCTGCGGGTGTACATGGTGTTACTCCTCCGGGAACACGGATTTAACTGACAGCGGTTTTCTGCTGGATGCGTTCGTGATGAGTCTGAACAGTTCGAGTATATGGGCCTCTATGTTCTTCCGCGCGTTTTCAGGGTCGCGGTTTTGTATGCTCTGCAGTATCTTTACATACCCCGCAAAGATACTGTCGATATTGTCCTTGGGGAATTCTGTAATCAGTTCCCAGAGACCGGTGGCGCTGGTTTCGAGCTGTTTGACCATCTTTGAAATGATGGGGTTCCTGGTGCATTGCGCGATTATCATACGGAAACGGTTGTCTTCGGTTATTATTGAAGACAGGTCCCTGGCGAGAAAGGCCGCGCTCAGGCGAATGACGGTTTTCTCAAGGTGTTCCAGTTCTTTTTTCTGAATACGTTCAATGGCGAGCTGCACTATACGGGGCTCGAGTGCCAGCCTTGCCTCGATCTGATGTACCAGCAGACCCTGGTCGGGGAGAGCTTTTCCGTCGGTAGCGTACAACCATTCGTCGGTTAAATCTTTTACGTAGCATCCGCTCCCCCTTTTAATTTCAACGATACCGCGGGTTTCCAGAATTCGAAGGGCCTCACGGATGGAATTGCGGCTGGTGGACAGAATGGCGGCGAATTTTCTTTCAGGTGGTAGTAGTGATCCTTTATCCAGTTTTTTTATGTGTATATAGTGCAGAATTTTCGAAGGAATTGCCTGAATCTGATTAATTTGATCCATATTGGCCCAACCAATTATAACATTATTTAATTATTGTCGTTAATTTTAAAAATTTGTCAATATAATAAATCGCAGCTTTTATTATTTTTTTAAAAAAACGGGTATAATTGTTCTATTGGTTCTACCAATTTGATAAAAAACAGTTATTTTTGTTTTATTGACTGCTTTTCAGTATTTTGTAACAGTTGTTTTCTTTCTCCAGGAATACAGGCCGTTTAAAAAATACGGATAGAGGGGTTGCAGTGCGCCCGCATTTGATTCGTTGAAGGTTGAAGGCTGGCTTGAGCAGAATATTAATACCGTGCGGAGGACGTTGTTCTCGTAAAACGGTTTGGCATAATATGATTTTATACCGTGGGGAATGAAAAGCACCCAGTCTATGGGCTTGATGCTTTCCAGGGTGTTGTCGACTATGATATGGTCCAGGCCGTAATTCACTATGTTTTCCGCAATGGTGCCCTCATAGGGATATGCCTGGGCCGGAGGCAATTCACTGAAGGGCTCGCCCGCGCCGTAGACGTTGACCCTTCCCCGGTCGATATGAATATCCGAGTAGAGGATTGAGTTGACCATGTTTCCCAGGGGCTGATGCTCCAGTATCGCCGAAAGCAGAAGAATGATGCTTCCTTTTTTCACCGCGGTTTCGACCTCTTTCTGCATCTTTTTCAGGTCGATGCTTCGGACAGCTTCTGAGAGTTCCGCGTTTTCATATTTCCCGGCAATTAATGGAAGGTTATACACTGAAAACCAGAGGAGGTTTTTACCCTCGATATGCAGGGGCCGCACGGTTACCTCGGCGTCGAATTGCGCGCCGTCTTCCTTTTTTAACCGCAGTCTTCCCTTCCACTGTCCTGAAAATATGATCTCTTCGTAGATATTGTCCATGTACTGGGACATGTTATCCCCTATGAGGTCGTCAAGCATCAGCGTGCCGACCCGGTCTTCGCAATATCCGAAAACCTTGCAAGAAAAGGTGTTTCCCGCGTAAATGCGTTTGTCATGAAAGTGGATCAAAAAAATTGGGTTGTCAAAGAGGTTGATCTTGTTGGCGATGCCCGCTCCACGGTTGTCGATGGAACGTATGAACTGTGCGGTATCGGTGATGTCCATTATATAGCCCACATAATGATTGGAGCGTGAAATGTCCTTATTCCCCACCATCTTGAGCCATCGAATGGTCCCGTCGAAGAGTTTGATCCTGAAAACAACCAGGGAGGGTTTCCTTTCAGTGATGCACCGGTGAAAGGTGTCGAAAAAGTGACGGTCTTCTTCGAGGATGATCTTGTGGCTGAACTCGAGGTTTTTGAGTATCATGGTGGAATTTTCACCGAGCCCCGGCAGCGCGTATTTATTGATATAATCTATGCGGTTTTTTATCACGTCGATACGCCAGAACAACGCCGGTATCATGTTGATATAACTGTATATATCGTCGAAGGCCTTGAGGGAAGCGATCGAGCCTTCTTCAGCGTAATCGGTCAACAGTTTCATATTCGAGTGTGTCTCTTCGTGTTTGAATTATTCAAATTTCAGTATCGCGACCATATCATGGTTTCGCGGATACTCATGTTTTGAATATACATAAAAAAATCAACCCTGTTTTGTCGTTCCGGTGAACACCGGGCGATACGGCGTTTGAAAACCGGGTGGTTTTTCATCAAGGTGAAAGGCTGGCGGTTTTTTTATTGTATTCATGATTCCACGGTTCAAGCACTTTTTCTATAGTGCGACCGGCGATTTGATGGAATACGAACGGTATCACCGGCCTGCACCGCCGCGGACAGCGGAAGTTAATCCCTGTGCGGATGGCCGGATACGGCATGGCTGAAATGCGTCTTACCGGCAAATAATGCCGTTTTTATACAAAACCGCTATTCCTGTGCGCGATCGGGATCGATGGGGCACCCGACGACTATGGCGTTACCATCCGTGGGGTCATTCATTATTATGATATATTGAAGGTCTTTCCAGTATTTGCACAGTACGCTGTCGCCTATCACATCGAAATGGTTATGGCATTTTTTGCAATCCGAGAGTTTCACCGATCAACCTGTAAATGGAACAAGAAACACCGGCGCGCTTGTCATTATGCTGTTACGCTGACACTGGACACCGTGGCTTCATGAACCGGTTAGAGTGATAAACGACTTCCTTTATATAAATGCTTTTCGTTATGCCGATACCTGCCGCCGGCTTTCAAATTCCAGTATTTCATCCCACGGGCAGGGAACGACGAAATCTTCCAGTGTATTCTCGTCTCTGTGGATCGGCCGGCATTCCAGCTCGTTCCAGTAATCGCAGACCACCTGCAGACCTATTTCATCGACATGGTGGCTGCACGACCGGCATTCTTCGAGAGACTTCATGTGCCCATCTCCGGGAAGAGTATTCCAGCGGTACTCTACTTGAGACCTTCCAGAAAGCTGATAAGTCCGTTAATGGCCGTCTGCCTCTGGGTTTCAGGCAGTTTATCGAGATACTCTTTGATCTTCTTTTTCAGGTTCTCTTCTTCTTTCGCTGTCATAGGTTCTCCCAATTACCGGCCTGTTTATATACAGAAACGCTCCAGAGGTATAGTAAAAACAGATATTCGCGTCATGATTGCGGCTATATAGTGCATGGCGCGTGTAAAAATGTCAATCAAGTATTCCCGCCGTGCTGCTCACGAAATTTCTCGTAGAGGGAGCATGCTGCTCCGCGCTCAGTTACCGGATGTAACGATGGTGTTCAAAAGGATCTCGGCCTGTGCCAGCGCAACGGCCCGGTGGCTCAGGGTGTTTTTCTCTTCCATCGAAAGTTCGGCCATGGTCTTTCCCCTGCCGGGGATGAAAAAGATGGGATCGTACCCGAAACCTCCCTCACCCTTTTCCGCGCGCAGGATACTGCCCTCACAGCGGCCCTCGGTTGTATAAACCGTTCCGTCGGGCAGCGCGACGGCGATGACGCAGACGAACCTCGCCGTGCGTTTCTCGTGCGGCACGTGCTCCATCTTTCGCAGCACCAGAAGGTTCCGTTCCCGGTCTGAGGCGCCCTCGCCAGCGTAGCGCGCCGAGTACACGCCGGGCTCCCCGTTCAGGGCGTCTACCACCAGTCCCGAATCATCGGCCAGCGCCGGAAGACCGGTGAACCGGCAGACCGCCTTCGCCTTTATTACGGCGTTCTCGGCGAAGGTGGCGCCGTCTTCGATGATCTCGGGGGGGTCGGCGTAATCCAGGAGTGAAAGGAACTGGATTGAACCCCCGGAAGCCAGTTTGCCCGTTATTTCGGCGATCTTGTGCCTATTTTTTGTTGCAATAACCAGTTTCATGATTACATATGAAGTGAAAGCCCTGATTGCGGAACGTGCCCGCCGATTCTCGCCCGGCATTGTTTCCACGTCAAGAGCATAATCCTTTAACATTCACGCGGGGAGTGGGGATGTTCCGCAGGGGGTATAACGGTCCGCGCTTCCTCCCCGTGAGGACGGACCCGGTCGGTTTTCCATGAGAAAGAGCTTATTGAACCAGATTTTACTGCTCATGCTTCCGGACATCCTCCTTCTGGGATATCTGCTCTTGGTTTTCCATGACAGGTTAAAAAGGGACGCCGAGGTCTACTGGCAGGCGGCGCCGGCGGCGGCGTTGTTCGTTGCGGTGAAGATTATCGTTATCATCCTGGTGGAAAAGCGTTTCTGGTTCAACAGGCTGGACTACATAAAAAAAATCATAGGGGAATTCAAGAGGGGCCGCTACGTGATGGCGAAAAACCGCCATGGCGGCGCGGATGAGCTGGCCAGGATATGCAATGACCTGGCCGTCATCGGCGTGCACTTCGAGGACATCGTGGTTTCGCAGCGGGGTGAGATAGAACGGCTGAGGGAGATGTACAACAACGTCGTGCTCTCAATGAGCTCGTATTTTCTGGTGCTGAACGACAAGCTGGAGGTGGTGTTCGCAAACGAGAGCTTCTGCAACAAGTTTCTCTACGAACTGAGCTCGATCTACGGGAAGAGCATCGACAGCCTCTTTCTTTTTCTCACCAGCCGCATAAAGGACGCCATCGGCTCGCTGGGCGCCGTCGGCGACTCGGTGGTGCTGGAAAAGACACACCTGCTCTCGCGGAACCGCATCAGCGTCATCGTGGACGTCAAGATCACCCGCATGGTGGCGCAGGGGAAGCAGCAGATCACCATGGTGATGGACGACATCACCGGCAAGCTCAAAAAGGACTACCAGATCAGCCTGATCAGCCGCATATCGGAATCGATCCAGAAAGACGAGGAGATCGACCAGGTGCTCTACGCCATCCTCACCGGCGCCACCGCGGGGTCGGGCCTGGGGTTCAACCGCGCGATGCTTTTTCTCGTGGACGAGAAGGAGCAGGCGCTTGCCGGGAGGATGGCGGTTGGGCCCGATACCATGGAAGAGGCCATAGAGATTTGGAGTTCCCTTTCGGGCGGATCGGTCGATCTCATGAAACAGGCCAATCCCCCGAACGGCGGCACCAGGGAGGGTAGGGTGCTGTATCAGAAGGTCACGGAGGCCCGTTTTAAGCTTGACGCCGAAAACGTCTTCACCAGGAGCATGGACATCGCCGAAAGCGTCCACATAGCCGACGCGTACAATGACCCGCAGGTGGGTCCCGGCATCGCCGACCTGATGGAAGTGCAGGAGTTCGTGGTGGTGCCGCTGGTGGCGGCGAACAGGCCCATAGGCGTGATCGCGGCCGACAACAAGTTCAATCGCGTTCCCATAAGCCGCGACAGCGTGGAGCTGCTTACCATATTCGCCTACCAGGCGGCCCTTTCGATAGAAAGCTACAACAACCTCTCGCTTTTGAAACGGGAGATGCAGAAGCTCTCTGACCGGCAGGAGGCCATCGTAGAGTCCGAGAAGATGGCGGCGGTGGGGCGCATCGCCACCCATATAGCCCACGAGATACGCAATCCCCTGGTCACCATGGGAGGGTACGCCCGGCGTATTATGCAGCTCATGAGGGACACCGGCAGGAACGAGGAGATGATCAGAAAGGCGACAGAGGTCATTCTCAACGAGTCGGAGCGGCTGGAAAAGGTGCTGGCCAACGTGATGGACTTCACCCGGCCCTCACCGCACATACAGGAGTTCAACAACATCAACCAAGTGATACACGACACCTATGACCTGCTGCGGAACGTGTTCCAGGAGAAGAAGATACGGGTGGAGATGCGGCTGGAGGAGGAGATCCCCCTGGTGAAGTCTGACTTCAACCAGCTCAAGCAGGTGATGCTGAACCTGCTTCAGAACTCCATCGACGCGACCCCCGCCGGCGGGAGAGTCGTCATAGGCACAAGCTCGGGGGACGAGAAGATCGAGATCTACGTGAGGGACAGCGGCAGGGGCATTACCATCGACGATGTGGAGCGCGTCTTCGAGCCTTTCTACACCACCAAGGTCACGGGCGTGGGCCTGGGGCTTGCTATAGTGAAGAAGATAGTGAGCGACCACGGGGGCGATATAACGGCGCGCAATCTCGCCGAAGGCGGCACCGAGTTCACGCTGCGCCTGAACCTGCCGGGATGAAGGTGCGGGCGTTTTGTGGTTGCCTTTTGGATTCAAAGCCGTATCCATACCGGTATGCCCGGCGGCGGTGCGCCGGATACTGAAACGCGGGGAGGACCTCAATGGGACTGGGATTCACCGAGGTGTTGATAATCATAATAGTGCTGCTTTTGATATTCGGGGCGGGGAAAATTCCGAAGATAATGAAAGACCTGGGATCGGGCGTGAAGGAATTCAAGAAGGGGATGAAAGACGATGCGGATGATGAGAAGAAAAAACCGAAGTCCCTGGAACAGAAATAACCCCCGGCGTATCGCGACGGTGCTGGCATGCCTGGCCATGATTACGCCCTGGGGATGGGCCGCCCCGAAGAAGGCCGTCGCCCCCGATATTCACCGGGCAGCCCGCGAAGGAAACGTCGACGCCGTTACCGCGGCGATTAAAGCGGGCGTAAAGGCCAATGAGCGCGACTTCAACCGCGAGACGCCGCTGATGCACGCCGCCAGGGCCGGCAAGCTCGAGGTGGTGCTGCTCCTCATCAACAAGGGGGCCGACGTGAACGCGCGCGCCTTTTTCGGCGAGACGGCCCTGATGATGGCGTCGAGGGAGGGGCACCTGAAGGTGGTGCGCCTCCTGGTGCGGGCCGGGGCCGGCGTGAACCTGAAGGCGGCCAACGGCTTCACCGCGCTCACCGAGGCGCACTTCAAGAAGCACAAAGAGATAGAGGAATTTTTGAAAGAGAAAGGGGCCCGGGAGTAAAGGGGCGAGCCCGCCTCTTGCCGCACCCCGCGCGGCAGGGCGCTAAAACCTCAGGTACTGCAGGTGGTCTTCTTTTAAATAATTTCCATTAATATCACACGCGCCGCCGGCGCCTCCTTCGATCTTGAAACGATAGGTACATCCAGAGTCTGAATTACAGAGAGAGACGGTGAGTTCAGTAAACGCGGCGTTCCAGCGCGGCTCTATAACCTTGGGGCCCAGGGACGGGCTTCCGGCGGCGACAGACAGGTCGACCGTAACGGTGACCGGGTCCATGGACCGGGAGAAAACGATTACCACTCCCGGGTAATCATGGGACGGCGGCGCGGGGAACGTAAGGGTTTCAATCGCGCCCGGGACCCAGTTTCGCCCAAGGTGGGGGTCGTATATCGCCGTGACGACTGGACGCACCGAGAGCGCCCCGTCGGTATAGAAAAAATATCGGCGGTCATCAGTAAGGCGGTTCCCCTGCGCGTCGGTGATGGAAGAGGGGAGCAACAGCCGGTAAAGGGTCTCGCTCTCAAGCGGCGCGGTAAAGACCAGCCGCACCGTGTCTGATAGCGCCGGCGAGTCCAGGTAAAACGCGGCGGAGGGGGTAAGGGAGAGCAATGCAAGGGTATTTCGGTGCACCGGTTCCGAGAAAACGATTACCAGGGGAAGGTTTTTCTCGATGCCATGGGTGGTGAGGTTGATGTCCCATGGGATCCCCGCAGGCTCCTGATAGACAGATATAATTGTCGGCGGGGTGAAATCATCACCCACGGTGAAGTTGAACGAGTATGCTTCCTCCAGGTTATTGCCGTTAACATCGGTAATGCCGGTGTTCACCGTTACGGTGTAGGTTGTTCCATAGGAAAGGCCGTACAGCGGCGTGAAGGTGATAGTGGTGTACAACGGGTCCCAGGTGAAGCTTCCTTCAACGGCGGGTGATATGGTAATACCGTCATGAATGGTGTCAATATCAACAGGTTCTGAAAAGGTAAGGATGATGTGCTGACCAGGCAAAATTCCCAGAATGTCTGCGGCGGGAATGTGCGAGACCAGGTGGGGAGGCGTCTGGTCATCGTTTGTGTAAAACACCGATGTATATGCCTTTTCCAGATCGTTGCCCCTGACATCCTCGGACCCTGAGCCCACAGTGATGGTGTACATATGGTACTTGATGAGGGGGGTGCGCGGGGTGTAGTGGAGGGTTTTACCGTCCACCCAGTTGAAGCATCCCTCGACGGGCCCCGACGGCGATGAAAGCCTGAACTCGTCTGAGGTTTTTTCACGGTCCATGTCACTGCTGAAGATGACGACAACGGCGGTGTCTTCAGGAACGTTGTTCATAAGATGGGAAGGATACACGCTGACTACCCTGGGACGGCTGAAACCCAGATGGTCTGAAATCTCCACACATCCAGCATAATAAAATATTAATAGTGCAAGTAAGAGTATTTTTGTTTTTTTCATGTTCAGGTCTCCTTCAAAGTTGGTCCTGAAAATCAAACACGAAATCTTCAATCATATTGTTGGCGTTTATGTCACTGATGCCAGTGTCATGTCCTTTTATGATGACCCGGTAAATCGCCGGTGGATTGATGGAAATGCTGTTGTCGATATCGCCTATCACTATGATCACAAGATCAGGGGTTGGCCCCGGGAGAATGTCTTTAATGAAGGGAGAAAGAGATGTGGTTAAGTTGCTCTGTCCGTTGATTTCAACATTTTCAAACAGGCTGTAGAGATTCATGCCCGCGACCGGTGCATTGTCGGAACGAAGAAACTGTATCATGAAGTAGAAGTCTTTTTCAAGACTGATCGGCGCTGCAGGTACGGCAACAGGGCCCATATCGATCAATACCGGCCAAGGCGGTGTCGTTGTGAAGAGCAGGTGGTCCAAGTAGGGATCTGCAACACCACCGTCATGAGAACCCCACACACTCCCGATGATGACATAAAGCGAATCAGGCGCGTCGGTTCTGATTGATAGACCGTAGGGTGCAATAAGCCTGCGGCCGTTTTCATCTTTCGCCGAGGCGTCGATAGTTATCGTATACACTGTTTCTTCCTTCAGGGGCTCATCGGGGATAAAAATCATGGATGTAGAAGAGGCGTTCCAGGTATAAGTCCCATGTGCGGACGGGGAGATATTGAAGGCTGCCTCGCAGGATTGACGGTCCATGGTTTTGGAAAAATCTACGGCAATCGATGCGTTCTTGCTTAATCCTGAGTTGAGACTGTCAATGTCCCACCAGGGGGGTGGAGAGGCTGCGGCGTCACGGATACCGAGGATTTCGGGGATGGCATGGTCATCGACGGTGAAAAAAATAACACTGTATGCTTCGCCTAAAGAGTTACCAGAATTATCTTCGGCGGTGCCGGCAATGTTGAGGGTGTAGCGGGTGCCGTATTCGAGCGGCGCGGTTAAACGATATTCCATAACGGTCCTCCCGGCGTTCCACTGAAAATAGCCGTAGACATGGGGACTCAGAGAAAAAGCCGTTTCGGTTTTTTGTATGTCCATTGCCTCTGAAAAGGTGACCGTAATGGCCGGATAATCCGTGGCGATGCCGGCGATTCCGCCGAGTGTGTAGGGCGGATCGGAGAAGACCACCCGCAGGAAGGTCCCTTCGGCACCGGTGTAGAAATCGGAAAGAAAATCCATGGCCATAGGATTGCCTTCCGCATCGCGCACTGCACGGGGGATCTCGATCATGTGCCGAAGACCAAGAGCAAGCGGCGAATCCGGTGTGTAGAGGAATTCCTTGTCTGAAATCCACGAAAAGGAACCGTTTACCGATCCAGATAGGGTCTTGAAAACAAACTGCTCCTCAAGAGTGTCCCGTTTCACCGAACGGTTGAACTCAATACGGATCACTGCCGTTTCGGTAACACCCCGTTCTCCGTTCCCGGGAATGCAGGAGAGGATTTTCAGGTTGTCGGCACCGGGCGCCCATTCACAGCCGTAGACAAACAACATGCATACCAGTGACAGGGCAATGAGAGAAAACCGAAGATGACCGGGATTATTATTTTTCATGGGCGTATACTTCCCGGGAGAACAAAAGGAGCGAGATGGAAACGGAGAGAAACACCGTGGCTGTAACAAGATATACCCATTCTCCCCTTCTGACGATGATGGCAATGATCAAACCACTGATGGCTAAAACTATGATCACACCATGACCGAGTGCGCGGATCGGTCTTTTTCTATTCCGTATTTCCATCGCCAGCATCAAGCCGGCCCAGCATGCCGTGAACAAAAAGCATTTCTGCTTGTGACCGACGTTCGCTCCCGCAAGCATGTAAAGAACGCAGACGACAACATCGGTTGCAACGATCTTCCGTTGGTTTACGTCCTTGATCGCAACCAGGCCGGCGGCCATGAAAAAACAAAAGAGCGTGAGGTTTGTCGCGCCGAATAGTGAAACTTTTAACAGGGAAAAGGAATTATAGTTGATCGCGACCTGGAGCATCGCGAAACCATACATGAGCGCAAGAAATGAAAAATCGTTTTCTTTCATGAAATACCTCGCCTTATTCTTAAATTGGTAATTACTTCAAACAACGCGGGGATGCCGATAAGCGTCAGCGCCGTCGAGAAAAGCAGGCCTCCGGCGACCGAAAGGGCAAGGGGACGCCAGAGGGAGTGTCCTACGCCGCCGCCTAGGAGCATGGGGAACAGTCCCATGACAGTGGTGAGGACGGTCATGAGCACCGGGCGGAAACGTGTACAACATGTGTTTATTATTAGTGTGTTTTGTATATCCTGCCCGGGGGCACGGTTCCTGTATTCGCGGTTGAGAGCGTCGATCAGCAATATGCCGTTGTTCACCGCGATGCCGGCCAGAACTATAAAGCCGATGGTGGTGGAAACGGTGATGGGCGTTGCTGTCAGAAAAAGCAGCAGAAAGGCGCCAGCGGCCGCGAGGGGGACCGTCACCAGCATCAACAGGGGAAGGACGAAGGACTCGAAGAGGGAAGCCAGGATCATATAGACCACGAGCACCGCAACGGCGACGGCCGTCGCCATGGACTGTTTGCTCTCCATGATGTCTTTCACCTCGTCGTCGAATTCCCAACCGTATTCGGGAGGCAGTTTCACCGTTTTAAGCGTTTTTTCGAGCAGTGTAACGGCTTTTCCGTACGGGAGTGCTCCGATACGGGCCGTGATGGTGACGGCGCGGCGGCCGTTGCTGCGCCAGATCTTTCCGGGTGAGGACCCGTCTTCGGGACAGACCAGTTCTTTCGCCGGGATTTTTTCTCCCTTCCTGCCAGTGATCTCGTAGGACAGCAGGGACGGTAGCGAGTCCCTTTCCGAGGACCGGTATCTCATGCGCACGTCCAGCTCCCGGTCGCTGTCGATGAACTTGGTGATAACCGGCCCGAAGAGAACGCCGCGGAAGAAATCGCCGATGGCGCACGGCGACATGTTCAGTATCGACGACTTTTGCCGGTCCACCACCAGACGGTATTCTGGCCGGCCTTCGCGGAAGCGCAGCAGGCAGTCCTCGACACCGTGGATCGCCGCCACACGGGCGGCCGCTGTGCGGGCGATGGTTCTCAGCATCTCGTCGTCGCTGCCGAGAAAAGAAATATGAATCTCTCTCGCCGCCTGTTCTCCGGCTTCGGCGATATAGGCGAAGCCGTCAAGCGGATGAAGGAACCTGTTCAGTGCGCGTCTGATTTCGCTTTTGATTTTTTCCTGCCTCGCCTGAGATGCGTGCTTCGGCTTCAGCACCACCGTGATGGTGCCGCGCCATTTCTCGACCCGGGCGCCGGTTCGCTCGGCGATTTTCATCTTGCCGATGTGTTCTTCGGCCCGCCGGGTTGCCCGGTCGATGGAATCGAGGGAGGTGCCGCTGGGGAACTCGCAGTAGACGTAAAATTCCGCGGGAGAGAATGGGTCGGCGTGATCGATGTGCAGCGTGAACGCGGTCAGTATGCCGAGACCGGCCGCGGCGGCTGTCAGGGCGACGGTTCTTCCCGGACGGCGAAGCGCCCGTTCGATGATCCGTTCATAGGCGGCCGTCAGGCGTTTTTCGAAACCGTCGAAACGGCGCATGATATTGTTGAAAAGCTGACTCGCGTTGAAGATTAAACCGCGAAGTTTTGTATTATTAATGTTTTTCTCCCTGCGCAGGGCGAGAGGAGTGGAAAGAGGTGTTACCGGGGTAAATTGCGAATAACAGACGGGAATGAGCACCAGCGCCGCCGCGAGGGAAGCCAGGAGGGCCGCGCTCACGGTAAACGCGAGATCGCCGTAGCGGCTGCGCATGTCGAAAGAGCCGAAAGCCACGGGAGTAAAGGCGCCGAGGGTGGTTGCGGTGGAAGCGATGAGGGCTCCCCTAATCCGCATGACGGCGTCGATGATCGACGCCATTCCGGGTTTTCGATCGGTGAAGACCGCCTCGGTGACGACGATGCCGTTGTCCACCACCATTCCGGCGCCCAGGGCCAGTCCGCTGATGGTCATAACCGTTAGTTCCATCTTCAGAAGAAACATCCCCGTGAAGACGAATAACGCCGCCGCCGGAATGGAAAGAGAGACGGCGAAAACCGGGAGCTCCTTTTTCATGAAAAAGGCAAGCACTATCGTTACGATAAGCATACCCCACAGGCATGAGCGGACCGCAGAAGCGACGGCGGCCCCGATGTAGTTCCCCTGGTTGTAAATAACGGTCGAGCGGTATCCGGATATCCTTTTCAGGGTCTCGACCGACCGGGTGCAGACGGAGAAGGCGTTGCCGTCCCCCGCCCGGTGCACGTATAAGGTCACCCGTTCGGCGCCGTTCAGGCGGGCGATACTCTCTTTCTCTCGGAAACCCCGTTTCACTTCGGCGATATCTGAAATCCTCACCACCGAGTCACCGGGCGTTTTCATAAGGGCCGTTCCGGCGATGTCCTCGATGGTTTCATAGCGGGTGTCGCAATAGACATGGTACTCGCCGGCTGGGGTTTTAATGATGCCGGCGGGAAGGGAAAAGTTCTCTCCCTGAATCGCGCGTGCGATATCGTCAAGGGTCAGGTCGCGGACGCCGAACCTGCCGCGGTCGATATCGATATGTATTTCCCGCTGGACGCCGCCGGCGATGATAACCTCGGCAACACCGTCGATGCGTTGGAGCCACGGTTTTATCTCCCGCTCAGCCCTTTCCCGAAGTTCCTCGAGGGTAGCATTCTCCTTTTCGATGACGGCGATCAGCACGGGGCGGTCGGTAGGATCGTATCGAAGCACCAGCGGCTCCTGGACCTCGCGGGGAAGCTCGTGCCGTATAAGGCAAATCTTTTCCCGGACCCACAGGGATGCCATTTTCATGTCGGTCCCGTGGGTGAAATGTATATTAATGCGGCTTTTCCCCTCTTCGCTGACCGAAGTGATTTTCCGGATACCCGGGACGGTCTTGACCGCCTTTTCAGCCGGAATCGCGACCAGGGTTTCCATTTTCTCAGGCGACATGCCGGGGTACTCGATGAGCACTGAAAGCGCCGGGAGCGTCGTACCCGGCAGGAGCGTCACCGGCAGCCGGCGAAGACCGAGAAAACCCGTTACCGCGACTGCTAGTAAAAGCATCCAGGCGCTGATGGGATTGCGGACGAAGTAGGTCGTCATGACGCGCCGCCTTGCGGACGGTCGTGTTTTTTGCCGGCAAAGGTCGTGTAGATCGTGGGGAGCAGCAGCAGCGTCAGGACGGTGGAGACCGCCATACCGCCGATGACCGTTAGCGCCAGGGGACGTTGCAGCTCGGCTCCTTCCCCCAGCCCCAGAGCCAGGGGGAGGAGCGCGAAAACAGTGGTGAAGGTGGTCATGAAAATGGGGACCAGCCGTTCCCGCCCGGCCTTTTCCACCGCTTCGTCGACCGTAAACCCCTGGTCCCTTCCCCGTTCGATGCCGTCGAAGAGCATGATGCCGTTGTTGACGACTATTCCCGCCAGCATCACGAAACCTATACCCGAGTTGATGTTTATTGTGCCGCCGAAAAGGGAGAGCGCTGCCGCGGCGCCCAGGAAGGCGACTGGGATCGAAAGCATAATGATCAGGGGGCTCGTGAAGGACTGGAACTGGGATGCCAGCAGCATGTAAACCAAAACGAGAGCCAGAAGGAAGGAAAAAACCATATCTTTAACAGATCGGGCAATGTCGTTTCGCAGGCCCGTGGGTTTCAGCTCGTAGCCAGCGGGAACGGCAAGCTGGGCGAGCGCCCGCTCGAACCGGCGCGTTTCACGGGCTCGATCGCCGCGTATGTCGGCAGTGATCAGGTTCACCCGCTGCTGGTTGTCCCGGCGTATGCTGACGGGTCCGGTCGCATCGTGTACTATGGCGATCTTGCCCAGGGGAAGGGTCTCTCCGGCGGTGTTTTTCATCAGAACCAGGCTCAGCGACTTACGATCGGCGCGATCGGTCTCCCGGAGCCGCACGCGGACGTCGATCTCTTCATCGTGTTCGCGGTACCGTGTGGCGATCTCGCCGTTGATCGCCGCCCGTACGGTAAGCGCGATGGTCTCCACCGAGAGCCCCAGGGATGCCATGGCGTTGCGGTCGATGCGGACCCGCAGTTCGGGCCGCCCGGCGTCAATAGAAGAACGAACGCCGGTAAGGCCACGCTGAGCGCGCATGAGCGTCATGACCGATTCACCGATGTCCCTGAGGATGGCCCGGTCTCGTCCCGCTGCTTCCACTGCCAGGTCGCCCGGTTCGCCGGTGAAAAGAGCGCCCAACACCCCGTCGCGCACTGTGTAGACCGCCCTGACCTGGTCGGAAAGGGGGAAGCGGTTTCTCAGTCCCTCGATGAATGCGCCGGTGCTCCGCCGGTTTCGCTTTAAAAATCCATGAATAAAGATCGAATTAGGCCCTCTGGCCGAAGCCCGTTCATTGACCGTATCCTCCGGATCGGATCCAATCTTCGCGTAGACCCGGCGCACCAGTGGGTCGGCCATAAGGAGATTCTCCAACGCGGACGCGAAGCGGGAGCTTTCATCAAGAGAGGTCCCCCGGGGGAGTTCTATTTCTGCGGTGAACTCACCGGTGTCGACGGCTGGGAAAAGCTCCCGGTCGATCAGGAGGAGCAGAACGTTCCCTATCAGGAATGCCGCCAATCCCGCAGCAAGCACCTGCCGGGGGTGACATCGGGCGGATAAAATGAGCCGGTTGTAGACGGAGTGGGAGCGGTCGATGAAAGCGTCGGAAGCGGCGATAAAACGGGATCCGGCGGCCCGCAGCGGCGCCCGGTGCTTACCGAACAACCCGTTCGTCCGGTGATGGCCGAGAGACGCCAGCATGGGGATGAGCAGGAGCGAACAGAAAAGCGAGCAGACAAGGGAGAACGAGACCGTCAGCGCCAGCTCACTGAAGAGGATGCCGCTCAGATCTTCGGTGAAGATCAATGGAAGGAAGACGATAATAGTGGTAAAGATTGATGCCGCAACCGGAAGAATGACCTTCTTCGTCCCGGCGAGCGCCGCCGCGGCCGGATTGCCGGGATGCCGCCCCCCCTCGCGGGCAATCGCTTCCAGCACCACAATGCCCGCGTCCACCATCATCCCCACCCCAAGGGCCAGTCCCCCGAGAGACATGGTGTTGACGGTGATGCCGCGGAAATACATGAGGGCGAATGTCCCCAGTATCGATACCGGCAGGGAGCTCAGGATAACGAGAGGATAGCTGATGTTTTTTAGGAAGAAAGCCAGCACCGCGAAGACGATAACCGCGCCGATAAGGGCCGCGTTCACTACACTTCGCACGGCGTTCTGGACAAAGGCCGAGCGGTCGTCGACGACCGTCAGGGTGAATTCACCCCGGACGGCCGCTTCGATCTGTGTGAGCTTCGCGCGGACTCCCCCGCAGACGGCTATGGTGTTTTTGCCGGGCTCCTTCCGCACCAGCATCGCCACGGCGTCTCCGCCGTTATAACGTATAAGGCAGCGCCGGTCCCGGTACCCGTCCTCAACCGCGCCCAGGTCTTTGATCCGGACCGGCACGCCGGATTCGTTCCGGCCGGCGATGACCTCCGCTATCTGGCCGGTCTGCGCGAACTCGCCGATGGTGCGTACCAGGTATTCCTTTCCCGCTTTATCAATGAAGCCTGAAGGGAAGCTGTAATTGGCTTCATTAACGGCCTGAATAACCTCGTCGAGCGAGAGATTGTGGGCGTAAAGTTTCGCCCGGTCGAGGTTTACATTAATCTGCCGTTTCATACCCCCCATGACGTCGACTACAGCGACCCCTTCCACTCGCTCCAGCAGGGGGACGATCTCCCGCTCGATGCGGCGGCGTAGTCCCGGGAACGTGTCCTTCACCGTCCTCACCACGATGATCATTACGGGTTCGGCTTTCGGATCGTATTTCAGCACCACCGATTTGCCGGCGTTCTGGGGAAGCTGGGGCCGGGCAAGATCAGCCTTTTCCTTGGTTTCAATAAGGGCCATGTCCATGTCGGCGCCCCAGCGGAACCGTGCGGTGACCAGACTCAAGCCTTCCATGGATTCGGAGGAAAGCCCGTCAATACCGGCAACCGACGATACCGCTTCTTCAATGTGACGGGTGATAAGCTGTTCGACGTCCTCGGGGGAAGCGTTCTCGAAAGGGGTTATGATAGTGAGCTTCGGCAGATCTATGGAAGGGAGCAACTCTACCGGCAGGCGCTCGATGGAAAGCAGGCCCGCGAGGCAGACCCCCAGAAAGAGCATGGACGTCGCCACACGACGTTTTATGAAAAACTCGATCATATGTAATTACCTGAACTGGTGAAACGGGTAGAGACCACGGCAAAGTGGATAAGGGGATAGAAGAGATAGGGGGGATTATTTTTCATTGGATTTCCACCCTTCGAAAGTCCGCCTTAACGCCGGTGAAGTTCACCAGTAATCCCAGGCGTATCCCTGTTGCCTTTAGATATGATCGCAACTGGGCGTAGTGGTTCATTGTTAACGATTCTACGGTTTTTAATTCGAGGATAACAGCATCGTTAACGATAATGTCGGGACGATGAGTCCCGACAAGGGTGCCTTTGTAGTAAACATTAACCGGTTTTTCTTTTTCCGCTCTCAGCCCGCATCCATCAATTTCCAGCGCGAGGGCGTTCTGGTAAATGCTCTCGAGAAATCCCGGACCAAGAATACTGTGAACCACGATCACACAATGTATAATGGTTTCTGTTAAATTTAGTTCTTTATTAATATTTTTCACCGTTATCCCCTCTATCTCCGCCTATCTCCTCATCCCCTGAACGCCGTTAAATGGGATACGGCAAAGGATTTTATTCCACCTTCATGCCGGGACGAACCATATGGACTCCTCCAGAAATGATGCGGTCATCCGTAGAGAGTCCTTTTAAAACAGTGATACCTCCGGGATACTCTCGGCCCAGTTCAACTTTTTGGAGAAAAACCAGCCCTTTTTTCACCAGGTACAATTCTCCCCGGTCCTTTTCCTTCTTTATCAGGGCCGCCGGGGGGATCAGGATCGTTTTTATTTTTTTTCCAAGGAGTACTTTTCCCCGGGCGAACATGCCGGGGAGCATGGCATGGGCCGGGTTCGCCAGGAGCGCCTTTACCTCGACCGTGCGGGTCTTGGGGTCGAGGATCGGGGTGATGCGTTCGATACGCGCCGTAAGCGGCCTGTCTCCCAGAGCGTCGACGGTGAAAAAAAGCTTCTGGCCCGTCCTGAGGGCCGGGAGCTCACGTTCGCTGACATTGAAGGAAACGAACACCCGTTCGATTGATATGACTATGGCGATGACCGATTCTGCTTTCACCATTTCGCCGGCCTCCATGTTTTTGGATGCCACAACACCGGTGATGGGTGCGTGGAGCGTTGTTTCCCGCAGGAGTATTTGAGTCGATTCGAGGGCCTTCTCCGCCTGGGTCACCCTGGCTTTCGCCGCTTCGACTTCCGCACGCTCGATCTTGGTGTTTATCTTTTTTAACAATTCTACTTTTTCTTTTTTGGTTTTCGGAACGGCCATCCCCTCTGTGATGATATCCTCATCGCGGTAACCGACCCTCTGGATGGCGAGGTCGGACCCGGCGAGGAGATATTTCGTGTGGAGGGTGGTGTGTTGCGCCTTGAGGGAGGCCATCTCGCTTTCGCTTACGCCTCCCATCTTGAGTAACACTTCCTTGTTTTTGAGCATGCGGTCCATATTCTGGAAGCTTATGAGCTTGTCATGCACCTCGGCCTCGGCCTTTTCTATGGAACGGAACTTTATCTCGATGGACTTGAGAGCGTTTTCATATTTCGCGACGGCCAGCCGGAGTGACGTGCGGGCAATGTCGCACTCCGCCGCCTGCTGTTTCAGGGAAAGCTCCAGCGGCAGGCGTTCCACCTGGGCGATTACTTCACCTTTACGCACCCGTTTCCCTTCCTGCACGTATATTTTTTCAAGACGCCCGGTCACCTTTGAGGAAACGGCCACTTTTTCGTAATAGACGATCTGACCCAGCACCTCCAGCTCGTCGGCGACCTCGGCCGCGGCGCAGGTATGGAACGTGAGCCCGGGGTTGCTGACGACGTTCTCCTCGGGCGCGGGCGCGCGCCTGAAAAGATACGGCACCAGCGCTGAAACGCAGATGATCGCAAGTACGGCGCCCAGAACGACCCGCCGGGCTGTACGGTTTCCGGTAATGATGCGAAATGACTCGACAATGGCATCGAACAGAGACCGCGTCATATCATTTGCCCCTGTACTTCGTAATGTTCAAAAAACCGATATCGGCCCCCAGCGCAATCTCGAGGTTGGCCGAAAGGCTCAGGTAACGCACCCGGGCGTCAAGGAGGCTGAGCGCCGCCTGGCCCCTTTCAATTTCTTTTTTTATGAGGTCATAGCGGCGCGAATCCCCCAGGTCCGCCTTCATACGCTCGATACCGAGCTGGGCATCGTAAAGATCGAGGGTCTGCCGGGCGATCTCGATTATGGTCCAGCCGTTCAGAAGGGCCGAATAGCCGCTGATGACCTCGAGGGTGATTCTGCGCCGCATTTCGTCTTTCTCCTGCTTCGCCCGCTCCGCCTCCACGGCGGTCTCGATGATCGCGCGCCGGTAGTCGAGGCGGTCGAGTACCGAGAGAGAGCCGCTGCCCGAGAGGATGCGGCTGTTGCCGCTGGCGTCCTCGTTGTATCCCTCTTTCGCCGTCGCGGTGCTGCCCCACAGATTCGAACTGACCGCCACGTTTACTCCCCAGCCCCGGTCCCGGGGAAAGTACCGGTCGTCGGAGAGGCTGTAGGAAACGCCGATGGAGAAAGTGGGAAAGTAATGACGCGAGCTGATACGAAGCTTCGTATTGGCAATCTCGCTGTCAATGTCGGCCTGCTCCACTTCCTTGCGGTTGCGCACGGCCAGATCTACCAGGGTGTCCAGGGGATAACGAATGGTATCAAGAGGAGCAAAGGTGAAATCGCACGATATGTCGCCCGCCACCTCCACCAGCCCCCGTGAGTCTATCTTGAGCAGCAGCTTGAATCGGTTAAGTCCGATGAAATAATCATCCCTGGCCTTCTCGAGGTTGAGTTCTATCTCTTTCACCTTGGCCTCGATCTCCATACGATCGAACTTCGTCGCTTCGCCCAGGAGCAGTTCTTTGGAGATAAAAGCCAGCTGCATGCGCCCGTGCTCCAGTGTCTTTTCATGGATGGCGATCGCCTCGCGGAAACGCAGCACCTCGAAGTAGGCCGCTGATACGTCGGCAATGAGTCGGTTGAGGGCGATGCGGTAATCGTTGCGGGCGAGAATGGACTGGAGCTTTACAACATCGAAAGCGAGAGAGCGCTGACCGCCGTCGTAGACGACCAGGTTGGCCTCGGCGCTGAGACGGTACTGGCGGGTGTCGGTCTCGCGCAGGCGGGCCTCTTCGGTCTGGGAATAGGACAGGGTGAGGCTGGGGAAAAAATCGCGCCAGCGCTCGATGACGGAAAGCGATCGCACCCGCTCCTGCGCCTTGATGGCCCGCAGCTCGAAGCTGTTGGTGACGGCGATAGCGAGGGAATTTTCCAGGTTCAGGCGGACGGGGTTCCCGCCCCTGGATACGGCCGGGACAAGCAATCTTTCCTGATTGCGGATTACCGCATCATCGGCCGTGAGACGGGGCGGGGAAGTTGTAGCCAGCGCCGTAAAAAAGACAAAACCGGCCGACGCATGGAAAAAAATACACCATGTAGCCTGACGCAGCAAGGGTATGCCTACCTGCCGACCGATCGGGCGATTTTTTCGGCCAGCGCCCGCGCGACGGTGCGGAGCGATGAGGGATCGGAGAGCGTTTGTGACGTGCCGCACCGCGCCTCGCCGAGTTTCACGCCGTCGGGAAGGATGAGCGTCACCGTGATGACGACACCGGTGCGGCTGCGCACAGTGTCGCCCCAGCGTGACTCGCTGAGAACACCGCCGATGCGGAGATCATACAAAGGCTGGCGCACGAGCTTGACGGTGTCTGTTTTTTCCGGCGCCCCGTCGGCCCCATCATTCCTGCCTGAAGCGCTCTCCCTCTTTTCGAGCGTTTCGGGAGGCGCCACGACGGTGTAGCCCCGTTTGAAGAGTTCGAACGCCAGGGCATCGCGGAAATTGGCCGCAACGTAGGGATCGTAGCCAAGGGTGCGCTGTTCAAAACGGTCGAGTAATATGGTTCTTATCGTTTTCCCGGGGGGCCGCTTCTTTATGTGTACGTCGACGGTTGTGCAGGACAAAAGCAGAAAAAGAACTGTTATGACCGGATACGGTAATCTCATGGTTCGATCTCCTTTTTTATGGCCTTAAGGGTTTCGCTTTTAAGGCCCGCGGCGCGGGCCAGGGCGTACGCGGTGTCGATCTCTCTCTTTGAGCGGTCGGCGAGCCCCATGCGGCGGTACAAGAGCGCCAGGTTTGCCCGGGCATTGATGACGGTCTCTTCCTCCAGGAGGATGAGGTGGTATTCCTGCAGGGCTTCCCGGTAGTGTTTGTTCTTCTCATACAACAGCGCCAGCAGCGCCCTCGCCCGCACGTGGTGCGCATCGTACTCGAGCACCCTCCGCAGGCAGTGCATGGCATCTTTATCCGCGGTTGCACCGTCTTTCACGGAGTGCGGCGCAATGGAAAGCACCCTGGCCTTCCAGTAAAGCGCCCCGGTATGGTCGCCCGCGTTTTTTAAAATGCGTTCAAGCTCTTCAAGGGCGAGGGGGAATTCCTTTTTGAAATAATGGACCTTCGCGGCCATGAGGCGGGCGTTGTACAGCTTGCCGTCTTTCTTCGCCGCGGCGGTGAAGAGTGTGAGCGCCCGGTCCAGGTTCTGCGTCTCGTACTCGCGCACTCCCTGCCGGTAGAGCGCGCGCGCGTCGGTGGATGAGCTTAAGCAGCAAAGGGATGAAAAGGAAAGCATCGCGGCCCCGCAGGCCGCGCGCAGCCGGGGCGGTGGCGTGAAGGCGACTCTTTTCAGTGGAATGGTACAGGCAGGGCAGGGGCCCGGTCCGCACGGAGTATGTGACGCTCTTCGATGGATTTTGGGTACAGGTCCGATCATAGTTACAGGTCTCCAGGCGTGCAGATGAAACGGCGTAAAAGTTCACGCCCGCCTGCAGGTAATACGAAGGAGGGTGTGGATTAAGTAATTATTTTTTTGGAAAACAACTATGCGGGTGAATGCGGGGCATGCACCGGAATTCACCGGTCACGATAAACTTCTTTTCTGTGGCTGATCCTGATTACGAGCACGGTAATTTCTTTATCATGAATTTCATAAATGATTCGATAATTACCCGCCCGCAGGCATCCCTGTTCTTCAGTTTGATGTATCAGCGTGGCCGGGGATTCAGCGCCAGGCCGTCAACGGCCCTGTTGATTAGCGCTGTTTATCTTTGTGAAAGTTTCTTGTAATCGCGCACCGCGGAAGGGGAGAAAAGAATCGAATACATGATCAACGCTTGATGTCTTTCCAGGAAACGGCAGGTCCATTTTCCTTTTTCGCGCGATCATAGACGGCGATGTCTTCCAGTTCATTGACGTATTTCAGCAGTTTCTCGTAATCCTGTTTTTTAATGACGACGCTGACCGCCTTTCCGTCTTTGTCGATGATATAACTTTCTTTAATTGGAATCATGGATTGTCGATCGAGTTGCCTTTATTCAATAAAGTCAGCCATGTCTTCATGACCGGAACAAGTTACCTTGAAAATAGTTTTTACGACCGGCCTTGTCAGGACTTAAACACCTGGAACCCGCCGCTCTAAAGACCTGTTGATATGTTTGTTGCCGGGTGTAAAGGGATACTGCCAGTATAAACACTGCTGAACGGTTAATTAAAATAAAGATAACCATATAACTGATGAAATTTAATTGACATTATATTATTATTTAACATTTAATTGTAGTATTACAATAATGCCATAACGTTTTTGCGTCATTGTGGATGCGGCATACGCGTCATGTGTTTTTCATGATTGCTGGCGCCGTGCATATGCGGATCAGCGCCGGTATACACGGTCTCTGCGGTGGAAGTTCTTCAGTCACCGCTTCATCGGTAGAGGGGTAACCCGTTTCACCGTACATTACGGTCGTTTTTCAGGAGAGGAGGTGCACTATGGGCAATGATTCCGGTAACGGCAGAACCGCACGCTCGTACGATACGGTCGTGGTGGGCGGCGGGAACGGCGGCCTTGCCGCCGCCGCGCAGCTTGCGGCGAAAGGGGCAAGGGTGCTGCTGCTTGAACAGCACAACCTGCCCGGCGGCTTCGGCAGCAGTTTTGTGCGGGGGCGGTTCGAATTCGAGACTGCACTTCATATCCTCTGCGATTACGGTTCCAGGGAAAACAGGGGGGGCGTGAGGAAGTTCCTTGAGGACGATATAGGGCTGAAGCTCGACATGATCGCGGTGCCCGACGCCTATCGCTTTATCATCACCGATGACGGCATCGACGCGGTCATGCCCCTGGGAGTGCAGGAATTCATTGACGCGATGGAGCGTGAGGCTCCCGGGAGCAGGGAGCCCATGACGCGCTACCTGGAGCTCTGCCGGGAGATCCTCGAGGCGCTGCTCTACCTGGGCGAAAGCAAGGGAAATCCCGATAAACGGGTCCTCCGTACCAGATACCCTAATTTTCTGAAAACGGCGGCCTACTCCATACAGGACGTGACCGCGAAGTTCAATATACCCGACAAGGCCCTCAAGCTGCTCTACACCTACTGGCTCAACATAGGCCCGCCGGTCAGCAGGATAAATTTCACCCTGTGGGCGGCCTTTATGTATAAATACCTTACCCTGGGGGGCTACATACCCCGGCACCGTTCCCACGAGCTGATGACCACCCTTGACGCACGCGTCAGGGAACTCGGCGGGGAAACGGAATACAACACCCGGGTGGAAAGAATCCTGGTGCGCGGGGGCAGGGTGGAAGGCGTCGTCACCGCCGCCGGCGAAACCATCGCGACGCGGCATGTCATCTGCAACGCCTCGCCGACCCTCACCTACAACAACCTGGTGTACCCGAAAAACGAGGTGCCCCCCATGGCCTACAGGAACATCAACGCCCGCAGCCACGGCGTCGGGGTGTTCGTGGTGTACCTGGGCCTGGACGCCTCGCCCGACGAATTGGGCCTGGAAACCTACGGCTACGTGGTGTCGCCCTACATTGACACCGAAAAACTGTACGGGACCTTTTACCGGGCAGAAGCGCCCGTCATCCAGGCGACCGTGTGCCTTAACCGGGCGCTGCCCGACTGCTCGCCGCCGGGGACCACTATCCTCACCATGACCGGCCTGATGCGGCCCGAGGCGTGGGAAAAGACGGCCCCGGCCGAATATCATGCGGTGAAGATGAAAATGGCAGGGGACATGATCGACCGGTTCGAAAAAGCGACCGGCATCAATGTCCGTGACCAAATCGAAGAGATAGAGGTGGCCACACCCGAGACCTTTGCCCGCTATACCGGGGCCTATAACGGCGTAATCTACGGCTACGAGCCGGAATCGTGGGATTCGATTATACCGCGCATCGCATCGATACAGGATGAAAAGTATATCGAGGGGCTGTACTTCGCGGGCGGCTTTTCCTTCAGGGCCCTGGGGTACAGCAGTTCGCTCCTGTCGGGCCAGATGACCGCCATGCTTACCCTGAAAGAGATGGAGGCCGAAAAATGAAATTCAGCGTTAGAGGAAGCATCATAGACCTGATCGCGTTTGTAAGGCTGATACCCAATCGCAGAAAAAAGATACGCAGGGCGCCGGCGACGCCCATTACCAGGGACGATATAAACGGTCTCGCGAAGCGCCTGCATCCCGACCGGCTGAACCTGGTCATCAGCGAGGTGAGGGATGAGACCCCTACCACCAGGACCTTTCGCCTGGTTCCCGACCCGAATGCGAATACGCGGGAGGCGCCCTTCTTTCTCGCGGGCCAGTATCTCAGCGTGCGGGCGAAGCCTGGCGGTTCGTACGTGACCAGGCCCTATTCGCTCTCATCGTCCCCCCTGGACGCCCACAGGGACGGCTACTGCGAAATTACCGTAAGGAAAAAAGAGAACGGGTTTTTCACCGGCCATATCTGGGACAGCTGGCGGGCGGGCGTCCGCGTAGAAACATCGGGACCGGCGGGTTTTTTCACCGTGGACCCCATACGGGATTCAAAGGACATCGTCGCGCTGGCAGGAGGGTGCGGCGTCACGCCGTTCCGGTCGATGATGAGGGACCTCATCCAGCAACGGACCGACCGCCGCTTCACCCTGCTGTACGGCATACCTGCGCCCGCGGAGATCATTTACCGGGATGAGCTTGTGAAGCTTCAGGAACAATCGGGCGGAAAAATCGCCGTGCACTGTGTCTGCAGCGAGCCCGACGCTTCATGGACCGGCCCCACCGGCTTTCTCACGGCCGGGACCATACGCGCGCTTGCCGGCGACCCCGGGGATAAGTCCTTTTTCATCTGCGGACCGCCGGTGATGTACCGCTTTCTCGACGGCGAGCTCGAGAAGCTCGGCGTTCCGCGGCGGCGGATACGGAAGGAGCAGTGCGGCGAGGAGACCGACGTGGCCCGTTTCGAGGGCTTTCCCGCCGGCGCCGCGGGGAAAACCTTCGCCCTTGCCGTGCGCATGGGGGGCGTGTCCCGCAACGTGCCCGCGTCATCGACGGAGTCGTTGCTGGTCGCGATGGAACGGGCGGGGATCGTCGCGCCGTCGCTCTGCCGTTCGGGGGAATGCGGCTGCTGCCGGTCGCGTCTCCTTTCGGGCGACGTGTTCGTGAGACCCGATTCCGACGGCCGCCGTGCGGCGGACAGGCAGTACGGCTTTGTACACGCCTGCGCGACCTATCCCCTGAGCGATGTCGAGCTTGAAGTGCCCGGGGTCCCGGGAAACGCCTGAGATGACACCGGGGCGCGCCTGCTTACACTCGGGTCGAATCCTCTACCGTCGGGATTGTACGCCGCCCCTAGACATGACCCCGGTACGTGTATCCGTAAGATGGATTGTATGCGAACGGGAGCTGGTTGCCGCGCACGCGGCGACCCCCTCCGGTGACACAAAAAAACATTTACAATGATACAATAACACAGGTAATTATAAAGAAAGAAACCAACCAACCGGTGTACGTGGGACCATCACCATGAAACATACCATCGCAATCACGGCTTTTTTACTCTACGCCGTAACGGCCGTTTCTCCGCATATTACGTATCCGGACTCAGCCTATGCGCGTACCTTGTTGAAACCATGCCGTTATACAGACCTTTTTGAGGAAATCACCGCCATCATAGAAAAGAACTTCTATGATCCGGCCCGGATCTCAAAAGACTTTCCGGCGATAAAAAGTTCTTACCAGGCGCAGATCAAACATATTACCGACATGAAAAAGTTTTCACAACTCATTAACGCCATGCTCGGTGAACTGCGTTCTTCCCATACCTATTATCTTACCCCGGATGATTACGAATATTATCACCTTGGCGCACTCTTTTTCAATATCCCGGAGATCGGCGCGGTGTTCAAGGGGAAAGAGGTACTGTATCCGACGGTCGGTGTTATCACCCAGTCCATCGATAACAGGACCTATGTCGCCTCGGTGCTCCACGGAAGCGTTGCTGAAAAAGCCGGGTTGCTGAAAGGCGATGAAATACTTGCGGTGAACGGGAAACCCTATGCACCGGTCGCATCCCTGAGATCGTCCATTGGGAAGAACACGGCGTTTAGCGTCAAAAGGAACAGGAACTCGGGGGAATTCACGATTGGAATGAAACCGGTTCTTTTGAACCCCAAAAAAGAAATGCTTGAGGCCCAAAGAGCCAGCATCCGGGTTATCAATCATAAAGGGAACAAGATCGGATATATCCATATCTATTCATATGCCGGGGAAGAGTACCATAAGGAATTACAGAACGCCATGGTATGGGGCAGGCTGAAAGACGCCGACGCCCTGATAATCGACCTGCGGTACGGTCTGGGCGGCGCATGGCTTTCGTATCTTAATATTTTCAACAGGAACATACCGGTAATGACCATGACGGACAGGGGAGGAAAACAAACCACGGTGGATTCACAATGGAGAAAACCGGCCGTGTATCTTATAAACAGGTACAGCAGAAGCGGAAAGGAATTACTCGTGTTCGGCGCGAAGAAATACCGTCTGGCGACGGTTATCGGCGAACGCACCCCGGGATGTACCCGCGGTGGGCGCCTTTTTCCGTTATCGAACGGCGACTTTCTCTTTCTCGCCGTCCAGCGTTGCCGTGTAGACGGAAATGACCTTGAAGGGGTCGGTGTCGCTCCCGATATCACGGTCCCGTTTGATATAAGGTATTGTAACGGGCGGGATATACAGCTGGAAAAGGCGATAGAGTATCTTTCAGGAAAGATCGATGCCGGGAAGAACAACCGTTAAGTAAACCCTTATACGGATCAGATAACCCATCTACAAAAAGAAGGTTCCTCATATAAGAATTCCATTACCCATCTTCTGATGCTGTAAAATAAAAAGAACGCTCACACAAAAAGACTGACCATTGCATGTCCGGCCAGGGGCGCCGCAGGCGAACGTTGAATTCCGTGTTCATCCCTTTGCCGGCTCAGTCAACAGGGGAAACTACTCGTGTTCCGTATTTTCGCCTCAGAACCAGTAAAACGAAACATAGATATTAAGAAAACTTAGATTGTTGATGCCTTTTCTGTTATACTGTTGCATGGTGTAGTCGGCATGCAGGCCCAGGTTGAAACTCGACCCGAAACTTATATCATAGCCGATCCCGACCAACCCACCGTAACCCGAGGTTCCATTGTCCCTGATATCGCCCCCGCCGATCACTTCTTCGCTGAACCGGTTATAGCCGGCGCCGAGTTTGAACAGCAATCCCTTTTCCACAGGGTAATAGGTCCCGGTTACATATGCGGAGAAGACCCTGAGGGTTACTATATACCCCTTATCGCTGACCTGTTGTGTTATCCCGGATACTTCGCCACCCAGATGAAAGATCGGGCTGATGATGGCACCGACCCCGAACAGACCGGTGAACGCGGGTGCGGGGTCGCTGAAATCAAATCCGTTTCTGTCACCTATCTTGTCAAAACTCTCCCTGAATGTGTTTCTGCCGTAGTCGTCGGTATCAAGCCAGCCGATGCCGCTTCCCAGCCCGAAACCGATGTACCATGAGCCTTTTTCACGGGCGGTTGCGTTCATTGATGCGGTGTGAACCAGACACATCGTTATGAGGACAACCACTGTCTTTTTCATATCAGAATCCCCCGTGCACCGTATTTGCATATTGCAACGCCATGTAAAAGACATGGTGTTACGTATAACGGAAGTTCCCGGCAGTCAATCAAATTCCGCCGGTTTCGCTGTTTTTAATATACCAGGTTCAATCAGGTATCATGCACGGGACATTGCCGTCCCCGGCGGCCGCGAGGTAGAAAACGCCGGTTAAGGCATAACGTAGAGAGCCGGCCATAGAGGTGCGCCTACAAGGTATTGCATACAGCTTCCATATAACGTTTCTTATATCCCGGCCGGCCGGGATATAACGCGGCTCGGAAAGGACAACCTGACCGGGTGAAGTATATTTCACATGATAATACTATCTTTGCTCTCTTAATCGAAGCTTGTGACACCAATGAGCTGGATTGTCATATCCTGGTCCACCCCAGACTCTGGTGTGGTGTTCCCCACAGGCAAGCGGTTTTATTCTATCAAAGAATACCTGCTTCTTATTCAAACCCCATAAACAATCTCTTCCATTATAGGACGCACATTCAACATCACCTGCCTTATTTACCCTGTAAATTAGCTTCAGATCTTGAGCATATTTCCAGTTGTCGGATTTCTTTAACGCAGCTTCAGTATTTTCTTTTGTTATAACATTTTCACCTTTTTTCGCAAAGAAAGAAGCCACCTGTTTATCTTTGGCTAACGGAACAGACATCACGGCAAGTATCATTCCGTTTTCGACATTCACGATCCTTCCGTTAACCTCAATTGATTCGCCCATATCCGTTATAGTTCCTACAAGTATTGCATTTGCACCGGTAAGATGACCAATTTTTTGAAGAGTATCTTTTTCAACCAGACCTGTCAGCTGAAATTCCATAGTTTTAAGTACATTCTGAAGCTGATTTCTTTCTACAACCTTTATACCTTTGATTTTATACATTGAAAAAATCAGCTTTTCAGACAGGTACGTACCAAAATCATTTTTTCTCCCCTTGAAATCTGTAAAATCCATTATTGCCAGTGTTTTGTTGCTTCCTTGGAGCAGACTTTCTGTTATTTGTTTGCACATTTGTTCCACACCGTTATTAAGACTTTGTACTCTCTCTGAACTGCTGCTGCAATACAGCGCCATGAAGGAAAGTGATACTAACAGAAGCAAAATTTTCTTCTGATTATCAGATCTCACGAAAAAGAGAATGACATTGAATGTCGGGATTTTTAACCGGGATTTCATGAGTTACCTCCAAAATATATTGTGTGGAAGTATTATTTCCACAAGCCCGGGTAAGCTCTTCGGATTACCCGAAAAGATGGCCCGTATTTCACCCGGGTCACGATGACCCTCGGCAAACGGCTTTCAACCGCCTTGCGTACCGGCGGAATCACGCGGCCAACCCCGGCAGCTCCATCGCCGTATGAATGCCACTCCGCGAAAACAATGATCAGGGCCATTGCCCCGGCCTTGGGCGCGTACACACCACCATTATATAATCCGTAAGTGAAAACCTAAAACGCCATATAATACACCAGTTCCTTGGTCATCGAGACCAGGTCCTCAATGTAGACAAACTCGTCGGCGGCGTGGGCCAGGATGTTGGTCGCCCTTATCAGGCCGAAGCCGGCCACGTCGACCTTCGCGGGCCTCAGGGCGTCGATCACGAAACCCATGTCGGTCGATCCCGATGTGCCGCCTTCAATGAATCCCTCGTAACCCTTGACGACCTTCTTTCCCTCCTTCATTTTCGCGACGGCCTTTCCCTTCGGGTCGATCTCAACCGGGAGGAAGGCATGGGTGATGCCCATGGTGAGGTCGAGCAGTTTTGATTTCTCCCTGCCCTTCGCGACGGCGCGTTTTATCTCGTCGATCACGTCGTCGTAGTTCTCGTCCACGGTATAGCGACGGTTGATGAGCAGGCGGCAATGGCCCGGCACGATGTTGTCTTTGGTGCCGCCCTGGATGATGTTCAGGTTGAACATGGGGGTCATTTTGTCGTAGGGGCACCCCGGCAGGGGGAAGGTGGGGATGCGGGAGAGGCGTTTCTCGGCAACATGCTTGAGCGCCAGGAGTTCCTGTATCACGGGCGCCAGTTCCTCGATTGCGTTGACACCCAGGTAGTTCATGCCCGAGTGGCAGCTCTTGCCCACGGCGTTCAGCTCGATCTGGATCGACCCCGCCGCCCCGATGGTGACCACGGGTTCCATGGCGCCCAGCTCGAGCCACATCAGGTGGGGCGAGAAGTAGCCCTCCTCGGCAAGGTAGCGGGCGCCCGGGTAGACGCCGATCTCCTCGTCGGTGCAGAGACAGCAGCCGACCTCGTAGGCGGGCTCGATGCCCAGGTCGTGGAGCACCTTCACCGCACCGAGAAAGCAGGCGATCGAGCCCTTCATGTCGACGGTCCCCCGCCCGTAGAGCTTCCCGTCCGCGATTTCGCCGCCGAAGGGGTCCCTGGTCCATGGCTCGTCCACGGGGACCACGTCCATGTGGGCGTAGGCGGTCACCGGGGGCTTCCCGTTCGAAAGTTTCGCGACCAGGTTCGTCCGCTCGCCGCGCAGGTCCCAGGGCATCTCCCTGATCTTTTCTTCGGGCACGACGACGCGCTCGGTGCCGAAGCCGAAACGCCTGAATTCAGGTTCGACGATGTCGACGAGCTTCCCGTAATTCTCGCCCGGGGGCACGCCGGTGTCCACGGCGATGATCTTCTGTAATATGTCGACGATGTAATCCTCGTTCTTTTCAACGGCCCTGAAGGCCTCTTCGTGTTTCATGTCGTCCTCCGTTTCTACATCATTCCCGCACCCGTGACCCATCCCCGTTTGTACATCACGCGCGCCGCGATGACCGAGACGATCACCATCAGCGGTATGACGATGGAATAGGGGAGATTGGGGTTCACGAGGGCGATGATAAAGCCGAGACCCAGCGGGACGATGCCGAGCTTCGGCACCTTGAAGAGGAAGATCCCTCCCAGGGCGCCGAACAGGGCAGGCAGCACCTGGTCAAGCGCGACCTTCATGGCCGAGCCTCCGGTGCTGATGCGGTCGATCACGGGGAGCAGCGCCACGACCCCGACGATCATGACCAGCTGGCTTCCGATAAGCGACCCCGCGATACCCAGGGTCGAGACGATCTCGGCCTCGGGCGTGCCCTCCTTCGTCCCCACCACCTGCTGGCAGTTCGCCGACACCGGCACCCTGAGGTTGAGGACGTTGCCCACCAGGAACGACATGTAGGTGCCGCCGAACCCCAGGATGGGGTAGTAGACTATCGGCTCGATGACCCCCATGATCGCCATGAACGACCACACGGCGATGATGGCACGTAGCATGTTCGCCGGCGGCGGCATGAGGCCGTGAAAGAAGTACAGGTACAGGCCGGGGATGAAGAGGCACACGATCGCGGTGATCAGGGTGATCATACCGATGACCTGTACGGGGTGGATGAACCGGTCGAGAAAGACCTGCTGTTTGTTTTCCATGTCAGCCCCCGATCCCGAAAAGGCGGTGCGCAAACCCCGCGGCGGCCATGCCGCCGATGATGGCGATGGAGAGCGCCCATTCTTTGAGCCAGTTCTGCCTGGCGGCCGTGATAGCGGCGCCCAGTATGAGCATGGTGGCGAACCCGCCGACGAGCGCGGCCAGGGGCGCGCCGCCCTTCACCACGGGCTGGGCCACCATGTACCCGACGGCGCCGAAGAACGCGGCGGCGGTAAGGGTCTTCATCCAGCCCTCATCGCCCCCGGCGATCCTGTCCTTGAGCTTCATGATTTTGGGCGTGAAGAAGGCCGCCATGATGAGGTTGAAGATGCACCCTATCGACATGGCCCAGACAGCGTTCGCGTAGGCCATGCCGTTGAAATCGGCCGAAAGCCCCTCGAGCCCCATCTCAGAGGCGCCTATGCCCGCGGCCATCAGCTCGTAGGTCACCGACCCGATGACCGACAGCCGCATCCAGGGGAAGGGCACGCCCAGTTTGGGGATCATGATGGCAAGCCCGAGGAGCACGGCGATGGAGGGGACGATGGCGGTGGTGAACCCCGTGCGGAACGCGAGCCGCAGGTCCCTCCCGCTCATGCCGATGGCTTTCCCCGCCCTGAAGGCGATGAAAGAGATGCGGATCGCCTGGACGAACACCACGATGATGATGCACGAGACCGCCACCCACATCCCGAACCCGTTCGCGATTGAAAGGTAATTGTCCATAACAGACCTCTCATGAAAATGAATGAAGGCAGTAAGCACACGAAGTATAGGGCTGAAGGCCGCAAAACGCAACGATATATACAGGACGGCCGGCAGTGACGGGGCACTGGTCCCGCCCGCAAAGGAGTTTCCCGGGATGCGGGTTTTCTCTTGACAGAAATGACGTTGTTTCATAAAAGGAAAGGGAGACCGGTCGGTCTGTACCGCTCCGCACTGTTAAGAAGAGGCCCATGACGCTGAAAGAGAAAATCATCGACGAGTCCCTGCGCCTGTTTTCGGTCAAAGGATACATGAACACCTCCACCATGGACATCATCGCCGCGGCAGGGACCTCGAAGGGCGGCTTTTACAACCATTTCAGGACCAAGGAAGAGCTCTTCACCGGCGTCCTCTCCCGGGCCCGGAAGATCTGGCGCGAGAAAAACCTCGCCGGGCTGGACGAAGAGGCCCATCCCCTGGACAGGCTGAATAGACTCCTGACAAACTACCGGGACCGCTACCTTACAG
>CAZUXY010000013.1:0-42617 GCA_964624235.1 uncultured Leptospirales bacterium | reverse complement strand
CCGACAGGCGCACCTTCCCCGGGGGGTGTATCTTCGTCACCTTCGCGGTTGAGCTGGCAGGGCAGAGCCCGGAGCTGGCGAACCAGGTGAACGAGGGTTTCACCAGGCTCAGGCGCATGATCGGGCGGCTTATCGACGACGGGAAAAAGGCGGGGCTTGTCGTTCCCGAAGCGGACACGTCACGGGTAACCGAGATCGTGTTCTCGGGGCTACTGGGGGCCTGTGTCATGTACAACCTCGATCATTCGCGCAGCAGGCTGAACGCGACCATTCAATCGCTTATACAATCGCTGAACGATATACGCCGGGACGGGAAACAGGTCCCGCCGCGGCGATGAGGGGCGCGGGTGCGCCCGTTACACTAAAGAGGAGCAGGGAGGAATCATGGAAAAAAAGCAATTCAGGGCGCTGGTGGTGCGCGAAGAGGGCGGGAATACCTTCGTGCGGAAGATCGAGACGCGGTCCACCGACGAACTGCCCGCCGGCGACCTTCTGGTGGAGGTCCACTACTCGTCACTCAATTACAAGGACATGCTCTCGGCCACGGGGAACCGCGGCGTGACGAGGAATTACCCTCACACCCCGGGTATCGACGCGGCGGGGACCGTCGTCTCGTGCGGCGACGGCTCGTTCAGACTGGGCGACGAGGTTATCGTCACGAGCTATGACCTGGGCATGAACACCTGGGGGGGGTTCGGCCAGTACATACGGGTCCCCGCGGCGTGGGCGGTGCCGAAACCCGAAGGGCTCTCCCTGCGCGAGAGCATGATCTACGGCACCGCCGGGCTCACGGCCGGGCTCTCGGTAAACCGCCTGCTGAACTGGATTTCCGGTCCGGACCAGGGCGACATTCTGGTCACCGGTGCGGCCGGCGGCGTGGGCAGCATGGCGGTGTCCATACTGTCGCACCTGGGTTATTCAGTGGTCGCACTCCAGGGACCGGCGAACGCGGAGGATCTATTAAAAAAGTGCGGCGCGAAGAAGATACTCGCGTCCGAAGAGGCGGCCGACACGCCTTCCCGGCCGCTCTTGAAAGAGCGGTTCGCGGGATGCATCGACACGCTGGGAGGGGCGATCCTGACCTTCGCGATCAAGTCGACCATGGCCGGGGGCGCGGTCACCTGCTGCGGCAACGTGGTGTCCCCCGATCTCGCGCTGACCGTATACCCCTTTATCCTGCGGGGCGTTTCGCTCTTCGGCATCGATTCGCAGAACTGTCCCATGCCCCTGCGGCGGAAGGTCTGGTCGAACCTCGCCGGTGAGTGGAAATTCCCCTGGCTCACAGATCTGGCGTCGGAGACTACCCTGGAGGGGCTGGAGGAGGAATTCGCGGTAATGAAAGCCGGCAGACACCGCGGAAGGAGCGTGGTCGCCGTGAAGGGCCGGTCATAACGGTGTCCGTCTGGCGCCGATGCGGCGCCGGCTTTACGGCATCAGCAGCAATTTATCCCGGGAGGAAACGGTATGAGTGACGGGAACATCATTCTTGAGCGGATGGACGGCATCGCTGTGGTCACCCTGGACCGGCCTGACCGGCATAACGCCTTCAACGACAGGATGCTCGACCTGCTGAAGGAAATATCCGCCGAGATCTCCGGCTCGCTCCCCCGGGCGGTCATAATCACCGGGAGCGGCGGCAAGTCATTCAGCGCCGGTTTTGACGTCCAGCCGGACAATCCCATGATGAAACGGCTCATCGACGCCGTCACGAAAAAGGACGATGCCCTTGCCCGGGAGGCCGTCGTCAGGATCAGGGATGCCATGGATTCGTTCTGCGCGCTTCCGGTGCCGATCATCGCCGCACTGAACGGGAACGCCTACGGCGGAGGGGCCGAGCTCGCGGTGCGCTGCGATCTGCGCGTCATGGACCGGAACGCCGTGATCTGCTTTTCCGAGGTGCGGCTCGGCCTCATGCCCGACCACGGGGGCGGCGCGGCACTGCCGCGCCTTGTAGGGGTCTCCCGCGCCGCAGACCTGGTGCTCACGGGGCGCAGGGTGGGGGCCGACGAGGCCCTTTCGATGGGTCTCGTCAATAGAATCTGCGACCGCGGCCTGGCGGCCGGTGAGGCCATGGCGATCGCCCGTCTCATCGCCGAAAACGGACCCCGGGCGGTGCGTCACTCCCTGGCGCTCATACGTGGGAGCGGAAACAGCACCCACGACGCGTCCCTCGCGGAAGAGACCGACCGCGCCGTATCCCTTATCGTGTCGGGCGAGTGCTTCCACGGCGTATCGGCGCTGCTGGAAAAAAAGAAACCGGTGTTTCCCGATATCTGATTACCCGGGGTGTGTGATGCCGGGCGCTCCCTAAAAAACAATACGCACCGTCGAACCGCCGTTGGATCTGGTCTCAATGGATCCTCCGATCTGGTGCACCAGCACATGGACGATTTCCAGACCCAGGGATCCTTGCGCACCCTGTTTGACACTGTCGGGCATGCCGACGCCGTTGTCGCTGATAATGAGTTCGTGCTTCTGTTCTTTGTCCAGCGAGAACGTGACCGTTATTTCACCGGCCCGGTTTCCGGGGAACGCGTGTTTTAGCGCATTGGTCAGCAGTTCGTTGATGATCAGCGCGCAGGGTACCGCCCTGTCCAGACTCAGCCTGATGTCTTTCACGTCCAGTACCAGCCTGACGTTGTCTTTGACGTTGAAGGCGCTGAAGAGGGTGGTCGTGAGTTCCTCAAGGTACCGGGAAAAAAGAATCTTCGACAGGCTTTCTGATTTATAAAGCATTTCATGTATCAGGGCTATCGCGTGTATCCTGTTACGGCTCTCCGCAAAATACGAATGGAGCTTCTCATTGTTTGTTCTGGACGACTGGAGCGCGAGCAGGCTTGAAATCACCTGGAGATTGTTTTTAACCCTGTGATGCACTTCCTTGAGGAGGGTGTTCTTCTCCTGGAGGGAATCGAGCAGCTTTTTTTCGACCTGTTTTCTCTTGCTGATGTCCCGCGTAATGGCCATGACATAGTGCCTGCCCCCGAAGTGTATGGAGTTGAGGGTGGTTTCCTCCCATAACGGGCTTCCGTCCTTTTTCCTGTTGATCCATTCGAAGCTCAGCGGGCCGCTGACCGATGCCTCCCGTATCTTTCGCACCCCGTCCTCGAGTGCATAGGGAGGATCGCCGAATATCAGGTTCTCTTTGAATTCTTCCATTGTGTCGTATCCGTAGAACCCCGGGGACGCCCTGTTCGCCTCGACAATCGCTCCGGTTTCTATGTCGTGGATCTTTATCGAGTCGCTGGCCGTGTCGAAGATGGTGCGAAAGCGTTCCTCGCTTTCATGAAGCGCGTTTTCCATCGTTTTCCGCAGGCTGATGTCCCTGGCGATTCCCAGCACACCGATGAGCACGCCGTCCTCCCCGTACATCGGCGTTTTGATGGTTTCCATCAGGGCCTGGCGCCCGTCGACGGCAAAGGTCAGCCATTCCTCGTTGACGCCGGGTTTGCCGGTCTCGACAACCTGCCTGTCGTATCCCCTGAAGGAATCGGCCTTGTTCCTGTCCACGAAGTCGTAGTCCGTTTTGCCGATGATGTCCGATTCGGGGGCGCCGTAAAGTTCCTCGAACCTGCGGTTGCATGCCAGGTAGACGCCCCCGGGGTCCTTGAGCCAGACCAGGTCGGGAATGGTGTTCAGAAGGGTCCGCAGGGCGTACTCGCTTTCGCTCTTTTTCCTGTGGGTGTCGTACAGATCGAAAGCCGCCTCGATGGACGACCGCAGCACGTACTCCCCGGCGTTTTTCATGATATAACCGTAACGCATAACGCCCCGAAGCCTCTCGACCGTTTCGCGCTCAGTATGGGCGGTGAAAAACACGATGGGAATGTTTTTTATCGATAAAATGCGCCGGGCGGTCTCGGCGCCGTCGATCCCGTCCCCGAGGATGACATCCATGAGCACCAGGTCGACGTGTGTATCGCCGCCAACAGTAGTTACGGCCCCGGCGCCGCTCTGGACCGTCACGACGTCGTAGCCGAAGCCCTGTATCATTTCAGACTCGGCCGCCGCGGTGACGGCGTGGCTTTCAACGAGAAGGATTGTTTTTTTTCTTTGTGCGGTCATATCCATCGTGGAACGGATGCGGGTGCCGGAATGCCGGTTAGTGTTTTAAAATGTAGTTCGTTTATTAAAAAAATGCAATTATTTTTCTGAAACAGGCCCCGTCGATGCATTCGCTTTTCACGATAATCACGAATATCATTGCATGGCCGAACGATGATTTATGTACAAAATTCGTTCAGCTTCCGATGCCGTTGAAAAAGGAAACCCGACGCGGGAGGGATAATGCAGGTGTAGTCGGAGGTCGGTTCGAATAGAATGTTCGTTGAGGCGGCCTGTGCGTTCTAGCGCGGCGGAATCCCCTTCATCGCCTCGTTATTATATCGCGTTTTGCCCGGTCAGCCGGGTTTTATGCTGCCTGGTGCCGGTGGTGATTATTTCCACCCGCAACATGAAGCGTGATACAGGTTGTTAATCGGCGGATGTGTTAAGTATAACGCAAGGGTCGCCATAAAACCGGCAGGACATCATATGCGGACAGAGTATGACAATCTTCCGGGAGTACGCATTGTCTTCGGCGCCGAAGTGTCTGGACGCCGTCGCCGGCAGGACGGATTTACAGGCAGAGGATGTCGTCTTCGGTGAGGTCTTCCACCAGCGACGGGTCGATCCCCTTGATGCGGGCCGCAAGTTCCTTCGAGGGGACCTCCGGAGGGGGGAGGGTGATCGACCACCTGCGGTCATGAAGCCATACGAGGAACAGCCACGCCCGGCAGTCCCTGCAGAGAGCGCTTTTTCTGCGCAGGTATTCATCGCCGCTGAATTGTTCCAGCTGAAAGTGACGCTCGCACCCGATATCATGGCAATAGGTTCCGGAACGGTAGTGGCGGAGCATTCAGCACCTCCTGGGTATAGTATCAACAGGCCGCGGTATGCCCGCAGCCGTAAGTTGCCTTCAGGTCTTCCAGGCAGAGGCCCTGTCGGTGATGAGGGGCGGTTCGGTCAGGGCCTGTATCTCGGCGGCCGTCCATCCCGGCGCCGTCTCGCGCAGCACCATGCCCGCCGCGGTGATGTCGATCACCGCGATGTCGGTGACGATCATGGAGACGCAGCGCCGGGCGGTGAGCGGGTACGAACACCGCTGCACTATGCGGGGCTTGCCGTCGCCGGTCACATGTTTCATCAGCGCGATCACCTTTTTGGCCCCGGCGGCAAGGTCCATCGCGCCTCCGTAGCTTCCCACCGTGCGAAAGGGCAGCTTCCAGTTGGCCAGATCGCCGTTTTCCGAAACCTGAAAAGCGCCCAGCACCGTTACGTCCAGATGCCCCCCGCGGATCATGGCGAAGGCCGTGGCGCTGTCGAAGAACGAAGCGCCGGGCACCACCGTGACGTTTTCGTCGCCGGCGTTTCCCAGGTCGCGGTCTTCCATGCCGGGCTGCGCGCGCGGCCCCACGCCGATAATGCCGTTCTCGGCCATGAAAAGCACCCTGGCGCCCGGCCTGAGGTGCGACGACACCGTCATGGGAAGGCCGATCCCCAGGTTCACGCAGAAACCGTCTTCCAGCTCGTCGGCCACGCGGGTCGCCATCTGTTCTTCAGATAACGTGGTCTTGATCATTCGGGGTTCCCCCATTCTTTCATGTGCACCATGCGGTGCACGTAGATGCACGGCGTCATGATCTCGTCGGGATCCAGCGCCCCGGCGTGTACCAGGTTCTCGACCTCGACGATGGTGGTCGCGGCGGCGGTGGCCATGACGGGATTGAAATTGCGCGCGCTCTTGCGGTATACCAGGTTGCCGTAGGTATCCGCCATGTGGGCCTTGATCAGGGCGTAATCCGCCCTGAGGGCGTATTCCATCATCATTTCGCGGCCGTCGATGACGCGGGTTTCCTTGTTCTTTCCCGCCTCGGTGCCCATGCCCACCGGCGTGTAGAACGCGCCGATCCCGGCGCCTCCGGCGCGGATGCGTTCGGCCAGGGTGCCCTGCGGCACCAGTTCCACCTCGACATGCCCCTCCGTGGCCGCGCGTTCGAGCACGCTCACCTTTTTAGGCGATCCGAAGACGGCGAAGCAGGTTATGACCTTTTTTACCAGGCCGGCCTCGATCAGTATGTCCACGTCGATGGGGTTTTTCCAGCCCCCGCTGGCGTCGTTGCGTATCACGGTCAGGTTGCGGGGGCCCTTCTCGCGCAGGGCCAGAAGCAGGTTGGAGGGGGTGCCGCGGCCGGTAAATCCGCCTACCATCACCGTTGCTTCGTCATGTATGTCGGCAACGGCATCGGCATAACTGCTGCATAGTTTTTTCATGGTCACCGATCCGGATGTGTGGTTGTTGTCTACTCCGTAACAGCGAGCCGGGGCGCACGCGGGCGCCCGTAATATCTTTGTATTATTATATATACCAGAAATGTGGTGAGGAAAGAGTGTCAAATATTTTTTATAACTGTTATCATTTTAAATGGTTAGTTTATTTTTATTGAAAATCGGCTTGCATTTACTTCCAGTATAATTAATATGTATAATGGAGCCGGGTTTTTTAACACGGTATAGCCTCCCTGACGCGTTCACCGCCCTTCCGGGGACGGTCCCCCCTGAAGGGCACCCCTCCTGCCCCGCGTGATCCTTGCCACCGCATACAGCCCTGCCGCGAGCACCAGAACGCCCAGTGCGTCGAACCACGGAGGCTGAAAGGAAACGGTCGGGGTGAATGCGCTGTATCCCTTTATCTCGATGGAGGTGCAGCGCATGATGAAAAGCGGTATGAGGTTGTAGACGCCGTGGATGACGATGCAGTTCGCAAGGTTTGCCGTTCGGCAATACAGCCATCCCAGGAAAAGGCCGATCAGAAAAGTGGTGACGAACTGCCACGGATTCATGTGTACAATCCCGAACAGGAACGCCGAAAGGACCACGGCCTTCGCGGGACGGTAGTTCCCAAGAAAACCGTGGAGTACCACCCCCCTGAAGAGCGCCTCCTCGGTCAGCGGCGCGACGATCCCCAGCAGTATAAAAGAACCGGTGAAGTCGCCTCCCCTGTACAGGTCTGAGAACAGATTGAACAGGTAACCGGGCATGGGGAGGAAGTACCTGAAGATGTTGTCCATCTCGGAAAAGACGATAGTTAACCCGATGCAGACGAAAAAAAAGCTGAAGAGCAGCGAAAACGACACCGGGGCGATGGGGAATACCTCATTAAAGGACCTCCCGGTTTTTCTGAAGCCGATGAAAATGACCAGCCCTATGGACACCGTGTTTATTACCGACGAAAAATAACTTAAATTCTTCGCGGCGTCGCCCATGACCGCCGCCAGGGCGACGGACAGCACGAAAAAGAGCGCCAGTGTCAACAGGAGCAGCAGCACGGCGTTAAGAAATCCCGGATAGCTGCGCTGGTTTTCCATAATACCCCCTGTATCGCCTCTCCCCTGTGGAAATAACGGCGGATCTGCCCGTTCGGATGTCCGGGCACCATAGCAGTGACGGCGCCTCTTTTCAACAAGAAAAGCGCGGCGTTATGCCGATTTGCGCCCGGGCTCACGCATGCGCTTTACTTTAGCCGGCGAATAACGTATTTTAAGGTAATATGCGGAATGTATACGAAGAAAGCGGGAAGTGAGGATATGGAAAAACTGGAAGAGAAATCATGTACCCCCTGTAAAGCCGGGTCGCCGCCCCTGGCCCCCGGGGAGATCATCCTGTTGAGCGGCGGGATCGCCGGCTGGGAGGTGGTGGACCAACACCACCTGCTGAAGGAGTTCAGGTTCAGGGATTTTAAGACCGCCCTGGCCTTCGTCAACCGTATCGGCGAGATCGCCGAGCGCGAGGGGCACCACCCCGATATGGCCCTTTCCTGGGGCAGGGTGGAGGTAACACTCTATACCCACAAGATCGGCGGCCTGCACGAGAACGACTTCATCATGGCGGCGAAGATCGACGCGGCGTACGGAGGGGTTGAAATATAGTACAGCCCCGTGGCGGGGCCGGAGGGCCCTTCCCTGTGCTCAGTAGGACGTTTTAAAAAGCATGAAATCCCTGAGCCTGTCATGGTGCGTCTGGAGGATGACGCGGTACGTACCGTCTTTCCGTACGTCTTTTATGAGCACACGCAGGTTGTCGGTGGTCAACCGCAACCCGGACATCTCTTTCTTCCATGCAATAATCGTCGAGGGGTAGTCGACGCAGCCGCGCAGCATGTTCGCCTTTTCCGCATAGTTGAGACGGTACTGGATCAGGATCTCTATCATCTGCCTGCCGCACCATTCAATGAGTTTCTTCTCGTCGGCAGTATAGGGATTGTCGCCGGGGCCGCCGATGAAGGCGATGCGGTAGGTATTGCGTTCCACCCAGATGCCCGAAGCCGTCCTGGCCGGGCCGGGGCCTTTCGTATATTTTTTATCCAGTCCCTGCCACCAGTAGAGATCTTCGATCACGTCCCCGCGGCCGGCGAACTCTCCCGGTGAGACCTCTGAAACCTTCAGTTCCCGTTCGGCCCTGGCCCGCCGTTCGGCGCTGACGCAGCCTGACAGTGCGAGTACCGCCGCGAGCGCCAGTACACCGGCAATAGTGGTATATGCCTTCATGCGTTTCCTCCGCACGTGTGATTCTGCGGCCTGTTGGTGGTTACAAGCGTAGACCCCAGTATGGTACATCCTTGCGGTCATGTCAAGCAACGGTGCAGAGAACGGTGATTATTAAGTGCTTGACAAAAACCAGGTGTATATTAGTCATAACTAATATTATTATGATTATTTAATATACTGTGGAATGCTCATTTTCCCAGGCAAAGGCTTTATAGGTGATGAAAATCGACCGTAAAATGACCGTCTGGGGTATCGGCCCGACGATGGCGTTGATTACCGTTCCCGTTGCGGTGATTTTGCTGTTTGTGCATTTTTGGATGTATCCGGTATTTGTAATCCCGTTTCCGCCCCCTGTCGTGTATATCGTGGCGGGAATCCTGTGCATTGCCGTGGGTTTCCCTCTGTGGCTCTTATCGGCGATTACAATCGATTACATTTTCAAGAAAAAGGTGCTGGCGACTAAAGGGGTCTACGGCATTGCCAGGAATCCTCTCTATGGAGGAAGCTTTCTGGTCCATCTGGGAATCATTTTCTTTTTCCGGTCATGGATTCTCATGATCGTTCCCTTTGTCTTTTACGCCGTGTTCCGGTTACTCGTAAAAAAGGAAGAAGCGTACCTTGAAGCAGCCTTCGGCGACGACTTCAGGCGGTATAGGAAAGAGATAAATGCTCTGTTCCCGGATTTGGGGAATATATACAGCGCGTTCTTCTATCCCGCCCGGACGGAAAATATAGGGCCGGGGCTCTGCTGTGTCAAAAACGGCGATGTCAACCTCTACATTTACAGGAGCGGAACCCACGCCATCTGTTTCGACGCGGGATACAGGAGCGGTGAAACGAAGAAGGAGATGGAAAAGCTCGGTATAGACCCCGGAACGGTAACTCATCTTTTTCTGACGCACGGGGACACGGACCATGCCGGGGGCCATCTCTATTTCCCCAACGCACGGATATATCTGGGAGTTGATGAAGTACAGATGACGAACGGAAAGAGGGCGCGCTTTCTGGGACTGTATCACAGCCCTGTTTTGAAAAGGGAGTATGACCTCGTCCGTGACGAAGATGAAATAATAATCGGCGCTGCCGCCGTGAAGGCTCTCGCCGCGCCCGGGCATACGCCGGGACATACCGCCTATCTATTGAACAATGAAATTTTGTTTACCGGTGACGCGGTAATTCTGCAGAACGGCTCAATGGCTCCTTTTTATCGTCCGTTCAATATGGACAACAAAAGGGCTGTTGAATCCGCGAAGAGGCTGGCGCGGATGAAAGGGATTTCCATGATATGCACCGCCCATACCGGTTATACCCGTATGGTCGAGGGGTACGGTGAGTACCTGCGATCTGAAAACCGGCAAAGGGAAGACATTATGGCGCACAGCAACTATTACCTGAAAAGAAAAAAACGGATGGTGCGACAGTACGCAAAGCTGATAGAGAAAAACAGTGCGGTACTGAGACGGCACATGGAGGGATCTGAAGCCGATGCCGTCGCGAAAGAGACGCTGAGTGCGTACGAAGAACTTATCCCCGGAATTCCCTATATAGGCGGCAGGGAGAATTTTCTCACCCCGAACCTTGTTGGCGCGGTCCAATTGCTGGCGCTTATCAGGGTGCTTGGAAAAAAGGGCTACGCCCGGTATGAAATCGGCGGGCTTCTGTACGATCTTTACGCGCATCATGTCGCTTCGTTCCCGGGCATTCTGAAAGCGGTTATGCGAAAACTCTTTTTTTCCCGTTTCTGGAGGAACAGAATGAGGCAGGGGGCGCACCGCTCCCGGCAGGGAAGATTTTCCGGCGACTGGGTGTTCGACTATGTGCCCGGCGACGGGTATGATTTCGAATACGGTATTACCCACTACGAGTGCGGGATTTGCGCATATTACGAAAGGATGGGGGCGGCGGACTATGTTCCCTACCTCTGCCTGCTGGACTATCCGAAATTCAGGGAACTGGGCGTCTGCCTGGACCGCTCCGAGACCCTCGGAAACGGCGGCCGCTGTTGTGATTTTCGCTTCTATGAAAACAGAATACCGGTGGAAGGATGGCCTCCCGAAAATATCAGGGAGTTTAAAAAACCTTAATAACGCAGTGAGGAATGCGTATGTCGGTCTTCGATTACATGACAGTGAGTCTGTTGATTCTCTTTTACGTTGTGTTCGCGGGAAAGACCGTTAAACTCAGATTATCCGGCGTAAAGCCCTTTGTGCTGGGAAAGGAAAAACGGGGACTGAAAGCCTTTCTGGAACTGCTCCTCTTCCCTGGACTGATCGTGTGGACCCTGGAGGTGCTTACCCATTCACTGCATCTCGGTTTTCATGTTTTTACACGAAAGGGATACCCACTGCTGGTGGACTCGGTTTTCTCCAGGGCAACGGGTATGGTTTTAATTATTACGGGATTTCTTTTTTTCATATCGGCCCTTTACCGCTTCGGTCCCTCCTGGCGTATGGGAATCGATAAAAAAAGCGCCGGCAGCCTGGTGACCGGGGGTGTTTTCTCGCTAACACGCAATCCGATTTTCCTCTTTATGGACCTCTATTTCATCGGTACCTTTCTGGTATACGGCAATCTCTTCTTTCTGGCCGCGGCCTGTTGCGCGGTGATCGCCATGCATGTGCAGATACTGCAGGAGGAAACCTTTCTCCGCTCAAGGTACGGCGATGATTACCTGCGGTATCAGAAGCACGTTCCGCGGTATCTGAGCTTCACGCGTATACTTCGGTAGTACCGCGGGGCATGAAGTATGACATCATTTACCCCTGTTTGTGAAATCCCGCGATTGAGTCCCCTGTCTTGTTCTATCGCGCCGCCCGTTTCAATATCTTACCTGGCAGGCGTCCGGTCGGTGTTCCTCCGTCCAGAACGATCTCGCCGTTTACCGTCACCAGGTGTATCCCTTCGGGGTAGGACTTCGGCGCGGCGAAGGTGGCAGTGTCCCTGATCGCGGCGGGATCGAAGAGCACCAGGTCGGCGTACGCCCCTTTGCGGATGACGCCGCGGTCCCTGATTCCCAGCCGGCGGGCCGTCATGCCGGTCATTTTATGAACGGCCTCTTCCAGGGATAGGAGTTTTTCTTCCCGCACGTAGTGCCCCAGTATGCGGGGGAAGGTGCCGAAGCTCCGCGGGTGCTGACCGCCCTTCACTATTCCCATGCCGTCGGAACCGAACACCGTCAGGGGCGATTTCATGAAGGCGCGCATGTCCTTCTCTTTCATCATGAAGGTGATAACGGCAACGTCGTGCCCGGTTTCCAGAAGCAGGTCCAGGCCGAAGTCAATGATGTCGCCGTCATAGTTAACGGATCGCATCGCCTGCCGGAACGTCATGCCGTCGTATTCGGGATGGCCGTGCACGCCGATCAGCATGTTCTTTCGGCTCATGACCCACTTCACCAGCCGCAAAAAAAGCCGGTCGGGCAGCAGGCGGGCGATGCCCTTCTTGGGTACGAACTCGAGCAGACGACGGTCCATGTACTCCTTGGCCTTCGCGCGGGTGGCGGGGTCCCTGAGTGAGGCGACCGCCGCGCTCAGGTCACCCTTGCTGAAGAGCCAGGGCGGCAGCATGATGGCGCTCAGCGAGGTGGAGCCCGCGGGGTAAGGGTACACGTCGCCGCACACGTCGACGCCGCGCCCTCTCGCCTCTATCATGATGCCGAGGACGTCGTTCGGGAGGTAACCGGTCGATCCGAATATCTTGAGATGGCTGATCTGTACGGGAACTGACGCCTTCTCCCCTATAGCGACGGCCTCACGCACCGCCTCCAGGAGCCTGGTCCCCTCGTCCCTCATATGGGTGCAGTAGACCCCGCCGTAGGCCTTCGCGACCCGCATGAGGTCCACCAGTTCACCGGTCGTCGCGGCGCGCCCGGGCGGATACGCCAGCCCGGTGCTCATTCCCCAGGCGCCGTCTTCCATGGCCTGTTTCAGCAGCGCGCGCATGGTGTTCATCTCGTTTCTGGTCGGCACCCCCTCGGGATTTTTCATGGAGGCCTCCCTGATCATTCCGTGGGGGGCCATCTGGACCAGGTTGACGACGATGCCATTCCTTTTAAGGTACGCGAAGTAATCGGACATGCGGGGGAAATGGTATTTCCGGTCCTCCACTCCCAGGATGGAAAGGTACGAGGTGAGGCTGGAAGCCTTTTTCCCCTGTGGCGCCAGGGCGAAACCGCAGTTGCCGGCGACGACGGTGGTAACCCCCTGCTTTATGTAATTCACCGCCCCGGGCTGGCAGGGCAGCTGGAAATCCAGGTGGGAATGCATATCAATGAAACCGGGTGAGAGCGCAAGCCCGCCGGCCCTGATCACGCGCGCTCCGGGGCCGGCGCTGAGCGCGGCGCCGATACCGGCAATAAATCCGTTCCTCACCAGTAGATCGGAACGGAATGCCCTGGCCCCGGTGCCGTCTATGATAAGAGCGTCTTTGAACAGGATTTCCCGTGCATGGAGCTTTCCGGTTGCCGTGGATAACAACATGCAAAGCATTAACACGGTGTACAGAAACGGCTGCAGGCGCTTCATGATGGTCTCCATTACGCGAATTCTACGGCGTTACTGTTCAAATACCTTGCCGGCGCCTCCATGGGAAAGGGTTTCCCCGAAGGCCATCCGTACCAGGTTGCTCAGGATATAGGGCTCCATCCCCTGCTCCCTGGCGCGGTTCCTCAAAGACATGACGCACAGCGGACAGAGAAACACCATGGCACCGGCGCCGTGGTCTTTGGCGTCCATGATGTTTTTCATGCGCCACGCGTTCACCTCGTCCTTCGAGACATTTTCCATGGCTCCCATGGCGCTGCAGCAGCAGAGGGCGTCTTCCCGGTCGTAACGGCGCTTTACGCGCTCCGCGCCGATCAGGCTGAAGAGCTCGTCAAGCACGGCGTCTTTTTCGAAAGTGTAGCGCGAGGCGCAGGGCTGCTGGTAGGCGATCTTCATGTCCAGCTTCGTTACCTCGCTCTGGTGGTCGCGCACGTAATCCCTCAGGTATTCGATCAGGTGCACCGGCCTGAAAGGTATGTGTATCCCCAGTTCCTTTGTCGTGTGCGCCAGGAGAGTGTAACAGTCGTCGTGCCAGCAGATGATCTCCTGTGCGCCGGTCCGCGCGAGGTTATCGACGAAGGTTTTCGCGTTCTCCCGCACCCTGCCCGGCCTGCCTGCGTGTATCCACCCGATATAGCAGAAATAGTCGCCTCCCTTGAGGAAGGTCATGCCCTCGAAGAGCCTCCCCTCGAACGTCCCGGGGATGAAGTCTCCCACGGCGCAGAGGTTCATGACAGGTCTTCCGGGCCTGCCCCGGATGACCTGTGTGGGTATATGCGAGGCCATGGCCATCATGTCCAGGGACTGTTGTTTCACCCTGAAGGAACCGGTTTCCTCCTGGCGGTCGTTGATCAGGTCGAAGGGGTTGGCCCCCTCGGGGCAGTACGTGTTGCAGGCGGCGCAGGTGATGCACTCCGCGGTAACGGGAGTCGCCGCGCCGTCCATGAGTTTTTTGAATTCGGTTACGGCTTTTTCTTCGGGATAGGCCAGGTAAGGACATCGGGAGAGGCATTCGCCGCACAAGGTGCATTTTTCCGGGTGAAACATGGGGGTTCCTCCGTGGGGGTCGGTAGGGATTCTGTATCGGGAGGATTCTAGCGGAAAATGCGCGACAAGTCAAGGCATCCGCGAACCGGGAGGCGGTATCTTCGCGTCAGTGATTATACCGCATTAAGGAAGCTTTATCCCGGCGATGAAATCATCGACCCCTACGCCGGTTTTGACTTTCTCCCCGGGGATGTCTTTTCCCGCCAGGTGCTGACCCGAAAAACCCAAGCCGTAGAGTGCTGCGCGTTTATAGATATCAATATACAGAGGGGCGGGCCCGGCGAAGATCTCGTCCAGGGTGTAGGGTGTTCCATTCCTGCGTACAAGGGCGATCCCCAGGCAGTTGCGGTAATAGGTCGTCGTGGTCTGGGTATGCCTGGTAGTCTGTGTTCCGTATTTTGTATAGTTATAGGTGTGCCATGAATACGATGACGTGGAGCTCCGCTGGGAGGGGCTTATTTTGTAGCACCAGATCATCCGTTCAACGCGGTTGTCCCTGCTCTCCATGTCGCCCACTTCGGGCCTCAGATCCACCATGAAAGACTCGATGCCGAAGAACATTGCAGGCACGGCGCCCTTTTTGTAGATTATCCGGTTGGGAAAGCCGGCGTACATCACGTGGGTGTAGCCCTTTTTTAAAAGCTCCCTGAAATCCCTGCTTACGGCGCAGTAGGTGTACCGGTCTCCGGGGTAGCTCAACGGAAACTGTTTCGAGTCGAAGTACACCTTCCGGTCAAGGCCGATATACGGCATACCTTTTGCCGTCAGCATGGTCCTGGTGAGACCGGCGAGATACGCCATGAGTTTACTGCGCTGACCCTCCTCCGCCGCCTTCAGGCGGGTCATGACCTCGTTGCATTCTTCTTTCGACATGTTTTCGCATTTAAGATTGAAACCGTTTTTCGGCGTATCATGGGTGCTGAAAAAATCGGTATCGATGACCAGTGCCGTTTTTGCGCCCGCTGCTTTCTCCGGAACGAGGTGGCGCGTACTGAAGCTCTTGCATCCGGCGTACATCGCGGCGAGCGTGGGAATAAGTAAAAGCACAGGGAACTTTCTCATAACTTCCTCCAGTAGTATATATGAAGATTGATAACGGTTTTTTCTCCCAGGGTACCGGTACGGTCGAGAGGCAGTGCGATAGGTTTATGCGGGTCAGGTATCAAAGGGCCCCGGCTGAGCGAAACCCCGTGAGATTGCAGATACAGTTCATGTACAAGTGTATCTACCGGCGCATATGGGCGGGAATGCAAAAATAAAATGGAACCGTTAAAGGGCGGAGGGGGTCTTAAGATATCACATTGTGAAGGAGAGCATTATGAAAACGTTTATTTTTACCGCCATGTTGTCGGCTTTTCCGGCGCTCCTGTACGCCCGGTGGGGTCAGGGGTACGGATGTGCGTACGGCCCGGGCGGATATTTCGGGTTCGGCGGCGGGACTGTCCTGTGGATAATCACCCTTGCGGTCGCGGCATTCCTGGTGGTGTACGGCATCAGGAGTTTCCGAAACAGACCTGGCACTTCAGCTTCCGGAGAAAGTGCGGCCGATATTCTGAAAGCCCGGTACGCACGGGGGGAAATCACCAGGGAACAGTACAATGAGATGAAAAATGACCTGTGATCTGCGCAGAACAGGTAATAGCGCTGCCGGGTGGGTTTTTTTCACACTCGGCATTGAGGTTCGGGTATAAGAAGAACTTGGGACCGGGGGAACATGTTGGTGATCAATATTATCCGGTCAACTGTCTGGGACATCAGGTGATGTACCTGTAAACCGGCTACACCGAATGAATGCATGGGGCATAAACAGCGGTTGCAGTCTTGATTAATCCTCAGGCCGGGAGTACTTTTTAGGCAACACGGCGGCTTTCCCGCTCTGCACTCGCGCTCTTACCTGCTGTACCGGTACGATATAAGGAGTATGCGCCTACCGCTTTCTGTTAATGCGTTCCCGGCATGCGGAAACGCCCCGAGCCGGATGCATCCGTCGGCATACTGCATGCCGCGGGTTATTTTCAACCGTATCACCCTTCACCGAGCCCGACCATTTTGAGCCCTTCAGTGGCATCGAGCCATATGTCGCACGTATACGAGAATCCCGGCACTATGAAATACGCGGTCAACCGGTTGTTGACATAGGCGTACGCCTCGGAAAGGGTGGCGGGTTCGCACAGGTAGAGCGTTATCGCCTTGAGGCGCCGGTCTTCTGACGCGCGTATGTAGGGACCGTTCATGGTCAGGTACTCCGGCAGGGCGGGGAGTTTCATGAAGCACCTGCCGATTTCTTTGGCCTGATCGGGTGGAAATTCTATCTGTGACATGATCACCATGATTAACCTCCTGCGGTGGAGTGTGGTAATGACGCAATCCCCCTGTCGCACTTTCCGCGACAACGCGTGACTGTGCCGATAAAAAGGGGGAAGTTGATGAGTTATGGTGTGGAGTATTACAGACCCCCGGTAGCCGTTATGGTCGGATTGCGGTAAAGGGGAGAGCGGCACGTTCATTCAGGAGTAAATAATATCCAGACCGATATTACAAGTAATTTTCCCGCGGTCTGCGGGGAGTGAGCGCTTATTCCTTGAAGAAATTCAGCGCAATGGCCAGCTCGTTCCCGAGGTAGTCGGATATGGTTTTTACCGCGTTATCCGTATCGCCGTTTTTGATGTATTTTTCCAGCTGTTTGAAGTATTTGAAATTGCCTTTCAGGACTTTGCTGCGCGCCTTGAGGGTGAGGTATTCGATCCTTTTTTTGTTCTGCCACAGGTCATGTACGGTTTTTTTCAGCAGAGGGCTGTTCACGGATTCAATCGCCATGTCGGCGAAGGCGAACATTCCGTTGTAATAAGCGTCGGCGTCTCCCTTGTCGGCGGCCTCTTGCAGAGACTTCATGACGTTGACGATCCTGGGCAGATCGTCAGCCGACAGGTTCTTCATCGATTCGCGTACCAGTATGGAGTAGAGCCCGGCCAGCATTTCATAGAGGAAGACTACATCCTTTTTAGACAGTACCGTAACATACGTGCCCTTCCTCTGGTTGATCTCTACCAGCCCGTTCTGCTGCAGTATTCGCAAAGCCTCCCTGACTGAGCTCTGGCTTACCCTCATTTCGGCGGCGACCCTGGACTCCACTATTCGCTCGCCCGGCTTGTACTCCGATTTGATGATGCGTTCGCTCAGTACATCGGCAAGTTCGTTACCTAAATTTTTAAACCTTACCCAGCACATTCGCGCCCTCATTCTGTATATTGATACTGTGTGCGGCTAGGTTATAGAATGGTCTGTAAATTGTCAACTCTCTGCGGTCTTCAGATAATGGAAACCATGAAATGTAAATTAATTAAAGTTCCTGTAAATACCTTGACAGCACAAAGAATATCGATTATCGATAATCGGTAATATTTACTGAGGAATAATAACACAACAGGGGGTATGGCGGAATGGATAAAATCATCAGCGCGGTAAAGGCGCATCGTGAGTTTTTCAAAACAGGACGCACCAGGGACATCGGTTTTCGCAGGGAAAACCTGAAAAAACTCATGGCGGCCCTGTATAAAAATGAGGAGAAGATCTATGATGTTTTTCAGAAAGACCTGCATAAGCCCAGATTCGAGGTTTTCGCCACCGAGATAGGCATGGTGTTGAAGGAAATCAAGGGGCATCTGAAAAACCTGAAAAAATGGACCAGTCCCACGAAGGTCCGCACCGATATGCTGAACTTCGGTTCGACCAGCAGAATATACCACGAACCCTACGGAACGGTACTCATCATGTCGCCGTGGAATTACCCTCTGCAGCTCGCGCTGCAGCCGCTGGTTGGGGCCATATCGGCCGGGAACTGCGTCATGATGAAACCCGCCCATTATTCGGAACACGTTTCAGAGGTCATTAAAGACCTCATTAACGAGACATTCCCGCCCGAATACATCAGCGTTTTCACCGGCGACCGCAGGGTCAACCAGGCCATACTGGAACAGCGTTTCGATATGATCTTTTTCACCGGTGGCACCTCCCTCGGGAGAATCGTCATGGAAAAAGCGTCGCGGCACCTGACCCCGGTCGTACTGGAGCTGGGGGGCAAGAGTCCCTGCATCGTGGAAAAGGACGCCAGTCTTGATGTCGCAGCCCAGCGCATCGCCTTCGGCAAGTTTATCAACTCGGGCCAGACCTGCATCGCCCCCGACCACCTTTTTGTGCACCGTGAGGTGAAGAAGCCTCTGCTGGAAAAGATCATCAAATGCATAAAGGAGTTTCACGGCGATGATCCTGAACAGAGCCCTGATTACGGCAGGATCATCAACGACCAGCAATTCAGCCGGCTGGAGAAGCTGATACCAACGGCAGGCACGATTGTCCACGGCGGGAGGGTGAACAGAAAAACCCGTTATATAGAACCCACGATCATCGACAACATCAACTATAATGATCCCATAATGCAGGAGGAGATCTTCGGGCCGGTGCTGCCGGTGCTTGAGTTCACCCGTCTCGAGGACGTGATCGAAGCGATCAACGAACACGAGAAGCCCCTGGCCATGTATTTTTTCACTTCTTCGAAACGCCAAAAGGACCTGCTGCTGTCGCGCACCTCTTCGGGAGGGGGGTGTATCAACGATACCATCATGCACGTGACTAATCCCCGTATGCCCTTCGGCGGCGTGGGGTACAGCGGGATGGGCAGTTATCACGGCAAACACAGTTTCAATGCCTTCAGCCACCATCGTTCCATACTGCACAAGACCACCCTGGTCAATCCTACCCTTCCTTATCCGCCCTATAAAAACAAGTTGAGTTATGTGAAACCTTTTTTATCATAACAAAAAAAACCGGGGACGTGCGTGCACAACCGCGTCCCCGGACCCTTGAAAACCGGCGGTTATCTCAGTACTATTCCAGAGCAGGGGAAGCGTTATGAATCTCAAGGATCCGTTGTTATTAAAGAACAAAGCCTATATCGGAGGCGCCTGGCCGGCAGCGGAAAGCGGCCGCACCATGGAGGTGATAAATCCCTCTACCGGTTCCCGCATAGGCACCGTTCCCCGCATGGACGCGGCCGACACCGAACGGGCCGTACAGGCCGCACACGCCGCCTTCGATCCATGGAAGAACAGAACCGCCAGGGAGCGGGCCGATCTGCTGAGAAAGTGGTATGAACTAATCGTGGCGCATCAGGACGATCTCGCCGCCATCATCACCACCGAGCAGGGAAAACCCTATAAAGAAGCCTTAGGTGAAGCGCAGTACGGGGCGACCTTCGTGGAGTGGTTTGCCGAGGAGGCGTGCCGGGTGTACGGCGACGTGATACCCCCGGTCAATCCCGGGGAGAGGATCGTGGTGGTAAAAGAGCCGGTGGGCGTCGTTGCGGCCATTACGCCGTGGAATTTCCCCCTGGCCATGATAACCCGTAAGTGCGCGCCGGCGATCGCCGTCGGGTGTACCGTGGTCATTAAACCCGCTGAGGACACGCCTCTGACCGCCCTGGCGCTGGCTGAACTGGCGCACCGTGCGGGTATACCCGGGGGTGTGCTCAATGTCATTACCGGCGATCCCCGCGCCATAGGCCCGGTGATTACCTCGCATCCACTGGTGCGCAAGCTCACTTTCACCGGGTCCACCGACACAGGGAAGCTGCTGATGAAGCAGTGCAGCGGTACGGTGAAAAAAGTTTCCCTGGAGCTGGGGGGCAACGCCCCTTTTATCGTTTTTGACGACGCCGATCTGGACGAAGCGGTGAAGGGGCTTATACAGTCAAAGTTCCGTAATACCGGCCAGACCTGCGTGTGCGCCAACCGCGTGTATGTGCAGAGGGGAGTCTACGACCGTTTCGCTGAAAAACTGAAAATCGCCGTCACCGCCATGAGGGTAGGCGACGGTTTCGAGGATGAGGTGGACCTGGGTCCTCTGATCAACAGGGAGGCTATTGCGAAAGTGGAGTCACATATCGGTGATGCCGTCGCGAAAGGGGCGAAGGTGCTTACGGGCGGACGGCCCCATCCCAGGGGAGGAACTTTCTACGAACCTACCATACTGGTAGACGTAACCGGCGCCATGCTCCTGTCACGGGAGGAGACCTTCGGGCCGGTAGCGCCGCTTTTCCGGTTCGATTCCGAGGAGGAGGTTGTGGCCATGGCCAACGATACCGAGTTCGGCCTGGCGGCCTATTGCTATACCCGCGATCTGGGCAGGGCCTGGAGGGTCTCGGGCGCACTGGAATTCGGTATCGTAGGCATCAACCGGGGCATGGTGTCCTATGCCGTGGCGCCCTTCGGGGGAATGAAGGAGTCCGGTATCGGACGCGAAGGGTCCAAATACGGTATCGAGGAATTCCTTGAAGTCAAGTACCTCTGTATGGGATGGTAACGCGTCAGGAAATAAGTTTCCAGCGTTTTACGCATTACGGTGTTTCACGTAACCGTCCTTTGTCTTTTTTATTTGACATTTTCTCCATGAAGGCGATAATTAAGAAAAACTATGGGGGTATTAAAATGATGAGGTCATTCTCAGCTCTGGTTGTAACACTGTTTTGTACGGCTCTTATCATGTCGTGCAAGCCGACCACGAAGAACGAAATTCAAAAATGGGAAAACAATAAAAAGGATTTCGCTGAAGCGGTCATGAAGTATCCTGCGTTCAAGGCCGTGCTGGACGCGAAGATGGCCGCCGCTCAGAAAATCTGGGACGAAGCCCTGAAGATCGGGAAAGAAGAAGAAAAAGCGAAAAAAATGAAAGAGGCCGGCGACAAGCTCAATGAGCTGCTCAACCAGTTTACCCAGATTAAATACAAATCGAAAGGCATCAATGACGCTATAGCTAAATTCAACAGCAAGAAACTGACCAAAACCGAGGACAAGGTAAGACAGAAAGCGAAAGCGGACGCGGTGAAAGCCCTCGCGGATGTAGAGGCCAAGCTCGCGAAAGCGAAACCGGCCGATGAAGCGGATGCCATGAAGATTACCAAAGAAGCAATAGGTGATCTTATCACCGCCCAGGGGAACCTTGACCGTGCGATTAAATCCGTGGAACCTAAGAAAGCACCTGCGAAAAAAAAGTAAACGGCAGTCTGAATTTTTTCCGCACAAAGGAGCGCGTATCTACACCCGCGCTCCCGTTATTTTACATTAAAAGAGTAATCATTTCGCCATACCCCGGGACGGCAATACGCCTCGGGGGATGATTTTTACTGATTACGAAGCTTTACGTATTCCCGCCACCGTCATACAACTGTCGATATCGTTTAAGGCGTTCAGGTAATTGATCTCGGCCTGTTTCCAGTTGACCAGTTTCCAGAAGGCGTTTATGTAATCGGGACGGCGGTTCTGGTAATTCAGGTAATACGCGTGCTCCCAGACGTCAAGGCCGATGATCGGGATCATCCCCTCCATCACGGGATTGTCCTGGTTGGGTGTGGAATGCACCACCAGGTCGCTAAAGGCATTCAGGGAAAGCCAGGCCCATCCCGAACCGAAGCGTGCCGTCGCGGTTTTTTCGAACTCCTTCCTGAATGAATCCGTCGTATCGTACTTCTTGATCAGGGCCTGTGACAGTGTACCCGACGGCTCCCCTCCCGCACCAGGACTCAAGATGCTCCAGAACAGGGAATGGTTCAGGTGTCCGCCGCCGTTGTTTCTCACATCATCACGGATGTCCCCGTGAACGCTGTGCAGGTTCGCCAGCAGGGTATTCAGGGGTATCTCGAACAGTGCGGGATGCTTTTCCAGGGCCGCGTTCAGCTTGCTCACATAGCCCGCGTGGTGCTTCCCGTGATGAATTTCCATGGTACGCGCGTCGATGTGCGGTTCCAGCGCGTCAAATCCGTAAGGCAGGTTCGGCAAGGTATATTTATTCATGGGTTTCCTCCGTTTTTCATGGTGTATACAACCAACCTCTATCTGATCCCGGTTGGTAATGCCCGGTTTTATGTATCATTATACCGGCCGTCAATACCGGTTTTCCCCTGCGGGAAGCGTCGTTATCGGCCGATGAATGGAATAATATAATGATTTCATGTGCGAACGGCAAGCGGCGAAGTCATTTTTTTACATGTACACCGAACAGGGTTCCAGAGTTTTAGTGTTCAGATCGCGACAGCTCCGTCGTCGCGGCAGGGAACGCCGCCCGGTATGGGCGGAAGGTTCGCTGGAAGGTTGCCGAAATTCCGTCGTGCGGGCCCGCGCCCCTCAGTTGTGTGAGAGCTTCAGTCCCACAATGCCTATGACGATCAGGATCACCGAAGATACGCGGAGCAGGTCGGCGGGGTCTTTGAACAGTATGATCCCCGTGACGAAGGCGCCGGTGGCGCCGATGCCGGTCCACACGGCATACGCGGTGCCCATGGGTATCGTTTTCTGCGCGATCCAAAGGAAAGCGCCGCTCAACGCCATTGAGACCGCGGCGACCAGTATCCAGAGCAACTTGTGGGGCCCGGCCTGGGAAAGCTTGAGTCCGAGCGGCCAGCCGATTTCACACAGGCCGGCGAGGAGGAGGAAGAGCCAGTTCATAGCGTTCTCCGTTTTTTTGCATGGATGGTACGAATTGAGTATCTGAACGAGGACAAAGGTTACACGAAACCGCCTTTTCCCGTTATCCCGTGCGGCGCGGGTGTGCGGGGCGGTGGGATACGCGACAGTATCCTGCTCCCGCCCGCTGCACCGGCGGCGATGATTCAACTTCACGGCCGGTCTTTACAGCCTGGCCTCCACCTTTTCACGGTGACCGTTTACCTTCTTGCGGGCCTCGAGCTTGTTCAACGCGTCCACAAAGGAGAGTATGCCCGCCACCGAGATATCGATATTGACGCCTGATCCCACGGCTTTGAGCACTTTCCCGTTGCAGTCTTCACTCACGGTAACGGTGACCTCGCAGAGGGCGTCGGAACCTCCGGTAATGGCCACCAGGTTGAAAGAATCGATCCGAGCGCGCGTGCCGGTGATCTTGATCACCGCGTTGACGCCCGCGTCCACTCCGCCGTTGCCGTGGGCGACGTCGAAGGTTTCGTCCCCGTCGGCCTCGCGGTCCTTTACGGTAACCAGTGTCATGGGCGGGGAATACATACCGGTGGATATCTGGACGTTGGTCACCTTGAACCGGCCTTTTTCCTTGTAAACCGCCTCGCCGATGAGCACCTCGAGGTCTTCATCGAAGATCTGCTTCTTAACATCGGCCAGCGCCTTGAAGTATTTGAAAAAACGTTCCAGGTCGTCGCCCGAGAGGTCATATCCCAGGGTCTTCAGCCGTTCCGTCACCGCGTGCCGGCCCGAGTGTTTACCCAGCACCAGCGTCGATTTGGAAATGCCCACATCCTCCGGATTCATGATCTCGTAGGTCATGGTGTTTTTCAGCATGCCGTCCTGATGGATCCCCGACTCGTGTGCGAAGGCGTTTACGCCCACAATGGCCTTGTTGGGCTGAACGGAAATGCCGGTAATGTGGGTCAAAAGACGGCTGGTCGCCATGATCTGCTGGGTGTTTATTCCTGTGTGGCAGTTCAAAAGGTTGCTGCGTGTGCGGATGGCCATGACCGTCTCCTCCATCGAGGTGTTTCCGGCCCGCTCGCCGATCCCGTTTATGGTGCATTCGATCTGGCGCGCGCCCGCCTCTATGGCGGCTATGGAATTGGCCACCGCGAGTCCCAGGTCGTTATGACAGTGTACCGATATCACCGCCCTGTCGATATTGGCAACGTTGTTTTTGATATAAGCGATGAGTTTCTGGAATTCCGAGGGGATGGCGTAACCGACGGTATCGGGAATGTTGACGGTACTGGCGCCCGCGGCGATGACCGCTTCGATCATCCTGGCCAGGTAATCCCAGTCGCTCCGCGTTGCATCCATGGGGGAAAACTCGACATTGCCGGTGTACCGTGCCGCCCTTTTTACCGCCGCCGCGGCCTGCTCAAGCACATCCGCCCTGGTCCTTTTAAGCTGGTACTGTATGTGTATGTCTGAGCTTGAGATAAAGGTGTGGATCCGCGGGTTCTCGGCGTCTTTAATGGCCTCCCAGCATACGTCGATATCGTCATCGTCCGCACGCGCCAGTCCGGCCACCTGAATGCCCTTCAACCGCCTTGCGATGCGCTGGACAGAGTCGAAATCCCCCTGGGACGAACGGGGGAAGCCCGCCTCGATGACGTCAACGCCCAGCTTTACCATCTGGTCCGCCATGTGTATCTTTTCCTCAAAATTCATGCTGAAACCGGGGGACTGTTCCCCGTCCCGCAGTGTGGTGTCGAATATGATGATCTTTTCGCTTTGCATAATGTCCTCACATAAATGGTATAGAGATTACTGCCTTGCTGTGTATCGTTTTCAAACAGCGCCCCACCGTGCATAGATGGGGAGAAAAAATGACGATGATGGTAGGATTCGCGGGATGTTCATATCCCTCCACCTCCGGACATAAAAAATAAAAAAGGCCGTCACGGTGTTTCCATGACGGCCTTCATTCTTGCTGATTCGGCTTCTACATCACGAAACGCACCGCGTTATATTCCCGGTGTTTAATAGTAGACCCAGAAGAAGGGCGCTGTAGATGTTTCGAGATTTCATACAATTTACCAATTGAAAACAAAGAAAGCACATCAACCGGCACGCGTCAATATTATTTACGGCAAAGTAACAAAAAAAATAAGCACGTGGGTCGTTCCCGTGAAATTAATTGTTTTCTAAAAAAGACCTGTGGTTTTATAAATTTCTGCCGGATGATCATTTCCCGCAGGTTTTTTCCGTGATACATGCCACAAACCGCAGGGAACCGGTCACACCTGCGGTTCCGCGGCTTCCGCATTGCAATAGCTGAAAATAATCATGAACAGGAAAAGCGGCTGAACAATGAAGACCGGGACCATGTTTTTCAGAGGGATTATCCCGCGTGAAACGGCGAGTATCTCCACTAAAAAATACGCGACGACAACCGGGATGAGGCACAGCAATACACCTCTGCGTTCAAGGGGTTTTCTGTCGGCCCAGAAGAGCAGGAGGGTCCAACCCAGCATTACCGGCGCCCCGTACATCAGCGCCAGATTGAAACCGGGTTCAGGTCTGACATTCGCACCGGTCGATGCGATAAAAAGTTTCGGGAAGGTCATCAGTACGGTTTCCACCGCATCGGCAATTATGCCCCACCAGTACGTTATTCTCAGCATTAAAATTCTTTTTTTTATCATTCGATTCACCTCTTGTGGTAAAGTTGCAGCTTATTACAATTTCCAGTATCGTGACGATGCTTCCAGCGCCATGAGCCCATGCAAGACCAGAATATACGGGGTAAAACGGGGAGCGATACGTATAACCCCCGCGGCAAGAACGATAAGGGGAAGCTCCATGATAAATCGCAGTACAATAAAGGCGCCGTTCAGGACAAAAGGCTGAAAACAGTGCTGCATCGAGAAAACAGTCACGGTCAGTATAAATGCCCATGCCGTGCCTGTGTTGCCGTGTTTGGCGCCCAGGACCGTTTCCAGTTTCGGGAAGAAATACCCGAAATACCACGGTACCTCGGCCAGCGGCATTGTCAGGGGCAGGAGTATCGTTATCGATATCATCGCCCACCGGGGCAGCGGTTCATACCGTTGAACTATTACCAGCGCCTGAAGGAGATTGTCTATCTGTCCCGCAATCAAAAAGGCGATCAGTCCCAGCGTCATCAGCAGAGCGAAAAAGACCCCGATGTCATAAAGCAGGTTCAGTATTCGATGCCGGTAACACCGTCTCTGTAAGATATGGGCGGCCTTCAGGGTTTCAATACCCTGGCCGAATGGGTGAAGAAAAATACCGCTGAAAGGCCGCTTTTCGCGTTTCGTAAGCTTGAAAAGAATGAAGAGACAGATGCCGTTCGATACGATCATCTGAAACGGCCACCACGATAATGTCCCGTGCCAGGAGCGAAAAAAGAAGCAGAGAGCGATCTGCGTGCAGAAAATTGCCAGAGGCCGGACTAGCATAAGGGCGAAACACGCGGCCGCGCTGGAATTTTTTGAGTTTTCCCGTAAAGTTGAGTTTTCCATTTTACCCTGACAGTAATTTATTTAGTCTAACTAATTATATACAAGAAAACCACTTGGTGTTAACTGATAAATCTGATTGTTCGTATTATCAATATTAATATTCTGATTGTAACCTTGATATGCCCGCAAGGGAACATCCAGAACCAATTATCCAGAAGGTCCCTTATACTTTTGAAGTATCTTCCTGAAGATCGCTTCCATGGTCTTGGTCTCCTTGTCGGTGAGAGTGTTTTTGATGTTTTGCGTAAAGTCGGAAAACGCTTTGAGTTCCGAGGCGATAAGTTTTTTTCCCGTGACGGACAGGCTAATATTATAGATCCTTTTGTCGGCGGCCGATTGGGACTTTGTAATCAGTCCCTTCTTTAACAGTTTCTGAATTCCAACGGATGCGGACGCATTTGTGATTTTCAGCCGTTTCGCCAGTTCACCCAGGCTGGGGCTGCCGAGGGTATGTATTGCTTCCATGTAGAACAGCTGGCTGAGAGTTATATCGGAATAGGAACTCTTGCCGATTATCTCTTCCTTATATTTCTGTATCGATTCATGCAGAATCTCGTTTATCTGTATGAACAGTCCGTCAAATTCCATCAGACACCTGTTTTTGATAATTATTTAGTTAGTCTAACTATTATAAAACTATAGTTACATGTATCCTTTAATACGTCAATTCAATTAATTCTTCCACAATAAACGGCGGCATGTATTTACAGGGGCACAAAACTGCGGAAATGAATCATCTTTAATGTGGGATACGCGGTTGTGCGGAGGCAATCAGCCCGCATGAATCAAATCAATGCAAAACCCTGGGGCGATCAATGCCGTTTTTATAAATCGATTATGAACCGGAATAAAGGTCGGTACAGTCCCCTTTATTGCACTGGTTCGTCAGTACATCTTCTGCCGCAACGCGGGCACTTTTCTGCGTATCTGCTCTTTCTGCTGCTGTTCGTATTCGTCGTACTGCTGTGCGTCCAGGTTCTGCAGATAGTGTGAAGGCGGCAGTTTCGTGGTAAAAAAAGCAACTTCGCTGTTTTCCGGGGCGACAACGACAAATGAGAAGGCGATGGTTTTCGACTGGCCCGACTTCATTTTCAACTGCCACTTCACGATCCCGTTCTTGAGCCTTTTCTGGGGCGTATCCGAGAAGGTCACATCCCTCACTTCTATCGCGGAAGTTTCGCTCACCGGTATCTGGTCGATCAGGTTCATGATGATTTCTTTACCGCTGTAGTTTTCCACCTTGATTGAGAAAGCATAGCTGATCTTCCTCCCTCCGCTCAGGAACCCGCCCTTCTTCTCGTGACGCTCTTCAAGGGTGCGTTTCACGCGTATGTTTTCGTTGATACCCAGCATCAGTTCGAATTCCTCACCGGGCAGTATGTTGCCGGTGTATGAAGAACCTACGAAATCGCTCCCCATGTAGATATTGAGGCCTCCCTGCAGTATGGGCGTATCCAGGGTGTTCTTCCCCAGCGCCTGCATGTAGGCGTAGGGTGAGAGTTTGGGAATGCTGAGGTATTCGAATTTTACCGGGAACCGGTGCCGGCTTATGGCGGTACGGTGCGGCGAGCCGTCTCCCGGTATCTGCGCCCTTTTCGGCACATCGAAAACGAGGGATCCCAGCCGTTTGTCCTGTGTTTCAATACTGCCTTGATCGTCCAGGGCCGCTTCGCCGTCCAGGGTCCTCTTGGATGTATCACCCTGTATGTTGTCCAGTATCGAACGGTTCATAGCCTGCTGGGAGATGTTCTTTTCTCTCATTCTCTTGCCCACCATGCCGCGCACGACCTTGGATGAAACGGTGGCGTACAGCGGGACCAGGTCGGGGATCCAGCCCCTGCGCGCCGGCTGGGCGGTTGAATACGAGACCCTGGTGTTGCGCCAGTCCTCCCCGCTGCTCTGGGAAACCACTCCGTAGCCTATGAACTCCATGGCGTTGTCCACCGTGATTACACGAATATCGTACCCGGGGTTCCAGTTGACCCGGTAATTGATATACGATATCTCCATAGCGAAAGAGGAGCTTTTACCGGTCTCAACGGTTACCTTGACGAGCTTCTTCTGGAAAAGGGCCGATCCGCTCCCCTGTAATTTCTGAAGTTCTCCCTGTACAACGGCGATCCTTTTATTCACCTCGCTCGATTTCGCTTGCAGTTGAAACACATTTTTCCTGTTTTCCAGGTGCTTTTTGTTCAGGTAGTCCAGCATCTCCTCGTATTCTTTTATGGTAAGCCGGTAAGGTCTAACCGCCCCCTCCGTCTTCCCGCCGCTTTGCCTTCCGTACAGAAAACTGTGCTTCACTTCGTCGAGATACTCTTTTTCGATCCTTAACACCTGCAGACGGTCTCTAATGGTACGGAATTCGTCCATGAGCCGCTGGAGCCTTTCACGAAGGGTGCGGGTCTGTTCGTCGGGGGAATGCTCCAGTTCATAGGTGCGTACCTCAACATCAAGGATCTTTACCTGCGCGTTGTCGCCGGTTTTTGCCCTCACCGAATCGTCCTGGAGGAGTGAGGGGAGGTCACGGAACACCAGTTCGTAGACGCCCGGTTCCTTCAGCTGAACCTCGCCCCGCCTGGTAACCAGCGCCCGGTCGTGATACACCATCACACGGTCGATGCGTGAAGGTACCGTGATCGACCTTGCCGTTTCGCCGGATCCCGTTTCACCGATGCACAGGACGGCGATGCCGCAAGCGATAAGGGGGAGGATGTATCGTTTCATATACGCGCTCCTTCAGAGAGGTGTAGTCATCGGATGGTTCTTCTTTTCCGTAGTAAATCGTGTGTATAATTTAAACCGGATTTTGTCGGAGGTGTCAAGTACTATCATTTTATTACAGGCGCGGGAGGTTCAGGATATCGCCTTGCCGGGTTACAGATGCCGTCGCTTTAAAGCTAACGGGTCCAGAGCCCTGAAAATTGCAGGCGGTAGCTGACCGGTTTTCCGTTCAGGGCCGTAGAATACACCATTACGCTGAAGGGAGTGGTCTTTCCCGGACCCAGTTTTTTAATGGTGCAGTAACCGGTTCCGCTTCCGATAAAAACGTTTTTGTTGTCATAAAACGAGACTATCACCGACGGATAGGATACGCCGTGGTCATTGGGATTCTGTACGCAGCCGGTGAGATTGTAGGTGATCAGCGAGCCCAGCCGCCGTGCCACAAGCTTCATCTGGCTGCCTGTGAGGGCGACAACGTAATTATTAAAGAGTTTTTCCTGCGGTTCATAGACGATTTCGAAGGTGTTATACGATACGGGCCCGTCTTTAAGAAATCCTCTGAAGGGGAGGGTTTCGCCTGCAAAGATGTTCCTGTCGGCGAAAGCCTGGGCGACACCGACCTGTTCTTTTTTATTATTCAGGAGGCTGATGGTCAGGGCCGGTTTGTTTATCTCGCGGGCACCGGTGTTTTCGATAAGTCCTATGACGTAATACGACCGGGGTCCCGATCGGAAGACCTGAACATAATGCAAACGGTGGCTGAGTTCGGTATCATCGACGATGCCCTGTACCGGGGCCGTTTTTCTTGCCGCTTTACGGGTGGAAACGGGAAGTTCCTTTTCGGGTATCGACGCGGGGGCAAGGGATCTCGACACCGATTTTATCACCGACCCGGTCCGGACATCGATCGCCCTGGCAAGAATCTCCATTTGTCCCCTGGAACCGGAAACGGTGCCGACTATGAGCACGTCCACGGAGAGCAGCCTGCCTATTTTATCCAGCGTATCCGACTTGAGCGCGCCGCTCATGCTCAATTCCTGCTCGGTCAGGACCCTGGCGATTTTTGTGCGTTCGACCACGGTACATTTCTTCAGGGCCACCAGCTCGTGGACGATCTTTTCCGAGATGTACACGCCGTATTTCGCGTCCACCGTGCCCACGGTCTCGAAGGGGAATACGGTAACGGTCAATTTCCCTGAAACCGGCGGGATACCGGAAAACTCCCCGGCGATTTCCTGAAATATATCAGTGGAGTTCCCGGTAGATGCGAAAAAAAGTAAAATTAAAAAGATGACAGTCATTTTTGTTTTCATGAGGTAATCCGGAACGGGTTTAAGTATCAGATATATTACCAGCCTAGTCATTTCAACGACGCGAGGTTGGTGATGAACAGAATGTTCGACATGTAATAAGAAAAATGCTATAATACAGCGCCGCGCATCCGTGAGTTTTAAAATTCCCTCCCCTGAAAGAAAGTTCCTTCTGACACTCAGATTTATGCATCATGCGTATCGGTTTTCTTATTCTATCCCTTCACCGTCCACCGGCGTCAAAGGATACAATGCGGGCGGTGAGGCGTCCATACTTTTTCAATTAAGCGATAACGCCTGAGCATGGAACAGCGAGTGGCCGCCTGAGATATGATGAATACGGGATCAGGAGTGTGTGATTGCCTGTTTTTTTCATCTTATCAGAGAGGTCACCCGTTGTCGGCGGACCGGGGGAGCAGTACCAGTCTTTTCTCAGCCGCTCTTTCCACCAGTTCGTCGATAGCGTCGGCAGGAAGATTTACCGATGCCGCCAGGGCCGCCCGGTCGAGGTTTTCGGCCACGATTTTAAGTACGAGCAGGTCGTCCCTCGATGCCGGTTCGACCTGGACTTCGTCTGATGACGGGTCTTTCCAGATTAAAATGATCTCGGTTCCTCTTTTCGGAGAAAATGCGTCCCGGTCATGGAACAGCACTGTCAGATGTCGCCAGGAAAGCTCCAGCATCCTGAGGGTGGGATTCAACACGGCTTTCTCACGCGGGGGTACGATGGGTGTCGTATCGGACGCGCTGCTTAGCTGTACATATTCCAGGCGGGCCAGTTCGGGTAAATAGGGGGGGAAGCCCCGTGATGCCGTGACCCCGGCAAGGTCGCGGATGAATTCCTCAATATTCGACGACAGGTCGTTATACCCCGCCGTCAGTTCATTCCATAGAACTTCGCCCATCAGGGAACGGCAGTATGGGAAGATATGGCCGGGTGTTTTCATGATGGTTCAGTCAACACCTTTATCCGGACCCGCGGTGCCGTCAAGGGAAATCCCGCATACCGGGTGATGATGTAAATTCAATCATGAAGTGCAACAGGTAACCCGAAGAAGGCTTCGTTTGGGATGAGATACCGGTTTTTTTATTTACAGCGATGATTGTAACCACATCATGGAATTTTTTACTATGATATGAAGACCCTCCGGGAAAGAAGATGATAACCACTCTGCTTTTTGATCTGGACGACACGCTGATCGTCGAGGAAGAATCGGCAAAAAACGCCTTTTTGCGGTCCGGGCATAGCGCCGCTTTACGGTACGGCGTCGATAAAAATGAATTTGCGCTGAAAGCGCGGGAAACCGCCCGTACCCTGTGGTATACCCTTCCTACAATTAAAATCGCGAAAGAAATCGGTATGAGTTCCTGGGAAGGGCTCTGGGCGCGATTCGAGGGGGACCATCCGTGCCTTCCGCCCTTCAGGAAGATACGCGATTACTACCAGACCGCCGCCTGGGAAAAGACCCTTGAAGTCTTCGGCATCAGCGATCCTGCCTTTGCCGCGGAGCTCGGCGCTCTGTTCGGGGCGGAGCGCCGCAAACTGCACGTGCTCTTTCCCGATGTGTTGCCGGCGCTTGAATCCCTGATGAGGCGGTACAAAATGGGGATCGTTACCAACGGCATTCCCGACCTCCAGCGGGAGAAAACCGCCGGAGGGGGGCTGTCGCCGTATTTCGAGGCCGTCAGTATTTCGGGCGAGGTGGGATATGCCAAGCCCTCCCGTGAAATTTTCACCCATGCACTGGAAATGCTGAACGCGGAGCCCGGGCACACAATCATGACGGGCAACAGCCTGTCCACCGATATCGAGGGCGCGAAAAACGCGGGCATCCTGTCGGTCTGGATGAACCGGGCCCATCACATGGACGAAACAGGTGTCCAGCCTGACCGGATCATCGCGGGGCTGGACGAACTTGAAGGAATACTGAAAACGGTCGAATGAACATCACCGTGCCGTGATATTACAGGAGGGTACACAATGGAAAATACAGCGTATGTCCACGGTTATTCGGAACGGGAAGCGGTCAGGCTTAACGACCAGGCGGTCACTCTTGCGGACCTGCTCCATCATGACACCCGGTATCCCGCCGGGAGCCTGGTGCTGGAAGCGGGATGCGGCACGGGGGCGCAGACCGTGCACCTGGCGAAGCACAGCCCTGGCGCCCGCATCATCTCGATGGATATCTCAGAGGAGTCCCTCGAAGCGGCGAGGGCGCGCGCGGAACGGGAAGGGATCTCCAATGTGGACTTCCGCCGCGGCGATATATTCAGTCTCCCTTTCGAGGAGGGGTCATTCGACCACGTGTTCGTCTGTTTCGTGCTCGAACATCTGGAAAATCCCGCTGCCGCGCTGGAATCCCTGAAAAGGATACTGAAGCCTTGCGGCACCCTCACCGTCATCGAAGGAGATCACGAATCGACCCTGTTCCATCCCTCAAGCCCTGAGGCGTGGAAGACCATACGATGCCTGATCGAAATACAGGCCGCCCTCGGGGGAAACTCCCTAGTCGGCAGGGAACTGTATCCCCTCATGGTGAAAGCCGGTTTTGTCAACTGCGCGGTTTCGCCGCGGCCGGTCTACGCTGACGCGGGCAGACCCGAACTGGTGGAAGGGTTTACCCGAAATACCTATATCGCCATGGTGGAAGGCGTGCGGGAGCAGGCGTTGTCAATGGGACTCATCGATAAAAAGACCTGGGACAGGGGAATCAGAGACCTGTATCGCGCCGCCGATCCCGACGGCAGTTTTTATTACACATTTTTTAAGGGTAAAGGGGAAAAGCCCCGGGGTTGAACCGGCACCGCCCTCCCGTGGTCTTCCTTTCAGGCGGATGCGGTCCGATCGCCCCGGCCGCCGAGTAGTCCCCAGAAGTTGACCAGAAGGGATGCGGATACGATGCACCAGATGGCGAAAATGGCCCCCGGTAACGCCACGGCAGGCGAGAAGTGCTTCAATGCGATGACGACACCGAGGCCCGCGTTCTGCATACCTATTTCTATAGAGAGTGTCTTTCTCCATTTCAGCGGGTACCGTAACGCTGAACCGGCAAGATACCCCAGCAGCATCCCCGCGAGATTATGGAAAACCACCGCTGCGAATACCGCCAGGGTTGCCAGCCCGAGGTCAGACCGGTTGGCGGCCACCACATACGACGTGATCACTACAATGGCCGTTACCGATATGGTAGGCGGAGCCTCTCCAATTTTTTCAATTATTCTTGGGAATGATTTCCTGACGAGGAACCCGGCCAGGAGGGGGATGACCACGGTATAGACTATGGTCATGAACATGGGAAGAAATTCCATGGGTACTCTTTGTCCTGCAAGCAGCAGGGTGATGAGCGGGGTGAGCACCGGCGAAAGAATGGTGGCCACCGCCGTAAGCGACACCGAATACGTGACATCCCCTCCGGAAAGATAGGATATTACGTTACTGGTCATGGCGCCGGGCGCCGCGCCCGTCAGGATCAGACCCACCGCGATCTCATCGGGCAGCTTGAATATCCATGCGGTGACGAGGGCCAGGAGGGGCATGATGGTGAACTGGCAGAGGTTCCCGTAGAGTATGGCCCCCGGGGAACGTATGATATTACGGTAATCCTCCTCTGTTATGACCAGCCCGATCCCGAACATGGTAATGCTGAAGAAAAGGTTGATTACGGGCTTAACCGGCAGAAAGGAGGGAGGGTAAATGTATGCCACGGTCCCGAAGAGCAGCACCCAGAGAGAGAGATGCCGGTTATAGAATGAGAGCACCCTGTTCATGATATCACCGTCACGGGAATGATAAAGGCCCACACCATAAAAAAGCCCGGCGGCCGTGTCAAGCACTACGGCGGCAAATCCGTTCAGATGCCCAGTATTTCGTGACAGGTGCGGCAATGCGGGGGGGGATCGGGCAGACGGTCGTCACGCACAAGCCGGCGCTCTTCGAGCGCACGGAATATCTCCCGCATCTTTTCCCTGCGGGCGGCGAACTTATCGCGGAACGCCCGGTATTCGGGGCCATCCCATATCTCTTCAAATGGCTGCCTGAAGATGTTGCCGAAACTCAGCTTCTCCACATAGTGTTCTTTTCCGCAGAAGATCCTCCGCAACGGTGACGCCACCGGAGGGTTCAGGAACACGCAGGGGGATACTTCGCCCTCGGATGAAATATAGACATTGTGCAGCGGGTTCTCGTTGCAGACATCCACCTCATCCGCTTCTATCAGCGGAATGTTCAGGTCTATCTTCATCCGGCGCGCTTTTTCCTGTGCTTCCAGGAGTGTTTGATTATAGGGATTGCCGCCGTCACAGCTGAACACCCGCTGGGCATCCTGGGCGCCGTCGGTTACCTGGATGATATTTATAAGGTTGACCTGGGGTATCCCCGTTTCATGCGCGATGTCCAGTACCGCCGGGACCTCGTGGATGTTGTCTTTCAGCATGAGGTAGACAATGTGTATCCGGGGGATCTTGCTGCCGGCTTTGACAATCATTTTGGAAAACCGCCCCAGGGTGTTCCTGAGCTTTGCGAAGTCCGAATTCACCCTGATGCGATTATGGATATTTGCGCTGCCGCCGGAAAAGGAAAACCCGATGAATTCGAGACCCGCATCGATAAGTCCCCGCATTTTTTCATCGCTCATACCGCTGCCGCAGCAGACGAATCCCGGTTTCGCCCCCTGCGCCCGCACCAGCCGCACCGCGTCCAGAATGCGGGGATACATCAACGGGTCCCCCCATCCTTCGAGCACCACGTTTTCCACCCTTGAGAGGTACGGCGCGATTTGTTCAAAATTTTCGAACGGGATGTCCCGCTTGTCCCATTTGCCTGCGGCTGTCTTCACGCACATGGTACAGAGCAGAGGGCAGCGGGTGGTGAGCTCGATCTGCCAGGCGAAGAAAGGCCGGCGGTCTGTACGCTGAAACATTCTGGAAAAAAGGTTTTTGACTTTCATTATCATGTATTCTCTGTGCGCGCCGTATGGCAGTGATCCGGCACCGGCGCTATAATTTGGTCACTTCACATCCCCATTCCCTGAGCAGTTTAATGACTCCCCGCATATGGATAACCCCGAAAAAAGCCAGTGCGCCCCCTTCCTCCACGAAGGGTTTCATGCCGTTGAAGAATACGGGATCCCGTTTGTCCACTATGGACTCGCACCGCGTCGGGAAAACAACGGTGCTCCCCATGATGGCGTCGATGTTTCCCCTGAGGTAATAACTCTTATAGCGGTGGGCGAAACGTTCCCACCGGTCGAAGCTCTCAAAGAACTGCACTATCTTTTCGAAGGGGATCCCCTCCATCGCCTCGACCTGTGCTTCGATGGTTTCCAGGAAAACCACCTTCCTGTTCAGGCGGCGCGCGATGTCATAGGCCTCCAAATCCACGGAACCGTTCCAGCCGTGGAATGAAAGAAAACGGGTCCATATCCCGAACAGGGCCATCCATGGCCTGAGCCCCCGGGTCTCATCCTGAAGGAAATTTTCATCGATAAGCTTCAATGCCCTGGCTTTGGCGGCAAACGCCGGATTGCGCATCCCCTCTGGCCCCCCCAGGTACTGGTTGATCTTTTGTATGGTCTCGGGTCTCAGGGCTTCACAGAGGGAAAGGTGCTCCCGTGAACCGGAACCGCGGGTCCGCACCTTTTCCATATCGGGAGGATCCAGGGGCCCTTCGAAAATAACGGTTCGTGCACATGAAATAAAGTGGTTCAGGGAGCTCTGGAAACTGTGGGGCGAAAAATGGGCCGATGCCACCAGCACGCTTTCACGTCCGCGGTAATTGAGCCTCCATGTCATCCTGAGTTTTCGTTCCCCCTTCAGCCAGCGGATCAGGCTGACCCTGTTTCCGTCCCGGCGGTTATTCCCGTCCAGGCGCGGGTTCCGCGATTCTTCCCCCGGCAGGGGCCGGGGGACGCCCGCGGTTCTAATATCACTTGCCGGCCGGTACTCGCAACTCTGGTATTCGAGTCCGGGCAGTCCACCCCACTTGATCTTGAATCGCGCGATACCTTCGTTGACCCCCAGTCCCAGATTTATCTCACGCTTGCCGTATCCCCGGGCAAGTGCGATCATTTCATGGAAGATGAAATCCGACGCATGGGGAACGTAATGGGTCCTCGAATGACAACCCACCAGGTAGGTGAGAAATTTGGTCGCCGCCGTATCCACCACAAAAAATGCTGACAGCCCGCCCTCCAACGTGCGGGCCTCCAGCACCATGGCGGTTTCGGAACCTTTTATATACCGAGGCATGCTGCGGTAGAGCTCTTGGATTATATTGGAGAGCTCCACCCTTTCCAGGAACTCATTCGTAAGCAGCCGGTGGTCATCGGTCATTTTATCTGATGTGGAAAAGCGCAGTTGCTCCGAGGCTTTACGCACCTCCCGCAACAGCCTCCCTGGAGGGGTGTAACCCTCCAGCGGCAGGGAATAATAGCGGTCCTTTTCGATTGTGACACCGCTTTTCCGGCATGCCTCGGGAATTGACGGCGCGATCAGCAGTATGGACTCGGGAGAATAATTTCTGTTTATCGTCTCGATCGCGTACTGGAGACGTTGTTCGGAATGTTCATTTTTAAGGGGGTATCCCACCAGGATACACCAGTTTTCCCCGCGGAAGGCGATATAGTCGTCAAAAAGTTCCGGCTCGCCGCGGGAGATGAGGGTCATAAGACCGGGAATATGCTCAGGGACATATGCATTAGAAAGGATAAATGTTTTTTGTTCGGGTGTGATCACTGCGGACCTTTCCTTTCTTATCGTCGTGTGTATTACACCACTGCGGTCGTACGGTGATGTATGATAGAGCGAGGGAGTTAAAAGTCAAACTTTAAAAAAAGGGGTGCGCCTGTGCGACAAAAATAGCATTGTGCTCTGTGCGCGGAAGGTTTACCATGAGACCTGTCGCATCGGGTCCGCGCGGCCTGCGGCGCCGGCGATACGGTGCGGTTGATGATGATACAGGCATGGAGGGAACCATGGTAAAAGAATACGCAAAAAAAATCAACTGGCTGGGCCATGACGGCTTTGTAATCGGGGGAAGTAAAACCGTGTATATCGATCCTTTCAAGATCGCGAAAGGCAAAAGCGCCGATCTAATACTGGTTACCCACGAGCATTACGATCACTGTTCCCCCGATGATATAGGTAAGATCATAAAACAGAATTCAGTGATTATCACGGAAAAAGACTCGGCGAAAAAACTCAGGGGCGATGTAAGGATTATGAAACCCGGTGATTCCCTCACGGTAGAGGGAGTGAAGATCAGCGCGGTACCTGCATATAATCTCAACAAACAGTTTCATCCCGGGTCTAAAGGATGGCTGGGGTTTATCGTGGAGATGGATGGGGTGCGCATCTATCATTCAGGTGACACTGATTTCATCCCCGAGATGAAGAGTATCACCGCCGATATCGCCCTGCTGCCGGTGTCGGGCACCTATGTCATGGACGCCGAAGAGGCCGTGCAGGCAGCGCTGACAATCATGCCCAAGATCGCCGTTCCCATGCATTACGGAGCCATTGTCGGGGACGCCTCTGATGCCGCGCGGTTCAAACAGGCACTGCAGGGAAAGGTAGATGTACACATTCTTAACAAGACCTGAACGGAGTTCGCGTTCCAATACGTGTGTCGTTGAAACATCCATAATGGTGCGGCTTCGAGACGGTAGAAGACACCGATCTGGAAAGCAGCCCGGTTCACTCGATAGATTCTGTCGGGATATGGGTATTCCTGAGATGTCAATCGGCAGATGAGAGTCGCATAACCGTCATCTTTATGGTGGAATTACCACTGACCTTGGAAACCGGCAGTCAGTTCCCCGCTACGGACGGAGAGTGCCGGTGCGAAACGCTTAAGTAGTCGGTTCGCCCAGAATACCTATACACTGAAAGTACAGCCACCTCATCCAATAGAAAAAAGCGACCGGACTATCTGCAAAATACTTTTCGGATTCACACCTCTTACGCGCCCCTGTTGCCGCGGATATTACGACCGGAGTACGGTGCCGTCTTTTTTTAATCAATTCATCGTAACCGTATGTCCGGATATTGCGGCATTCGATCGTACGATAATTCTAATGATTTTTTATAAAAAAAGGAACCTTTGCCTGCATATCCGGGGTCTTACGGCCATAACACGAAAAAGGAGAATTTTCATGAAAAAACTATTTTTGATATTAGGTACTATCGCACTTGTGTCACTGGCGGTTCCCGACCTGTACGCCCGGTGGGGCAAACCGGGTTACGACAGGAACGGCAGGTACGGTTGCGACGGTCCGGGATACGGCCGGGGCGGTTACGGTATGGGACGTTTCTGGAGAATACCCGAGTTGAAAAAAGAACTGGGTCTCAACGATCAGCAGGTTGCCAGCATTACCGGGATCAACAAGTCTTTCAGTGAAAAGTACGATAAGGAGCGTGGGAACCGCGAGGCAATGTGGAAACTGCATGACGAGCACCGTAAGGCGGTAGAAAAGGTTCTTACCAAAGACCAGATCAAGAAGCTGGAAGAAAACAATTATTACTGCCGTCGTGACGGCAGGGGTTTTCGCAGGTAACTTGCCGTATATTGCTCAGGCCGGGGTCTGAGCACGCATCATCGCACAGAACGAAGCGGAGGATTGACGAACACGGTCAAAACTCCGTTTCGGATATTCTGCGTTCATATTCATTGACCACCCACATGGAAAAACCGTTTATATTGCCGTCGTACCATGCCTGAATCAGGTCCGAGTCAAGGACCAGGTGCCTGACATGGCTGGTCCCCAGACTCACCATGGACCATGCCACCACCTCTGCTTTTATGGGACGGTATTTCTTCAATCGGCACCTCATCAGGGGTGATATCACCGGGGCGATTTTCTGGCCCAGGTATTCGGCAAACCGGAACTCCTTTCTCTTCCCCAGCAGCAGCGACGGTCTTAAGAAATGAAGTCCCCGGAATTTGTATTTCCTCACCCCATTTTCCATTTCGCCCTTGACCCGGTTATAGAAAAAAAGTGAACGGGGATCGGCGCCCATTGATGAAATGACAAGCAACTGACCGACTTTCATCTCTGATGCAAACCGGGCGACATTGACGGGATAAGAAATATCCACTTTGCGGAAGGCCTCACGTGAACCGGCATTCCGCATGGTGGTCCCCAGGCAGCAATATACATCTTCCACTTTAAAGAGTTCCCGGCAGGATTCAAGCCGGTCAAAATCGATAATGTGCTCCTCAAGTTTCGGGTGAGTGATTTCAAGAGGACGCCGTACCAGCGCCCTTACCTTACAGTAAGATTTACTTTCAAGCAGGAATTTAAGGCAATAACTTCCAATCAGTCCGCTGGCTCCTACAATAAGCGCTACATGTGGCAACATATTTCCTTCTTTCACATATCTATTTTATCCGCGTTTTAGAGCGCTACTCAGATGTTAATGTGTATATATTAAATACTCCCCTCCTTCCCTTATGCGGGAACTCCCATCGTGTAGCGGTAATATATCGAATTTGTCGAAAATATATTTTTTCTAAATGATATGTTCCCGCTTTTAATGCATACGGTAAAGAAAATCAATATAAATTTTTTATCAGAAATATAAATATTTTACTGCCGTCATGCGATAGTTTTACCGTTGATGGTGGTAATTAACATATGGGCCTGCAGGAGGACCTGTTCGGGTAACGGATGTTTCTTCAACATTACCGAACCGGTGCAGAGTGAATGGCTTACATTCCGGGGTCGGGCGCGCCTTCCACCCAGTCGAAAGCGGTATCGGTGTCCGTTTCCCCAGCCCTTTTTATGGATAAACCCTCCATTGCGGCGGGATACTCAGGGGAACACCATTCTGGAGGGGCCGGAAACTCGGCTGCTCCTCCTTCGATGTACACACAATCTCTCACCGAACCGTCGGGAAAACAGAGAAAGACCGTTTCACCGCTGTTGTTCAGGACAAAGCTGAACCCCCAGCAATGGGGATCAAAACCGAAGCGTCCGTTGAATCCGTCCCGCGACTGTGCCGCTATGAGAAATGTTCCGGGAGGAATACAAGTACCCTGAGGCAGATAAAAACGTGTGCTGCCCGAAGCCCCGTCCACAAGGAAAAACCCCGTAAGGTCACATTCATAATCGTTCAGGTTGCGGATTTCTATGTATTCCACGCCGGTATCGCTTCCGGTATCATCATAGAAAATTTCGCTCAATTGTATTTTTGTGAAATCGACGGCCCGTTTCACCGCTATGGGGCTGACAGCGGAATAGGTATTCCAGGATGCGGTGATTACCGTTTCACCCGGCCCTGCGCCGGTCAGTTCGCCGTGTTCGTCGATCAGGACAATGCTTTCGTCACCGCTTCCCCATATGACCGTTCCGTCATTGCAGAGGGACTTGTGACCTTCCTGGTGGATCATCAGCAGGAAAGCGTGCGCCTTTTCGCCCTCCTGTATCGACGTGAGGGGAAGATAGATCTCAACGCCCCTGCATGCATTAGAGTTGCCGGGATCAGGGCAGTCGAAAGATTCAGGATAACCGCATTGTGAAAACAACGCCAGGGACAGCAATAGAAAAATGCGGCCGAATGCCGCGATTACCGTGTTGTGTACTCTGGTCATGGATATTATCTCCCCCCGTGGAATGAGCACCCATACTGGATACGGATTCGATCTCTTTTCTTTTAAGATTTTTATTTCTTCGGATTACGGATAAACGGGTTTTTTACTTGATGAACGGAGGGAAGGGATTACCATACAGGCGATGATCCACACCCAGCTTCAGACGGAGAATCCGTGCAGATGAATCCCTTCGGGTTGATCCCACTTGCCGTTTTTCTGATCAACGGATTCACGATGACCTATGTGTACGCCCGGCGTAAGCGAAGCGGCATTACACGGGCGTACTTTATCCTTACCGCTGCGATCGGGCTCTGGCTGGCATTAGACATTATACTCCATGCACCGGTCCCCCATGACTTGATCGTTCCCCTCCTGAAAATAAAATCGGTGTTCTGGCTTCTTACCGGGCTCCTCTTCTTGAATTTTACCATGGTTTTCACCGATACGAAACGCGGCCCTGATTTTTATATCACTGCCGTGCTCTGTACGGCAACAGTCGCCGTCAGCCTGGCGACGCCCCTGATGATAGCCGGTTACCGTCGATACGGCTGGGGTATTACCGAAGAGCCGGGCGCCCTTTTTTTGTATGGTGTGTTTCTGGTCGTCGCCCTGCCGATTGTCTACGCGGTTTCTCTGATCGTGCGGAAAGGGAGCGGGAGCGATGACGGGAAATACCGCGGACAGCTCGCACTGCTGGTCACGGGGTCGTCCCTGAGTCTAGCCGTCGGGTTCTGCACCGATTACCTGCTCCCCCACCTGTTTCATTTCGAAACGCCGAGGTTTTCGGCATCGCCTTCGGTATTCCTTTCAATCTTCGTGTTTATAGCGGTGATCAGGTATCGTTTTCTCGCGATGGACATTGAAGACCTGGCTCCGGAACTTTTTGATTTTTTCAACGAAGGAGCGGTGGTCACGGGTCCCGGGGGCGGGGTAACAAGCATCAACCGCGCCGCAAGAGAGCTGTTAGGCCTGTCGGCGGACGAGCGTTGGCTGCCTGAGGCGACAATGCTCCCGGTCCAGATTACTCGGGAAGGGACGTTCCCCAGGGAGGTGGTGCTGGATACGCCGAAAGGCGCCCGGCGACTTGCTGTTTCAGTCCACAAAATATCAGGACATGAGAGTGACGGGGGGAGTATTATCATCCTGCGGGACATCACCCGGCAGCACCTGACCGAGGACGCCCGTCTCAGGGGAGAACTTCTTTTACTGGATGTTTTTTCGAGCATAAAGGACGGCCTGTGCGTTATGGACCGGGACCTGCGCATCATGAGGGCGAACCCCACGGCGGAGCTATGGGCTGCCGCGCATATGCCCCTGGTGGGTAAAAAATGCCATGATGTATTCCCCGTCGAGGGGACACAGTGCCGAAACTGCCCCGGGATGCAGACTCTGTTGTCGGGGGCCTCTTCCTATGCGGTGGTCCCCTGGAAGGAGGAAAACGGCGGCGGGCGGTGGCTCGAGATTTACAGTTTCCCGCTTTTTGAATCACAGACCGGGGATGTGCGCGGAGTCATCGAATATATGCGGGATATCAGCCCTCGTGTGGAATACGAGCGGCGAATGGCAAGGATCAACGAGACCTTCCTGGGATTTACCACCGATCCCCTGGCGAATATCAACAGCCTTACCTCTCTCTGCGGAGAGCTTCTGGACGCCTCATGCGCCCTGTATAACCGGCTGGAACGGGATCTCCTCCATTCCCTGGGCAGATGGCGTACTCCTCCCGGTTACGACCCCGTGAGCGGTCCGGAAGGGCGCCTCTGTTATGACGTCATCCTGGCGGCGGGCGGCGGACCGCTGGTCGTTCGAAACCTGCCCGATACCCCT